>DATMPW010000060.1:0-25848 GCA_035566915.1 Steroidobacteraceae bacterium
GGCGCACCCGGTGGTTCTCACGCTCGCGGTGCCCGCGGCGCCGGATTACCTGGAAGCGGTGGAGGCCTCACGCCACTACGCGGGCTTCCGCCACCACCGCTTCCCGAGCTGCTTCGTGTGCGGCACGCAGCGGGTGCGCGGCGATGGCCTGCGGATCTTCGCCGGGCCCATCGCCGAGCGCGGCGTGGTGGCCGCGCCCTGGGTGCCTGACGCCTCGCTCGATGCCGGCGATGGCAAGGTGCGGGCCGAGTTCATGTCAGCCGCTCTCGACTGCCCGGGCTACTACGCGGTCGCCCCGGACGACCGCATGATGCTGCTCGCGGAATTCACCGCGCACGTCGACCGGCGGGTGCACATCGGTGAGTCATGCACGCTCGTCGGCTGGCGCATCGACAGCAACGGCCGCAAGCACGAGGCCGGCACTGCCATCTTCGATGGCAAGGCTGAGCTGTGCGGGCGGGCGCGGGCGCTGTGGATCGAGCCGCGAGCCACAGTGAGCGAGCTGTCGGCGAAGTGACCGGTCAGCCGCGGGTCAGGCGCAGCATCTGCTCCGGGTAGCGCGCACCGGCAACGGCGCCGGGCGGAAACACCGCATCGATCGCGGCGAGCTCTGCGGCGTTCAGCATTACCGACAGCGCGCCGAGGTTCTCATCGAGGTTCGCCTTCCGGCGCGTGCCGGGGATGGGCACGATGTGCTGCCACTGCGAGAGCACCCAGGCAAGCGCCAGCTGCGCCGGGGTGCAGCCCTTCTGCCGCGCGAGCTCCCGCACCTTGTCGACGAGCGCGAGATTGCGGGCGAAATTCTCCCCCTGGAAGCGTGGATTCATGCGGCGGTAGTCATCGGCGGCGAAGTCATCGGGGCTTTTGATAGCGCCCGTGAGGAAGCCGCGACCGAGGGGACTGTAGGGCACGAAGCCGACGTCGAGCCGCCGACAGGTCTCGAGCACGCCCTCCTCGGGGTCGCGCGTCCACAGCGAGTACTCGCTTTGCAGCGCCGTGATGCGGTGCACGCGGTGGGCACGCGCGAGCGTCTGAGGCGACACCTCTGACAGCCCGAGGTAGCGCACCTTGCCTGCCTGCACCAGCTCGGCCATCGCGCCGACCGTGTCCTCGATCGGTACGTCGGGATCGACGCGATGCAGGTAATAGAGGTCGATGTACTCCACGTTGAGCCGCTTGAGGCTTCCCTCGCAGGCCGCACGCACGCGCACCGGCCGGCCATCGACGGCGCGAGCGCTCAGATTAGCCGCATCGCGCACGAAGCCGAATTTGGTGGCGATGAAGACTTGCGCACGTCGCCCCCGGAGCGCGCGGCCGAGGAGCTCCTCGTTGGTGTAGGGACCGTACGCGTCGGCGGTGTCGAGGAAAGTTACACCGCGATCGAGCGCGTACGCGAGCGTCGCGAGCGACTCGGCGTCGCTGTGCGGGCCGTAGAACTCGCTCATGCCCATGCAGCCGAGACCGAGTGCGGAGACGGTGGGCCCAGTGCCGCCGAGGGTACGGGTTTGCATGCGCTGCATTGTGCGCGTGCTGCCGTGGGGGCGAATCTGCAATTCGGGAGAGAGCCTCACCGCGCGGACGCAGGACCACTGCGTGCTCAGGAGCGGGCCGGCACCCTCATGTGGGCGTGTCGCCAGTCGCCGTAGCGGTAGTACAGCACCGCGAGCGCCGCCGCGAGCAGCGACGATACCGGGAAGCTCCACCACACTGCATCGACCTGGTACCGTGGAAGGAGCGCCTCGGCAAAGGGGAAGCGCACCAGGAGCAGCGCGATCGTAAAGATGATCAGCGGGGCCATGACGGCGCCGGTAGCGCGCACCACACCGAACAGCGTGAGCGAAATGCCGAAGAAGATGAACGAGGGCGTCACGATGCGGTTCATGTGACTCGCGATCGCCAGTGCGTTGGACTCGCTCGGCAGGAACGGTGCAAACACCCGGGTGTTGAGCACCTCGATCACCAGCACGACCGAGCCGGTGAGCAGCACGCTGTACACCACGCCCACGCGCGCGATCGCCGTCACGCGATTCCATTTGCCTGCGCCGACGTTCTGCGCGGTCATGGCGGAGACTGCCATGCCGACGGCGAACGCGGGCATCTGGATGTAGTTCCAGATCTGCAGCGCCGCGCCGAATGCAGCGGTGGTGTCGACGCCAAAGCGGTTGACGAGCGTGATCATGAGCACGCCGCTGAGCGAGAGGACCAGCATCTGCGCGCTCATCGGGATTCCCTTCTTCACCAGCGTGCCGACCAGCGCCCCGTCCGGCCGCAGGAAGTGCAGCTCGCGGCGGTGCAGGCAGAGGATGTGATGGCGGCGGTAGAGATGGCGGATCAGCGCGATGAGGCTCACCGCCTGGGCGACGAAGGTGGCAAGTGCGGAGCCTGCGATCCCGAGGCGCGGAACGGGCCCAAGCCCGAAGATGAACACCGGGTTGAGCGCGATGTCGATGCCCACCGACAGCAGCATGAAGTAGAAGGGCGTCTTGGAGTCGCCCGCGCCGCGCAGCACGGCCATGACGAAGGCGTACATGTAGAGCCAGGGCAGCGCGAGGAAGATCACGCGCATGTAAGCGACCGCGAGCGGCAGCGAGTCCGCGGGTGTGCTCATGGCGATGAGCAGCGGCCGGCACAGCACGAGGCCCGCGATCGCCATGGCGACCGAGATTCCCGCGAAAAAAGTCGCGCTGGTGCCCACCACACGCTTGGTCTCGTGCAGGTTGTTGGCGCCGATGCACTGACCGATGAGGATGGTGGCCGCCAGCGCGATGCCGAAGGCCGCGCCGATCAGCAGGAACATGACGGTGTTGGCGTTGGAAGTCGCTGTCAGTGCGGCTTCACCCAGGAAGCGGCCTACCCAGATGGCATTCACCGAGCCATTGAGCGACTGCAGGATGTTGGCAAACAGGATCGGCAGCGCGAAGCGGAACAGGCCGGCCGGTATCGAGCCTTCGGTGAGCGAGCGTTGCACTTAACTGGAGCGCCACAGCCCATAGACGACCCCGCCTGCCCCGGCGGCGAGCAGCGCCCAGCCGATTGCGGCCGGGGGGCGCGCAACGGCGAGCCACACCAGCCCGCCGAGCAGCAGCGCTGCAGCGAGCGTCAGCGCATCGCGTCGCCGTGCGGCGCGGGCGAGCTCGGCGCGCAGCTCGGCGGTTTCCGCGCCCGCGCGGGTCTGCCGCAGCCCTGGGAGCTCACGGTCCACCAGCCTGCCGAGGAGCTCGGGCAGGCCGCGCGCGGCTTCGATGAGCCCGGGCATGCGGGCGCGCAGATCGCGCGCGAGCGCACGCACGCTGGTGCGCTCGCGCATCCACTCACGCAGGATGGGAGTGGCCGTGGCCCATACGTCCAGATCCGGGTACAGGTCGCGCCCGAGGCCCTCCACGTTCAGCAGCGTCTTCTGCAGCAGCATGAGCTGCGGCTGGATCTGCATGTTGAAACGGCGCGAGATCTCGAACAGCCGCAGCAGTATGCGTCCGAAGGAGATGTCCTTCAGCGGTCGATCGAAGATCGGCTCGCACACGGTGCGCACCGCCGATTCCATCTCATCGATGCGCGTCTCGGGCGGCACCCAGCCCGATTCCAGGTGCAGCTGCGCCACGCGCCGGTAGTTGCGCTCGAACACCGCCATGAAGTTCTCGGCCAGGTAGTGCTGATCGCGCGGGTCGAGCGTGCCGATGATGCCGAAGTCCACCGCCGCATAGCGTGGCCGCTGCGGGTCGTCCAGCAGCACGAAGATGTTGCCGGGATGCATGTCGGCGTGGAAGAAGTTGTGACGGAACACCTGCGTGAAAAAGATGCGCACGCCATTCTCGGCGAGCTGGCGGATGTTGGTGCCCGCTGCCCGAATACGCTGCAGGTCGCTGATCGGCACGCCGTGAATACGCTCCATCACCATGACGTCGTTCCGGCAGTAGTCCCAGTAGACCTCCGGCACGTACAGCAGCTCCGAGCCGGCGAAGTTGCGCTTGAGCTGCGAAGCATTGGCGGCTTCGCGCATCAGGTCGAGCTCATCGAGCACCGTCTTCTGATACTCGTCGACGATCTCGCGCGGCCGCAGCCGCCGGCCCTCGCGCGAGTAGTGATGCGCGAGATCGGCGAGCGCGTGCAGCACCTCGAGATCGCGCTCGATCATCGTGCGCATCCCCGGCCGCAGCACCTTCACCACCACCTCCGCTCCGCCGGGCAGGCGCGCGGCGTGCACCTGTGCAATGGACGCCGCCGCGAGCGGCATCTCATCGAAGCTCTCGAACACCTGCGTCAGCGGCTGACCGTAGGCCTGCTCGATCAGCGCCCGCGCCACCGCCCCGGGAAACGGCGGCACGCGGTCCTGCAGCAGCGCGAGCTCATCGGCGATATCGGGGGGCAGCAGATCGCGCCGCGTGGAAACCGCCTGGCCGAACTTGACGAAGATCGGACCCAGCTCCTCGAGCGCGAGGCGCAGGCGTGCGCCGCGGCTCACCTGGCGGCGGCGCTCGAACCACACGAGCGGCGAGAGAAAGAACAGGAAGCGCAGCGGGCGGTACAGGTGCGTCGCGCGTACGTAGTCGTCCAGGCGGTGCCGCAGCAGCACGCGCTGGATCTCGAGCAGCCGCAGCAGGACGCGCGGCTTCACAACCGCAGGCTCCGCCTCACGAGTCGCCGCGTCGCTGCGCGAGCAGATCGAGGCGCGCCTGCAGTCGATCGACACCTTCGCGCAGCGCATCCACGCCGCGCAGGAACTGCTCGCCTTCGTTACGCGAGACGAGATCACCGCGCTCGTGCGCCCAGTACTCGGCGAGGTTCCGCAGCGTCGTGTCCGCCGCGCGGGCGCCGAATGAGGCACCGAGCCGCGCGAGCCGTCCCAGCTGGTGCGCCGGGACATCACCGATCAGCAGCGACAGCTCCTCCTCGGGGTCCGGTCGCAGCAGCTGCGCAAGCTCGCGGAAGCGCTCGGCAATGTCGCTGTCGCCGGAAATGGTGACGTCGCCGCGCTGGATGACGGGCTGGGCGGAATCGCCCGTGAGCGCGAGCAGGCTGAGAAGTCCGCCGCGTATCGTGGCCTCCGCCGGCGCGTCGTCGCGCGTGACGCTGAGAGTCTCGCCGGTCGAGCTCACGCGCAGCCGCGTGATCTCCGGCACGACGATCGCCACGCTGCGGCCGGTCAGCGCCGCGCACAGCTGCCGTGCACGCGGTGAGCGCGGCAGGCCGCGGTTCAGCAGGTTCTCGAGGATTGCGTTCAGCATGGCCTCGCGTCCGCAGCCTCAGGCGCGGTAACCGCGGTGCACGGCGACGATGCCGCCGGCGAGGGAGTGGTAGCGGCAGCCTTCGAGTCCCGCCTCCTGCAGCATCTTCAGCAAGGTGTCCGCGTCGGGGTGCATGCGGATCGACTCGGCGAGGTAGCGATAGCTCGCTTCATCGCGCGCCACCATCCGGCCGAGCCAGGGCAGCACGCGGAAGGAGTAGGCGTCGTAGAGCGGCTTCAGGCCCGGCAGGCGCGGCTGCGAGAACTCGAGCACCAGCAGCTGGCCGCCCGGCTTGAGCGCGCGGCGCATGGCAGCGAGCGCGGCAGGCTTATCGGTGAGGTTGCGCAGGCCAAAGCCGATGGTGATGCAATCGAAGGTGCCGTCGGAAAACGGCAATCGCTGCGCGTCCGCTTGTACGAAGGCGACGTTGCCGACGATGCCCTCATCGATGAGGCGGTCGCGCCCGCGCGCCAGCATCGCGGCGTTGACGTCGGTCAGCACGATCAGGCCTCGTGCGCCGACCTGTCGCGCCAGCCCTGCGGCGAGGTCGCCGCTGCCTGCGGCGACATCGAGGGCGCGCTGTCCGGGGCGCAGATTCGCCAGTGCCAGCGTGAAGCGCTTCCACAGCCGATGTGTGCCCGCCGACATCAGATCGTTCATCAGGTCGTAGTGCTCGGCGACCGAGTCGAACACGTCGCGGACGCGGCGCGCCTTCTCGGCAAGGGGCACGCGTTCGAAGCCGAAGTCCGTGGTGGGACGCTGCTCTGCCATGGCCATCGTCGAAAAGATCGTCAGCCTACGCTCGATTCAGACACATTCTAGACGATCGCACCCGCTGAGCCGCTGCGATCACTGTTGATTTTTCTCCGCGGTCACGCGCAGAATCGCGGCCGTTACGGGGGGTCTTGCATGGCGAAGCGGGTCGGACAGCGATGTCCGGCCCGTTTTGCTTTTTGGCTCGCGTGGCCTGTTTTCGAGGCCGCACATTTCGTGCGGTGTTCGCACAGCACGGCGCAGCTGTATCCGCGACGCGGCCGTATGCGAAGGCACCCATTGCGATGCACCTTTTGTGCATTAGTTAGGTATCCGCCTAACTATCCGCAGAGACGTACGTCATCGCGTGCCTTTGTATGGCGTGAGCCTTGCAACACAGCGGACATGCGCAACGCGAACCGCGCGACGCTCAGCTGCTGCCGCGCGCCTTGCGTGCGAGATAGCGCGCCCACTTCTCGGTGCGCTCACGTCCGAGCTCGTGCAGGTACTTCCAGGTGTAGAGGCCCGTATCGTGACCGTCATCGAACACCAGCTTCACGGCGTACTGCCCCACCGGCTCGATCGTGGTGATGCCGACGTTCTCCTTGCCGAGAACCAGGACCTCCTGGCCCGGGCCGTGACCCTTGACTTCGGCCGAGGGCGAGTGCACGCGCAGATACTCGAAGGGCAGCTCGAAGCGGCTGCCGTCGCTGAAGGTGACCTCGAGCACGCGCGAGGCGCGCCGCAGGCGGATCTCGGTGGCTAGCGGCTCGGCCATAACGTTGCGGCAGTATAGGCCCGACTGGACGGGCGGATTGTTGCAGCGCAATATACGGAACGGTCCGCGGTGCGTGCGGTGGTATTTCGCGCACGTTCCGCGCATTAACGCCGATGACAAACCGCCGCGCGACCCTATACTCACCATCCCTTTTACTGCCCGAGGGCTCGAGGGGCTTAAGGCCCGAGCACTGAATGGAACCGACCGATACCTCCCATCCGGACTACTACCATCGAGTTGTGGATTGCCAGTGGGCCTGCCCGGCTCACACCGATGTCCCCGAATACATCCGACTGATCGCGCAGGGCCGCTTCACCGATGCTTACATGGTGAACCGCCACTCCAACGTATTTCCGGGCATCCTCGGGCGCGTGTGCGACCGGCCGTGCGAGCCGGCGTGCCGCCGGGGCCGCATCGAAACGAAGCCCGTGGCGATCTGCCGGCTGAAGCGCGTCGCCGCCGACCATCGTGAGGATGTGAGCGCGCGGCTGCCGAAAATCCCGCGCCTGAAGAACGGCAAACGCATTGCCTGCATCGGTGCGGGCTGCGCTTCGCTGACGGTGGCGAACGACCTGCTGCCGCTCGGCTACGAGGTGACCATCTTCGAGCAGTACGGCGAGCCGGGCGGGCTGATGCGCACCAACATCCCCTCATTCCGCCTGCCGGCCACGGTGCTGAACGAGGAGATGGCCATGATCCTCGACATGGGTGTCGACCTCAGGCTCAACACTCCCGTGCACAGCATGCGTGAGCTGCTCGCCCGGGGTGGCTTCGATGCGGTGTTCGTCGGCTCCGGTGCACCGCAGGGCAAGGAGCTGAAGCTCCCCGGCCGTGAAGAAGGCGCCGCCAACATTCACATCGGCATCGCCTGGCTCGAGTCGGTCGCCTTCGGGCACATCGAAAGCATCGGCAAGCGGGTGCTGATCATCGGGGTGGGCAACACCGCCATGGACTGCTGCCGTACGAGCCTCAGGCTCGGAGCCGAGAGCGTCAAGGTCATGGCGCGCAAGCCGCGCGGCTTCTTCAAGGCCTCGGAGTGGGAGCTCGAGGATGCCGAGGAGGAGAGCGTGCAGATCATCGTGAACCGCTCGCCCAAGGCGTTCGTCATCGAGAACGGCCGCCTCACCGGCATGCGGTTCGACAAGATGGAGTACGAGCTCGACGCGCGCGGAAACATCACCGCCGAGCGCATCGTCGGGGAGGAGTTCCTGCCCGCGGACGATGTGATCCTCGCCATCGGCCAGGAGAACGCCTTCCCGTGGATCGAGCGCGATCTCGGCATCGAGTTCGGCAAGTGGGACGTGCCGGTGGTCGACAAGACCACCTTTCAGTCGACCCTGCCTTCCGTGTTCTTCGGCGGCGATGCGGCGTTCGGGCCAAAGAACATCATCTGGGCGGTGGAGCACGGCCACCAGGCGGCGATCTCCATCCATCGCCACTGCCAGGGCGAGTCGGTGCTCGAGCGGCTGGCGCCCGGCATGAACCTGCAGAGCCGCAAGATGGGCATGCACGAGTGGTCGTACGCCAACGACTACACGCCGGTTGAACGGCGGCTGATGCCGCACGTCTCGCTCAAGGAGCGCTTCAAGAAGCTCAACATCGAGGTCGAGCTCGGTTTCACTGCGGAGCAGGTGGAGCAGGAAGTGCAGCGCTGCCTCAACTGCGACATGCAGACGGTGTTCACCGCGAAGCTCTGCATCGAGTGCGACGCCTGCATCGACATCTGCCCGGTCGACTGTCTCACCATCACGCACAACGGCGAGGAAGCCGAGCTGCGCGCGCGTCTCAAGGCGCCGGCGAAGAACCTGAGCCAGCCGCTGTACGTGTCGGCGGCGCTGCCGCAGACCGGCCGGGTGATGGTGAAGGACGAGGACCTGTGCGTGCACTGCGGGCTGTGCGCCGAGCGCTGCCCGACCGCTGCCTTTGACATGCAGAAATCCGAGCTGCACTGGCCACACGCCGCCGCTGAGGCGGACGCGCTCGAGGCGCGCAAGCCGAAGATTGCCTGAGCCTCACCTCGCACGAGACTCGACCGCGAAGCTCACTATGTCCAAAGCAGACCTGACACGCATCAACGACTTCACCATCAAGACCGCCACGGTGAACGGCACCGGCTCGGCGAGCGCCAACACACTGTTGATGAAGTCGATTTTCCGCAGCGGCATTCCGGTGGTCGGCAAGAACTACTTTCCGTCGAACATCCAGGGACTGCCGACCTGGTACGAAATCCGCGTCACCAAGCAAGGCTATGCCGCCCGCTCCGGCCGGGTCGACATCATGGTGGCCATGAACGCGGAGACCTACGCGCGCGACGTGAAGGAAGTCGAACCGGGCGGCTATCTGGTGTACGACTCCACCTGGCCCCGCCCCTCGCTGCTGAAGCGCGAGGACATCACCGTGCTCGGGGTGCCGCTGGCGCGACTGTGCAACGAGAACTTCAACGGCGTGCGCACGCGCATCCTGATGAAGAACATCTGCTATACGGGGGTGCTGGCCGCGCTGCTCGATCTGGATCTCGCCCACATCCGTCAGCTACTTGCTGAGACCTACGCCAAGAAGCCGCAGCTGGTCGAGAGCAACATGAAGGCCATTCAGCTCGGCTACGACTATGCACGCGCGAGCTTCCAGTGTCCGCTGCCGCTGCACGTGGCGAGGATGACGCAGACTGCCGGCCACATCATGATCGACGGCAACACCGCGGCGGCGCTCGGGTGCCTGTTTGCCGGCGCCACGGTCGCGGCCTGGTACCCGATCACCCCTTCCACGTCGCTCATGGACGCCTTCAAGATGTTCGCCGACCGCATGCGCGTCGACCCAACGACCGGGCGGCGTAACTTCGCCTTCATCCAGGCGGAGGACGAGCTGGCGGCGGTCGGCATGGCGATCGGCGCCATGTGGAACGGCGCGCGCGCCTTCACCGCGACCTCGGGGCCGGGCATCTCGCTCATGAACGAGTTCCTCGGGCTCGCCTACTACGCCGAGGTGCCGGTGGTGATCTTCGACATCCAGCGGGTGGGTCCCTCCACCGGCATGCCGACGCGTACTCAGCAGGGTGACCTGCAGCTCTGCGCCTACGCCTCGCACGGGGATACGCGCCACGTGTGCCTCTACCCGGCGAACCCCGAAGAGTGCTTCTACATGGCGGCGCAGGCCTTCGATCTCGCCGAGCGGCTGCAGACCCCGGTGCTCGTGCTGTCGGATCTGGACATCGGCATGAACGACTGGATGTGCCGCGACCTCAAGTGGGACGACAACTACCGCCCCGATCGCGGCAAGATGCTCGGCAAGGAGGAGGTACTCAAGCTCGAGAAGTTCTACCGCTTCCTCGATAAGGACGGTGATGGTATTGGCTACCGCACCCTCCCCGGCACGCACCCGAAGGCCGCATACTTCACGCGCGGCTCGGGCCATACCCAGTACGGCGCCTACACCGAGGACGCAGCCGACTACCAGCTGGTGCTCGACCGGCTGATGAAGAAGTGGGCCACCGCCAGGCGCCTGGTGCCGCGCTCGGTGATCGACGCGACCGCCGGCAGCCGCGTCGGACTCGTGTCAGTTGGCAGCTGCGACGGCGCGATCCGCGAGGCGCTCGACGTGCTGAAGGAGCGCGGCATCGCGCTCGACTACATGCGCGTGCGCGCCTTTCCCTTCAGCGAGGACGTAGAGAACTTTCTGGCGGCGCACGAGCTGCTGATCGTGGTGGAGCAGAACCGCGATGCGCAGCTGCGCGCGCTGCTCACCCTCGAGACGGCGGTGGACAAGGCGAAGCTGCGCTCACTGCTGCACTACGACGGCCTGCCGATCTCATCACGCTTCATCGTCGAGGGAGTGCTCGCCGAGCTGCAGCCCGGGGAGCGCATCGCCTCGCGGGACGTTGCGCATGGCTGAAACCTGCGAGAGCTGACATGACCTTCATCGCCAAGCCCAAAGTCGCCCATCCCTCACTGCCGAAGAACACGCTCGGTCTCACCCGGCGTGACTACGAGGGCGCGCTGTCGACGCTCTGTGCCGGCTGTGGGCACGACTCGATCACCGCTGCCATCGTGGAAGCAAGCTGGGGAGTCGGCCTCGAGCCGCAGAACCTGGTGAAGCTGTCGGGCATCGGCTGCTCATCGAAGACCACGGCCTACTTCGTGAGCGGCGGCCACGGCTTCAACTCCGTGCACGGTCGCATGCCCGCGATCGCCATGGGTGCCAACGCCGCCAACCGCACGCTGACCTACATCGGCGTCTCCGGAGACGGCGATACGCTGTCGATCGGCCTCGGACAGTTCTGCCACGCCATCCGGCGCAATCTCAACATGCTGTACATCATCGAGAACAACGGCGTGTACGGGCTCACCAAGGGTCAGTTTTCGGCCTCGGCGGACATCGGTACCCGGGCGAAGAAGGGCGAGACCAACTTCCAGCCGCCGATCGACCCGGTGCTGCTCGCGATGACACTCGGTGCCTCGTTCGTGGCACGGAGCTTCTCTGGTGACAAGCAGCAGCTCGTGCCACTCATCCAGGCGGGCTTCAAGCACGAGGGTTTCGCGCTGATCGACGTGCTCTCGCCCTGTGTCACCTTCAACGACCACGAGGGGTCCACCAAGAGTTACGCGTACACGCGCGAGCACTACGAGCCGGCGGTGCACGCGGACTTCATCCCGCTCGAGCGTGAGATCACCGCCGACTACAAGGAGGGTGAGGCACTGCCGGTGGTGCTGCACGATGGCAGCCGCATCGTGCTGCGCAAGCTCGATTCCGCTTACGATCCGACCAACCGTACGCTCGCCGCCGTGCAGATCCAGGAGCGCATGAAGGCGGGGGAGTACCTCACGGGGCTGCTGTACGTGGAGCGCTCGCAGAACGAGTTCCACCAGGTGAACGCCACTCCCGACGCGCCGCTCAACAGCCTGCCGTACGAGCTGCTGTCGCCGGGCTCGAAGGGCCTGGAGAAGGTGCTCGCGCGTTACCGCTGATTCAGCGAATCGCCGACCCCAACGCATAACGGATCGCCAGCTGCCACTGCGTCTCGGTGGCGAGCGGCGGGCCGCCCTGCTCCTCGCGGTTGACCGAGCTGCTCACGACACGCACGCACTCGAGCGCGAAGCGCCAGTGCGCGTCAAGGTCGAACAGGTACGCCGCCGTCCACGCATGCCCGTCCTGCGCACCGTAGACTTCCGGAGCGTTGGTCTGCACGGCAAAACGGTCATAACGCGCGCTCAGCGTGTTGCGGCCGAACCGCTTCGAGAGCAGCGCGAACTGCGCCTGGAACGGCCAGTTGAGCGTCATCGACTGCGGGGCGATCGTGGTATCGCCACCGAGCCACTGCACGATCGCCGTCCAGCCGTGGTCGGCTTCGACGCGCAGCCCGGCGCTGGTGAAACGCGTCTCCCACGCGAGGACGTGCGAGACGGTGTCGGCCTGCGTGGGATCGGCACGGTTGTCGTAACGCAGTACGCGCAGCACCGCGCGATCGAGGTAACGCGCCTCGAGCCCGGCGTACGCGCCGGCGCGGTGATCGATCTCCATGAAGGGCTCCGCGCCGTTCAGTGGCTTGACACCGGGCTGCCCGAGGCGGCCGAACAGCGGCGTCTGCCGGTCGGTCAACACGAAGCCGTTGCTCGCGACCATCACCCCGGCGCGATCGTTCCAGCCGAACACCCCGCCCGTCACTCCCAGGTCGAAGGCGTGCCCGGTCCGGGTGCCGAGCCACTCGAGCTGCCCCTCGAGGCCAATGGTGCGCACCTCGACCGCAAGCCAGCTGTCGATCGCCGAGTAGCTGAGGGTGTAGGGCGACTCCCAGCCCGCTGAGCGGTTCTCGAGCGACACCGGCGGGTAGAACCCACCCGCCTTCAGCCGAAAGCGATAGCCCGCGCGCGGATACGGACGGAAAAACAGATACGCCTCGGTGACCCCGAGCGCACTGCGATCCTTGTCATCGAACACCGAGGCGTCGAGGTGTGCGCTGAAGAGCTCTCCGAGCGGCTGCGTCACGGCTAAGCGCGCGCGCCCGAGCCTGAGCCCCGAGTCATCGCTCCCGAAGCGCACCGCGCCGAGCCCCCCGTCCATGAAAGACGGGTACGCATCCGAGGTCACCAGGCGGGTATCGAGGCTCAGCTCCCAGTCCGTCGCGCGGCTCGCGCCAGCGACCGCGAGGAGGATCAGCCGCAATGCCAGTCGGTACAGGCGGCGCTCCATGGTGTACGGCCTCAGTAGTCCCAGGAATGCGGCCGGTCGGTGAGCGGCGCCGGCTGTGGCGGCCGTGACAGCCGCAGTGTCAGCTCCGCGCGGTCGGCATCGGCGACCGTCAGCTCACGTCTCAAGTCCACCTCGTTGTCGCGCAGTCGTGGATGCCACAGCTCGACGCGGTAGTGTCCGTGCGGCACCTCCGCCGACCAGCTGCCACCCTCGCTGGTCCGGCCATACCAGGGCGCGTCCGTCACCAGCAGGTAAGCGAGCATCTCATCGTGAATGTTGCAGCCGAGCGTGATCACGCCCGGCTGATCGAAGTGCACCGGCGGATAGGGTTTGCCGCGGTAGAGCGGTAGCTGAAAGCGCTTGGCCGATGAGAACGAATAGATCTGGTGACTGACGGAGTCACTGTTGGGGAATTCCACGGTCGAGCCCACCGGGATGACGAGCAGATCAGGCGCGAAGCTGCGGTTCACCTGGTCCATCACCACGTGCACCGGCGCGGCGTGGCGGGGAGAACCCTCGAGCGGGCGTACCGTGACCACGGCGCCAGGCAGCGCGTGCCCATCGGGAGTCTGCACGCTCACGACCAGTGTGGCGGCTGCGGCGGGTCGCGCAGCGGCAAAGAGCGCCGCGAGCGCCAGGAGTGCCCCAGCCGCTGCGGCAGCCGATCGGCTGCGACTGGCTCGTGCCGGAGGTCTCATTCCCGCACTCGAATCCTCGCGGTAATCACTGTCGGGCTCGTACGATGGACGGCCTATTCGAGCGGCATTCATGGGCAGTTTCCGCAACCGGCTTCTCGTGCTGATCATCGGCCTGGTGATCGTCACTCAAACTGTGACGCTCGCCGCAGTGCTGATCAGCACCCGGCGGACGGTCGAGGCACGGGCTGCCGAGGAGCTGCGCACGGGGGGAGCGCTCGCCGACCACCTGATCGGCTTTCGCGCCGGCCAGCTGGCGAACGGAGTGGCGGTTCTGGCCGCGGACTTCGGCTTTCGCGAGGCCGTGGCGAGCGGTCACACTCCGACCATCCTCTCCGCGGCACGCAACCACGCGCAGCGCATCGGCGCGGACATGGTGCTGGTGCTCGATACTCACGGGCGCGTGCTCGCCTCGACAGCCGCCGCGGCGGACGATGCCCAGGGCTCGCCCGCGGGGCTCCTCGAGGACGCCGCCGGGTTGCGCGAGCAGCCGAACTTCCGCGTGTTCGGCGCGCACTCCTATCAGTTCTTCCTCTCGCCGGTGCGCACTCCGGAGACCATCGCCTGGGTGGCCATGGGCTTCGTGGCCGATGAAGCGCTTGCCGCGCGCATTCGCGACCTGGTCGGCTCGGAGGTCGCCATCGTCACGCACGGCGCGACGGGGCTGACGCGCGTCGCCGCGACCTTACCGCTGGCCGCAGCGGCCGTGTTCCCGGCGGCGAGCGAGCTGCCGCACGTCAGCCGGCTCGGTGCCGCGGACTACCTGAGCTCCGCGCGGCGCCTGGACGTGCGCGGTGACTCGGTCGACGTGATCCTGCTGAAACCTCTCGAGGATGTGCTGGCACCGTACCGGGAGCTGCGCGATGCCATGCTGCTCATCGACGGGGTGGCGCTGCTGCTCGCCGCCGTGATCGGCGCGGTCCTCGGACGCAGTGCCTCGCGACCCATCGGCGAGCTAGTGCGCGCCGCACAGCGGATCGAGCGCGGGCAGTACGGAACCGCGGTCGACGTCGCGGGCGGCGAAGAATTCCGCAGCCTCGCGGCGACCTTCAATGCCATGCAGAGCAACATCGCGGCCCGCGAAGCCGACATCACCTACCACGCCTACCACGATCCGCTCACCGCGCTGCCGAACCGGGCGCTTGCCGTGCGCACGCTCGAGAGCCTCACCCGCGACGGGGCTCGTGAGCCTGGCGCAGCGCTGATACTCATCGAGCTGCGCAACCTGCCGGACATCAATGCCTCGCTCGGATTGCAGGTGGGGGATGAGGTGCTGCGCGAAGCCGCGCGGCGGCTGCAGCAGAACATCGCGGCCGCCGACACCGTTGCTCGCCTCGGCGAGATGCAGTTCCTGGTGATCGCCCCAGGCTGCACCGCCGAGCGTGCCCCGCTGTACGCCGGACAGCTCGCCGCAGTGATTCGCGGCGGCTTTCACCTCGCGGGCGTGAGTCTCGATCTGCGCCTCGCGTGCGGCGTGTGCCTTTTCCCGACCCACGGCGAGAGCGCCGGTGAACTGCTGCAGCGGGTGCAGGTCGCTCTGGAGGATGCCGACGAGACGCGCACGCGGGTGGCTCTCTACCGGGCGGGGCAGGATCAGGAGCATCGCCGCCGCCTGGCACTCGTCACCGATCTGCGCCGCGCCATCGACGAGGACCGGCTGAGTCTCGTGTACCAGCCGAAGGTTGCGATGGCGAGCCGCTCGGTGAGGAGCCTGGAGGCGCTGGTGCGCTGGACACACCCGGAGCTCGGCGTGGTCTCGCCCGCGGAGTTCGTGCCGCTCGCCGAGAGCACCGGTGGCTCCCGTCAGCTCACCAACTGGGTGCTGGGCGCTGCGATCCGCCAGATGGGCGAGTGGCGACGGCAGGGCCTCGAGCTCGATCTCGCGGTGAACCTCTCGGCACCCGACATTCTCGACCCGGACCTGAGTGATGAGATCCTGCGGCTGCTGCGCCGCGATCAGGTCGATTCCACCTCACTGCTGCTGGAGATCACCGAGAGCGCGGTGATGCGCGACCCGCAGATCGCGGTGCGCAACATGCAGTGGCTGCGGATCGCCGGCATACGCTTCTCGATCGATGACTTCGGCACCGGGCACTCTTCGCTGTCGCAGCTCTCGGTGCTGCCGGTGGACGAGCTGAAGATCGATCGCTCGTTCATGTCGCCCGCGGACCCGAGCGCGGTCACCATCGTCACCTCGACCATCGAGCTCGGCCACAGCATGGGGCTGAAGGTGGTGGCCGAAGGCGTGGAGGATCCAGCGGCCTGGAACCTGCTGCGGCGCCTCGGCTGTGACTTCGCCCAGGGTTATCTCATCAGCCCGCCGCTCCCGCCGGAAGAGGTCCCGGGCTTCGTCCGCCAGGCCAACCAGGTGTTGCCGGAGTCCGACTCCACGGTGCGGCAGATCCGCGCGCTCGATCAGCTCGCCGGGCGCCCCACGCGCTGAGGCGGACGCGCACGCCGCGCCTGGCGCGCGCCACTCAAGCGGGTGACTCGAGCAGCGCATCGACGCGCTGGCGGTAGCGCCGCAGCAGCTCGGCGGCGAAATCCGCAAACACCCGGATTTTCGGCGAGTCGCGCAGCCCCGCACGGCAGACCACCGAGATCGGCTTGCCCGGCGCCGACCACTCCGGCAGCACGACCTGCAGCCGCCCGAGTGCGAGTGCCTCTGCGACGATCAGATCCATCGCCTGCACCACCCCCGCGCCGCGGATCGCCGCGCGGATTTCCGCTTCCGCGGAGTTGAAAGCAATGTTGAACGGCAATCCGAGCCGCATGCGCTGCGTGCCGCGCTGGAAGAGCCAACGGTGCGCCCGGCGGGTGCCGGTGGGGAGATAGCCCACGAGCTTATGCCGGCGGAGATCCTCCGGCACCGCGGGTGCGCCGTGCGTGCGCAGATACTCGGGGGATGCGCAGGTGAGCAGCCGCGTTCCCACCACGCGCCGTGCGATGAGGTGCGGCTCGCGCACGGCGCCGACGCGCACGACCAGATCGATCTCTTCGCGGATGAGATCGACCACGCGGTCGTTGAACTGCACCTCGAGCTGCAGGTCGGGGTAGCGGGCGGTGAACCGGGGGAGTGCCGGGATCAGCAGCGCGCGGCCAAACTCCACCGGCACATCGACCCGCAGCCTTCCGGCCGGCGCGAGGCGTGTGCGGCGCACCGATTCATCCGCCGCCTCGAGCTCGGCCAGGATCCGCTGACAGCGCGCGAGGTACTCGGCACCGTCGGCGGTGAGCCCCACGCGGCGAGTGGTGCGGTGGAGCAGCTGACAGCGCAGGTATCTCTCGAGCTCGGCGACGTGGGTGCTCACCACCGCGCGCGACAGGCCCAATGCATCGGCGGCCTGGGTGAAGGAGTGCAGATCCGCGACGCGCACGAAGCTGCGCATGCAGGCGAGCTGATCCATGAATCAATTGTATGCCATAGAAAAACAATGATTTCACGATTAGACAGTTTTTCTGGCCAAGCGGCCGAACTAGAGTGGGCATCCAAGGGCCGCCGTTGCGGCCCAGCGATGCGGAGGGGACACCAATGTTCATCTTCAGCCGGCCGTTCCGGGCAGTGGGTGGAGGGCTTGCCGTGGCGCTGTTGACGGTGTGCCTCGACCGCGCCTGCGAGACTCCCTACGCCGCGACCGCCTCGCGCCCTGCTGCGGCCGAGGCCACAAAAGCGCCCTCGCCCGCTTGTGCCACGCCGGTTGCATGCGGTATCGTCCGCGCCGGTTCGTGACCTTTCCCTTTCCTGCCGCCTGCCGCCCGCACCTTTAGACCGCGAGTTGGCTTCCGAGTCTGAAAAGCCGAATCGTTCTCGACCAGGTGGCAGTGTGTGCGCCGAGCAATCCGTGATTTTCGGTATGCGCTCCTGCTGATACCGTCCGTTTCAGGAGTTTGATTGCATGACGAGAATCTACGTGGGCAACTTGCCTTTTTCCGCTACCGACGCCGAGCTCCGCGAGCTGTTCGCGCAGCACGGCACCGTCGAGTCCGTGAGCATCATCACCGACCGCGACACCGGTCGGCCGCGTGGCTTCGGCTTCGTCGAGATGTCGCGCGCCGACGCGTCGCGCGCCATCCAGAATCTGAATGGCAAGGAGCTCGGCGGCCGCCCGCTGCGGGTCAACGAGGCTCAGGAGCGCAGCGGCGGCGGCGGCAACCGCGGCGGCGGCGACCGCGGCGGCGGCGCACCGAAGCGCTGGTAAGGTTTCCCATCGCTGCTTGAGGCCGGCCCGCCGCTGCCTTCCCGGGCAGCGGCGGCCGGCCTTTTGCGTGGCAAGAATCGGGAGAGACTCGCATGGGCAAGGGCGATCAGAGAACGCGGCGCGGCAAGATCTACCGGGGCTCCTTCGGCAAATCACGTCCCAAGGACCCGGGCAAGAAGAAGCGGGCGGCTAAGAAGAGCGCCAAGCGCTGAAGGCAACGCCTTCTAGGCGTGCGCGAACGGCTCGCCGGAGGCGATGGCCACCGGACGGATCTTGCGCTCGCGACACTCGCGGATGAGGGTGAGCGCTGTGCGATCGTTAGGCGGTAACTGCACATCGCTCGCGCCAATCGGCGTGGTGCGCCGTCCCCACCGCACGAGGTGCGCGCAGTAGCTCAAGCCACCGCCGAAGCCGGGCATCAGCAGCACTGCTCCGGGGCGCACCCGACCCTCCTCCAGCGCTTCGCACAACGCTACCGGCACCGTGGCCGCGGACATGTTGCCGTAACGCTGGACATTCACATACACGCGCTCCATCGGCGCGTGTGCACGCCGCGCGACCGCCTCGATGATGCGCAGGTTGGCCTGGTGAGGCACGACCAGATCGACCTCGGAGGCGCTGAAGCCGGCGCGGGCGAGCGCCTCCTCGCAGGCACCTGCCATGCCCTGCACGGCGCGCTTGAAGATCTCCTGTCCCTCGAACTGCCAGCGCGTGATGCCGTACAGGACCCCGCGGTTGGCATAGCGGCCCCCCATCCCCTGAACGCGCAGCGTCTCGCGTGAGTGCGCGTAGCAGCCGAGCTTCTCGGCGAGCAGGCCCTCCTCCTCGTTCCTCGCCTGCAGCACGACCGCGGCGGCGCCGTCGCCGAACAGCACGGCGACGTCGCGGTCGCTCCAGTCCATGAACGGCGAGATCAGCTCGGCACCGATCACCAGGGCGTTGCCTACGACACCGGTGCGGATCAGTGCACTCGCGGTCGAGAGCCCATAGAGGAAACTCGTGCACGCTGTGTTGATGTCGTATGCCGCAGCGGAGTGCGCGCCGATGCGCAGCTGCACGCCCGAGGCCATGTTGGGCACCTGGTCGTCGTAGCTGCAGCTGCCGTAGACGATCAGCTCGATCTCGCTCCCGGCCACACCGGCGGCGGCGAGTGCGCGCGCAGCCGCGACGTAAGCGAGCTCTTCCAGTCCGACGTGCGAGATGCGCCGCTCGCGGATCCCGGTGCGGCTGACGATCCACTCATCGTTCGTGTCGAGAATCGTGGACAGATCGTGGTTGCTGAGCACCGCCGGTGGGAGGCATTTGCCCCAGCCGGTGATCGCCGCGTGGATCATGCGACGCCCCTCGTGAACGTGACGGATCCGGTGTGCCTCGGTCGTGACGGCGTCGTAAGGATAGCAGTCCGACGCTACAATCCGCAGCGTGCCGGACTCAAGTTCGTACTCGCGCTGGCGGCCGCATCCCTGGCATGGCCTCACCCCCGGGCCGAGCGTGCCGCGCATCGTCAATGCCTACATCGAGATCACCCCCTTCGATCTGATGAAGTACGAGGTGGACAAGGCTTCCGGCTATCTGCAGGTCGATCGGCCGCAGCGCACTTCCTCGCAACCGCCCTCGCTGTACGGTTTCATTCCGCAGACCTACTGCGGCGAGCGGGTGCGGCGGCTCGCGGAAGGCTGCGAACGCGGTGACGGCGATCCGCTCGACATCTGCGTGATCAGCGAGCGTCCGATCAATCACTCCGAGGTGCTGCTGCGCGCTCGCGTGGTCGGCGGGCTGAAAATCATCGATCGTGGCGAGGCCGACGACAAGATCGTCGCGGTGCTCGAGGGCGATTACGTCTGGGGGGAGGCGCAGGAGCTCACCGACCTGCCGCCGGCGCTGCTCGAGCGCCTCGAGCATTACTTCAACACCTACAAGCTCGTTCCCGGGGAGCCACCGAGGATCAGCATCACCGGGCGCTACGGCTTCGACGCTGCCGCGCAGGTGATTCGCGCCGCGATCGACGATTACCTCGAGACGTTCGGCGGCATGGCATGAGAGCCCGTGACGACTCCGGCACGCCCTGAGCTCCCGAACGCGCCGCCTCAAGTGCGCGCACTGCTGGACGATGCGCTGCGCTACTGGGAGCCGAGGCGCATCGTGTACAACCTGGTGCTCGCTGCCGTGGTGCTCGCCTGGCTCATCCTGACCTGGCCGCACTTCCGTCCGGCGCTCACCCTCCAGGCGCTGCTGCTGATGTTCGTGCTCGCGGTGCTGGCGAATGTCTGCTACTGCGGGGCGTATGCCGTGGATATTCCGCTGCAGTGCTCTTCCTTCCGCGGACTCTGGCTGCGCTGGCGCTGGGGCCTGTGGCTTACGGGAGTGCTGTTCGCGGCCATTCTCGCGACCTACTGGATCGCGGACGAGATCTACCCGTACGTGCCGGCGCCCTGACTAGCGCCGGCCTGAATCCGGCGCGTAATCGAACGAATCGAAATACAGCCGCTCGGCAGGGAGGCCATGGCGCGGAAAGCTCGCGCGTATCGCCTCAATCATCGCCGGCGGACCTGCGGCATATGCCTCGAAGCCGCTCAGATCCGGATGGTCGGCGAGCACCGCCGCGTGCACCAGGCCCACGCGGCTGCGCGCGGCCTCGGTCGCGTTCGCTTGCGACAACACCGCGGTGAATGACAGCGGCGGATGGCGCCGCGCCCACTCGAGCATGCGTGCGCGCTCGTACAGGTCGTGGACGTGGCGCGCGCCCCAGTAAAAATGTATCTCGCGCCGGAGGTCGGTCTCGAGCACGTGCCGCAGTATCGACTTCAGCGGGGCAAAACCCGTGCCGCCTGCGACCATGAGCATCGGAGCCCGTCCTTCGCGGTAGCTGAACTGTCCGATCGGCCCCTCGATGCGCAGCAGCGAACCCACAGCGAGCGGCGATTCGCCGGCGCCGCCCGTCCCGAACAGACGCTCGGTAAAGCCACCGCCACTCACGCGCCGCACGTGAAGCTCGATGAGATCGCTGTCGTGCGGCGGGCTGGCGATGGAGAAGCTGCGCCGCTTGCCACCTGGCAGCAGCACATCGAGGTACTGCCCGGCACGGAAGGGCAGCCGCTCGACCGAGGGCAGACGCAGCAACAACTGCATCACATCGGGTGCGAGGGGCGTCAGGGCCGCGATGCGGCAGGGGAGCGTCTTGATCTCGACGTCGGCGACGCTCGTGATGAGTCGCGCCTCGACCGTGAGATCCGTCAATGCGTGCGCCTGACACAGGAGAATGTGTCCGCTGCGCTCCTCCTCGGGCGTGATGCCTGGTGGCCGGCCGCCAGGATAGCGGATCTCGCCCTCGAGGAGCCGGGCGCGGCATGAGCTGCAGTGGCCGGACTTGCAGCTGTGCGGGAGGTTGAGCCCGGCGGCGAGCGCGGCTTCGAGCACCGGCTGATCCTCGCTCACGTGCAGGGTGCGGCCGTGCGGCTCGATGCGTACCGTGTGTTCGTTCGGGCTCACTGTCCTAGACTAGACGCACGGCCTCGCCAAGGCCACGGAGCCAACAAGGTCCGTGCGCGCCGCGTTTCGGCTATCCTTTCCGCCAATGCGCGTCGAGTTCACAAAGATGCACGGGGCCGGCAACGACTTCGTGGTTTTCGACGCGCCGGTCCCCGACTCCCTTCTTACTCCGCAGCGGCTGCGCGCACTCGCGGATCGCCGCACCGGAATCGGCTTTGACCAGGCGCTTTTGCTCGCGCCCGCCCATCGGGCCGAAGACGCTGCGTACTACCGGGTCTTCAACGCCGATGGCGATGAAGTCGAGCAGTGTGGGAACGGCGCGCGCTGCATCGCCTCGCTCCTCTCGCGGCGCGGACTCGCGCGCGACGGTGCGCTCAACCTCGAGAGCCCGGCAGGTCGCATCCGCGCGCATATCGCGGAGAACGGCGAGGTTTCCGTCGACCTCGGCGTGCCCGATTTCGATCCGCTTTCGCTCCCCTTCGATGCCCCGGCCGAGTCCGACAGCTACGTGCTCGAGGTGGGTGGCCGGCGAGTGGAGATCGGCGCGGTGTCGCTCGGCAACCCGCACGCGGTGCTGACGGTGACCGCGGTCGAGAGCGCCCCGGTCGAGGAACTCGGCCCTTTGATCGAGCGCCATGCGCGCTTCCCGAAGCGCGTCAACTCTGGCTTCCTCGAGATCGTGGCGCGCGATCGGGTGCGGCTGCGCGTGTACGAGCGCGGCGTCGGCGAGACGCGCAGCTGCGGTACCGGTGCCTGCGCGGCCGTCGCGGTGGCGAGGCGGCGCGGCCTGCTCGAGGCACACGTGCGGGTGGAGGTGCGTGGCGGCGAGTTGCGGGTAAACTGGGCGGGCGTTGGGGAGCACGTCTGGCTGAGCGGCCCGGCACAGATATCATTTCAGGGGCATGTCGAGGTATAGAGCACCATGACGACACGAGAGGCGCGCGGTCTTGCCGCGGCCGACGGCGAAGAAGAAAGCATCGCCAACTATCTGCAGCGTCATCCCGAGTTCTTCGAGCGCCACCAGGCGCTGCTCGCGCGGCTCAAGCTGCCGCACGCGCGCGGCGGCTCGACCATCTCGCTGGTCGAGCGTCAGATCGAGGTACTGCGCGAGAAGCAGGCGCAGCTCGAGGGGAAGCTGGCGGAGCTCGTGAGCGTGGCGCGGGCGAACGACGCCATCTCCGAACGGCTGCATCGCTTCACGCGCCGCCTGCTGCGTGTCGTGCCGCGCATCGAGGCGCTGGCGCGCATCGAGGCAGGGCTGCGCGAGGACTTCGATGCCTTCCACGCCGCGCTGGTGTTGATCGATGCGGTGGCCGACCCCACCACGCCGCGCTTCGTGCGCACCGTGCCGGCGGATGATCCGAACCTGAAGTCCTTTGAATCGCTGTTTGCGAGCGGTAAGCCGCGTTGTGGTCAGGCGCGCGATTCGCAGCGTGAATTCCTCTTCGGCCCGGAAGGACTGGAGCTCGGCTCCGTGGCGCTCGTACCGCTCGGGGAGAAGGGCTCGCTCGGCCTCCTCGCGCTCGGCAGCCCGGACCGTGACCGCTTTCATCCCGGCATGAGCACCGAGTTCCTGGCACGCCTCGCGGAACTCGTGACCGACTCGCTGCGCGGTGAGCGCACCTCCTGAGACGCCGCTCCGGTGAGCCCCGTCGCGCTCGAGTGGGTCGCGCGCTTCCGGCGCTACCTGAGCAGCGAGCGGCGGCTCTCGGCCCACACCGACGAGAGCTACGCACGCGATCTTGCGGCGCTTCAGAAGTTCTGCGACCTCGAGGAAATCGCCGATTGGAGCGCGCTCGAGCCGGCCGCCGTGCGCCGCTTCGCCGCCCACTCGCACAAATCCGGTCTCGCTCCACGCAGCATCCAGCGCCGCCTTTCGGCGGTGCGCAGCTTTTTCGCCTTCCTGCTGCGCGAAGCGGCGTCGGAGACCGCGCGGACCGCGATGTCGCGGGCACCGGCTTCATCCGGCGCAGCGGTGCGCCACAACGCCCGCATCAGCGGCAATCCCGCCGCTGAAGTGCGCGCGCCCAAGGCTGCCCGCCGCCTGCCGCAGACGCTCGATGCGGACCAGATGGCGCGGCTGCTGCAGCTGCCCGAAAGCGGCGATCGTTTGAGCGCGCGCGACCGGGCCCTGATGGAGCTGCTGTATTCCTCGGGACTGCGCCTCGCCGAGCTGGTCGGCCTGGATATCTCGAGCGTCGATCTCAAGGACGCGGTGGTGCACGTGCTCGGCAAGGGTCGCAAGGCGCGTATCGTTCCCGTTGGCCGCCTGGCGCTGCGCGCCCTCCGCGCCTGGCTGCAGGAGCGTCCGTCACTGGCCCGCCCCGATGAGAACGCGCTGTTCGTCGGCCGTAATGGCCGGCGGCTCGGAGCGCGCGCCGTGCAGCTACGCGTCGCGCTGTGGGCGCGGCGTCAGGGGCTCGGGGTGCACGTGCATCCGCACCTCTTCCGCCACTCCTTTGCCTCGCATTTGCTCGAGTCCGGCGGGGGGCTGCGCGGAGTGCAGGAGCTGCTCGGGCATGCCGACATCTCGACCACGCAGATCTACACCCATCTTGACTTCCAGCATCTTGCCCGCATCTACGACGCGACCCACCCGCGGGCACGTCGCAAGGCTTAAGCACGCGCGAGGGCCGACGGCCTGCCTGCTGTGAGCTTGCGCTGGCCAAGCCGGCGGTGGCGTCAAGCCAAGCTTAGGGACACCCATGAACGAACGACCCTATTTCGATCCACACGGTACGACCATTCTCGGCGTGCGCCGCAACGGCGCGATCGCACTCGGTGGCGACGGCCAGGTCACTCTCGGCAACACCGTCATGAAGGGCAACGCGCGCAAGGTGCGCCGTCTCGCCGATGGCAAGGTACTCGCGGGCTTCGCCGGTGGCACTGCGGATGCCTTCACCCTGTTCGAGCGGTTCGAGGGCAAGCTCGAGAAGTACGGCAACGTGACACGCGCCGCGATCGAGCTCGCCAAGGATTGGCGCTCCGATCGCTATCTGCGGCGCCTCGAAGCGCTGCTGCTGGTCGGCGATCCGGAGAAGCTCTTCGTAATCTCGGGCAACGGCGATGTGATCGAGCCCGAGTACGACGTGGCCGCGATCGGCTCCGGCGGCCAGTACGCGCTCGCCGCGGCGCGCGCGCTGCTCGAGGCCTCCGAGCTCGATGCGCGCAGTATCGTCGAGCGCTCGCTCAACATCGCCGCCGACGTCTGCATCTACACCAATCGCAACATCCTCATCGAGGAATTGCGCAAGGGCGCGGGAGCCTAAGCCTCATGTCATCGCTCACCCCTCGGCAGATCGTTCAGGAGCTCGACAAGCACATCATCGGCCAGGACGCGGCCAAGCGCGCCGTGGCGATTGCGCTGCGCAACCGCTGGCGGCGCATGCAGGTGGATGAGCCCCTGCGCCAGGAGATCACCCCCAAGAACATCCTCATGATCGGTCCCACCGGTGTCGGCAAGACCGAGATCGCACGTCGCCTGGCAAAGCTCGCCAACGCACCGTTCGTCAAGGTGGAGGCCACCAAGTTCACCGAGGTCGGCTACGTGGGTCGCGACGTGGACTCGATCGTCAAGGAGCTGGCGGATGTCGCGGTGAAGATCACGCGCGAGCAGGAGATGGCCAAGGTGCGCGAGCGTGCGCTCGATGCCGCCGAGGAGCGCGTGCTCGATACGCTGCTGCCGAAGCCGCGCATGATGGGCTTTTCCACCGACGAGCCGGCGCCGGCCCGCGACAGCGAGACGCGCCAGAAATTCCGCAAGATGCTGCGCGAGCACGAGCTCGACGACCGCGAGATCGAGATCGAGCTGCGCGCGATGCCCGCCGGGGTCGAGATCATGGCGCCGCCCGGTATGGAAGAGATGCAGCAGCAGCTGCAGGCGATGTTCCAGAATCTCGGCGGCAACCGCACCCGCACCCGCAAGGTGAAGGTGCGCGAGGCGCTCAAGTTGCTCACCGACGAGGAGGCCGGCAAGCTCATCAACGAGGATGAGCTCAAGATCCAGGCGCTCGTCAACGCTGAGCAGAACGGCATCGTGTTCATCGACGAGATCGACAAGGTGACACGCCGCCAGGAGACACTCGGCGCCGACGTATCGCGCGAGGGCGTGCAGCGCGACCTGCTGCCGCTGGTGGAGGGCTCGACGGTCGCCACCAAGTACGGGCCGGTGAAGACCGATCACGTGCTGTTCATCGCCTCCGGTGCCTTCAGCCTGTCGAAACCCTCCGATCTCATCCCGGAGCTCCAGGGTCGGCTGCCGATTCGCGTCGAGCTCGACTCACTCAAGGTCGGCGACTTCGTGCGCATCCTCACCGAGCCCGATGCCTCACTCACCACGCAGTACAAGGCGCTCATGGCCACCGAGGCCATGCAGGTGGAGTTCGCCCCCGATGGCGTGCGGCGCATCGCCGAGATCGCCTTCCAGGTGAATGAGCGCACCGAGAACATCGGCGCGCGCCGCCTGCACACCGTGATGGAGCGGCTGCTCGAGACGGTGTCGTATGAGGCCGCCGAGAAGAGAAACAGCT
>DATMPW010000061.1:0-93560 GCA_035566915.1 Steroidobacteraceae bacterium
CTGGTCTGCAGCCGCAAGCGGCGATCTCAAAGATGAACGCGCGCCTCCGAACAATCAGCCCGATCGATGGTCGCTGCTACGTCGAGCGCGAACTCGCCGACGCGGCGGCGATCAATGCAACGCTCGATGCGGCGAGGCGCGCACAAGCCGACTGGCAGCGCGTACCGCTCGCGAGCCGAGTCGAAATGCTTGGCCGAGCGGTCCAGGCTTTCGTCGCCAACGGCGCAGCCATTGCCGAGGAGATCACCTGGCAGATGGGCCGTCCGCTGCGACACTCACCGAGCGAGATACGCGGCTTCGAAGAGCGCGCACGCTACATGCTCGGAGTCGCCGCCGCAGCGCTCGAGCCGATCGATGCGGGACCGAAGCCAGGTTTCGCCCGCCAGATCAAGCGCGTACCCGTCGGCATCGTTGTGGTGCTCGCTCCCTGGAACTACCCCTACCTCACCGCGGTGAACTCCGTGCTGCCTGCGCTCATCGCCGGCAACAGCGTGCTGCTCAAACATTCGCATCAGACGCCGCTGTGCGCCGAGCGCTTCGCGGAGGCCTTTGCCGTGGCGGGTGTACCGCGCGGAGTATTTCAGTTCCTGCATCTCTCGCACGAGGACACGGCGCGGCTCGCGGCTGATACACGCGTCGACGCGGTGTGTTTCACCGGTTCCGTGGCCGGAGGCCGGGCGGTCGTCGCGGCTACTGCCGCTGGCTTCGCCACGTCGGGTCTCGAACTCGGCGGCAAAGATCCTGCGTATGTGCGCGCTGATGCCGACTTGAGCCACGCCGTCGAGTCGCTTACCGACGGCGCCTTCTTCAATGCCGGACAGTCCTGTTGTGGCATCAAGCGCATCTATGTCATTGCGGCGCTATTCGAGCGCTTCGTGGAAGCGATGGTCGACCTGACGCACAGGTACCGTCTCGGCTCACCGCTTGATCCAGAGACCACTCTCGGTCCGTTGGTGCGCGCGGCCGCCGCCGACGCCGTTCGAGCGCAGGTCGATCACGCACTGGCGCACGGCGGACGCCAGCTGATCGACCCGGGGCGTTTCCCGATGGACCGGCGCGGCACGCCCTATCTGGCGCCCCAGGTGCTCGTTAACGTCGACCACTCCCACCGTATCATGCGCGAGGAGACGTTCGGGCCCGCCGTTGGCATTGTCAGGGTGGCTTCGGACGAGGAAGCCGTGCGGCTCATGAATGACAGTGCATTCGGTCTGACCGCGGCCATCTATTCCGCGGACCCCGCGCGCGCCGAGGCGCTCGGAGATGAACTCGAAACGGGGACAGTATTCCTCAACCGCTGCGATTACCTGGACCCCGCGCTCGCCTGGACGGGCGTGAAGAATTCCGGTCGCGGCTGCACGCTGTCGCGTGTCGGCTTTGAGCATCTCACGCGGCCCAAGTCGTTTCATTTCCGGACAACCCCATGAGCACAGCACTGCGTGCCAACTGGAGCTTCCCGACCCGTATCTGGGCCGGCCCCGGCCGCATCGCGGAGCTCGGCGATGCGTGCGCGCAGCTGCACATCCGCCGCCCGCTAATCGTCACCGACCGGGCGCTGGTCCAACACCCGATGGTCCAGAGTGCGCTCGCGATGCTGCCGCGGGCGGCGCTCTTCGGCGAAGTGAAAGGCAATCCCACCGCGAGCAACGTCGAAGCCGGCCTGCGGGCGTATCGCGACGGCGGTCATGACGGAGTCGTCGCGTTCGGAGGAGGATCGGCCCTCGATACTGGCAAGGCGGTCGCCTTCATGTCGGGCCAGACGCGGCCGATGTGGGACTTCGAAGACGTCGACGACTGGTGGCTGCGGGCGGACTCCGCCGGCATCGCACCGGTCGTCGCCGTGCCGACGACCGCCGGCACCGGTTCCGAAGTCGGGCGCGCCGCGGTGATACTGAATGAGACGACCCACGAGAAGAAAATCATCTTCCATCCTCAGATGCTGCCCGCCATCGTGATCTCCGATCCCGAGCTGACCGTCGGTCTGCCGCGTAACATCACCGCGGCGACGGGCATGGATGCCTTCGTGCACTGCTTCGAGGCGTTCTGCGCGCGGGGCTTTCACCCGCTTGCCGATGGCGTGGCGCTCGAAGGGATGCGACTGATCGCCCGGTTCCTGCCGCGGGCCTGCGCGGACGGTCGCGACATCGAAGCGCGCGCCAACATGCTCGCCGCGGCCTCGATGGGTGCGGCTGCGTTCCAGAAGGGGCTCGGCGCTGTCCACGCGATTGCCCATCCGGTCGGCTCCTGGTTCGATACTCATCACGGTCTCACCAATGCGATCGTGCTGCCCTACGTGATGCGGCACAATCGCCCCGCCATCGCCGCGAAGAGCGAGCTCATCGCACGGCTGCTGGGTCTCCCGAGCCCGGGGTTCGAAGCTCTGTTCGACTGGGTGCTCGAGCTGCGCCGGACTCTCGGAATCGCGCACTCGCTCGCCGAGATCGGCGTCGATGTCGGCAAAGCGTCGGTCATTGGCGAGCAGGCGGCCCGAGATCCATCGGCCGCCGGCAACCCGGCGCCGCTCGATCCCGCAACGCTCGAGCGCATCTTCCGCGCGGCGGTCGCTGGGGACCTGAAGGCAGTCGGCTGAGTCCATTCGCTCACATCTCCTGTCGCAGCATTCCGGGGGTTACTAAGAGTGCACGCTCGATCTCGTCATCGCAGGCGCCGGCCGACGCTCGCACTCGCGACGCTGGTGGCTGGCGGCCTCGCGTCAGCAGCGCTCGCCGGACAGAGCTACATCCCGAGCGATACGACGATGAGCGACCAGACAGTTACTCTCAACGGCCGTGACCTGACGATCGAGCAGATCGTCGATGTCGCGCGCCACGGAACGAAGGTGCAATTGAGCGCCGACGCCCGGCAGCGCCAGGCCGATAATTACGGCCTCCTGCTCGAGGCGGCCGCCGAGGGCGTGTCGGTCTACTGGTTCAACCGCGGCACAGCCGACAACCGTGAGAGGGTCGTGTTCTCCGGAGATGCCCTGTCGGCCGACAACCAGCCGAAAATCCTCAAGTGGCAGGCCGAGAGGTTCCGGCGCGGCGCCGGGTGGGGCTTCGGTCCCGAGGTCATGGACGAGGAGATCGTGCGCGCGATGATGGTGGTACGGGCGAATGCGATGACCTGGAACGCCCCGAGCCCGGAGCTCAGTCGGATGCTGCTCGATCTGCTCAACAAGCGGATCACGCCCGTGGTGCAGTCGCGCGGCACGGTCGGCGAAGGCGATCTCGCGCAGCTCGCCAACGTCGGAGCCACGATGGTGGGCGCCGGCGAGGCCTATTACCAGGGCGTGCGCATGCCGGCCGCGAAAGCCCTGGCGCAGGCAGGACTTCAGCCGCTGCAGCCCTTCGCCGCGGACGACAACGCGCTTCTCAGCAGCAATGCCTATGCGACCGGCCAGGCGGCGCTCGTGGTCCACGACGCGCGCCGTGCGCTCGAGTGGGCCGACCTCATCTACGCCATGGATCTCAACGGCATGAACAGCAGCGTCACGCCGCTCAGCGCGGCCGTGCAGCTCGACCGGCCGGGCCGCTGGCTCAACTGGGATGCCGCGCGCGTGCTCGACATGATCAAGGGGAGCTATCTGTTCGACGGCGATCCCAAACGGATCATCCAGGACCCTGAGAGCCTGCGGGCTTCGTCAGTCCGCCAGGCAGCCGCGTGGGAAGAATGGGCTGCGCTGCGCGAGGCGGTGCTGTTCCAGGCCAACAGCTCCGACCACAATCCCGCGGTGCGCGTCGGTTTAGGTCCCGAGGACTCGTGGGAGCTCGCCACACCGCAGATGATGAAATACTTCGTCAAGGGCGGGCCGCACAGTCACGGTCAGCATGGGTTTGTGGTCTCGAACGCGAACTGGGACCCTTACCCGATGGCCAACAAGCTCGAGAATTTCGTCATCGCGCTCGGCAACATGGATGTCGCCATCATGCTGCGGATCGAGCGCTTCAGAAATCCGTTCTTCACCGTGGTCGCTGTGTCAGAGGTGCTGCCGCACTGGCAGCGCCGCGACAGTGGCTACATGCCGACCGACCTGCAGCAGGAGATTCAGGGACTGGCGAACCCCGTGGCACCGTTCGGCAACGCGCTCGAGAGCACCGTGGAGGACCTCGAGGCGCAGACACGCCTCAAGGTTCAGCGCGCCCGTCAGGCCGTATCGGTCACGATGGACCTGTTGGCGTTCGATATTCTCGAAGCGAGTCTCTGGCTCGACGTCCGCAGGACGCAGGACCCTGGCCGATCCTTCGGGCCGGCAGTCACCGCAGCGTGGCTCGCCTTGCGCAAGCAGGTGCCTCTCGAGAATGAGCCGGCGAGCGGAGCGGGCGAGTCGCGACCGACGATTGCCGCAGAGTTCGTCAGATCGATGCCGGCCGCAACGTTCTACCGGGGCACGAGTCCGCCGGGAGTCAGATAGTCGCCGCTTGCTCCAGGTAGGTCGCAAGAAACGGCGTGCGGTAGCCGTCCTGCCTCGACAGAATCGGGAAGAAGCTCTCGTCCATGGTCAGGTCGCCGACGCGGCGGTAGCGGCTGTAGATGTAACTCACTTCCGTCGGATGGAACCGCGCGTCAGATGACAGGCAATGGCTGACCAGCGAACGGCGCGGCTGCGAGCCGCGGTTAGCGTCGGAGCCGTGCCAGGTGCCGCCGGCATGGAACACACAACCGCCGGCTGGAACCTCAATCGGCACCAGTTCGACGCGGCAGCCGACGGAGGCGGCGGCCTGGCGCAACGCACCGCGGTAGTCCTCGGGCGCGTGGAACTGCCCGAGCGGCGGGAATCGTCCCCAGCGGTGCGAGCCACGCGCGTACTCGATCGTGCCGCCGGCGGCCGAGGTGTCATCGAGTGCCATCCAGCAGGTGAGGAACCCCGAAGGTACCACCCAACTGCAGTAGCTATCGTCCTGATGGAAACCGAGCGCCTTCGCGCCGGGCGGCTTCCACAGCACGTTGTCCTGGCCGATGCGCGCACCCGGCCAGCCCGCGAGCGTCGCGCACAGTTGGCCGATCTCCTCCTTGAGCACGATGCGCGCAATCGTGCGGTCCGACTTCCAGCCGTTACAGATCTGCCGCGTCAGGTCCGCCCGGTCCCTGCCGACGCGCCAGTTCCATTCGTCGGGATACAGGCCGGTCTCGAACTCGCCGCGAAACAACGGTTCGAAGCGCGCCCGCGCGAGCGCAACCTCCTCCGCGCTCAGGAATTGATCGAGGGTCAGGAAGCCGTCGGCGTTGAATCGCTCGATCTGAGCCGGAGTGAGCTGCACCATCTGGCCGACGTCAAGTCGCTGCGCGTTGATGTCAGTCCATCAATGTCGACTGGATGGCGATGCCGGCGCTCAATACGCGGGTCACGGGCGTGTTGGCGGCAATCTCGAGCATCATCTCTTTCTGTGGTGCCGTCAGCGGCCGGCTGAAGGACACACGCCGCTCGATGTGCTCGCGCCCTTCCCCATCGCGCGACCAGCGCAACCCCACCGTGATCTTGCCGAGCGTCCACTCGTTCTGCATCGCGTGCCTGCGCAGCGCCACCGCGGTGTCGGCGCCGAGGCTCGCGAGCAGCAGCTCGCGTGGCGCGAAGCCCGCATCGCTGCCGCCGGCCGGGACCGCTTCATCCGCCGTCAGGTGATGGTGTCCGGAGACGATCTGCTGTACGTGCTGGTGCTCATTGATCACCGTGACGTAGGCCATGTGCACTTCCTCCCGTGCCCGCGCGCGCCCGCCGCCCGGAATCCGTCGCCGCGGGCTTGAGGCGCCCGAGCATACTGCGGGCGATGCTGCCGACGCTCAAGCCGGTCACATCATCGAGACGGTACGGCTCGTTGGCGAGGATGGCGCCTGCGGCGCGCAGCCCGCTGCGGATGGCAGGACCGATGCCTTCCCCGAGATCCCTGGAGGCGAGCCCCGCGGCATCCCCGGTGATGAAGGCGTTGTCGCGCCGCACGACCTCCACCCCGCCGCGCAGGTAGTAGCTGTAGCCGGTCGGCTCGTACTGCGCCCGCGGGGCGAGCCGCCGCTCGAGTGTGCCCGCAAGATGTGCCCAGTGCGCCCGGATATCCTGGCCCCGCGCCTTGAGGCGCTCGGCGATGGCGCCGACGCCGACGTTCAGCCATCCGCGCTCCTTCGGCACGTACCACGAGTACCCCGGCAGCCCCTGCTCGAAGAACCACAGGTGGCAGTCGGCGTCCGACCAGTCGTAGGGGATCTCGTGCTCGAGGGTGACGATCTGCAGCGCGCCCTGGCGCGGATTCAACTCGCGGAACAGCTCCCGGTACACCGGGCAGCGCGTCCCCCCGGCCCCGATCAGGTAGCGGCAGCGGAACGCGTCATCGATGATGAAGCCATCGGCATCGGCGGTGATGTGACGGACGTTGTGCTGCACCACCTCGACGCCCGAGCGCTCGAGCAGCCAGGCATCGAACTCGAAGCGGCGGATCGAGTACTGCACGCACGGCACCGGCACGTGCAGCCGGCCGAGGTGCACCCGCAGTCGCGGGAAAGTGAGGAGCCGATGCGGGTAGCTCGCGAGGTCGATCGCAAGATCGCGCACCACCTCCGGAGTGATCCAGCCGGCGCACAGCTTGACGCGGGGAAAGCGCTCGCGATCGAGCACCAGCACATCGGCGCCCGCGCGGCGCAGCTGCCAGGCGGCGGTCGAGCCGGCCGGGCCGCCGCCGACGATGAGGACCTCACAGCTGCGCATGCGACCGCGTCAGCTCGAGTACAGGTGCGCGCGCGTCCAGGGGATGTCGTTGCTCTCCCCCGGCGCAAAGACCACCTGGAAGAGCTGCATCGATCCGGTGGTGAAAGAGGCGACCGACCCCGAAAGGTACAGCCGCCACATGCGCACGAACCTGTCATCGAACATCGAGCGCACGCGCTCGCTCGCACCCTCGAAGAGTGTCAGCCAGTGACGCAGCGTCTGTGCATAGTGCAGCCGCAGGTTCTCGACATCGAGAATCGACAGATCCCACGGCTCGAAGATGCGCGCCATCTCGGAGGGCGCCGGCGGACGTCCGCCGGGGAAGATACGCTTCTCGATCCAGGGGTGGAGCGGTGCCGGGCGGTTGCGTCCGATCGAATGTATGAGGCCGCGCCCACGGCCGCCGAGGCAGCGCCGCACCACGCCCCCGAGCGTCGGGTAGTTCTTGACGCCCACGTGCTCGAGCATGCCGACCGACACGAAGGCATCGTACCGTCCGCTGATGTTGCGGTAGTCGTCCTCGACGTACTCGACCTGACCCGAAAGTCCCTCGCGCCTGGCCCGCTCGCGCGCCCAGAGGATCTGCTCGTGCGAGATGTTGAACGCGCGCACGCGCACACCGTAGCGACGCGCCATGTGCATGGCCAGCATGCCCCAGCCGCAGCCGGCCTCCACCACGCTCTCGCCCGGCCTCAGGCGAAGCTTGCGGCACACGTGGTCCATTTTGGCCACCTGCGCCTCATCGAGTGTCGCCGTAGGTTGCGGGTAGTACGCGCAGGTGTAGGCCATGGTGGAGCCGAGCCACAACTCGTAGAACGCGTTGCCGATGTCGTAGTGGTGATGGATGTTGTCGCGCGAGCCGGAGACCGTGTTGAGATGAGGGCGGCGCAGCGCGCGCGATACGCGAGCCGCGAGCGGGTCGCGGCCACCCCCGGCGCGCCGGCTCGCCCGGTCCACCGTCTCGAGGAGGGTCACGAGGTCGCCCTCGACCGTGACCGTGCCGTCGCTATAGGCATCGCCGAAGCGCAGCGGGACATCCGCAAGCACCCAGAGCATCGTCGTGCGGGTGTCGAACGTCACGCGCGCGACGGGGGTGCCCACCCCGACCCGCGCCCCGTCCCGGATCGCGAGCTCGATGGGCGGGGATCCGAGCGAGGCGAGCAGGCGCGACAGGAACCAACGGTCGGCGCGTTTGCCCTCGCCGAACGCCTGCGCCGCAAGCTCGGGACGCGCCGCGGGCTCAGGAAAAGAAGGTGCCGATGAGGCGACGGCACTTTCGGGGGGACTCTCGGGGCCCCTGGCCAGGCTCTGCTCGATGGCGTTGGCGTTCACGGCTCCACCTTCTGGAGAGTTCGGAGCGGCTAATTTAGCACGGCCCCCGAGGGGTCCCGTCAACTGCCACCCCGGGGTCTCTCACTGCCCGGATCCCGACTTCGCTGCTGGCGCCGCGGGTGGCGATGCGGCGGGCGCCGATTTGGCGCGGGCCGACCAGAATTTCTTCTCGCGAGCCAGGCCGGCTTTGGCGTCAGCCGCGCTCAGGGGCCTCGCCTCCCCACCGGTCTGGTAGGCCACTGCTTTGCGCAGCTGCCCGTCCGGGCCAATGAGGTACGCAACTGTCGACCCACTTTGAGCGTTGACATTGAAAATGACGACATCGGCATGGTTGGCCACACTGACATTGAACGTCCGCACCTGGTGCCCTTCCTTGGAGAGCAGTTGCCTGACATCCGTGCCCTCCTCGGGTTTGGCCAGGCCGAATACGACCGATACGTTCGGTGGGAGGCGAGAGAGAAAACCGGAGTCGAGCGCCTCCCGCGTCAGGGTCTGGACCCACTGACCTGCGGGCGGTCCCGAATCCGCAAGGGCAACGCCGGCGATGAGTGCCATGAGCCAGGTAAGGGATGCTCGCTTGCTCATCGCAGTCTCCTCGGGCTGACACGTTGGGCTTGCGCCAACGTCGAGTTCAGTAGGGTCGCAAGCCTCGCGCCCGCAAGCAACAGCCGCTCACGAACCACGAGCTCGGCATCATCGAGATAGGTTGAATCGAGCACCACGATGCCCGGCGGCACCCTGTTGCAGGCGAAGCCTGGATAGTGATAGGCCACGTTGCGGGCCAGGTTGTTCGACTCAAGCGCCCAGCTGTCGGGTGTCCCCTGGCCCACCTCGCGGTGGAGGCTGGCAGCCTCGGCTGCGAGTGCATCGATGTCCGGCGGCGGCCGTTGATGGTTGCCGGCATGGAGCGCGAGTTGCACCAGGTCACCGTCCCACGCGCGGTGGAGGGTCTCGCGCCCGCGCGTGTGCACGCCCTCGAGCGCGACCGCGACGCGATTCCCGCCCTGATCGGCGTTGTCGGCGGCGTGCAGCGGCTGGTGGATGTCGCCGGAGAGATGCACGATCCACTTCAGCGCCTCATCGCGCTCGCGTGCCGGAGCGTGAGTCTCGCCCAGCACTGCGATCAGCCGCTTGAGCTGCTCGGTGTTGCATTGGCCATCGGGACAGTAGCGTGCCTTGTCCGCTGTGCCGCAGACGGGGAAGTCATCGTAGTGCCAGGAGGGGCGGTCCGCCGCCGTACCCCGCACCTCGTCCGCCCAGACCGACACCGCCTCGAGCGTCGTGCGACCGGAGGGGTTGCCGAACTTGTCGCGGTCGTCCGCGAGGATCTGCAACACCTGCGCATGCGCCTCGGGAGTGAGCAGGCGGTCGGCGATCGCGCCGATGGTGCGATGACCCTGAGGGCCCCACGCGACGGCCACCGGTACACCGAAAGCAAACGGTGCGGCCAGCAGCAGCCCCGCAGCAAGGCGAGTCGAGCTCCTGACTGTTGGCCGTGTCGTCGTCGTCATCGATTAGCCGACAGTATTCATGCGGTGCGCTGAGGACTGCAACCCGGAAACCTTCGTGTAGACTGACCCAACATATGAAACGAAACACCCGTCCCGCCCTGCTTGAGCGCCTGATCCCGTGCGCCGCGGCACTGACCCTCGCGGCGCTCGCCGCCCTTTCGTTTGCCGCCGGCGCGGGCGACAAGGGGCTCGACTTCGCGGGCATCGACCGCTCGGTGGCCCCCGGCGATGACTTCTTCCGCTACGCCAACGGCAGCTGGCTCGCGAAAACGGAGATCCCGCCCGACCGCTCCGCCTGGGGTACGGGGGCGGCGCTCGCCGAGCTCACACTGAAGCGCACGGACGAGCTGATCCGCGCGGCAGATGCATCGGCCGCTCCCGCAACCGAGGCGCGCAAGATCGGCGACTATTACGCGAGTTACCTGGACGCCGCGCGCATCGAACAGCTGGGCCTCACGCCTTTGATGCCGCTCCTCAAGGAGATCGACGCCATCAACGATCGCGCCGCTCTCGCGCGCGCGCTCGGCAGCACGCTGCGCGCGGATGTGGACGTTCTCAACAACACGAACCTCTACACCGAGAATCTCTTCGGGCTGTGGGTGGCGCAGGACCTGAGCGAGCCGACGCGTTACTCGCCCTTCCTGCTCCAGGGCGGACTCGGCATGCCCGACCGCGACTACTACCTGAACTCCTCGCAGAAGATGGCGGACATCCGCACCCAGTACCAGGCGCACATCGCCGCGGTGCTGTCGCTCGCCCGCCTTGCCGGCGCGCAGGAGAAGGCCAAGGCCATCTTCGAGCTCGAGCGGCGCATCGCCGAGGTGCACGTGAGCCGCGCGGAGTCCGAGGAGGTGCTCAAAGGCAACAATCACTGGAGCGCAGCGGAATTCCCGCAGCGCGCGCCGGGACTCGACTGGGCGGCATTTTTCGCTGCCGCAGGGCTCGCGCAGCAGCGCGAGTTCGTCGTGTGGCAGCCGGGTGCGGTGAGTGGCATCTCCACACTCACCGCCAGCGCGCCGCTCGAGACCTGGAAGGACTATCTGCGCTTTCATCTCATCGACAGCCTGAGCGGTTACCTTCCCAAGGCCTTCGTGGCCGAGCAGTTCGCATTCCACCAGCACGTGCTCTCCGGCACACCAGAGCAGGAGTCGCGCTGGAAACGCGCGGTCGAGGAAACCAACGACGCGCTCGGCGAGGCGGTCGGCAAGCTCTACGTCGCGAAGTACTTTCCGCCCGAGGAGAAGGCGCGTGCGGAAGCGATGGTGCGCAATCTCGTGGCCGCCTTCGCCACGCGCATCGACCGCCTCGACTGGATGGCCCCCGGGACTCGCGCCAAGGCAAAAGCGAAGCTGTCGGCGCTCAGGGTCGGCGTGGGCTACCCCGACCATTGGCGCGACTACTCGGGTCTCGAGGTGGTGCGCGGCGATGCCTTCGGCAACGCGCGCCGCGCGCAGCTCTTCGACTATCACCACAGTCTCAAGAGGCTCGGCGGTCCGGTCGATCGCGACGAGTGGGTCATGAACCCGCAGCTCGTCAACGCGGTGAACCTCCCGGCCATGAATGCCATCAACTTCCCTGCCGCGATCCTGCAGCCGCCCAACTTCGACCCGCAGCGCGACCCGGTGATGGATTATGGTGCGATCGGAGCGGTGATCGGGCACGAGATCAGCCACAGCTTCGATGACCAGGGGGCGCTCTTCGATGCCGGCGGCAAGCTGCAGAACTGGTGGACCAAGGAGGACTTCGCGCACTTCGAGGACGCTGGAAAGCGCCTCGTCGAGCAGTTCAACGCCTACCACCCTTTCCCCGACATCAGCGTCAACGGCCGCCAGACACTCAGCGAGAACATCGCCGACGTGGCAGGACTTGCGGATTCCTTCGATGCCTGGCGGCTGAGCCTGCACGGTGGCGCAGCGCCCACACTCGCAGGCTTCAGTGGCGAGCAGCTATTTTTCCTGAGCTTCGCTCAGACCTGGCGACGCAAGACGCGCGAGCCCGCGCTCCGGCGCCAGGTGGTGACCGACGGTCACTCACCGGCGGAGTACCGCGCCGACACGGTGCGCAACCTCGATGCGTGGTACGACGCCTTCAAAGCAGTCCCGGGACAGAAGCTCTATCTCGCGCCGGGCGATCGCGTGCGGGTTTGGTGAGGGCTACCGCCCTGACCTGGCGCGACGCTCCATCCTGGCGTGACGCGGTCAGCCGTGGGGCTTGAGCTGCGCGAAATACACCCGCGTCTCGTACGGAAAGACGATCGCGCCGTTGCGCTGATACCGCTCGAAGAGCGCACGCAACGCTGCGAGCATCGGCTGGTACTCCGGATGCCCGGGCTCGGGCGTGTATGAAGATGACAGCAGCCGTCCCTCGAGGCCGGCGTAATCGAGCGTCTGCTCGTTGGGAAAGCGCTCGACCCGCATCGCTCCGCCGAGGAACTCGCGCATGCGCGGCTCATCCACGCGCCGCGCGACGATCGCCGTGTACTCGGTCGCGTGCCGGCGCAGCAGCGCCTCGTACTCGGTCAGGAACTCACCCGGCTCTCCCGGGCGCTCGTTCCACAGTAACGCTGCAAAGGCGCCGTTGCGCACCACCCGCAGCGCTTCGAGGCGTGCGCGCGGGGCATCGAACCAGTGAAAGGCCTGCGCCGCGACCCAGAGGTCGACGCTCTCATCGGGCAGCGTAGTCGCCTCCGCCGCCGCCGCGACGCTGCGAAATCGCGGGTGGGCTCCGAGGCGCTCCTCGGCCGCCGCGCGCATGGCGTCATTCGGCTCGATGCCCAGAACCAGCGCGCCACGCTCGAGGAGCTGCCCGCTCAGGATCCCCGTTCCCGAGCCGACATCCGCCACCACCGCCCCGGCAGTGAGTCCGCACTGCGCGGCAAGGAGAGCAATGGCGCCCGCCGGATAACCCGGGCGGTAGCGGCGGTAGCTCTCCACACGCGCAGAGAAGCGTTCCGTGGGACGGCTCATGTGCGGAGCTGTCTCATGTGCGGAGCTGTACTGGCCGGCAGGCGACACAGTGTCTCGCGGCCAAGGGGCGGGTGTCTCTCCATAAAGGCATACGGACACGCTAGCGTATTCGCGTGACAATCGCACTCACGGAGCGCCCCCATGAGCGAATCCTACAAGCACATCGAGACGCAGCTGGTGCATGCCGGCGAGCCCTTCCCGCGCATCGGCGGAGCGGTGGAGATGCCGATCTTCCAGTCGGCCACCTACGAGTACGCGGGCGAAGGCAGCTACCACGACATCCGCTACCTGCGCATCAACAACACCCCGAGCCAGGTCGCGCTCCACGGGAAGCTTGCGGCGCTCGAAGGCGGTGAGGCCGCGCTGGTCATGGCGAGCGGCATGGCAGCCATATCGACGACGCTCCTTACCGTGCTCTCCCCCGGGGAACACCTGCTCGCGCAGAGCGGGCTGTATGGCGGCACGCACGATCTCGTGGCGGGTGAGTTCCCTCGACTGCGGATCGAGCGTGACTTCATCGACGCCGACCGGCGCGACTCGTGGGCCGCGCTCCTGCGCCCCAACACGCGTGCCATTTACGTCGAGTCGATGACCAATCCCCTGCTCGAAGTCGCCGATCTCGAGGGTGTGGTGCAGTTCGCGCGCGAGCACGGTCTCACCTCGATCATCGACAACACCTTCGCGACGCCCGTGAATTACCGGCCGCTCGCCGCTGGGTTCGACCTCTGCCTGCACAGCGCCACCAAGTACCTGAACGGCCACGCCGACATCGTCGCCGGCGCCGTCATCGGCGCTGCCGCCAACATCGAGAAGATCCGTCACCGTGCCAACCACTTTGGCGGCTCGCTCGATCCGCACGCGGCATTCCTCCTCAAGCGGGGACTGAAGACACTCGCGCTGCGCGTGCGTTACCAGAACGACAGCACCCAGCGCATCGCGCAGTTCCTGCAAGCCCACCCCGCGGTCGTGCGGGTGAACTACCCCGGCCTCGAGTCGCACCCGCGGCATGCGCGGGCGCGGCGGCTCTTTGCGGGCTACGGCGGCGTGCTGAGCTTCGAGCTCGAAGGCGGGGAGCGCCGTGCGGAGGACTTCGCACATCGAGTGCGCATCCCCGCCGTTGCACCGAGCCTGGGAGGCGTGCAGACACTCCTCACCCGGCCGGCCACCACCTCGCACGCGGGCCTTCCGCGCGAGGAGCGGCTGCGCCTCGGCATCAGCGATGGCCTGCTGCGCCTCTCGGTCGGGATCGAGGCGACGGAGGACCTGCTGGAGGACTTCCGCCAGGCGCTGCGGTGAGACGCGCTGCAGGACGGCAGCAAGCATCGGGTGGCAGCGGCTCTTTCGAGCTGTCATCGTTGCGAGTCTTGACCAAGGGAGGAACGCAACGCTCATGTCCGCTTCCAATCTAACCGCTGCCAATGCGGCGAAGCCGCGCGCCTCCACTCCCGCTGCACCCGCCGCGGCCCACCCGAGTGGTACGGCGGGATGGCGCACGCCGCTGGAGCTCACGCTGCTCGGCGCTGTCTGGGGCGGCTCATTCCTATTCATGCGCGTCGCGGCGGCGGACTTCGGGCCTATTCCGTTGGTGGAAGCGCGGCTCGCCCTCGGCGCGCTCATACTTCTGCCGTTCCTGTGGCGCGCGCGCTCGCAGTTCACCCCGTCACTTTGGCTGCGCATCGCCGGCATCGCCACGATCAATACCGTGATGCCGTTCGCGCTCTTCGCCTGGGGCGCGGAGCGCGCGCCCGCCGGCATTGGCGCCATCGCCAATGCCACGACCGTCATGTTCACCTGGCTGGTGGCGTTTCTGTTCTTCGGTGAGCGGATCGGAACGCGGCGCCTGGTCGGCCTCGTCCTCGGCTTCGTCGGCGTCACTGTGCTCGCCAGCGGGCGCACCGCGGGTGCGAACGTGGGCGCCGCAGCGCTCGCCGGTACCGTCGCCTCGCTGTGTTACGGCGTCGGTCACAACCTGGTGCGGCGCTATCTCGCCGGCTATCCACCCGCAGCGGTCGCGGCCGCGACGCTGACAAGTGGTGCGGTGTTGCTTTCGCCGCTCGCAATGTACAGCTGGCCGAACCACCCCATCGCCCCCGCTTCCTGGGTGAGCGCGCTGCTGCTCGGGATCCTGTGCACCGGCATCGCCCTGGTATTCCTGTACCGTCTGATCGCCCGCATCGGTGCGCCGCGTACCGCGACGGTCACTTACCTGATACCGTTGTTCGGTGTGATCTGGGCGTGGCTGCTGCTCGGTGAGCAGGTGACGCTCAGCATGCTGCTCGCGGGGGCTCTGATCCTCGCCGGCGTCGGGCTGAGCCAGCAGCGCGAGGCGAAACGCGAGGCCAAATCCTGAGGAACGAGACGAAACTCGCGGCCGTGCCGGGACGGTCGCTCGATTTTCCGGACCTGCTGAACGCCCGCGACCTGGGCGGCTATCCGACGACCGACGGTGGCCAGACGCGCTGGCGTTCGCTGCTGCGCGCGGATGACCTCGCGCAGCTGAGTGAGTTCGGGCTTCAAGCGCTCGCCGACTACGGGGTGCGCACCATACTCGATCTGCGTTGGCCGGAAGAGGCCGTGCGAGCCCCGAGCCCGGTGCCGGATCGTCTGCCGCAGCTGCACTATGCGCGCATCTCGCTCCTCACCTACACCGAGGATGAGTGGCGGCTGCGCAGCCGCGATGCGGCCAAGGAGCTGTGGAAGTGCGTGGTGCTCGAGCACGTGCGCGCGGAGCTGCGCACCGTGCTCGGCTTCATCGCCGCGGCCCCGCCGGAACCGCTGCTGTTCCACTGTGTCGCAGGCAAGGACCGCACGGGCTTGATCGCGGCACTGCTGCTCGCGCTCGCGGATGCGACGCCGCAGGCCATCGCCCACGATTACAGCGTGAGTGCCGAGAATCTGCGTGAAGGTTACCTGCGGCGCTATCCGGACACCGATCGCGATCGCATTCTCGAAGCGCTGCGCTGCCCCGAGGAAGGGGCTTACAACATGCTCGCGTTCCTCGGGCGCTTGGGTGGCGTGCGCGGCTATCTCGCGCAGATCGGGCTCTCGGCGCAGGAGATCGCGCGCCTGCGAGCGCGGCTGCGGGACTGATCCGCTGCCGAGCGCCGGGAACGTCCGCTGCCACACTTTCTGGGGATGCTGCCACGCTCCATCGAGTGATCCGCGCGCCGCTCGTGCGTGCGATAGCCCGCTCCATCGTCACGATCATTCACCGAACGTTCAGCGCTGCGCCACCATACTCACCATCGCACCGGATGAACGTGCTCCCGAGCGGCCCACATTGATAAGACGGGCACCATTTTTAAGCACGCTCCGATTTGAGCTCGATTCAGTCCGGTGCGCTTCCCCTTCCCTCGCTGCCCTTCGGCTATGCTGCAATTCTTGCGCTCCGTGCGCTCGAGCGAGCACGCAACATGGACATCACGGGCGGCTGCCTCTGCAGGGCAGTACGTTACTCGATCAGCGCTCCCCCGATCGTCACCCGAATCTGCTGGTGCCGCGTGTGTCAATACATCGGCGCCGGCAGCGCCACGGTGAATGCCTGCTTCCCGGCTGAAGCCGTCACGGTAAGCGGTGAGCTGCGCGAGTACCACTCGGTGGCCGACAGTGGCAATCCGATGCGGCGCCGATTCTGCCCGATCTGTGGGACGCACCTGTTCACCGGTACTGCGGCGCGGCCGCACCTGATGTTCGTGCGCGCCGGCACCCTCGATGACCCGGAACTGGCACGACCGGCCATGACGATCTGGACCTCGAGTGCGCCGAGCTGGGCTTGCCTCGATGAGCGCATCCCGCACGTCGAGCGGCAGCCGCCACCCGCCGCTTAGCGCGCGGACCTGACCAGCGGTTATCGACCGGGAGCGGGTCCCGCCCGCCATGACGGCGGGCCTGTGCCCGTGCGCGAGCGGTTACTTCAACCCCAGCGCCTGTCGCAACTGCGGCTCCGTCATGAGTCGCGTGTACACCGACGTGCCGACGTCGAACTCGCGCGCTTTCGAGAGCGGTCCGACCACGACCGGAGCAAAGCCCGCATCGCGAACCAGTTGCTCGGCAACCTGCAGCGCCTGGCTGTCATCGCCCGCGAGGGGTATCGCGACCGGCGCGCCCTTGCGATGCGCCTCGCTGCGCAGGTCGCCTGAGTTGATCGCGTTGAAAGCGCGCACGAGGCGCACGCCAGGGAGGTACTCCGCCGAGGCGACTCCGGTTCCCTTGCGCCGCGCTTCGACGGCCATCTGACCATCGCGTTCGGGGTAAGGGTTGCCGGTGTCGAGCACGATCTTGCCGGCGAGCTCGCTCTTGAGGTCCCGCCCGATCTGAGGCAGCGCCCCGTACGGCACGGAGATGACCACCACCTCGCCGAACCTGGCCGCCTCGAGCGGTGTACCGACGTGCGCCTTGGGTCCGAGCGAATGCGCGAGCGACTGGAGCTCCTGCGGGTGGCGGGAGGACATCAGGACCTCGTGCCCCGCGCCGACCCAGAGCGTGGCAAGTGTGCCGCCGATGTGTCCCGTACCGATGATGCCGATCTTGAGCGTAGCGTTAGGCTGCGGCGACGCATCGGCAGGAGCTGCGCGCGCATCCCGCGGTGAGGCGAGCCTGACGGCCATCGTCGCAACCAGCACCACGGCCAGGAGCGACGCCTGTGTCGGCCTCAGAACGCTCTTCATTTGGGTGAGAACTCCACCCGCGTCTGCCAGTGGGCGTTCGCGGGGTCATCCGTATCGATGATCAGTGTGCCATGAGCGCGCGGGGCACTCGAGGCGACGCGCACTTCCACGATGTCACCGCAGCCGCCCACCACCGGGAAGGACGCAGTGACCGACAGAGGCTTGGCAGCAGCGGTGTCCTCAGGCGATGCGCTCTGCGGCTCGATGTGCCCGCCCGTGATCTGAACGTTCGGCACCGTGACGAAGCGGTATTGCACCGCGCCCTGCCAGCCACCCTTCGGCGCCTTGCCCGAGGAGTCGAAGCTCGCCGTGCGCGTGAGCGGCGGCTCGAGCAGTCGCACCTGCCGCGGTTGCGGCGGCGTGACCTTGCGCCTGACATCGACCGGCAGCTTCCACTCCGCGACGAACTGCAGCGGGAAGCTGCTGCGGCAGCGTACCGAATACAGCCCGTGCCATTCAGAGCCGTCGGCGTTGGGACTCAGGGCGACCTTCAGCTTGTCGCCCTGCGCGAATACGTACACCGATCCCGGTGTCACCAGGGCATCGCGCGAGAGCGCGACCGACACTTCGTACATGCCGAGATCGTGGTTGGCCGTGTATTCTGCCGGCGTCGTGTCGCGCAGCTGCACGTCGCAGGCGCAAAGCAACAGCACGCAACCGAGGCACATCAGCCGTATGAGCCTGCGCATTGGCCGATTCCCCCCGGGAACCGTTGTGTTGTCGTATGCGCGAGCCGGCAGCGCCTCGCGGGCACGCCTCATTGGGGCGCCGCGTCACCCGGACGCGACGCCGCGGCAATTGCATGCGTGACGGAAGGACCCGGGCTTACTTCTTGCGCCGCGCTCCCGACCGCTTGGCGGCACGGAAGGAGATACCGGCGCGCATCGCCTTCTGCTGTACCGCGGCCGCGGTACGCCCAAGCTTCCTGGCGACCTGACTCGTCGGGGTTCCTGACTTCGCGAGCGCCTTGAGTGCCGCCAATTCTCGGACGCTCCAGGATGCGCCGTCATTCGGTGGACGTCGTGCCATTAGTCTTCTCCGCAAAACACCCAACGAAGGGCCGGACTTCGGATCATACACTGAATCGCAGCCCGCGCGCGCGGGCTTGCAGGTCATCGTTACATGTTGGAAATCGCCAACGGCCTGGATCGGGCGCCGACCGCCGCCGCCGCGGGCCAACGCGCCACGCTGCCGCCTCGCTCGGCGCCCACATGACACAACTTGCAACCACCCGCAATGTGGCGCTGCCGCAAGCGCTTGTGTTTCGGTGGCCGCAACTACACGAGCGGTGCGCAAAGCCAGCGGCCGCGTCCCTGAAAGAAGCGCTCAAGGCACAGGCGTCGGTGTTTTCCGACAAGTTGGCCGCGTGTAAGCCGCTCCGACAAGTGTTTGATTGCCCGGGGGGTACCAACAGACTACTGCACGACGATGGTTCCCACCATGCGCGGGTGGATGGAACAGGCGTAACGATAGGTTCCGGGCTTGTCGAAGCGGAACGAGAAGCTCTCGTTGGTATCGAGCGCCCCCGAGCGAAACAGCCCGCTCTCACTCACCACCGTGTGTGGCTCATCGTCGCTATTTGTCCAGGTAACGGTCGAGCCGGCGGCAACGCTGAGCGCGGTGGGCGCAAACATGAAGTCCTTCGCCATCACGATTGTGGAAGCCCCTGAAGCGGCGTTGGCATGTGACATGCAAGGCCCGAGAGCGGCGAGCAGCAACGCGCTGATGTAGGGGAGCAGCAATTGACGCAGAGTCATGGCAACCTCCCTCAGGCAAGGGTCGTATCGTTGAGCCGCAAGGCCCGCGGATGATTTACGACCGCAACACTGGTGACGCCCAGCATGCTCGGCAGCTGCTCCGTGGGCACCTTCAGCGGCCCGGGCCCGGCCGCTTGGCCCGCGACCGGCTGCGGATAGGCAGTCGAGCGCGCGGTGTGGAACGTCACGTTGCCCTCCACCTTCTGCACGATCTGGTGAATGTGGCCGTTCAGCACGGTGACCGAGCCGAAGCGGCGTAACTGATCCATGAGCTGCGGCGCGTCGCCCGTTCCCCAGCCCCACGGCTCGTAGATGGTCCAGAGCGGCATGTGGGCAAAGACCACCAGCGGCGTGCTGGATGAGCGTCCCTTGAGGTCACTCGCGAGCCACGCGAGCTGCTCGGGTCCGAGCGTGCCGAGCCCGCCGGGCTTGAATTGCAACACGTTGATCAGCGCCACGAAGTGCACGCCGGCGTGATCGAAGCTGTAATAGCCTTTGTTCCCCGAGGCTTTCCCGAAACGGTTGAAGTATTCCGTCACCGTCGGGTCGGTGGTGTCGTGTTCGCCGGGCACGGTGTGCATCTCCGTGGTGCGCAGCCGCGAGAAGAGCTGCTGCGCCATATCGAACTCCGCGGGCTTCGACAGGTGGGTGATGTCGCCCGTATGAATGAGCAGCGCCGGCTGGTCAGGGAGAGCGTTGACGGCATCGATCGAGCGGTTGAGCGTTGCGACGACATCGGAATTCGCCTCCTTGTTGAAGCCAATGTGCGTATCGCTGATCTGCACGAAGAGCGGCTTACCGAGGCTTGCGGCGCCTTTCTTGTCGCTCGCTGCCACGGCGAGGTCGATCGGAGTGAAGACGCCGCCGGCGAGGGCGAACAGCGTGCCGGCACCCCCAAAGGCGAGGCATTTCAGCGCGCCGCGGCGCGAGGTGAGGGGGCTTTTTTCCGACATGGTCCGTCTCCTTCGTAGTTGGTGAAGGAGGAGACCTCCGGGGCGCGAGTGTTATTCCGCCCTCTCGTGCGGCGTGTCGGCAGCGCCCGCCGCGCGCAACAGCCGGGTCAGGCCCTGCAACTCGTCCCACCCGGTATCCGAGATCGCGCAGTACTGGAGATTCCCGAGCTTCCAGCAGGCGAGGTGATAGCCACTTCTGGTCGTGTACTCCGGTAACGCGCGGGATCCCGCAACCCAGGCGAACACGTTGATGACGTGCGCACCGTGCTGATAGACCACCGCTGCGACGTGCTGCTGATTGAAATAGTCGGCACGGCCGCCGATGAGTCGATAGCCCTGGTCCGCGAAGTCGACGACGACCGGGGAGACATCGGCGTGACCTGCGAACCACGGCTTCACCGTATGCCGGTCGGTGGAGATGACATCGGTGAGGTGCAGCGGCATGAGCGAGCGCACGTGCGCGCTCACCACATCATCGACCACGGGATTGGTGGCCAATGGGAATATGAAGAAGAGTGCGAGAGCTGCGGCGATCGCCGTACCCAGTCCGCCGAAGGCCCCGAGCCACAGGGGCGGTGCGCGCCATCTCGGGCGCACACGGGGCGTGGCCGCGCGCGCCGCCGCGCGCGTCTCCTGATCGAGGAGCCGATCGATGGATGCGCGCAGCTGGGGGGATGCGGCGGAAAACTCCAGTTCCTTGCGCATGCGCGCACGCGTTTCGGCCAGATGCCCGAGAAGCGCACGGCACTCCTCGCAGTGCTCGGCGTGCCGCTCGACCTCGAGCGCGGAGACGGCATCCACTTCGCCGTCGAAGTAGGCCTGCACGCGCAACGCTTCAGCGCACTGCACGGGGTCCTCCTGCGACTTCCGTCAGCCATTTGCTGCGCAGCGCGGCGCGCGCCCGGGCGAGGCGCGACATCACCGTCCCGATCGGCACCTGCGTCACCACGGCAATCTCCCGATAACTCATATCCTCCATCTCGCGCAGCAGCAGCACCTCGCGGTGCTCATCGGGCAAGGCGTCGATGAGACGCCCGAGCGTGCGCCGCTCTTCATCCGCCGCCGATTCGCTTTCCGGATCGGGGCTCGTCTCGTCCGCAGCGGTCCGCAGCGCTTCTTCCTGGTCCCCGGCGAGGGGCACCGTGGCCCGACGTTGCTGCTGCTGCATCGCTGTCGCGTGACAGTTGCGCACGATCGTGAGCACCCAGGCCTTCACGTCCCCGCCCCGCAGGCTGTCGAATCCGCGAAACGCGCGCAGGAACGCCTCCTGCACGATGTCGTCTGCATCGCCCGAGGAGCGGCACAGCCAGCGCGCGAAACGATACGCCGCGTCCAGGTGCGGTAACACCAGCGCCTCGAAGCGAGCCCGTTTGTCCTGCAGGGATGAAATCGGATGAGCCTCGCGTCAGCTTGGCCGCCTCAATCGCCAGTCCTGAGGAGAAGACCAGCCGGGGGATGATTCTATTCCGGCCTCGCCGCCTGAGGGCGCATGTCGCGACGCCAGCGCCGCCAAGCCTCAGCTGGCTGCCGCGCGGTAGTTGGCGGCATCGACGGCGTTCGAGAGCAGCATGGCGATGGTCATCGGACCCAATCCCCCCGGAACGGGTGTGATCCAACCGGCGCGTGCCGCCGCACTCTCGAATTCGACATCGCCGACCAGCTTCCCCGCTGGGGTGCGGTTGATCCCCACGTCGAACACCGCCGCCCCCGGGCGGATCCATTCCCCGGGGATGAAGCCCGCCTTGCCGACGGCGGCAACGACCACCTCGGCGCGCTCGACCTCGGCGCGAAGATCGCGTGTGCCGGTATGGCACACCGTCACGGTTGCACGCGCGAGCAGCAGCTCGAGTGCCATCGGGCGGCCGACGATGTTGGAAGCCCCCACCACCGTGGCGCGCAGCCCCGTAAGGCCGATCCCATACTCCTTCGCCAGGCGGATCACGCCGAAGGGCGTACAGGGGCGCAGGCGCGGGCGCTTCTGCGCGAGGAGCCCGGTGTTCAGCGGATGAAACCCGTCGACGTCCTTCAGTGGATCGACCGCATCCATGACGCGATCGGCGTTCACGCCCTTCGGCAGCGGCAGCTGCACGAGAATGCCATCGACCCGCGGGTCACGGTTGAGCGAGTCGACGAGCGCGAGTATCTCGGCCTCGCTGGCGCTCGCTGGCAGGTCGTGCGCGAAGGACTCGATCCCGGCTTCGAGGCAGGAGCGGCGCTTGTTGCGCACATACACGCTGGAAGCTGGATCCTCCCCGACCTGCACCACGGCGAGGCCCGGGCGGCGGCCGTGGAGCCGCGCGAACTCCGTCGACCGCTGCGCCACCTCGGCGCGCACCTTGGCGGCCACCGCCTTGCCATCGAGCAGCACCGCACCGCCGGCGCTTCGCGCCGGCGGCACGCCCAAGTTGGCCGGGCTGTGGCCCGGCGGCTTCGGTGAGGCGCTCATCAGTAGCGGTAGTGATCGGACTTGTAGGGACCGGTCTTGTCCACGCCGATGTAGCGGGCCTGGGTGTCCGTCAGCTGCGTGAGCTCGACGTTGAGCTTCTTCAGCTGCAGCCGCGCCACCTTCTCATCGAGATGCTTCGGCAGCACGTGCACACCGACCGGATACTTCGCCGTGTTGGTGAAGAGCTCCACCTGCGCGATGACCTGGTTGGCGAAGCTCGAGCTCATGACGTAGCTCGGATGTCCGGTGCCGCAGCCGAGGTTCACGAGCCGCCCCTCCGCCAGGAGGATCAGCCGCCGCCCATCGGGCAGGATGACGTGATCGACCTGCGGCTTGATGTTTTCCCACGCGTACTGCTTGAGACCCGCGACATCGATCTCGTTGTCGAAGTGACCGATGTTGCACACGATGGCGTTGTGCTTCATGCGCACGAGGTGCGCGTGCGTGATCACGTGGAAGTTGCCGGTGGCGGTGACGAAGATGTCGGCCTTGTCGGCGGCGTGCTCCATGGTGACGACGCGATAGCCTTCCATGGCCGCCTGGAGCGCGCAGATCGGATCGACCTCCGTGACCCACACCTGGGCTGAGAGCGCCCGCAGTGCCTGGCAGCAGCCCTTGCCGACATCGCCGTAGCCGGCGACGACCGCGATCTTGCCGGCGATCATCACGTCGGTGGCACGCTTGATGGCATCCACCAGCGACTCGCGGCAGCCGTAGAGGTTGTCGAACTTGCTCTTGGTCACCGAGTCGTTCACGTTGATCGCGGGGAAGGCGAGCCGGCCCTCCTTCGCCATCTGGTAGAGCCGTTTCACGCCGGTGGTGGTCTCCTCGGTGACGCCGCGGATCTGGCGGATACGCGTCGAGTACCAGCGCGGGTCGGCCTTCAACCGCGCCCGGATCGCGCCAAAGAGCTCCCGCTCCTCATCGCTCGCAGGCTTCGCGATGAGACTCGGATCACTCTCAGCGCGGGCGCCGAGATGCAGCAGCAGCGTCGCATCGCCGCCATCGTCCAGGATCGTGTTGGAATACCCTCCGTCCGGCCAGTCGAAGATGCGGTGGGTGTACTCCCAGTAGTCTTCCAGCGACTCGCCCTTCCAGGCGAACACCGCAGTGCCCCGCGCGGCGATCGCCGCGGCGGCGTGATCCTGGGTGGAGAAGATGTTGCAGGAGGCCCAGCGCACCGTGGCGCCGAGTGCCTGCAGCGTCTCGATCAGCACCGCGGTCTGGATGGTCATGTGGAGGGATCCCGAGATGCGTGCTCCGCGCAGCGGCTGCGCCGGGGCGAACTCCTCGCGGATCGCCATGAGACCGGGCATTTCGGTCTCGGCGATGGCGATTTCCTTGCGGCCGAAGTCGGCGAGTGAGAGATCGGCGACCTTGAAGTCGCTCGTTGCGGTAGCGGCAGGTTTCAGTGTGGCGTTCATGCTCGATGCTCCAGGATCCGAGTGAGCGCCGTATGGATGATCCGCGTCCGGCTGAGCCTGGCGGGCCCCGCGCCCAGTGTGGCGCCCTGCCCGTCGCAACGCTCCTCAGCCGGTGTGGCTGCAGCCGCCGTGGCTGCGATAGTGCGATTTTAGGCGGCGCGCATCCCCTTGGCCTCATCGGCGAGTGTTGCGGCGCGATCGGTGCGCTCCCAGGTGAACTCCGCCTCGGTGCGGCCGAAATGCCCGTAGGTCGCGGTCTTCTGGTAGATCGGGCGGACCAGGTCCAGCATCTCGCGCAGCCCGTAGGGCGTGAGATCGAAGTGCTTGCGCACGATGCGCGTCAGGTGCTCGCTCGAGAGGCGGCTCGTGCCGAAGCTCTCCACCATGATCGAGATCGGCTCGGCCACCCCGATGGCGTAGGAGACCTGCACCTCGCAACGCTCGGCGAGCCCCGCGGCGACGATGTTCTTCGCGACATAGCGCGCGGCGTAAGCCGCCGAGCGGTCCACCTTGGAGGGATCCTTGCCGGAGAAGGCGCCGCCGCCGTGCCGGGCGTAGCCGCCGTAGGTGTCGACGATGATCTTTCGCCCGGTGAGCCCGCAGTCGCCCACAGGGCCTCCGGTGACGAAACGTCCCGTCGGGTTGATGTGGTACTTGGTGCGCTTGTCGACCCACTTCTGCGGGAGGACGGGCTTGAGGATCTCCTCCATCACCGCCTCGCGCAGCGCCTTGTTCGACACCTCCGGGCTGTGCTGCGTCGAGAGCACCACGGCCTCGATGCCAACCGGCTCCTGATCCTCGTAGCGCAGCGTCACCTGGCTCTTCGCGTCGGGGCGAAGCCAGGGGAGCTTGCCGGACTTTCTCACCTGCGCCTGGCGCTTCACCAGGCGATGGGCGAGCGTGATCGGCGCCGGCATCAGCACGTCGGTCTCGTTGGTGGCGTAACCGAACATCATTCCCTGGTCGCCGGCGCCCTGCTTGCGCTCATCCTTGCGGTCGACGCCCTGCGCGATGTCGGGGGATTGCTTGCCGATGATGTTGATCACGCCGCAGCTCGCGCCGTCGAACCCCATTTCGGAGGAGTTGTAGCCGATGTCGAGCACGGTCTTGCGCACCAGCGCTTCGACATCCACCCAGCCGGAGGTCGTGACCTCGCCGGCGACGATCACGACGCCGGTCTTGACGAGCGTCTCGCACGCGACGCGCCCGCGCGCGTCTTCCCTGAGGATTGCATCGAGCACCGCGTCCGAGATCTGGTCCGCGACTTTGTCCGGATGGCCTTCGGAGACCGACTCGGAGGTAAAGAGGTAGTCATTCGCCATAGGGTCGATCCGCCTGCCTGCTAAGGTTGCATGAGGGTCCGTGAAAAGGGGGGGTGAAGTTTAACCCGAAACGCGAGCCTCTTTGGCTAGCCGAAAGCTCGGGCGAGGCGCTCGTCGAACTCGACGCGCGTAAAGCGGTGATTCTGCGTGCCGCGGGCCTCGACCTTGATCGCGCCCATGAGCGATGCAATATGTCCGGTGGTGCGCCAGTCGTGCCCGTGCAGGAGGCCGTGGATGAGGCCCGCGCGGAACGCGTCGCCGCAACCGGTCGGGTCCACCACCGCGCGCACCGGCGCCGCCGGGATCCGGATCTCCTCCCCCCGGGTGTAGATCACCGCACCCGCCGCCCCGCGCGTCACGATGAGCGCCTCGATGTGCTGCATGATCTCATTCACGCCCCAGCGGCTTTTCTGCTGCAGCAGCTGCCACTCGTAATCGTTCACCGTCACCCAGCGGGCTTGGCTTAGGAAACGCTGCAGATCCTCGGGCCCGAACATGGGTAGCCCCTGGCCCGGATCGAAAATGAAGGGGATGCCGGCGGCGGCGAACTGCACCGCGTGCTCGATCATGCCGTCCCGCCCATCGGGCGCCACGATGCCAAGAGTGATGTCGCGCGCCTCGCTCACGCGGTTGGCGTGACTGTGCTGCATGGCGCCCGGGTGGAACGCGGTGATCTGGTTGTCATCGAGATCGGTGGTGATGAAGGCCTGCGCGGTGAGCTCACTGTCGATCACGCGCACGTGCTCGGTGGGGACACCGGCCTTGGTAAGCCACTCGCGGTAGGGGCCGAAGTCGCGCCCGACGGTCGCCATCGGCACCCCATCATCGCCAAGCAGCGCCAGGTTGTAGGCAATGTTGCCTGCGCAGCCGCCGTACTCGCGGCGCATCTGCGGTACGAGGAACGACACGTTCAGGATATGGATCTTGTCGGGCAGGATGTGATTCGCGAAGCGATCGCCGAACACCATAATGGTGTCGAACGCGAGCGAACCGCAGATCAGTGCACGGGAGCTCCCGGGCGCGCCTGCACTCATGTGCCCGCGCCCTTCGCGGGCGCGGCCGAGGGCAGAGCGGTGGATGGTGCCGCCGCCGCCGGCGTCGGGGCCGGTGGTGCTTTACTCGCGCCATGCAGCAGCGCCACCGCGTTTTTCGCCAGGTCGGTCAGTCCCGCGCCCTGGCGCTCCTCGTAGTACTTCAGCATCTGGGCGCGCATGCGCGGCTCCCAGTAGCGCTTGATGTGGTTGGCAACATCGCGCGACGCAGCCTGCGCGTCGTTCACGTCGGCACCGCTGAAGAAGTCGCCGATCTCGTTGACCATCTTGATGAGGAGGTCGATGTTCATGGTGCCTCGATGTACCTCGATTCTCTTCAATTCTTCAGTCGGTGCGGGTGCGCGTACACCACGTGCTGGTTGGCCCGCGCGAAGGCGACGAGCGTCAGCCCCGAGCGCTCGGCGAGTCGCACCGCAAAGGCGGTCGGCGCCGAGAGCGCGACCAGCAGCGCGATCCCTACGGTGGCGCACTTCTGCACCATCTCGTAGCTGGCGCGGCTCGTGATCAGCATGTAGCCGGCGGTGAAATCCGCCTGCGCGCGCGCGAGCGCCCCGATGGTCTTGTCGAGCGCATTGTGCCGTCCGACATCCTCGCGCACCACCTGGATACCCTTCCCCGGGACGACCCACGCCGCGGCGTGGACGCTCCCGGTGCGCGAGTTGATCGGCTGCCGCGCGGAGAGCTGCGCGATCGCCGCGTGGAGCTCGGCCGCGGTGATGGTCACCCCGGGGGGCACCGGCGGGCACTCACGAATCGCATCCTCGGCCGTCTCCGCGCCGCAGAGGCCACAGCCGGTGCGGCCGGCGAGGTTGCGCCGGCGCTGCAGCAGCTGAGTGAAGCGCTCCCACGCGACGCTGATCTTCACATCAGCCGATGCCTCGCCCTGGACGACCTCGACGCCGCGAATCTCGTCCGCGCGCGCCACGAGCCCCTCACTGAGCGTGAAGCCGACGGCGTAGTCCTCGAGATCGGCCGGTGTGGCGAGCATCACGACATGCGGGACGTCGTGGTAGACGAGCGCCACCGGCATCTCTTCCGCCACGAGGTCCGTGGTACGGGCAATCGCACCCTGCGTCCAGCGCTGGACGGCGACTTCCGCACTCACCGCGGCGGTGGTCTGCCCCTTGGCCTCCGCCTGTGTGCTCATTGCCTCAGGCAGGAGTCCGATCCTGCCGGCGGCGCTTGGGCGTCCGTTGCGGCAGCGCGCGCTCGGCCTCGGCGCGCTTCTGCCAGGCGTCCTTCTGGCTCACCAGCACCACTTCCACTGCCGTCACCTTGTACTCGGGGCAGTTGGTCGCCCAGTCGGAGTTCTCTGTCGTGACGACGTTGGCGTTGGTCTCCGGGAAATGGAACGTGGTGTACACCACGCCCGGCGCGATCTTCTCGGATACCTTGGCGCGCAGCACCGTGTCACCAGCGCGGCTGGTGAGTCCCACCCAGTCACCCTCCGCGATGCCGCGCACCTCGGCGTCGTGCGGGTGAATCTCCAGCACGTCCTCCTTGTGCCAGATGATGTTGCCCGTACGCCGGGTCTGCGCACCGACGTTGTACTGCGTGAGGATGCGCCCGGTGGTCAGAATCAGCGGGAAGCGCGTGTTGACCTTCTCGCTGGTCGGCACGTACTCGGTCGCCCAGAACTTGCCCTTGCCGCGCACGAACTGTCCGACGTGCATGGTCGGTGTGCCCTCGGGCGCCGCGTCGTTGACGGGCCACTGGATGCTCCCGAGCTCCGTGATCTTCTCGTGGGTCATGCCGGCGAAGGTCGGGGTGAGCCGTGCGATCTCCTCCATGATCTCGCTGGCATTGTTGTAGTGCATCGGATAGCCGAGCGCATTGGAGAGCAGGCAGGTGATTTCCCAGTCCTGGTAGCCGGCGAGCGGCTCCATGATCTTGCGCACGAGCGAGGTGCGCCGTTCGGCGTTGGTAAAGGTCCCGTCCTTCTCGAGGAACGACGAGCCCGGCAGGAACACGTGCGCGAACTTCGCGGTCTCATTCAGGAACAGGTCCTGCACGATGCAGCACTCGAGCGACGCCATGGCGGCGTTCACGTGGTGCGTGTTGGGATCGGACTGCACGAAGTCCTCGCCCTGCACGTACATGGCCTTGAAGGTGCCATCGAGCGCCGCCTCGAACATGTTGGGAATGCGCAGGCCCGGCTCGGATTGGAGCGTCACCCCCCACTCCTGCTCGAAGGACTTGCGCACCACGGGATCCGACACGTGGCGGTAGGCGCTGAACTCGTGCGGGAAGGAGCCCATGTCGCACGAGCCCTGCACGTTGTTCTGGCCGCGCAGCGGGTTGACGCCGACGCCCTCGCGGCCGAGATTGCCGGTGGCCATGGCGAGGTTCGCGATGCCCATGACCGCGGTCGTGCCCTGACTGTGCTCGGTCACCCCGAGGCCGTAGTAGATGGCCGCGTTACCGGCCGTCGCGTACAGCCGCGCCGCACGGCGCACGCGCTCTGCCGGTACGCCGGTGATGGCTTCGGAAGCTTCCGGGGAGTTGCGCGGCTCGGCCACGAACGCCTTCCACTTGGCGTACGAGTCCGGCTCGCAGCGCGCCGCGATGTAGTCCTCCCTGGTGAGGCCCTCCGTCACCACCACGTGCGCCAGCGCGTTCAGCAGCGCGACGTTGGTACCCGGCTTCAGCTGCAGGTACTCGCTCGCCTCGATGTGCGGAGTGCGCACCAGAGCGGTCTCGCGCGGGTCGGCGATGATCAGCTTCGCGCCCTGGCGCAGGCGGCGCTTGAGCTGGGAAGCGAACACCGGGTGTCCGTCGGTGGGGTTGGCGCCGATGATGAGGATGGTGTCCGCCTTCATCACCGAGTCGAACGCCTGCGTTCCGGCAGATTCGCCGAGCGTGTTCTTCAGCCCGTAGCCGGTGGGTGAGTGACACACCCGCGCGCAGGTGTCGACGTTGTTGTTGCCGAAGCCCGCGCGCACCAGCTTCTGCACGAGGAAGGTCTCCTCGTTGGTACAGCGCGAGGAAGTGATGCCGCCGACCGAGTCGCGGCCGTACTTCGCCTGGATGCGGCGGATCTCGTTCGCGGCGTAGGAAATGGCTTCCTCCCACGAGACTTCATGCCAGTCGTCATGGATGTTCTGGCGAATCATGGGCTTCAGCACCCGGTCGGTGTGTGTCGCATAGCCCCAGGCGAAGCGCCCCTTGACACAGGCGTGACCGTGATTGGCCTTGCCGGCTCGATCGGGCACCATGCGCACCACTTCGCTGTCGGCGCCCGCACCTTGCACCTCGGCCTTGAAGCCGCAGCCCACCCCGCAATAAGCGCACGTGGTGGTTACGGCACGCTCGGGCTGACCCAACGCGATCACCGATTTCTCGATCAGCGCACCGGTCGGACAGGACTCGATGCACGCCCCGCAGGAGACGCACTCGGACTCCATGAACGACTCGTCCTGGCTCGCCGACACCTTCGACTCGAAGCCGCGCCCCTGGATGGTGAGCGCGAAGGTGCCCTGCACCTCATCGCAGGCGCGCACGCAGCGCGAGCACACGATGCAGAGTGTCGGATCGAAGGCGAAGTACGGATTGCTCTCGTCCTTCGGCGCGGGCCGGTGCATGACCCCCCCTGGGGCGTAGGAGGTTTCGGTGATGCCCACCGCCGCCGCCATGTCCTCGAGCTCGCAGTGGCCCTGCGCCGGGCAGCTCTCACACTCGAGCGGGTGATCCGACACGTAGAGATCGATCACGCCGCGGCGCAGCTGCATGAGCTTGTCGGATTGAGTGCGGATCTTCATGCCCGCGGCGACGGTGGTGGTGCAGGAGGCGGGGTAGCCCTTGCGCCCCTCGACCTCGACCAGGCACAGCCGGCACGAGCCGAACGCCTTCAGCGTGTCGGTCGCACAGAGCTTCGGTACCTTGACCCCGGCGAGGGCCGCGGCGCGCATCACGGAGGTGCCGTCCGGCACTGTGACGGCGCGGCCGTCGATCTCCACGGTCACCGCGGTCCCAGCGCCCGCCTGCCCGTTCGCGGGCTGCGGTGTGCCGAAGTCTTCATAATCTATGGCATACATTGCTCGAGCCTCACTCGCACGCTCTCAAACTCGCGCGCGGAAGTCTTCCCTGAAGTGTTTCAACGCGCTCTGCACGGGGAAGGGCGCCATGCCGCCCAGCCCGCACAATGATCCCTGCACCATGGTCTCGCACAGCTCTTCCAGCAGCCGCACGTTTCGCTCGCCGTCAATTCCGGCGAGGATGCGGTCGATGACCTCGACGCCGCGCGTCGAGCCGATGCGGCACGGCGTGCACTTGCCGCAGGACTCGATGGCGCAGAACTCCATCGCGTAGCGCGCCATGCGCGCCATGTCGACCGTGTCATCGAACACGACGATGCCGCCGTGCCCGAGCATCGCGCCCACCGCAGCGAGCGCCTCGTAATCGACCACGGTGTCGAAGTGCGCCGGTGGGACAAATGCGCCGAGCGGCCCGCCAATCTGTAACGCGCGGATCGGCCGGCCCGTCGCGGTGCCACCACCGATATCGTACAACAGCTCGCGCAAGGTGAGGCCGAACGCCCGCTCCACCAGCCCCCCGCGCCGAATGTTTCCAGCCAGCTGAATCGGGAGCGTGCCGCGGGATTTCCCCGTGCCGAAGTTTGCATACGCTTCGGCTCCGTGCGCGAGAATCCAGGGGACGCTGGTGAGTGTCACCACGTTGTTGACGATGGTCGGCTGCCCGAACAGGCCCTTGATGGCCGGCAGCGGCGGCCGCACGCGGATCTCGCCGCGCTTACCCTCGAGGCTCTCGAGCATCGAGGTCTCTTCGCCGCAGATGTAGGCGCCGGCACCGAGTCTCACCTCGAGGTCGAACCGGCGGCCACTGCCGGCGACATCCGCCCCGAGATACTTCGCCTGGTACGCGGCCGCGATCGCCGCCTTGAGCGCAGCATGGGCGTGGGGGTACTCCGCGCGCAGGTAGATGTAGCCCTGCGTGGCCCCGACCGCGACCCCCGCGATGGTCATGCCCTCGATGAGAGAAAGCGGGTCGCCCTCCATGAGCATGCGGTCGGAGAAAGTGCCCGAATCTCCCTCATCGGCATTGCAGGTGACGTACTTCTGCGGCGCGCTCTGATCGAGCACGGTCTTCCACTTGATCCCGGTCGGGAAGGCGGCGCCGCCGCGCCCCCGCAGTCCCGAGGCGGTCACGGCCTGCACGATCTCGGCGCCCGAGAGCTGCAGCGCGCGCTCGAGTCCATGGTAGCCACCGTGCTTCACATAATCCGGAACGCTCACCGGGTCGATGATGCCGACACGCTCGAAAGTGAGGCGTTGCTGGCTGCGCAGCCAGGGAATCGAGTCGGTGAGCCCGAGCGAGAGCGGATGGGTACCGCCCTTCAGAAAATCCGCGGCGAAGAGTGAGGGCACATCGGCGGGGCGCACCGGCCCGTAGGCGCAGCGTTCCTGCGCGGTCTGCACCTCGACGAGCGGCTCGAGCCAGTAGGCGCCGCGGGAGCCGTTGCGGACAATGCTGAGCTTGATACTCCGCCGCTTGCCCTCGGCGGCAATTGCCGCCGCCACCTCACCCGCACCGACGGAGAGCGCGCCGGCATCTCCCGGAACGTAAACGGTCGTGCTCATGCCGCAGGCGTACCCTGTGCAATCAGCGCGTCGAAGCCCTCGGTGGTCAGGCGCCCGTAGAGACGCCCGTCGATCAGGGCGGCCGGTGAGCAGGCGCAGTTACCCAGACAATAGATGGGCTCGAGCGAGAAGCGCCCGTCGGCCGTCGTCTGGTGAAACTCGATGCCGAGGCGCTTCTGGGCATGCTCGGCCAGGGCCTTGGCCCCCATCGACTGGCAGGCTTCCGCCTGGCACAGGCTCACGGTGTGTGCCCCCGGGCGGGAGCGCCGGAAGAAGTGATAGAACGTGACGACCCCGTGGACTTCGGCACGGGACAGGTTCAGCTCCTCGGCGACCACGGGAACGGCGCCTTCGGGAACGTAACCAAAACTCGCCTGGATGGCGTGCAACACTTCGAGCAGCGGACCCGGTCTCTCTCTGTGTTGCGCGACGATGCGCCGCACGGCGGCGCTCTGATCAGACGGTAAACTCTCCATAAGACAGGAAGTATACGTCGGGCAGGGATTGCAAGGCGTGTATATGGCTGGCGGAATGCCGGGGATACCCGGGGGCTTATGTCTCGCCGATGCGCTGCTCGGGCGTACTGCGGGCGCCGCACGCGATGCGCACAGGGGAATCGAGGTCGATCTTGCATGTTTCAACGCCCAGCCGGGTGCTCTGGCTGCTGCCCTGGCTGCTCTTGTGCCTGCTCGGCTCGCACCGCGCACGCGCCGACGGGGTGACGAGCGGACTCACCTTCGGCGGCAACCTCGCCCTCACGAGCAATTACATCTACCGTGGTGTCTCGAGCAGCAGCAACGACCCCGCGGCTCAGGCCGATCTGCACGCCGCCACTGCTGGAGGGACTTTTTCCGGCGTGTGGGGCTCGACCCGCGACAGCCAGCTCGAGCCGTACGCCGATTTCGAGCTCGAGGTTTATCTCGGTCATCGCTTCGACCTCAGCAACGCCTGGAGCGCCACGTTCAGCGGCCGCGCGCACTATTTCCTCGGTGGTCCCCAGGAGGTCTCCGACGATTACCAGGAGATCAGCGCCGCTCTCAGCTGGCTCGATGTCCTTACGATCTCGGTGACCGCCCTCCCGAATGCGGTGCGCTACTGGCGCCAGGAGCGGCTGAGCCGCGCCCCGGCTTTCGTCGCGGAGACCACCGCTCAATGGCTCCTTTACCGGGGATTCTTCCTGGCCGGCGGCGTGGGCTACTACCACGTCACCGGAACAGGCCCCGGCATCCAGGCGGCGAACGGCTACGCGTATGGCAACGTCGGGATCGCCTGGGAGCACCGCCGCTGGCGCATCGAGCTCGGCTATTACCTCACCGGGGACAAGGCGCAGGTGCTGATGCCGTACCCGAGCGCCGATGACCACGTGGCGGGGAGCATCGTATGGCGCTTTTGACCCTCTCCGCTCGGCGAAGCATAGTAGGAAGGGAATTAAACCCGCGGGCGTGCGGGTGACACTTACCGCTTGGGAGCGTAAACGCTATGAAAGCGCGTAAGTGAAAGCAAACAGTTACAGCGACCGAGGCATGGCAGAGCCGACCTATCGTGGCGCGGCAAATGCTGCGCGTGAGAAGGATCTCATCGCAAGGATAGCGGACGGTGACCGCAAGGCCTTCGAGGAGCTCTATTACTTGTATCACCGGCGGCTCGCGCGATTCCTGACGCGCCTGACGCACCGTTACGACATCGCCGAGGAAGTCGTCAACGACACCTTCTGGGTGGTGTGGAAGAAGGCGCGCACGTTCCGTGGCGACTCACAGCCTTCGACCTGGATCCTCGGGATTGCGTACCGCAAGGCGCGAAACGCGTTCCGCACCTCGGCCCGGCTGGCGGAGAAGAACCTGCAGGTCGAGGAGCTGCCACTTACGGACGAGCAACCGGCTGACGTGGAGGAGCTGCGCGACTGGTTGGGTCGCGCGCTCGCGGAACTCCCCGTGGAGCAGCGCCTGGCGGTGGAGCTCTGCTACGAACTCGGCCACTCCTGTGAGGAGATCGCGAAGATCATGGATTGCCCGGTCAACACGGTGAAAACGCGCCTCTTTCATGCGCGTGGCAAGCTGCAGCGGCTGCTGCCGCAGCTCGCGACCCCTCTTCTCGCGGATAGGAGCGCGCGCAGCAGCGCCGCTCCGGGGCACAAGACATGATGACCGAGACCTGTTCTCACTCCAATGCCTGGTTGATGCTGCCGTGGCTCGCGAACGGGCGGCTGTCGGGGCCCGAGCGCGCGCGCATCGAGGAGCACGTGCGCGGCTGTGCGCAGTGCGCGCAGGAAGTCGCGCTGCAGCAGCGGCTGTGCGAGGTGTTGACCGAGCCCGAGCGCGTGACTTACGCGCCAGGGCCCTCTTTCCGCAAGCTCATGGACCGTATCGATGGCCGCAAGGCAGTGACGCCCGCGCCACCCCGCCCGTCACGTCTGCACGCCCTGGGGTCTCGTGGGAGCGCCGCCTGGCGGCCGCCGGGTCTCGCCTGGGCGGCGAGCTTCCTGCTGGTCGTGGGATTCGCGGGGCTCACCGCCACGACTTATCGCTGGTCGCAGCCCCGCTACATCACGCACACCGCGGCTCCCGCTGCGACCTCCGCGGCGGTGCTGCACATTGCGTTCCTTCCCTCACTCTCCATCACCGAGGCGGGCGATGCGCTGCGCGGCGCCGGCGCGCGCGTCGTGGAGGGACCGGACAACACGGGTATCGTCGGCGTCGCGCCGGTAGCGGCTTCCACGGACTCTGCAGGCGCGGGCGCCGAGCTGCGCGCCCTCGCTGTGCGCTTGCGTGCGGACGCACGCGTGCGCTGGGTCGAGCCGATCGCGGGTGCTGCGGCGGCAGATGCGCCGCAGCACGGGCCACCGCAGCCTTGACGCGCTCGATCACGCGTGCCGCGCTCTGCCTGCTGTTATTGGCGGTGGGCCCGGTGCTCGCCGCAGCGCCGGATGAGGCGGCCGCGGCGCTGCCCAGGATCGTCGTGGCATTTGCCAACCAGCCGCTCGCGGCTCCGGCTCCTGCCGGAACGACTGGCGCCCGCTACGGCGGCACGGGCTATGGTGTCGGCCAGAGCGCGCAGCGTCAGGCGCGCAGCGTCGCAGCGGCTTATGCGCTGCGCGAGGTGCGCAGCTGGCCGATCCAGGTGCTGTCGATGCACTGCGTGGTGTTCGAGATCACCAACGGCCGCCCGGTCGAGGAAGTGGTCGCGGCGCTCTCGAAGGACTCGCGTGTCCTCCTCGCGCAGCCGCTGCAGGAGTTCCATACCCTCACCGCGGCGGGCACCCCGGCGGTGCCCTACAACGACCCACTCTACGATCTGCAGACCAACATGGCTGCGCTCGGTATCGCGCGCGCCCATCAGCGCGTGCAGGGAGCCGGCGTACGCATTGCGCTCATCGACACCGGTGTCGACCTCGCTCACCCCGACCTGCATGGAGCGAGCCTGCGCAGCCATTCTTTTCTCGACGGCTCCGCTTCCTCCGGCTCGCTCCGTCACGGCACGGCGATGGTGGGGCTGATCGCCGCGGTAGCCAACAACCACATCGGCATCGTAGGTCTGGCACCGCGAGCACATGTCGAGGTGTTCGAGGCCTGCTGGCAGCTCTCCCCTGCAAACGATGCCGCGGTGTGCAACACCTTTACGCTGGCACGCGCGCTCGCGGCGGCGCTCGCCTCGGGCGCGCAGCTGGTGAACCTGAGTATTGCGGGTCCTGCCGATCCCCTGCTCGCAGCTCTCGTGCAGGCCGGGGTGAAGCGGGGCGTGACCTTTGTGGGAGCCGCGGCGGGGCCCGGCGCGCCCTTCCCGACTGCAATACCCGGGGTCATCACGGCGGCGGGCACCGAACAGCCGCCGCCAGCTGGTGCGCTCGCGGCGCCCTCGGAGCACGTGATGACGCTTCGCCCGGCGGGCGAGTACGACTTCGAATCGGGCACGTCGGTCGCGGCAGCCGAAATCACCGCGGTGATGGCGCTCTTGATGTCCGCCGCGCCGGCGAGGCTGTCCACCGCGACGCTCGTCTCGCTCCTCACCGGCCCGACGCCCGTCCGCAGCGGCAGCCCGCTCCCTGTGGATGTGAACGCGGCGCTCGCGCGGCTCGATGCCCTCCAGGGCGGGGGCACCGTCACGGCAAGTGCCGCGCCACGGTAGCCACGGCTTGACCGCATCCCGAGCGCTCCCCATGCTCGGCCGTCTATGTCGAGCACGGTGTCGCGCATGCCGGGCGGCCTCGCCTGGCCGCTCATCGAGGAAGCAGGCGAGCGTATAGCCGGCAAGGTGAACCTCACGCCGGTACTCACCAGCAGCACGCTCGATGGCGTGAGCGGGGCGCGGCTCTCGTTCAAGTGCGAAAACTTCCAGAAGGGTGGTGCCTTCAAGGCGCGCGGCGCCACCAACGCGGTGTTCGCACTCTCGGAGACCGAGTCACGGCGCGGCGTCGCCACCCATTCCTCCGGCAACCATGCCGCGGCCCTCGCCCGCGCCGCTGCGCTGCGCGGCATCCGCGCCTACGTCGTGATGCCCGACAACACCCCGCAGGCCAAGCGTGCCGCGGTCAGCCGTTATGGTGCCGAGATCACCTGGTGCGCGCCGACGCTGGCGGCGCGCGAGAGCACGGTGCGAAAGGTGATCGCCGCGACGGGCGCCACTCTCATTCATCCGTACGATGACCTGCTGGTGATGGCCGGTCAGGCGACGGCGGCGGTGGAGTTCCTCAATGCGGTCCCGGAGATCGATGTGCTGCTCGTCCCGGTCGGCGGCGGCGGCCTGCTCTCGGGGAGCGCGGTCGCGGCGAAGACCATCAAGCCCTCGATTCGGGTGATCGGTGTCGAGCCCGCAGGTGCCGACGATGCCGCGCGCTCACTGCGCGCCGGGCGCATCGTGCCGAACGAGAGTCCCAACACCATCGCCGATGGCCTGCGTGCCACGGTCGGTGAGCGCCCCTTCGCCGAGATCCGCCGGCTGGTCGATGAGATCATCACGGTGACCGATGCGGCGATCGTGCGCGCGATGCGTCAGATGTGGGAGGTGCTGAAGATCGTGGTCGAGCCCTCGGCAGCGGTGCCGTACGCGGCACTCCTCGATGCGCCGGCCGCTCTGCGCGGGCGCCGCATCGGGATCATCGTGAGCGGCGGAAATCTCGATCTCGATCAGCTGCCATGGAGCGTGGCGACCGGCAGCTGAAGGCTGAGACAGGCTGCGGATGCATCTTTCAAGGATAGTTAGGTAATTGCCTAACTATCCGCAGAAGCAGCTTTCAACCTCGGGGGGCAGCCGCTCCGCCTCACACCCCGACGTGGCCTCACACCCGCTCGAGGACCATCGCGATTCCCTGCCCGACCCCGATACACATGGTGCAGAGCGCGTAGCGGCCACCGCTTGCGTGCAGCTGCCACATGGCCGTGGTTGCAAGCCGTGCGCCGGACATCCCGAGCGGGTGCCCGAGGGCGATCGCGCCGCCGTTCGGATTCACGTGCGCGGCATCATCCGGCAGGCCCAGCTCGCGCAACACGGCGAGTGCCTGCGAAGCGAAGGCCTCGTTCAACTCGATCGCATCGAGCTGATCCAGCGAGAGCTGCGCGAGCGCGAGCACCTTGCGCGTCGCCGGGACCGGTCCCATTCCCATGATGCGCGGCTCGACGCCTGCGGTGGCGGCAGCGACGATGCGTGCACGCGGGGTGAGATTGAAGCGTTTCGCCGCCTCCGCTGAAGCGATGAGCAGCGCACAGGCGCCATCGTTGACACCCGAGGCGTTCCCCGCAGTCACGGTGCCGTTTGCGCGGAAGGGGGTCGGGAGCGAAGAGAGCTGCTCGAGGGTCGTCTCGGGCCGCGGGTGCTCATCACGGGCCACTACGAGTGGCGGCTTGCCCTTGCGCTGCGGAATCTCGACCGGTATGAGCTCGCTCGCGAAGAAGCCACGCGTCGAGGCGGCCGCCGCCCGCAGCTGGCTCCGCAGCGCGAAGCGATCCTGATCCGCGCGCGCGATGTTGAATTGCGCGGCCACGTTCTCGCCGGTCTCCGGCATCGAGTCGACCCCGTAGCGTTCCTTGAGACGCGGGTTGATGAAACGCCAGCCGATGGTGGTGTCGAAGATCTCGGCGTTGCGGCTGAAGGCGCTGTCGGCCTTCGGCATCACGAAGGGCGCCCGCGACATCGACTCCACGCCTCCCGCGATCGCAAGCTGAATTTCGCCCGTACGGATGGCGCGTGCGGCGCTCGCCACCGCATCGAGCCCGGAGCCGCACAGGCGGTTGATCGTTGCCCCCGGCACCGATGTCGGCAATCCCGCAAGTAGTGAGGCCATGCGCGCCACGTTGCGGTTGTCTTCGCCCGCCTGATTGGCGCAGCCGAGAAATACATCCTCGATGGCCGCCGGATCCAGCGCCGGCTGACGCTTGAGGAGCACCGCGATCGGGATGGCCGCGAGGTCATCGGCGCGGACACCGGCGAGCGCTCCGCCGTAACGCCCGATCGGTGTACGGACCGCCTCGCAGATGAAGGCTTCGCCGAGGCTGTCTGGTCTCGAATTCATGCTGTAACGCGATTGCCTCTATCAATTCTACGGTACCCCCGGCCACGGTGGCGACCGGGCGAGGCGCCACATCGGCCGTCAGCCGGCCTGCGCCTCTGTACCGGTTCCGGCCCCGTACAGTCCGCGTGCGCGTGGCGTCGCTGTATCTACCGCGCGCGCCGGACATCACGCATCCTGCACGGGTCGTAACCGCGCGCGGGAAGACGCCATGGTCGATCCACTGCCCTTCGTGACCTACACGTTCGTGATGTCGATCACGCCCGGCCCCAACAACGTCATGCTGACGGCATCCGGTGCGAGCTTCGGCTTTCGCCGCACGGTGCCGCACATTCTCGGCATCGGCTGCGGCTTCGTCGTGCAGCTGCTCGCGGTGTGCGCCGGTCTCGCGGCGCTCTTCACCCGCTGGCCCTCGCTCCAGAGCGCGCTGGCCTGGGTGGGCGCGGCCTACCTCGTCTACCTCGGCTGGCAGATGCTCGGCTCCGGTGACCCCCAGTCACGCGCTGCTCATCAACCAGTGAGCTTCCGGCAGGCAGCGCTCTTTCAGTTCCTGAATCCGAAGGCCTGGGTGATGACGGTCACCGCAGCGACGCTGTTTCTCCCGCACGAGCTCGGGCCGCTCCTCTCCGGCGCCTACATGGCCGGGGTCATGGAAGCGATCGGCGTGCCCTGCATGATGGTGTGGGCGCTCTTTGGCACCTCGCTCAAGCGCTTCATCGGCGCACCGCGCGGCCGGCTGGCCTTCAATGTCTCCATGGCGCTTGCGCTCGGCGTCACGGCGGTCATGATGGTGCGGTAGGCCAACCGATGTTCGAGCTCATCCGCAATTCCGAGGTGCCGCTCGTCGATCAGATCTGCGAGCGGGTCACGCAGCTCGTGCGCCATGGCCAGCTGACCCCGGGCACACGGCTACCCTCGATCCGCAAGCTCGCCCGCCAGGTGAGCGCGAGTCCCTTCACGGTGGTGGACGCCTACGATCGGCTCGTCGCCCGCGGGGTGATCGAGTCGCGCGCCGGACGCGGCTTCTTCGTGACTCCGCGCAGGCTCTCGGCCCCACTCGTCGCCATCGAGGCGCTCGAGGACCCCGGCTCGGATGCCATGGCGCTCGCGCGGCTGTGTCTCGCGAACTCGGCCGACATCGTGGCGGCGGGCTCGGGTTTCCTGCCCGAGAACTGGCTGATGGAGACGACCCCGGCCGCGGTGCTGACACGTCTCGCTCGCGGGCGCCGCTCACAGGCCTGGCTCCCCTGCCCGCCGCAGGGGCTGACGGAGCTGCGCGAGCAGATCGCGACGCGCCTCCTGCAGCATGGCATCGCCGCGAGCGCCGCCAACATCGTGACGACCTACGGCGCGAGTCAGGCCTTCGACCTGCTCGCACGCATCCTGCTCTCGCCCGGGGACACGGTGCTGGTCGAGGACCCAGGCTACTTCGTGCTGTTCGAGCAGCTGCGCGCGCACCACGTGCGCCTCATCGGCGTGCCGCGCCGGGCCGATGGTCCGGATGTCGAGTCGCTGGAAGCCGCCTGCCGCGCGCACCGCCCGCGCGCTTTCTTCATGCACACGCTGGTGCACAACCCGACTGGCTCGAGCGCCGAGCCCGCCCGCTGTCATCGCATCCTGTCGCTCGCCGAGCAGTACGGTTTCGCGGTGGTGGAGGACGATGTCTACGGCGACCTGTACGAGGGGTCCGCGGTGCGGCTCGCGCAGATCGACGGCCTGCGTCACGTCGTCTACGTCGGCAGCTACACGAAGCTCATCGGTCCCGCGCTGCGCGTCGGCTTCGTCGCGGCGGATCTCACGCTGGTGAGCCGGCTCATCGAGCGTAAGGTGCTCTCGGTTCTCTCGGGCTCGACGCTGCTCGAGTGTTTCGTGTCCGAGGTGCTCGCTGGCGGCCGCTACAAGCGCCACGTGGAGCAGGTGCGCACGCGCCTCGCGCGCATGCGGCGCGATGCGCGCATTGCGCTCGAATCCGCCGGCGTCGAGTTCGCGGCCGAGCCCGGGGAAGGCATGTTTCTCTGGGGTCGGGTGCCCGATCGCGCGCCGGTCGATGAGCTCGTGCGGCGGGCGCGCGAGCGCTCGATCCTGCTCGCGCGCGGCAGCCTTTTCTCCCCCGACGAGGGCTGCAAGCAGTGGCTGCGCTTCAACGTCGCGCACAGCACCAGCGCCCCGCTCGTGCAGTTCCTTCGCGAGTCGCTACGCGCGGCAGCATGACGCTGGAGATCACCGAGCTCGGCGCCGGCGTCGATCACGACGCCGACCTCGGGGGTCTCGTCGCGATCTACAACGAAGTCATTGCAAACTCGACCGCGACGTTCACCGAGACGGCCGTGACGGTGGACGAGCGGCGGCGCTGGTGGCAGGCACGCAGCGCGCAGGGCTACCCGGTGCTGATCGCTCGCGACGACCGGGGCGTCGCCGGTTTCGGCACTCTTGGGGACTTCCGGGCATGGCCCGGCTATCGCTTCACGGTCGAGCACACGCTGCACGTGCGCGCCGACGCTCGCGGCCGAGGCATCGGCACCCACTTGCTGCGCGGGCTGATCGGGCGCGCGCACTCCCTCGGCAAGCACGTCATGATCGCCGGCGTCGACGCTGACAATGCCGCCTCCATTCGCCTCCACGAGCGGCTCGGATTTACGCAGGCGGGGCGGTTGCGCGAGGTAGGTTACAAGTTCGGCCGCTGGCTCGATCTGGTTTTCCTGCAGCGCGCCCTCTGACACCGTAAGATCCGCGGATGTTTCCGCGACTGCCGCCCGCCACAAGGGCGATTCTCATTGCCAACGCCGGCGTGTTCGTGCTGCAGCTGCTGGCGTGGGATCTGATGTTGGGACTGTTCGCTTTGTGGCCGCCGGCGAGCGGCATGTTCCACTCGTGGCAACTGATCACCTACGCCTTCCTGCACGGCAGCCTCGCCCACATCTTTCTCAACATGTTTGCGCTCTTCATGTTCGGCCGTGGCCTCGAGCTGTACTGGGGAGGCAGGCGCTTCCTGATCTACTACTTCGTATGCGTGTTGTCCGCGGCCGTCACGCAGCTGCTCGTCGAAGGGGCTGCGGGTGGAACCGAGCCGGTGCTGGGAGCCTCGGGTGGCGTGTTCGGCCTGCTGCTCGCCTTTGCCTGGTATTTCCCGCGCCAGCGGCTGATCGTGCTGCCGATACCGATCCCGGTGCCCGCGTGGCTCTTCGTCACGGTGTACGCACTGATCGAGCTGTTCTCGGGGGTCACGGGCACTCAGCAGGGGGTGGCGCACTTCGCCCATCTGGGCGGCATGGCGGGCGGTGCGCTCTGCATCCTCTACTGGCGCGCGCGCCGCCACTTCGTTTCGTGAAACGGTTCGGCCGCAAGCCGCACTGGTCCTCGACGCGTCAATGACGGCGCCGTGGCGGATCGGTGACCAGCGACTGCCGCAAAGCAGCTCGACGCCACGTTACTAAAGAGACTTAAGTTACTGATCTCGCACGGTAAGAGATTCATCGCAACGGATTAATGCGGCAAAGTTGAAAAGGCCGGCGCCTCACGTTCACAATCGCGCGCTTTGAGTTGGGCGGGAACTTTCCGCCAAACACCCGACTAAAGACCCCAAAAGCTCATGATCAAGACCGAACACCTCACCAAACACTACGGCGCACTCACCGCAGTCGAAGACGTGAGCTTCCAGGTGGGCCCCGGCGAAGTGCTCGGGTTTCTCGGCCCGAACGGAGCCGGTAAGACCACCACCATGCGCATGCTCGCGGGCTTCGTCACCCCGACCTCCGGCCGTGCAAGCATCTGCGGCCATGACGTCGAGAGCGACCCTCTCGCCGCGAAGGCCGCCCTCGGCTACCTCCCGGAAGGCGCGCCGAGTTACGGCGAGATGACCGTGCGTCGCTTTCTTGCTTTCATCGCCGACCTGCGGGCACTTGAGGGGACGCAGCGCGAGGCGCGCCTGAAACATGTCATCGATCACCTGCAGCTCGAGGGAGTGCTCGAGCAGAGCATCCATACCCTCTCCAAGGGATTTCGGCGCCGTGTGGGGTTGGCGCAGGCGATCATGCACGATCCGCCGGTATTGATTCTCGATGAGCCCACCGACGGCCTCGACCCGAACCAGAAGCACGAGGTGCGCACGCTCATCAACGACATGGGGCGCGACAAGATCATCGTGATCTCCACGCACATCCTCGAAGAGGTCGATGCGGTGTGCACGCGCGCGATCATCATCTCGCAAGGCCGCATCGTCGCCGACGACACCCCGGCGGGCCTCGCCGCCCGCTCGCGCTATCACAACGCGGTGTCCATGCAGCTCGAGCAGCCCTCGCAGTTGCCCGCGGCGCGTGCGGCGGTCGAAGCGCTGCCAGCGGTGGCGCAGGTGGAAGTGAGCGAGCGCGATGCGCGGCTCACGGCACTCCCGAAGGCGGGCACCACGATCCTGCCGGCGCTCTCCGAGCTCGCCGCGCGCACCGGACTGCGGCTCAAGGAGCTGCACCTCGAGGCGGGCCGCCTCGATGAAGTGTTCCGCAACATTACTTCCTGAAGGGCGAAGAGACAGCATGCGCAACGTGGGCATCATCATGCGCCGCGAGCTGGCGAGTTACTTCGCCACCCCGCTCGCGTACGTGTTCATCGTCATCTTCCTGTTGCTCGCCAACTGGTTCACCTTCTACCTGGGCGCCTTCTACGAGCGGGGTCAGGCGGATCTCGACTCGTTCTTCGCGTTCGTCCCCTGGCTGTACCTGTTCCTGATTCCAGCGCTCTCGATGAAGCTGTGGGCCGAGGAGCGCAACTCCGGCAGTATCGAGCTGCTGATGACTCAGCCGGTGACACTGCGCGAGGCGGTGCTCGGCAAGTTCCTTGCCGCCTGGATCTTCACCGCCTTCGCGCTCGCGCTGACCTTCCCGCTGTGGATCACCGTCAACTATCTCGGGCGGCCGGACAACGGTGCGATCCTGGCGGCCTATCTCGGCAGTCTCCTGCTCGGTGGCGGCTTTCTCGCCATCGGCTCGTGCATGTCGGCGCTGACGCGCAGCCAGGTGATCGCCTTCATCCTCGCGGTGTTCGCGTGCCTGCTGTTGCTGCTCGCCGGTTTCCCCGGCGTGCTCGATGTGTTCCGCGGCTGGGCGCCGCAGCCGATCGTGGACGCGATCGCCTCGCTCTCGTTCCTCGCTCACTTCGACTCCATCAGGAAGGGTGTCATCGACGTGCGCGATCTGCTGTATTTCGCGATGCTGATCAGCCTCTTCCTGCTCGCAACCGCCATCGCGCTCGAACTGCGCAAAGCGGATTAGCCGGAGCTCTGGCCACTCATGAACAAGCGCTCGACACTCGGCGGCGGCACGCTCCTCGCGCTCGCCCTGCTCTTCATCGGTCTCACGGTGCTCTTCAACTACGCGCTGCGCGGCTGGCGGCTCGACCTGACGCAGAACCGCCTCTACACCACCGCTCCCGGAACCGACCGCGTGCTCTCGAGCATCAAGGAGCCGATCAACCTGTACTTCTTCTTTTCCGAAAAGGCCGCCGCGGGCATACCGGACCTCAACACCTATGGCGTACACGTGCGCGAGTTCCTGCAGGAGCTGGCGTCGCGCTCCAACGGCAAGCTGCACCTGCACGTGGTCGACCCGCAAGCGTTCTCGGAAGAGGAGGACCGGGCGTCGGAGCTCGGCGTGCGCGGCGTGCCGATTGGCGGCGCCGGTGCACAGTTCTATTTCGGCCTCGCCGGCACCAACTCAACCGACGGCCGCGCGGCCATCGAGTTCTTCGATCCGAAGAAGGAGCAGTTCCTCGAGTACGACGTGGTGAAGCTCGTCTACGAGCTCGCGAGTCCCAAGAAGCCGGTGGTGGCGTGGCTGTCTTCGCTCCCGATGACCGGCGGCTTCGACCCGCGCAGCGGACAGATGCGCGAGCCGTGGATGGTCTACAGCGACGCACAGCAGCTGTTCGACCTGCGACCGCTCGAGCGGAACGCGACCCGCATCGACCCCGAGGTAAACGTGCTGGTGCTCGTGCACCCGAAGGAGCTGTCACCGGCCACGCAGTTCGCCATTGATCAATATGCACTGCGCGGCGGGCACCTCCTGGTGTTCGTGGACCCGCTCGCCGAGGCCGACACGTCGGGTGCCGAGGCCGGCAATCCCATGGCGGCCATGGGCGCCGACAAATCCTCGCACCTGACACCGCTGCTGACCGCCTGGGGCGTGAAGTTCAACCCCGATGAAGTGGTCGCGGACCGCGGGCACGCGCTCTCCGTGACGCTGCGCCAGGGCGAGCAGCCCGTCGAGCACCTCGGGATCCTCGGGCTCGACAAGGAGAGCTTCGCGACGGGCGATGTGGTCACGGCGGGACTCTCGAACGTCAACGTCGCGACCGCCGGCTACCTCGAGCCTCTCACCGGCGCGCAGGCCTGTCAGTCGGTGAAGGGCGGCCGCCCGTGCTTCGAGCCACTGCTGCAGTCGAGCACCGACGCGCAGCCGCTCCCCGTCGCGCGCTTTCGCATGCTGTTCGACCCGGCGACGCTGCTCGATGGCTTCAAGCCCACGGGTCACCGCTACGTGATCGGCGCGCGGGTGACCGGCAACGTCCACAGCGCCTTTGCGGGCGGGCCGCCGGCGGGCGTGACGCTGCCCGCGGGGCAGACCGCCCTCAAGCAGTCGGCCAAGCCCCTGAACCTCGTGGTGTTCGCCGACACCGACATGCTCTCGGATTTCATGTGGGTGCGCGAGCAGAACTTCTTCGGCCAGCGCATGACCCAGGCGTGGGCGAGCAACGGCGATCTCCTCGACAACGCGCTCGATAACCTCGCCGGCAGCGCCGACCTCATCAGCGTGCGCGGCCGTGCCACCTTCCAGCGCCCGTTCGATCGCGTCGAGCGGCTGCGGCGCGCCGCGGATGAGCGCCTGCACGCCAAGGAGCAGGAGCTCGAAGCGCAGCTGCGCGACACCGAGACCAAGCTCACGGCGCTGCAGTCGAAGAAAGACAGCGGCTCGGCACTGATCCTCACTCCCGAGCAGGAGAAGGAGATCGAGCATTTCCAGACCGAGAAGCTGCGCATCCGCAAGGAGCTGCGCGCCGTGCGCGCCGGGCTCAACGAGAACATCGAGCGGCTCGGTACCACGCTCAAGATCATCAACATCGTAGTGGTGCCACTCACCTTTGCGCTGGTGGCGCTCGCCGTGTGGCTGATGCGGCGGCAGCGGCGTCGTGCTGCGCCCTCGGGTGCCGGCGCGGTCGCTGCGGAGGCGCAGACGTGAGCGCGCGGCGGGTAGCGTGGCTGCTGGCTGCGGGAGTGGCGGTGATCGCCTTCGCCATCTGGCTCTCATCGCGCCGCCACCTCGAGCGCGACATGGCGGCGGGCGCGCTCGTTCTGCCCGGCCTCGAGCACCACGTCAACACCGTCACCAAGGTGACGCTGCGCAAGGCGGACGCCACCCGCGCAACTCTGCAGAGGGAAGGCGATACCTGGCGCGTGGAGGAGCGCGGCTGGCCGGCCGATGTCGGCAAGGTGCGCAAGCTCCTGCTCGATCTCGGCGCGCTCAACATTGTCGAGGAGAAGACCCGTCTGCCCGCCAACTACCCGCAGCTCGGTGTCGAGGACGTCGGCTCCCCGAAGGCCACCGGGACGCTGATCGAGATCAGCTCTCCGGCGCGCAGCTGGGCGGTCATCATCGGCAAGTCCTCCGGCGCCAAGTCCGGTTATGTGCGTGTCGCCAACGCGCCGCAGACTCTGCTCGCCGCCCCGCTCCTCACGGTGGAGTCCGATCCGAAGGGATGGCTCGAGCGCACGCTGCTCGATGTGCCGGTCGCGCGCGTCCGCCAGGTCGAGGAGCGTCCTGCGCAGGGGCTCTCCTACACCGTCGTGCGTGAGAAAAAGGAGCAGAACGACTTCACTGTCAGCCCTCTCCCCAAGGGGCGCGAGCTGACGAGCGCCGCGGCGGCCGAGCCGATCACCACTGCGCTCGGCTCTCTCACGCTCGATGATGTGCGCAAGGCGGACCCGAAGACGGATCCCCCTGCGGCGCGTGCTCTCTACCGCACCTTCGACGGGCTCGAGCTCGAGGTCTGCGGCCGCAAGGACGGCACCCACTCGCTGATTGGGATCAGCGCACGCTCGACCGGGCAGGACACCGCCGCCGAAGCCGAGCGCCTCACGGCGCGGCTCACGGGCTGGGAGTTCGAGATTCCGGACTACAAGTACACTGCGATGTTCTCCCCGCTCGAGGATCTCCTGAGGAAGCCGCCCCAGGCCGCGAAGAAGCCGGCAGCGGCCGCGCCGTCGAAGAAGTCCGGGAGCGCCGAGGCCGTCGCAAAGCCCGACACCCTCGCGAAGTAAACGCGGCTCTCCGAATCGCCGCACGCCTGCGAGGAATCCCGGGCGATTACCACCGACAGGGTCGAGCTCACCTCGTCAGCTGAGCCGGGGCGCGCCGGGGATAACCCCACTGGCGCCGACTGCATCTACTGCCGCCTGTTCCCCGCTCACAAGCACCAGCATTGAGAGGCCGTCACGCCGGAAGCCGCCGGAAGCGCAGCTTCCGGCGCCCTCAGTTGCGGCGGGGCGCCAGGAGGGCGCCGTCGCAGGCATGTTTCCACGATAGTTTGGCGATTGCCTAACTATCAGCAAAGGATGTGTTCGCACCCCCGGGGCCTTCACAGCTCAGCACAAGCCTCAGCGCGAGGCCCCGCATGGCCGCCGCGCCGCGGCCAGTGCTAATTTCCACACATGGACAAAAAGAGCTACGCCGGGGGCTGCTTCTGCGGCGCCGTGCGTTACGAGGTGTCAGGAGCGGCCCGCGTCCTGTGCTACTGCCACTGCGAGAGCTGCCGCCGTGCAGCCGGTTCTCCCGTCGTAGCCTGGGCCACTTTCGAGCGCAGCGACTTTCGCGTGATGCGCGGCGGCATGGCGGTGTTCAACTCCTCGCCTAAGGTCGTGCGCGGCTTCTGTGCCCGCTGCGGTTCCTGCCTCACCTATTCCCACGAACCGCGTTCCGCGGAGATCGATGTGACGCTCGCCACGCTCGATGAGGCGGCGCAGCTCGCCCCGCGGATGCATGTGTGGGTCGCCGACAAGCTGCCGTGGGTCACGATCAGCGACGCCCTGCCACAGTTTGCGGCCGGCAGCGGCTCCGCTGCCGATCCCTGACGCGCCCCCTCGGCCGCCGCGCTCCCGACGCTACGAGCTGGTGAAGGACGCGCTCTGCCGGGTCAGCGCCTGGGTGTTCTGCCACAACCTGGATACGCGCTGCGCCACCTCCTGCGGCGAGAGCTGCGCGACGTCGATCGCGAGGTCGCACGCCTTCAACGGGCGGTAAAAGTCCAGCCTCGAGGCGCGGAACAACCCCACGGTGGGAACAGGCGTGCAACTGGCGAGGTGCATCGGCCCGGCATCGGCGGATATGAATATGCGCGTGGCCGCGATCGCTCCCGCCATCGCCCGCAGGGATGAGAAGTGCACATGCGGGAAGCTCGGATCGATGGGGACGCAGCCCAGCGGCGGCAGGAATTCGACCGGCAGCGCATCCGGCTCGAGGCCGAGGAAGGCCCGCCAGAACACGCGCCACCACAACGGCTCGAGCTCCTTCCGCCCCGAAGCATGCGCAAAGAACCCGCAAGCGTTGATCTCGCCGCCGGCCGTGGCTCCGACAGCCTCTGCGATGGCCGAGAGGCCAGCTCGCCTCTGTTGAGCGGACAATGGCAGCCACAAGCGCACGCTGCACGGATCGTGAGACGCATCGAGCAGGCGCGACACCATGAAGACCGGGTGCACGGCCTGGTGCACGATCTCCTGCGGGAGGGCGACGGCGTGTGTAAGGGGCGCCCACTGGGAGTCGCCCGCGAACCCGGCCCGCCGACGCGCCCGGCATAGCGTCATGCCGATGCGGCTGCTCGTCGACGCGGGCGTCGGATCGATGGCGAGATCGTAGTGGCAGGTCCGCAGGCTGCGCACCGCCCGCAGATAGCGCCGGATGCGGCGGGGCCCCCGGTGCGGAAACAGCACGACCCGCCTCACCCCCGGCATGTCCTCGAGCAGTTCCCGGGCGTCCGCGTAGGCAATTGCCACATCGATCGTCGCCTGCGGCAGCAGCTCGTGCAGACGACGCAGCATCGGAGTGAGCAGCAGCGTGTTGCCCAAGCGACCGTTGATGCGGAGGACCAGGACGCTGGAGATCTCGGCGGCCTGCACGTTCGCTTGGTAGTGCGTTCGACCCCGGAGCCGTGCGAGCACCACGTCTAACCGGCGGGTAGCGGCGTAGTGCACTCGTCGGAGCGCCGCGCCGATGCCCGAGCCGCCTCCCGCAGCTTGCCGGCGCTCGGCTGCATGGCGTTGCGGCATCTTGAGTTCCTCGGGCGTAGCGCGGTGCCGGAGCACATCGCTCCTTAATCTTCAGCCGGCTGAATCCGGGCTTTCGGCTCGATTCGCTTGGTTTTTGATCGGGGCGCTTCCGCCCACGACACTGCCCCAGTCTAGTCTAGCGAAGCGGCCGCGAGATTGCTCACGGGCACCCGCGTACGTAAATTGCCACATCGATCGCCGCCTGCGGCAGCGCCTCAGCGCACCCGCATGAGCAACATCAGCGTCACGAGCGCCAGCACCGTCGTCGGCAACCAGGCGAGCAGCACGGGATTGAGATTGAACACGACGGTGCCGCTCTCAATCAGCCGCTGCAGCAGGAATAGGCCGATACCGATCATGAGCCCGAGCATCATGCGCGTGCCCGCGCCGGCCGAGCGCAGCGACCCGAGCACGAACGGTATCGCGAGCAGCACGGCAAACATCACCCCGACCGTGCGCGCGATGCGCGACCAGAAGGCGAACACGTACTCGCGCGCATCGAGGGAATTGCTCCGGAAATACTGGATCAGACGCCAGAGCGCACGCCCGGTGAGCTGCTTCGGGTCCTCCACCGCAAGACCGAGGAAGCCCGCCGAGATGTTCGATTCCAGCACGCGCTGCCCGGGCGCCTGTGTCGTGACGTTGTCGGCCTCGAAGCGCGACTCGCGGTAGTCACTCAGCAGCCATGTGCCGCGCGTCCCCGCAGCGGCGTGCGCGGCGTGCCCGAGCGCGATCAGGCGGTGCTGCGGCGAGAGCTCGAAGATCTGCATGCTGCCGAACTGACGCTGGCTCGACTGCCCCGCGACGTTGAGTATGAGATCGCCATCGCGGACCCAGGCGCCCCCGCCGCCGCCGAAGCTGACATTGTTCAGCTTGCTGAACGCCTTCTGCGCACGCGCGGTCGCCTGCAGAGGCGGGGCGAGGAACTCGCCCAGCACCACCTCGAAGAGCATGAGCAGGAGACCGGCGAGGAGCGCAATGCTCGCGAGCCGTGCGACCGAAACGCCGCTCGCGCGAATGACGGTGAGCTCGCTGCCGCGCGCGAGCGAGCCTAAGCCCAGGAGCGAGCCGATGAGCGCGGTGATCGGCAGCAGCTCGTACGCCTGCTGCGGGAGATTCAGCAGCGAGTACCACAAGGCGCCGAGGGCGGTGTAGTGGCCGACGCCGATATCCTTCTGCTGATCGATGAACACGAAGAGCGCGCCCAGAACGAGTAAGACCGCCATCACCATCAGCACCGTGCCGAGTATGGCGCGGACGATGTATCGATCGAGCACGCTCACGGATTGCGCATCCGGTAACGCACGCGGTTGATCAGTCCCGGCCCCAGGATCACGGTGAGCGCGAGTAGCGCCACCACCACGTGGGTCCACCAGAGTCCCACCGCTTCCGGAACCTTGCCGTGCGCTATCCAGGTCCTGCCGGTAGTCGCGAGGTTGTAGTAGACGAAGAAGATGAGCACCGCCAACCACACCCGCGCATAACGCCCCTGCCGCGGCCTGAGCTTGGCGAGCGGCACCGCGAGCAGCGCCAGCACCAGGCACATGATCGGCATGCTGACGCGCCAGTGGAGCTCGCCCCGCTCGGCCGGGTCGCGCGAGTGGCGCAGGCTCGAGGTCGGGCGCGCCTCGAGATCCCGCACGACATCCGTCAGGTCCGGCACCTGCAGCGTCACGACGTGCTCGGCGAAGCGCACGATACGGAACTCGGGGCTTCCCGGTACCCCCTCGAAACGCTCACCGTCATAAAGCGTAAGAATGTGTGTCAGGCCATCGGCGGTGACCGAATGCGTGGCACGCCCGGCGAGTGCCACCTCCACCTGGGGTCCGTCGTTGCGCTCGAGGAACACCTCGCCGAGCGTGCCGTCCCGCGCCACGGTCTGGGCGTACAGCACGGCTCTCGTGCCGGCACCGAAGCTGCGGAACTTGCCCGAGGCGATGGGGGCCAGCTGACCCGCCCGCAGCGCGGCGTTACGCAGGCTGAGGGCCTGCGCCGTCGCCTCCGGCGCCATGACCAGCGACAGCCACGCCAGCCACGCCGCCACCGCGAGCGCAAGCAGCGCCACAGGCGCGTAGAGCTGCAGCCGTCGGGCGCCGCACGCGAGCGCCGCCGTCATCTCGCTGTCGGCGTACAGACGTCCATAGGCGAGCACCACCCCGAGAAGCAGCCCCACCGGCACCACGATCGAGAGATACTGGAGCGAGGAGAGCCCGATCAGCTCCAGCACCATGCTCTGCGGGTACTGATTCGCGGCCGCGCGCTCCATCACCCCCACCACTTCGTTGGCAAGCAGGATGATGAGCAGCACGCCGGTCACGGTCAGCCAGGCGATGACCACCTCGCGCAGGACATAGCGGCCGAGGATTCCCAACCTCACCCCTTCCGCGCGCTGAAACCCGCCGCGGGCTCTTGAGTTACACTTGCCACCACTTGCACCCGTAACGGCGCAGTACGCGCTTAATAAAACGAAACGAGCGCGAGGCGCTGTAATCGCGGCAAATAAGGTAAAGCAGACGGCCGCGGGCCTCAACGGCAGAACTTTAGAGGACATCGCATGGAATTCGGGGTCTGGACGAAGGGCTTGGCCACGCTGTCGGTTGATTGCCTGGTCCTTGGCGTGTTCGAGGACGCGCAGCTCGGCGCACAGGGCGGCAGTGTGGATGCCGCAAGCGGCGGGCGGCTGCGCAAGCTCCTCGTGCGCGGCGATTTCTCCGGTCGCGCCGGCGACACACTGTTGGTGGCCGACCTCCCCGGCATCACCGCCTCGCATGTGCTGCTCACCGGCATGGGCCCCGCCAAGCAACTGCAGCGCCGGAGCTGGCGCAAGGCGTGGTCGGCCGCTGCGAGTGCGCTCACCCGTACCGGCATCGCGAGCTGTGCCGTCGCGCTCGACCGCCCGGAGGTCAAGCAGCTCGACGATTACTATCTCGGGCGTGCCGTGGCGGAACTCGCGGGCGGCGCGCTCTATCGCATCAACGATCTCAAGACTGCGCGCAAGCCACCACCGCCGGCACTGAAGAAAGTGCTCGTAGGGCCCGTGCGCCGGGCCGCAGCCGCCGAGCGCGGTCTCGCGCACGGGGAAGCGGTGGCCGCCGCGCAGATCGTGCAGCGCGATCTCGCCAATCTCCCGGGCAACATCTGCACTCCCATCTACCTCGCCGAGCAGGCGCGTGCGCTCGCGAAGCGCCACGCGAGCCTGCGCGTGCGCGTACTCGATGAGGCCGCGATCCGCCGCGAGAAAATGGGATGCCTGCTGGCGGTGGCGCAGGGGAGTCATCAGCCGCCACGTTTCATCGTGCTCGAGCACCAGGGCGGTGGGAAGAAGTTGCCGCCGCCGATCGTGCTCGTCGGCAAGGGTGTCACCTTCGACAGCGGCGGCATTTCGCTCAAGGACCCCCCGGGGATGGACGAGATGAAATTCGACATGAGCGGCGCCGCGGCGGTGATCGCGGCGATGACGCTCGCCGCGCAGCTGCGCCTGCCGCTGCACCTCATCGGCCTCATCGCCGCGGTGGAGAACATGCCGGGCGGCCGCGCGGTGAAGCCCGGCGATATCGTCACCAGCGCCTCGGGACAGACGGTGGAGATCCTCAACACCGATGCGGAAGGAAGGCTGATCCTGAGCGATGCGCTCCACTACGCGCGCCGTTTCCATCCCGCCGCGGTCATCGACATCGCGACCCTCACCGGCGCGTGCGTGGTCGCCCTGGGTCACCACCATTCGGGGCTCATGGGCAATGACCAGGCCCTGGTGCGGGAGCTGCTGGAAGCCGGACAGCGCGCAGATGACCGCTGCTGGCAGTTGCCGCTCACCGAGGAGTATGCCGAGCAGCTCAAGAGTAACTTCGCCGACTTCGCCAACGTCGGCGGCCGCGATGGCGGCGCGATCACCGCCGCGACCTTCCTCGGCAAGTTCACCCAGGGATTGCGCTGGGCGCACCTCGACATCGCGGGTACCGCCTATCAGAGTGGCGCCGCCAAAGGCAGCACCGCACGGCCGACGCCGCTCATCGCGGATTTCCTGCTGAGCCGCGCGGCCCGCTGAGAACCAAGCCACCCGTGGCGCCGCCGCATGATGCACGGCGATGCGCGGGGCGAGCGTGGCAGATTCCACCGCTATAATCGGGTCGCACTTCCTGCGGACTTACCTCACTGACATGGACAAGGTGTACGCGCCGCACGACATCGAGCGGCGCATCTACGAGCGCTGGGAATCGCACGGCTGGTTCGGCCCGCGCGGCAGCGGTGCGCCCTATTGCATCATGATTCCACCGCCGAACGTGACCGGAACGCTGCACATGGGGCACGCGTTCCAGCACACGCTCATGGACGCCTTGAGCCGCTATCACCGCATGCGCGAGCGGCGCGTGCTGTGGCAGCCCGGCACTGACCACGCGGGAATTGCCACGCAGATGGTGGTGGAGCGGCAGCTGAATGCGCAGGGGATCAGGCGGACCGACCTCACGCGCGCAGCCTTCCTCGAGCGGGTGTGGGAGTGGAAGGAGCAGTCGGGCGGCACCATCGCGGCTCAGATGCGTCGTCTCGGCGACTCGGTCGACTGGTCGCGCGATCGCTTCACCATGGACCCGGAGATGTCGCGCGCGGTCACCGAGGTGTTCGTGCGCCTCCATGCCGAGGGACTCATTTATCGCGGCAAGCGCCTCGTCAACTGGGATCCGGTGCTGCTGACGGCGCTCTCGGACCTCGAGGTGCAGTCGCACGAGGAGGACGGTCAGCTCTGGCATCTGCGCTATCCGCTCGCGCGCGGCGGCGGACACGTGGCGGTGGCGACCACGCGCCCGGAGACCATGCTCGGAGACACCGCGGTCGCGGTGCATCCGAAGGATGCGCGCTACCGCTCGCTCATCGGCAAGAAGGTGCATCTGCCGCTCGCCGGGCGGGACATCCCGGTGATTGCCGATGAGTACGTAGACCCGGAGTTCGGCTCGGGCGTCGTCAAGATCACCCCCGCCCACGATTTCAACGATTACGAGCTCGGCCTGCGGCACGGACTGCCGCTCATCAACATCTTCACCCCCCGGGCGACGCTCGCCGACACGGTTCCCGAGCGCTTCCGGGGCCTCGACCGCTTCGAGGCCCGCAAGCGCGTCGTGGCGGAGCTCGCGGCCGCCGGCCTCATCGAGCGCACCGAGAAACACCGGCACGCGATCCCGCGCGGCGATCGCAGCGGCGCCGTGCTCGAGCCGTATCTCACCGACCAGTGGTACGTGAAGATTGCGCCGCTGGCGCAGCCGGCGATCGCGGCGGTGAGCGAGGGCCGCACGCGCTTCGTGCCCGAGAACTGGGCACGCACCTACTTCGAATGGATGCGCAACATCCGCGACTGGTGCGTGAGCCGCCAGCTGTGGTGGGGACACCGCATCCCGGCCTGGTACGACGAGCAGGGCAACATCTACGTCGGGCGCGACGATGCCGAGATACGCGCGCAGCACGGGCTCGGTGCCGATGTCGTGCTGCGCCAGGACGAGGACGTGCTCGACACCTGGTTCTCCGCCGCGCTCTGGCCCTTCTCGACGCTCGGCTGGCCGGAGCAGACACCGGCGCTCGCTAGCTTCTACCCGACGAGCGTGCTCGTCACCGGCTTCGACATCATCTTCTTCTGGGTCGCCCGCATGATGATGATGGGACTGAAGTTCATGGGGGATGTGCCGTTCCGCGACGTGTACATCACCGGGCTCATTCTCGATGAGCACGGCGACAAGATGTCCAAGACGCGCGGCAACGTGATCGATCCGCTCGACATCGTCGATGGCATCTCGCTGGATGAGCTGGTCGCCAAGCGCACGAGCGGACTGATGCAGCCGCAGCTCGCGCCGGCGATCGACAAGGCAACGCGTCGGCAGTACCCGCAGGGCATTCCGCCACATGGCACCGACGCACTGCGCCTCACTTTCGCGGCGCTTGCCTCCCCGAGCCGCGAGATCCGTTTCGAGCTCGCGCGCGTCGGCGGCAACCGCAATTTCTGCAACAAGCTGTGGAACGCGGCGCGCTTCGTCACGCAGCGCATCTCGGCGGCAGATGCAGCAGATGCGGCAGAGCGGGGGCCGGGCGGCGCCGGCGGTGCGCCGCGCGAGCTGCAGCTCTCGGTCGCGGACCGCTGGATCCGCTCCCGCTTCGGGCGCGCGCTCGCCGCGGTCGAGAGCGCTTTCGCGGAATACCGCTTCGACTATGCCGCGACCGGGCTGTACAAGTTCACCTATGACGACTTCTGCGACTGGTACATCGAGCTTGCAAAACCGGTACTGGAGGCGGACGCCACGGTAGTTGCTGCGCGGCGCGCCACGCAGCGCACGCTCGCGCACGTCCTCGAGGCGCTGCAGCGCGCGTTGCACCCGCTCATGCCCTTCGTCACCGAGGAGATCTGGCTGCGGGTCGCACCGCTCGCCGGCGTCGCGGGAGAAACCGTGATGCTGCAGCCCTATCCGCGCGCGGTCGATTTTCCCGTGGACGAGGAGGCCGAACGCGAGATCGCCTGGGTCCAGAAAGTGGTGCTCGGGGTGCGGCAGATCCGTGGCGAGATGAACATCAGCCCGGCGAAGCGCATTCCGTTGCTGCTGAAAGATGCGACTTCAGAGGATGAGGCGCATCTTGCGCGCCATCGCACCTGGCTCGAGCGCCTCGCAGGGCTCGAGAGCATCACGCTGCTCGCACCGGACGCGCGGGCCCCGCAGTCCGCCATGGCGCTCGCGGGCAGCCTCACCATGCTCGTGCCGATGGCGGGGCTCATCGATCCTGACGCCGAAGCCGAGCGGCTCGGACGCCTCCTGGCGCGGGCGCAGACGGAGCTCGAGGAAACCCGTGAACTGCTCGCGCGCGAGAGCTTCGTGCGCAACGCCCGCGAACACGTAGTCGCGCTCAAGCGCGATCGGGCCGTGGAGCTCGCGCGCTCGGTGAGCGAGCTCGCCGCGCAACTCGAGCGCGTGCGCGGGCTGAAATCGTGAGCGCGCCGGATCTTGCCATTGCCGCCGGGGCAGATGCGGATGCCGCGGCGCTCGTGCGTGTGTTGGCGACGCTCGAGATCGTGATCCTCGGGAAGCCCACGCAGATCCGCCTGTGCCTCGCTTGCCTCCTCGCCCGCGGGCATCTGCTGATCGAGGACGTCCCCGGGGTCGGGAAGACGACCCTCGCGCATGCGCTCGCCCATATTCTCGGGCTCTCCTGGCAGCGGGTGCAGTTCACGAGCGACCTGCTGCCCGCGGACATCATCGGCGTGTCGGTGTTCGATCGCGCGAGCCAGCAGTTTCATTTCCGTCGCGGGCCGATCTTCACGCAATTGCTGCTCGCGGATGAGGTGAACCGCGCGAGCCCGCGCACCCAGAGCGCGCTCCTCGAGGCGATGGAGGAACGCCAGGTAAGCGCGGATGGCACGACCTATGTGCTGCCCGAGCCCTTCTTCGTCGTCGCGACGCAAAACCCGCACGAGCAGCTCGGCACCTTCGGCCTGCCCGAATCGCAGCTCGACCGCTTTCTCATGCGCGTCGTCCTTGGCTACCCCGATGCGGCGCACGAGCGCGAGCTGCTGCGCGGGGGCGACCGGCGTGAGCTCCTGCCGGGAATTGCGCCGGTGCTCGGGGCCGCAGGTGTGCTCGCCGTGCAGCGCGCGGTACGCGCGGTTTACGTCTCGGATGCGCTCCTCGACTACGCGCAGGCGCTCATCATGCGTACGCGCGCGGCGGCAGAACTGAAGCTCGGGCTGTCACCCAGGGCCGGTCAAGGCCTGATCCGTGCCGCGCAAGCCTGGAGTTATCTCGCCGGGCGCAGGGCGGTGCTGCCCGAGGACCTGCAGGCGGTGTTGCCTTCAGTGGTGGCGCACCGGCTGGAGCGGCGCGATCCCGCCGCGGGCGCCGACGGCGCGGAGGTCGCGGCCGAGATCATCCGCGCGGTCCCCGTGCCCTAAAGCACCCCGCAAAATTTCGCCTGCCGCACCTTATGAGCATCTATCGATCAGCGAGACGCGAAATTTCGCGGGGGCCCCGCTAAGCTTATGCGCGAGGCGACAGCCGGCGAGAGCGCGCGGTGGAGTCCGTTCGCCGGCTTCGCCGCCGCACTCAATGCACGGGCGGGAGAATGGATGCGCCGCCGGCAGGGAATGGACCATCTGCCCGTGACGCTCGAGCGGCGGCGGCTCTACATTCTGCCGACGCGCGCAGGCGTCGCGTTCACCGCTCTGCTCTTCCTGATGCTGCTAGCGGGCCTGAACTACGCCAACAGCCTCGCGCTCTTTCTCACCTTCCTGCTGACCGGCTTCGCACTGGTGGTGATGCAGCAGTGCCATCGCAATCTCCTCGGTCTGGAGGTGGTCACGGAAATCGCGCCGGCAGTGTTCGCGCGCAGCACCGGCGCGCTGCAGCTCACTCTCGGCAATCGTGGCGCCGCGCCGCGAATGCGCCTCGAGGCCGCGCTCGCCAAGGGAGCGCTGCGCACCGCCGATCTGCCCGCGCACCTCGAGCAACGCGTCGAGCTGCCAGTCCCGGCACCGGTACGCGGTGTCGTGCGCATCGAGCGGGTGCGGCTTTCGACTGCGCATCCCTTCGGGCTCTTCCGCGCCTGGACCTGGGTGCACACGGAGGTCGCGATGCTGGTGTACCCGCAGCCGCACGGCCGTCTGCCGATGCCGGCGGACAGCGTGCGCACTGCCGGTGTGCGCAGTCATTCTGGGGCAGGGGCTGACGAGTGGGTCGGCCTGCGACCCTTTCGCGATGGCGACTCCCCGCGCCAGGTCGACTGGAAGGCCTACGCGCGCGAGGCGCCGCTCCTCGTCAAGGAGTACGTGCAGGGCGCTTCCGAGCTGCGGCTGTTCGAGTTTGCGCAGCTCGCCCACCTCGATGAGGAAGCGCGGCTCTCGCAGCTCGCGCGCTGGGTGGTCGATGCCGAGGCACACGGTGAGCGTTACGGCCTGGTCCTCCCGGGCGTGCGGCTCGCCCCCGACCGGGGGCCGGAGCATCGGCATCGCTGTCTCGCGGCGCTTGCACTCTACGGGGGCGGTGTCGCGTGAGCTCGTCCGTGGCACTCCCCGCAACTAGCGCTGCGCCGCTGCGACCGCTACTGTGGACCTGCGCCGCATTCGCGGGCGGGGTGCTGCTGCACGCCGACCGCGTGCCGCCCTGGGCGGCCGGGATCGCGCTGTTGCTCATTGCGTGGCGGCTGCTGAACGCCCATCGCCCGGGCGGCGACCCCGGCATCGCGGCGCGCGCGGTGCTCGCGCTCGTGCTGGTGGCGATCGTGCTGGTCCGCTTTCACACGCTCAACGGGCTGGCCGCAGGCACGACGCTGCTTCTGCTGATGGCCGGATTGAAGCTCCTCGAGACGCACGCGCCGCGCGATCAGTTCGTCATGGTGGCGGCGGGTCTCTTCCTGCTGCTCGCGGCCTGTCTCGACCGTCAGGAGCTTGCCCGCGCGCCACTCTACGGTCTGCAGGCGTGGTTGTGCTGTGCGACCCTGGCGGTGGTCGCCGCGCCGACGACCTCCGCTCGTGTCGCGCTCGCCCTCGCGGGGCGCGCGCTGCTGCTCGCCGTGCCGCTCGCACTGCTCCTGTTCGTGTTCTTCCCGCGCCTGCCTGGCGCGTTCTGGGCCATCCCGAGCACCGATCTCGCGCTGAGCGGGCTGTCCGACACCATGACCCCAGGAAGCATCGGTCTGCTCGCGACCAGCTACGACCCGGCCTTCCGCGTGCAGTTCCTCGGTCCCACGCCGCCGCCGCAGGAGCGCTACTGGCGCGGACCGGTCATGCACGAGTTCGACGGCCAGAGCTGGCGGGCGACGGCGTCCGAGTTGCGCACGCGCGCGCCGCGCGACACCCTCGGCACTGCGTATCGCTACCGCGTGCAGCTGGAAGCCAGCCACCAACGCTGGTGGTTCGCGCTCGACACCCCGCTACAGCCGCCCGACGCCCGCGCGCTGCTCACTTACGACGATCAGATCGTCGGCGCCGAGCCCGTCAACGACCCAGTCAGCTTCGAGGCGGTGTCCTATACCCATACGCGCTTCCGGGAGCCGCTCGATACGGCGGCAACGCGTCAGGACACGGCGCTTCCGCGCAGTGGAAATCCGCGCACGCGTGCACTGGCCGAGTCACTGCGTGCGCGCGCCGGGTCGGACGCCGCACTGGTGCGGGCGGCGCTCGATTACCTGCGCACGGGTGGCTTCGTGTACTCGCTCGAGCCCGAGCGTCTCGGCTCCGATGCGGTCGATGACTTTCTCTTCCGGACCCACGTCGGCTTCTGCGGGCACTATGCCTCGGCATTCGTCGTGCTGATGCGCGGAGCCGGTGTCCCGGCACGGGTCGTGACCGGTTACCTCGGGGGCGAGTGGATCCCCTTCGGCGGTTATTTCCTCGTGCGGCAGGCAGACGCCCACGCCTGGGCGGAGGTGTGGCTCGCGGGCCGCGGCTGGACGCGGGTCGATCCGACCGCGGTCGTGGCGCCCGAGCGGCTGCAACGCGGGATTCTCGATCTCCTGCCGCAGGAGCTGCGGGGGCGCGAGCGCCTGCTGCACGCCTCACCGTGGCTCATGGAGTGGCTGCAGCGCTGGGACGCGGCCAACGCGTGGTGGACCAACCACGTGGTGAGATTCGACTACGAGGCACAGCTCGATGTGCTCGCGCGTCTCGGCATAAGCTCACCCGATGCGCGCTATCTCGGCTGGGCCTTCATGCTGGCGCTGTGCGGCTGGCTCGCCCTCATCGCCTGGCACGTCGGCCGCAGCATCCGGCCGGAGCGCAAGGATGCGCTGGCGCGCAGCTACGCCCGCCTGTGCCGCAAGCTCGCGCGCATTGCGCCGCGTGCTCCGCACCAGGGACCGCTCGAGTTCGCCGCGGCGCTCATCGCGCGCCGCCCCGATGTGCAAGCCGCGGTGCTGCCGCTGCTGAGGCGCTACGCGGAGCTTCGCTACGGTCCGCCTTCTGCGCACACAGCGCGCGAGCAGGATATCCGGGCGTTCCGTCAGGCCGTGGCACGGCTGTCGCTGCCACGCGCCGCTCCCGCGCCCCGTTAGCGCGCACACGTCAGCTAACTGGACCTGACACGTATCAGGTAGATTTGAAGCCGATCCGGGCGTGCGTGCCGTCGCAGAACGGCTTGTTGGCGCTGCCCCCGCAGCGACAGAGATACGCGGTCGTCACGCGCGCCACCGCGCGCCCCGTGCCACTCACGATCTCCAGGTTTCCGCGCACCCGCAGCGGACCATTCGACTGCGGATCGATCGCGAGCACGCCATCACGCACGGCGAGCATGTCGGTCTTGCCCGTCGCAGGCTCGCCGCTCGCCGTGAAGCCGATCTCATGATGCGAGCCATCGCAGAAAGGCTTGTTCTTCGAGGCGCCACAGCGACACAAGGTGGCGCGAAATCCCGCCGGCGCGCCATCGATCTCGAGTCGGGCACGAAAAGCATAGGGGCCCGCTTCGCGCACCGTGACGAGGTTCACCGGCGGCGCGGCTTCATCTCGCCCTCCATCGAGGCGCCGGTAGCGTATGGCGCCCGAGGGACACGCGTGCGCCACCTCTACCACGCGCTCGACCGGCATGGCGTCGGGATGGATCCACGGCCCTTTCACATTGGCGAGAAAGACCTCAGGTGTCCAGGTGACGCAGAAGCGCGAGTGGATGCAACGTCTCGCCTCGAAGGTAAGCTCGAGCTTCTCGCCGCGCACGCGCTCGACCCCATCGCCATCCGCTGCTTGGGCGGTGGCGGCCGACGGTGCGGGAGCTGCGGGCGTCGCCGCGCTCGCTGAGGCCACGGCCTCCGCGGCCGGCGCCATCGCATTCGCGGCCGGCTTTGCGGCTGCCGGCTGTGCCGGAGCCGAGAGATCGAATTCGCGTGCCGCGCGCCCCGCGAGCCTCGAGAGCTGCTCCGCCGCCGAGAGCGCACGGGCATCACCCGATGCCCGCAGCGCCGTGCCGGCATCCGCGAGCTGCGCGACGCGCTCGAGCAGCATCCGTCGCGCCGCAGGTCCCGGAGGGAGCGGACTCGGGTCGCGCAGCGTGATGAATGACATGCCGGCATTGCAGTTCGGGTTCGAGGGACCGGCGGGCAGCCGTGCCGCACGCTCGGCGAGCGGCATCATCGCCTGCATGAGACCGATGGCGAGATCGACGGCGAGCGATTTCTCCTTGCCCGGGCCGCGTAGCACGTATGCATAGCCGATGAGGCGCAGCATCAGCGCGTAGCTCGCGTTGGCGAGATCCACCGTGGCGAAGGCATCCGCGTTCTCGATCCAGACCCGGCCTTCCGGCCGCGGCGGACGGCGCAACACCGGATTGGTCGCCGCGGGGAACGCGGGCGCGAAGGAGGGGTTCTTCTGCTTCAGTAACTCGAGCTCAGCACGGATGCCGAGGAATTTCTGGAAGTGAGAGTCCACCGAGTCGCGCGGTGCGCCCTCGCCCTGCTCGATGATCGCCTCGAAGGCAGCGAGAGCCGTCTTCAGGCATCGAACCGGGCGCGCACCGAGGAGGTTCACCTCCTCCGGAGAAAGCTGCAGCGCCGGATCGCCATCGAAGGCCGTGTCCTCGCCGTAAAGCGACACGAACGTGCGCAGTCCCTCGCCGAGCCTCGCGTAAAAGTCCCCTACCGTGTCGTAGTCGCGTCCCATCGGGGTGAGGTGCGGCCGGGCGGTGCCGCGCACGTAGGGGCGCTCACAGGCAAAGCCCGCACCCTCCGCTTCGGTCGAGCCGCGAGGCCGCTCGAGGAATATGAAGTGCTGCAGCGTCTCGGCGCTGAATGGCGCGAGCTTCACCGTGATGCCAGCCGGAAGGTACCCCGGATCGAGCGGGAAGTTGGCGCGGCCGAGGCGCGGACTTGCGCCGAGCGCGGAGGTGATGTTCCAGACGGCCGCAAGGTGCCCCATCTCCTGGATGGCGACATCGATCAGCACGCGGCGCCAGCGTTTTACCGCCTCCGCCTCGAAAGCGGTGAGTCCCTCGGCCTCGCCGTCCTTGAGACTCGCGGCGGCGTAGAGATACGTGCACATCAGGTTGTGCTCGAGCTCGGCCGCTTCGTACAAAGCGTTGACGAGGATCTCGCGTTGCGCGTACGGGCTCGTGGCGGCGACATCGTTCATGGGGACCTCCACCTCATCCCTGTGGCGACCGGGGAGTCGGCTTGTGTCGCACAAATCCCGTGGCGGCGCCACTCCCCATTCGGTGAGCGGGCCCGGCAGGGGCGCCAACATATGCACCTTTGGCCGCCCGCAGCTCAGATTGCGTGTTCGCGCGTCTCGCGGAAGGTGATGTCCGGCCAGCGCTCGAGGGTGAGCTGCAGATTGATGCGTGATGGGGCGAGGTAGACGAGCGCCCCTTTGTGATCGCGCGCCAGGTGCTCGTACGCCCGCGCGGTGAACTCTTCCAGCTTGCGTGGATCGGCTGCGTCGACCCAGCGCGCGGTATGGACCGCCGCCGGGTCGAAGACGCTCTGCACCCCGTACTCATCCTGCAGGCGGAACGCCACAACCTCGAATTGCAGCGGCCCGACCGCGCCCAGCACCAGGTCGTTGTTACGCAGCGGCCGGAAGAGCTGCGTCGCGCCCTCCTCGCACAGCTGCGACAGACCTTTCTGCAGCGCCTTCATGCGCAGCGGATCCTTCAGCACCGCGCGGCGGAAGATCTCCGGCGCGAAATCCGGGACGCCGGTGAAGGCGAGCCGCTCGCCCTGCGTGAAGGTATCGCCGATGTTGATCGTGCCGTGGTTGTGCAGCCCGATGATGTCGCCCGCGTACGCCTCCTCCGCCTGCACCCGATCGGCCGCCATGAAGGTGAGCGCGTCCGCGACGCGCACCTCCTTGTCGAGGCGCACGTGGAAGAGGCGCATGCCGCGGATGTAGCGGCCGGCGCACAGGCGCAGGAATGCGACACGGTCGCGGTGACCGGGATCCATGTTCGCCTGGATCTTGAATACGAAGCCCGCGAGCGCTTCCTCCCCGGGCTGCACGCTGCGCTCACGGGCCTCGCGTGGCAGCGGCCCCGGGGCGTGGGTGGTGAAGGAAGTCAGCAGCTCCTCGACGCCGAAATTATTGATCGCGGAACCGAAGAATACCGGCGTCTGGCGCCCCGCCCGGTAAGCCTGGCGGTCGAAGGCGTGGGTCGCGCCCCTCACGAGCTCGATCTCCTCGGCGAACGAGCGCGCCTCGCCGCCGAGAAACTCCTGCGCCGGCGCGCTCGCGAGCCGCTCGATGGTGAGGTTCTCGCCGACCCGACCGCGCTCCCCGGGGCTGTACACGTAGATGCGATCCTCGATGAGGTGGTAGATCCCGCGCAGCTCGCGACCCATGCCGATCGGCCAGGTGACGGGCGCCGTGCCGATGCGCAGTACGCTCTCGATCTCATCGAGCAGCTCGATGGGCGGCCGTCCCTCGCGGTCGAGCTTGTTGATGAAGGTCATGATCGGCGTGTCGCGCAGGCGGCAAACCTCCATCAGCTTGATGGTGCGCTCCTCCACGCCCTTGGCGCAGTCGATCACCATCAGCGCGGAATCCACCGCGGTGAGCGTGCGGTAGGTATCCTCGGAGAAATCCTCGTGCCCCGGGGTGTCGAGCAGGTTCACGACGCACTCCCCGTAGGGGAATTGCATCACCGAGGAGGTCACCGAGATTCCGCGTTGCTGCTCGAGCCGCATCCAGTCGGAGGTGGCGTGGCGCGCGGCTTTGCGGCCCTTGACGGTGCCGGCCATGGTGATCGCGCCGCCGAAGAGCAGCAGCTTCTCGGTCAGGGTGGTCTTGCCGGCATCGGGATGCGAGATGATCGCGAAGGTCCGCCGCCGACGGATTTCGGCATCGAGTTCGGTCATGTTCTTGCGAGAGGGGTCAGGAGATGGGGTCGCTGCGCAGCGCCCGCCGCAGAACGGCGGCATCCTCGCGGCCGGTGGCGGCCTGGTAGTAGCCGCGTCGCATGCCCACCTGCTCGAAGCCGAGCGAGAGATACAGCCGGATCGCCGCGGTGTTGGAGGGACGCACCTCGAGATACGCATCCGCCATGCCGGCGGAGCCGGCACGCTCGATGAGTGAGTGGAGCAGCCGCCCGCCCACTCCGCGGCAGCGATACCCTTGAGCGACGCAGACATTGAGGATGTGCGCTTCACCGGCGCCGAGGCTCATGACCCCATACGCCATCACCTGGCGGCTCACCGTGACCGCGCGGCATATGTAGCCGACTCGCAGGCAGTCGCGAAAGATCCCTTCGCTCCAGGGGAACTGGTACGAGGCGCGCTCGATCGCCACCACGTCGGGAACATCGCTCCCGCGCATCGCACGGATCACGACTTCGGGTGCTAACAGCTCAGGAGCGGTGGCCATCGGCGGCGCCTTGCATCAGTTGCTGGTACACGCTGCGGGCGAATTTTAAGTCCTCCCACGCCTTGCGCTTATCGGCCGGCGTGCGCAGCAGGTATGCGGGATGATACGTGACTACGAGCGGAGTCTGGAATTCGCCGAAATGATGCACCCGGCCGCGGAGCCGGCCAAGGGGCGCATCGGTCGCAAGCAGGTTCTGTGCGGCAATGCGGCCGACCGCGAGCATAATCTTGGGCTGCAACAGTGCAATCTGTCGAATGAGGTACGGCAGGCAGGCCTCGACCTCCTCGGGCCTCGGGTCGCGGTTGTTCGGCGGGCGGCTCTTGAGCACATTGGCGATGTAGACATTGGTCCGGCGATCGAGCCCGATGGCCCGCAGCATGGCATCGAGGAGCTGACCCGCCGCCCCGACGAAGGGCTCGCCGCGCCGGTCCTCCTCCGCTCCTGGAGCTTCGCCGATCACCAGCCAGTCGGTACGTTGCGGCCCGACCCCGAGCACGCCCTGCGTGCGCGTGGCATGCAATGGGCAGAGGCGGCAGGTGCGCACCTCATCGAGGAGACGCTGCCACTGCGTGTCGACTTCCGCGGTGCCGCTTGCCGGCGTCGGTACGGGCACCGCGCCCTCTCCGCGGGCGCGACTCACCCACAGATCGATACCGATCGCCTCGAGGTACTGCCGGCGCCGGGCGGAAAGCATGGATCAGGTGCCTCCGGGCGGCACGCGCCGCACGAGCCGCCGCAGCCGCCGACCGACCCACAGCAGCGGCGCCGACAGCGCGTAGGTGCCGAACATCGAGAGCAGCATCGTCGGCGGATCGCTGAAGATGAGAATCAGGAAGAGCGGCACGAGCAGGAGGTAGACGAACTTGATGCGCCGGTCGAGATGGAATTGCTTGAAGCTCGGATAACCGAAGCGGCTCACCATCAGCGCGCCCGCAGTCGCGGTCACCGCAAATGCGGCGATGAGGCCGGTGAGCCCCGGCTCGTGCCATTCGCTGAAGAACCACACGAACGCCGCGACGATCGCGGCAGCGGAAGGGCTCGGCAGGCCTTCGAAGTAGCGCTTGTCAGCCACTGCGGCGCGCGCATTGAAGCGCGCGAGCCGCATCGCCGCCGCCGCCGCGTAGAAGAAGCAGGCGAGCCAGCCGAACCGGCCCCAGTAGTGGCCGTACTCGGCGATTCGCACCACGCCCCATTGATAGGCGACGATCGCCGGTGCGACTCCAAAGGACACCATGTCGGCCAGGCTGTCGTACTCCTTGCCGAAGAAAGTCTCGGTGCGTGTCAGGCGCGCGATGCGCCCATCGAGGGTATCGAAGATCATCGCCGCGAATACCGCCATGCCGGCATGATCGAAGTGCTTGTCGATCGCTGCGACCACCGCGTAGAAGCCCGAGAACAGGCAGCATGTGGTGAGCAGGTTCGGCAGCAGGTAGATGCCCTTGCTGCGGGGTCGCGGGTAGTCCTCGGTATCGGTGGCCATGGGGGTGAGAGCCTTACTGCGACAATCTTATCCGCTAAGATGCGCAACTTCCCAACCCGCTTGGACTGCAGCCGGACGATGAGGCTCTCCCAGTACCCGATCAACACCATGAAGGAGACCCCCGCGGAAGCGGAGGTCATCAGCCACCAGCTCATGCTGCGCGCCGGACTCATCCGTCGCCTGGCGGCGGGGCTATACAGCTGGCTGCCCTTCGGGCTGCGCTCGCTGCACAAGGTCGAGCGCATCGTGCGCGAGGAGATGGATCGTGCGGGCGCGCTCGAGCTCGTGATGCCGGTGGTGCAGCCGGGAGAGCTGTGGCAGGAGTCGGGCCGCTGGAGCGAGTACGGCCCCGAGCTGCTGCGCTTCAAGGACCGGCACGAGCGTGATTTCGTGCTCGGCCCAACCCACGAGGAAGTGATCACCGACATCGTGCGTCGCGAGCTGCAGAGCTACCGGCAGCTGCCGGTGAACTTCTACCAGATCCAGAGCAAGTTCCGCGACGAGGTGCGGCCGCGCTTCGGCGTGATGCGGGCGCGCGAGTTCATCATGAAGGACGCCTATTCGTTCCATCTCGATGAGGCATCGCTGCAGGCCGGCTATCGCGCGATGTACGAGGCTTACACGCGCATCTTCACCCGCACCGGCCTCACGTTCCGCGCCGTGCGCGCCGACTCCGGTGCCATCGGCGGAGACGTGTCGCAGGAGTTCCACGTGCTCGCCGCCTCGGGCGAGGATCTCATCGTGTTCTCCGACGGCGATGACTACGCGGCGAATCTCGAGGCGGCCGTCGCAGTGCCGCCGCAGTCACCGCGCCCGGCACCGGGAGAACCGCTGCGGAAGGTGAGCACCCCCGGCGCGCGCACCATTGCCGATGTCGCGCGACTTCTCAAGGTCGAGCCCTCGCGCTGCGTGAAGACGCTCGTGGTGGAAGGGAGCGACGGGGGTGTGGTGGCGCTCGTCGTCCGCGGCGATCACGAGCTGAACGCGGTCAAGGCGCAGAAGCTCGAGGGCGTCGGAAATCCGTTGGCGCTGGCGAGCGCCGAGCGCGTGCTCGCCGCCACTGGCACCGAGCCCGGCTACGTCGGTCTCGTGGGCCTCGAGTGCCGCGTGTATGCCGATCACAGCGCGCTGGCGCTCGCCGACTTCGTGTGCGGTGCGAACGAGAAGGACATGCACCTGACCGGGGTAAACTGGGAGCGGGACGTTCGCGGCATGCTCGCCGCGGACCTCCGTAAGGTGGTCGAAGGTGATCCCAGCCCCTCCGGGCGCGGACGGCTGAAGATTGCCCGCGGCATCGAGGTTGGCCACATCTTCCAACTCGGCTGCAAGTACAGCACGCCCATGAAGGCTGTGGTGCTCGATGAGGCCGGACGGGAGGTCACGCTCCACATGGGCTGTTATGGCATCGGTGTGACGCGCATCGTGGCAGCCGCCATCGAGCAGAATCACGATGAGCGCGGCATCATCTGGCCCGAGCCGATTGCGCCTTTCCAGCTCGTGCTGGTGGCGCTCAACCTGCAGAAGTCCGCCCGTGTCCGCGAAGTCAGCGACCGCCTGTATGCCGAGCTGAGCGCCGCCGGCGTCGAGGTGCTCTACGACGACCGCGATGCGCGGCCGGGGGTCAAGTTCGCGGACGCGGAGCTCCTCGGTATCCCACACCGTCTGGTGGTCGCGGAGCGCGGGCTCGACGCCGGACGGCTCGAGTACCGTCATCGCCGTGACAGCAGCAGTACCGAGTTTCCCGCCGATGAAGCGCTCCCCTTCCTGCGCGCGCGCCTCACCGGGTAAGGCGCCGCACCCGCTGCTGCAGCGGCTGCGTCCGCTCGCGCAGCTACTCCTCGCGGCAACGCTCGGCGCGAGCCTTCCGGCGGCCGCCGACCAGCAGCGTGATCCTGGCCTCAAAGACGTCATCGCTCGAGCCATCGCCCAGGCCCAATGCTTCACCGATCACTACGACTCCGCGGTGTGGTACACGCTGATGGAGCCGCGCCTGCGTCCAATCGTGAAGGAGCAGAACGAGCGGCTCGACATTCTCCAGCAGGTGTACTGCGAGACGCACCGATCGGGAGAGGCGCGGCTGCCGCCGGGACTGGTCATGGCGCTGATCGCGGTCGAGAGCCGCTTCGACCGCTGGGCGGTGTCATCGGCGGGGGCCGTGGGGCTCATGCAGGTGATGCCCTTCTGGCCCGAGCGGCTCGGCATGCGCCGCTACGAGCTGGTGCGCGTCGCACCCAACATCCGCATGGGCTGCGCCATTCTGCGCTTCTACCTCGGCTACGAGCACAACGACGTACGCAAGGCGCTCGCGCGCTACAACGGCAGCATCGGCCGGCGCGACTACCCGGACCTCGTGATCAGCCAGTGGATGCACTGGCGCGGCGCGGATGACCTGGGGTTTCCGGCCCTACACCCCTGACCGGTCCTCGTTCAAGAGCGCCCGGATGGTTCAGTGCACGGCGGCCGGTATCTGCCGGGCAGGCACCGGTGCGAGTGTCCGCGCCACCCCTTCGCGGCGGGAATCGGCGGCGCCGACGTAGCTGCCATCCGCAAGACGCACGACGCCGTGGAGACCGGAATTCTCGGCGTGGCCGCTCTTGAGCTCGATGCCGCGCTCGTGCAGGCCGGCGAGCACTGCGGGCGAGAACCGGGTCACCTCGCCGGTGAAGGTGTCACCGCGCGCGATCAGGTTCGGCAGCTCGATCGCCTGCTTGAGCGGCAGCTTCCAGGCGAGGAGCGCTACGAGCGTCTTCGCGTTGTACTCGAGGATCGCCGAGCCCCCCGGGGAGCCGAGCGCGGCGACGAAATCACCACTGCTATCGAGAACGATCACCGGCGCCATCGAGGAGCGCGGCCGCTTGCCACCCTGTACGGCATTCGCCACCAGCTGTCCGCCCTCGGTGGGCACGAAGGAGAAGTCGGTGAGCTGATTGTTGAGCACGAAGCCACCGACCGCGCGACCCGAGCCGAATATCGATTCGACCGTGGTGGTCATGGAGACGACATCGCCATCGGTATCCACCACCACGAAGTGACTGGTGCCCGCCGCCTCTGTAGTCGCATCGTGTCCGCGCGGGAGCGGAATGTCTCCCGGCGGCGGGGCCGGGCCTGCGTGCTCGCCGATCAGCTGCGCCCGCAGGCGCACGTAAGCCGGATCCAGCATGCGCTCGACGGGAACCGGCACGAAGTGCGGATCGGCGACGTAGCGGTCGCGATCGGCATAGATCAGGCGGCTCGCCTGCGCGAATAGGAACCAGGACTGCGGATCGGAGGGACGCCGCGTGGCGATATCGGTCTGATCGAGAATGGCGAGCATCTCGAGCAGCGACACTCCGCTCGAGGGCGGTGGCGGGACACACACGGTGTAACCGCGATAGCTCCGGCAGAGGGGCGGCGAGGCTTCCGCGCGGTAGGAGCCGAGGTCATTGAGCGTCATCGTGCCCGGCAGCGGCGCCTGGTGCGTCGCGTGCGCGATCGCCTCCGCTATCTCGCCCTCGTACAGCGCGCGCGCCCCATCGCTCGCGATCGCCTCGAGGGTGTGCGCGTACTGCGGGTTCTGGAAAACATCGCCCTCCTCGATGATGTCGCCGTCGGGACGCGAGAAGAGGTTGCGCACTTCGTTGGTCGGCGGAAAAGGTGAGCCCTCGCCGAGAAACATCGCGAGTCGCGCGGGTACCTTGAAGCCCTGCGAGGCGCTGCGGATCGCCGGCTGGAGGAGATCCTTCCAGTGCAACTTGCCGAATCTGTGGTGCGCGCTCCACAGCATGGACATGACGCCGGGCACTCCGGTCGAGCGGCCGCTCCGGACCGCCTCGACGTATGACAGGGGCTTGCCATGCTCATCGAGGAACATGTCCGGGCGTGCCCCCGCGGGAGCCTTCTCCCTCCCGTCGAACGCCGTCAGCTTGCCGTTGTGCGCGTCGTAGTACATGAGGAAGGCGCCCCCCGCCACTCCGGAGCTCTGCGGCTCGACCAGGCCGAGCATCGCCTGCACGGCAACGGCGGCATCCACGGCTCTGCCGCCGCGGCCGAGAATCTCCAGTCCCGCATCGACCGCCAGCGGATTCGCAGCCGCCACCCATGGCTGACCGCGATGGCGGTGAAGGCTAAACCAGGAGCGCTTCGGGGAGGGCGTGGCCGCCGCTGGGGGCTGCGCCTCGTGTACTGCCGGCGGCGGTGTCTCACCCTTGCCCGGTAGCGCCGCTGGGGGCGGCACCGGCGGCGGCGCGGTTTCTGCCTGAGGCGCCGGCTGCGGCGCCGCGGCCGGTGGCGTCGGCGTCTCGGGTGCCGGCGTCTCGGGTGCCGGCGCGGTGCCCGTGGGCGGCGAGGCCGACTGCAGCGCGAGGCCGGTCGTCGCCGGGCCCGACAGCGCCAGCATCAGAATGAGCGAACGAATGCGATTCAACATCTGTTGCAAATCAAGCGGTCCGAAATCCCGGGCGCACACTCGCCGCATCGGCGTCGGTCACCTCCACGGAGGTGACCTTGGAGGCCGAGGACCCGGTCCACAGCCACTCCACGAACGCCTGCACGGAAGCCTCATCGCCGCAAGCCAGCACCTCCACGCGGCCGTCGGGCAGGTTGCGGGCGTGGCCGTGAACCCCGAGCTCGCGCGCACGGCGCGCGGCTGTCGCGCGATAGAAAACCCCCTGTACCCGGCCGCCGACCAGACACTTCTTGCACACCATGCGCGGGTCTTCGTGCTCGGCACCGGGAAAGCGAGATAGTACTAGAGTTGGCCGCAGCCGTGGCCCGGGCCCAGATGATGGCACGCCGGTTTTGTGGCAACGTACGCCGCCATGGCCGAGATCCTGGTGCTGTACTACTCGCGCAGCGGGGCCACGGCGGAGCTGGCGCGCCAGGTGTGCCGCGGAGTCGAGAGCGTTGCCTCCGCGAGCGCGCGGCTGCGGACCGTGCCGGCCGTGAGTGCGGAGAGCGAGAGAGCGGCGACGCCGGTGCCCGCAAGCGGCCCACCCTACGCGACGCTCGATGACCTGCTCGAGACTCAGGGACTCGTGCTCGGCAGCCCCACGCGTTTTGGCAACATGGCGGCGCCGCTCAAGCACTTTCTCGATGGCACCGGCAGCCTCTGGCTCTCGGGAGCGCTCTCGGGGAAGCCGGCGGGCGTCTTCACCTCCACCCAGACCCTGCACGGCGGTCAGGAGACCACGCTCATCTCGATGATGCTGCCGCTGCTGCATCATGGCATGTACCTGGTGGGTCTGCCCTACACCGAGCGCGCGCTCAATGAAACCCGCAGCGGCGGCACTCCGTACGGCGCCTCGCATGTTGGTTCCGGCGCGAGTGTGCCGGTGCTCACGGAAGCGGAGAAATCGCTGGCGCAGGCGCTCGGCCGCCGCGTCGCAGCGCTCGCCGTGCGCCTGTCCGGTTGAGAGGAAGCTGAGCGCCGCGCGGCGTCTCTCAGTCCGCGCCAATCCGCGCGGAGCGCAGGACCTCGCGGATGAAGGGCACCGTGAGGCGTCGCTGCGCGGCGAGTGCTGCCTCATCGAGCGCATCGAGCAGCTGATACAGCGTGCGCATGTCGCGCGGAAAGCGCTTGCGCAGCCAGTGCCAGGTCTCATCGGGAAGCTCGAGGCCACGCAGGCGCGCGCGCAGCTGCAGCGCCGCGTGCTGCTCCTCCTCCTCGAGGAGCCGCAGCTGGAACACGGCGGCCGCCGCACAGCGGGAGCCGAGATCGGCGAGCGCCCATTTGAGCAGCGCCGGTGGCACCTGTGCCGCGAGAATGAGGCGCGACCCGCTTTCCTCGACCTCCTGCAGCAGCCCGAAGATGCCGCGCTCCCACTCGAGCCGCCCCGCCACACGGTCGACATCGTCCAGACACAGGCACTGCATCTGGGGCAGGCCATCGAGCATACCGACTCCGAGCGAGGCAACCTCGGCGAGCGGCACGTAGCCCGCCCGCATGTGCTCGCTCGCCGCGGCGCAGGCGGCCTGCAGCAGGTGCGTTTTGCCCGAGCTCCCCGGCCCGCACAACCAGGTGAGCACGCCGGCAGCGCCGTGCGAGAGTCGCTGCAGGTGCTGCAGCGCTTCTGCGTTGTGTGCAGGCAGATAGCTTCCGAAGACCGCACGGTCCGCCAGGCGCACGCCGAGAGGAATCTGCCGCATCGGTTCGCCTCAGGCGGTGCGCGGCGGCTGCGTCCAGGCGCGCCGCGTGAAAATCTGCACGTAGTGCACTCCGGAGAGCACGGTCGTCAGGAGTGTGAGCAGCGCCATGGCCGCGAGTATCTCCCCAGGTGGTACACCGAAGGCGGCGTTCAGCAGCACCAGCGACACATAGAGCAGCTGCGCCGCGGTGTTGACCTTGCTGAAGCGTGTCGGTCGCCCGTGCAGCGGGCCGAACCACAGCCGGTAGATCAGCGCACCGAGGCCGATCATCACATCACGTGCCACCACTGCGGCGGTGATCCACCACGGTACGAGAGCGAGCCACGCGGCCTCGACGAACACCGTGACGATGAGGAGCTTGTCCGCGAGCGGATCGAGGATCTTGCCGAGCTCGGAGGTCCAGTCGAAGCGCTTGGCGAGATAGCCGTCGAGTCCGTCGGAAGCGGCAGCGACGATGAAGAGCGCGAGCGCCGTGCGATAGTCACCCGCATGCAGTGCCGCGAGGATCGGCCAGATCAGCGCCAGGCGGACCAGGCAGATGAGGTTGGGCAGGTGGCGCACGATCTCGAAGTCTGCCGGGGCTTCAGCCCTGAGGTTGATAGCGGTACACCACGGACTCGCCAGCGCCGCTCACGCGTACCAGGCGGGTGGAACCAGCGAGCGCCTGCCCGAGCCCGGCAGCGCCACCGCGCGCGGTGACATCGAAGGTGACGCTGCCCGCGTCCGCGGCGGCGATGTTGGCGTGCCGCACGCCCGGGGTGCTCTGCAGCAGCCGCTCGACGGTCGCGTAGGCGAGGAGCGAGTTGACCCCGTCGACCTGCACGCGCGCCGGGGCATCCGCCTCGGCGAGTGAAGTTGCCGGCCGGGGCACGAGCACGTCCACCGTGTGATCGATGCCGGCCGCGAGCGGGCCGCTCCAGCTCGTAGTCAGTGCGCGCGTGTAGAGCGTCCACTGGAGCGCGCTCTCAGGACCCGCATCGGCACCGCGGCCGATGAGGATCTGATCGCCGCCATAGCGCTGCGCGGCCTGCAGCAGCGCATCCGCGCCGAGCGCGTTGCCCGCGCCATCGGTGAGCGGCAGCGGAATGAGAGTGATCGGCAGCCCACGCTCCGCTGCCACGCGCTCGAGCTCGGCGCGTGCGGCGTCCTCGGCGGCGCGCGTGCGCGGCGGATCGAGCACGACCAGCGTGAACGGACGCTCGCGCTCCCAGACGCTCCGGCCGGCGGCACCGATGGCGCGCTCGATCGCCGCGCCGTCGAACACCACCTGTGGCTCACCACGCGGGCCGGTGCTGTAGGTCTTCACGTAGCGAGGCGCGTCGCTGAGGAGACTCGCGAGTGCCGGGTCTTGGGCGGATTCGCGCCGGCCCGTGGCACGCACCAGCGCCTGGCGCATGGCCTCCTGCAGTGCCGCAGGAGTTTGTCCTTCGATGTCGACCTCGTAGGCGCGCACCGGCCGACCGGCCTCGCACGGCAGCGCGCAGGAAAGCAGGCACGCCAGCGCGAGCAGTCCGCGCAGGTACGCCGTCGCGGGATTTGGTGTTGAGGCCGGTGAGGACATGCTCTGGCGCACGCGCAACGGCGCGAAGCGGCAGGTACAATACCATACGCGCCCGCCTCCCACGGCGACCGTCCTCACCCAGGCCGCAATGACAGAAGGTCCCGCCATCACCTATCGCGATGCCGGCGTCGACATCGATGCGGGCGATGAGCTCGTCGAGCGCATCAAGCCGCTGGTGCGCCGCGCACAGCGGCGCGAGGTGCTCGCGGGCATCGGTGGTTTCGGCGCGCTCATCGAGTTGCCCGCGGGCTTGCGCCAGCCGGTGCTGGTCGCGGGCACCGATGGTGTGGGCACCAAGCTGCGCCTCGCGATCGACACCGGCCGTCACGACACCATCGGCATCGACCTGGTCGCCATGTGCGCCAACGATGTGGTGGTTCAGGGTGCGGAGCCCTTGTTCTTTCTCGACTACTACGCGACCGGCAAGTTGCAGGTGGCGGTCGCGGAGGCGGTGGTGCGCGGCATCGTCGAGGGCTGCGTACAGGCGGGCGCAGCGCTGGTCGGTGGAGAGACCGCCGAGATGCCGGGCATGTATCACGGCACGGACTACGACCTGGCGGGTTTTTGTGTCGGTGTGGTGGAGAAGCAGGCGATCATCGACGGCAGCGCGGTTGCCGCGGGAGACATCATCCTCGGCCTCGCCTCCTCGGGGCCGCATTCGAATGGCTATACGCTCATCCGCAGGCTCATCGAGGTGAGCGGCGCGACGCCTGCCACCATGCTCGAAGGCCGCACTCTCTTCGAGCGGCTGCTCGCGCCGACGCGCATCTACGTGAAGCCGCTGCTTGCGCTGCTGCGTGCACTGCCGGTGCATGGACTTGCGCACATCACCGGCGGTGGCCTCACCGACAACATTCCACGTGTGCTGCCCGCCGGGCTCGAGGCGCTGCTCGAGCGGCGCCGCTGGGGCGTCGACCCCGTGTTCGAGTGGCTGCAGAGCGTAGCGCGCATCGATGCGGCGGAGATGTATCGCACCTTCAACTGCGGCATCGGCATGGTGGTCATCGTGGCCGCGGCGCACGCCGCGGCGGCGTTGGAGCTGCTGACCGCGCACGGCGAGCGCGCCACGGTCATCGGTGAGGTCCGCAGCGGCGGCCGCGGCGTAGTCATCCGGGAATGAGTGCCAGCGCGCCGCTGAAGCTCGCCATCCTCATCTCCGGTCGCGGCTCCAACATGACCGCGCTCGTGCGCGCCGCGTTCGCCGGCGAGATTGCCGCGCACCCCGCGATTGTGATCTCCGATCGCGCCGACGCCCCAGGCCTCGCGAGCGCGCGCGCGCTTGGCGTCACGACCACAGCATGGACGGGGGAATCGCCCGCAGGGCCATTCGAGCAGCGGCTGCTCACGACTCTCGAATCGGTGCAGCCGGATGTGATCGCGCTCGCCGGTTTCATGCGCATTCTTTCGCCCGCCCTGGTCGCGCGTTACCTCGGCCGCATGCTCAACATCCATCCCTCGCTCCTGCCCGCCTACCGCGGCCTGCACACGCACCGCCGGGTGCTGGCCGCGGGCGACACCGAGCACGGGGCGAGCGTACACTTCCTGACCCCCGAGCTCGACGCGGGACCGATCGTGCTGCAGTCGAAGGTCGCGGTGCTTCCCGGCGACACCGAGGCCGCGCTCGCCGCACGGGTGCTCGCGACCGAGCACATCATCTACCCGCGCGTCATCGGCTGGCTGGCGGAGCGACGCCTCGCCTGGCGCGCCGGGGCGCCCTGGCTCGATGGACGGCGGCTCGATGCGCCGATCGTGGAGGATTTCCGTGACTCGGAAGCCTGAGGCTCACTTCATTCGCGCTCCAAGGCTCATGCTCGCCGGTTTGCTCCTCCTCTCGGCGATGAGCGTCGCAGCGGCCGGTGAGTTGCGACCCTTCGAAGCCTCCTACAACTGGATCTGGCGCGGCATGGGGGTCGCGTCCACCAGTCTCAAGCTCGAGAAAACCGGCGACACCTGGACCTACACCTCCAAGAGCGAGCCGCGCGGAATCGGCCGCATGCTCTCGCAGCGCCCGAAAACGGTGAGCGTGCTGCGGGTGACGGCGGACGGCCTCCAGCCCTTGAGCTACCAGGGCGATGACGGCACGAGCTCCACCAAGCGGACCATCGATGTGAAGTACGACTGGGAGAAGCACCGCATCACGGGTGTGTACGAGCAGACCCCGGTCGATCTGCCGCTCACGCCGGGCGTGCAGGATGACTCGTCGGTGCAGGTAGCGATGATGGTGGAGCTGCTCGCGGGACGCACTCCCGAGCGCTTCTCGCTGCTCGATAAGAACTCGGTGCGCGAGTACATCTACACGCGCGAGGGCGAGGAGAAGCTGCAGACTGAGCTCGGCCCGGTGCAGACGGTGATCTACCGCAGCCAGCGCAAGAACTCCCCGCACGTCAATCGTTACTGGTGCGCCCCTGAGCGGGGTTACATCCCGATGCGTGTCGAGCAGAAGCGCGGCGATGAGGTGCAGTGGGCCATGGAGATCCAGAGCCTCAAACGCCAGTGAAATTCGTCGCAGGCGCGGGCGGCACGACCGTGCCGGCGTCCTGTCACCGCTCGCTTCAGGTCTTCGGTAACGTCACGCCCCGCTGTCCCTGGTACTTGCCGCCACGATCCTTGTACGAGGTCGCGCACACCTCATCTGACTCGAAGAACAGCATCTGCGCCACGCCCTCGTTGGCGTAGATCTTCGCGGGGAGCGGAGTGGTGTTGGAGAACTCGAGCGTGACGTGCCCTTCCCATTCGGGTTCCAAGGGCGTTACGTTCACTATTACGCCGCAGCGCGCGAATGTGCTTTTTCCAACAGTAATTATGAGCACGTTGCGTGGCACACGAAAGTATTCGACCGTGCTCGCCAGCGCAAACGAGTTAGGTGGAATGATGCAAACATCGCCTCTGAAATCGACGAAGCTTTTCTCGTCGAACGCCTTCGGGTCGACGATGGTCGAATTGATGTTGGTGAAGATCTTGAACTCGTTGGCGCAGCGCACATCGTAGCCGTAGCTGGAGGTGCCGTAGGAGACGATCTTGCGGCCGTTGACTTCACGCACCTGACCAGGCTCGAAGGGCTCGATCATGCCGTGCTCGCGCGCCATGCGGCGGATCCAGTTGTCGGACTTGATGCTCATCGGAATCTCCGGTTAGCTCACGGCGCGGGCTTCACCGAGCCGCTCGCTCGAGATGCTGTCGGCAATAGTTAGGTAAGTGCCTAACTATCCGCAAACGTGGGTTATCACGCCTTGGTGCCCGGGGCAGGACCTAAGCGCTGGGTGCCAAAAGAAAGCGCGCAAGGATAGCCTGCGGCCGGGCAAGGGTCCACGGCCGGTACGGCGCGATTGCACCCGCGCGGCGCCTCTCCTACGCTCGCCTACCAACGAGAATCGGGGGCAGCGGAGCGCGCATGCATTTCCTCACCAGCCGGCCGGTATGGGTCCTGATCCTGCTGCTGTTCCTGTTCACCGCGCTCGCCATGGCAGGGCCGGCCCTCGTCCGCCGCCGCATCCCGCTCGAGCGGCTGCGCGGCAACAATGAAGTGGCCGGCTTCAAATTCGCCGTGATCGGCGTGCTGTACGCGGTGCTGCTCGCCTTCGTCGTGATCATCACCTGGGAGCGCTTCTACGATGCGGAGAAGGCAATGGCGGCGGAAGCGGGATCTGCGGCCACCATTTACCGCCTGGCCGGGGGCTTGGACGAAACCTCGGGTGCGGCGCTGCGCGCCGACATGTCGGCGTACCTGAAGTCAGTGTTGGCGGATGACTGGCCGGCAATGGGGGTCGGGCGCTCGAGCCGAGTGACCACGCGGGTGCTGAGTGACTTGTACGACCTCGTCGTGGAGTACCGTCCCTCCGACCTGCACGGCGCGGACCTGCAAAAGGACTTGTTAAGCGAGCTGGATCAGCTCACCCGGGCACGCCGCGAGCGGCTCGTCATGGCCGAGGGCACGGTCCCGAGCGCGATCTGGTTCGTTCTTTTCCTCGGCGCGGCGCTCACGATCTCCTTCACGTTCTTCTTCGGTGCCCAGAGCGTGATCGCCCAGTCATCGATGACCGGGGTGCTCGCGGCGATCATCTTCTCATTGATCCTCGTGATCATCGCCATCGATCGGCCCTATACGGGCGCGATCATGGTCTCGAAGGATTCGATCCGCGCAGTGCTCGAGGACTTCCAGACGGCGCCGTAGCGGCGGAGCGTCAGCTCTCCTTCAGCTCTCCTCGACCACGATCTTCGGGAACAGGGCGCTGCGATCGCGTGCGCGCAGTGCGAGCGCCGCCGCCGTGCGACGTGCCATCTCGAAGTACGGCCGTGCCCGCGAGGCCTCGGGCGCAGCGACCACGGTCGGACGGCCGCTGTCGGCCTCCTCGCGGATGTGCGCATCGAGCGGCAGCTCCCCGAGAAGTCGCACACCATACTCCTGCGCCATGCGCTCGCCGCCCCCCGCACCGAATATGTGTTCGATGTGCCCGCAGTTCGAGCAGACGTGCACACTCATGTTCTCGACGATGCCGAGCACCGGCACCGACACCTTCTCGAACATCCTGAGTCCCTTGCGCGCATCCGCCAGCGCGATGTCCTGCGGCGTCGTCACGATGACCGCGCCGGCGACCGGCACGCGCTGGGCGAGCGTCAGCTGGATGTCGCCGGTGCCCGGCGGCATGTCGACGACCAGGTAATCGAGCTCCCCCCACTGCGTCTCGCCGAGCAGCTGCGTGAGCGCCTGGGTCACCATCGGTCCGCGCCACACCATCGGCTGCTCCGCATCCACCAGGAAACCGATCGACATGGCACGGACGCCGTGGCTCTCGAGTGGTCGCAGCTGCTTGCCATCTGGCGATGTGGGACGCTGCCCGAGAAGGCCCAGCATCAGCGGCTGGCTCGGGCCGTAGATGTCGGCATCGAGGATGCCGACCCGGGCACCTTGGGCCACCCAGGCGAGTGCGAGATTCACCGCCACGGTGGACTTACCCACACCTCCTTTGCCCGAGGCGACTGCCACCACGTTGCGGATGTCTCCGAGCGGCTTGAGATTTCGCTGCACCGCGTGCGCACGGATATCGCACTGCAGCTCGAGGGTAAGGGGCGCAGCGATACCCGCCGCCGTGAGCTGCCGGTTGAGCGCGGCCGCGAGCTCCTGCTCGTAGCCGCCGGTCGGGAAGCCGAGCACCACTTGCGCGGTGAAGCCCGCCTTGGTGGCCCGCACGTCCCGGACCGCCTGAGCGCTGCCGAGAGTCTCGCCGAGGTAGGGGTCGACGTACGCCTCCAGTGCGGCGCGCACGGTCGGCAGAGTCCTCTCATCTGGGGTCATGTTTGAAAGTCGTCCGTCAAAGCCAAAAGGCCGAGATGTAAGGGAATTGTAGAGGGCAGCGAGACGGCGCGCACAAAGCCGTCCCTGGCCGGGCTCAAGGCTATGGCATAATTCACAGAAGTCCGTTGTGCCTGCTCCTTATAGTAGACGATAGGCCATGAACCCCAGCGCAAGCCCCGGACTTGAGCCCTGGCATTTTTGCTCCGTCACGGCAGGCCCGCTGGATGCGTGCAGGGAGCTGCGACGGAAAGGCTGAATGAGCTTTTTCACGAACTTGCGGGCCGACCGGCTCGTCACCGAGATCCGGTCCTCGCCCGACCCGACCAGCTCCGACACGCAGAAGGCCGTTGCGCGGCTGAAGGATATGGGCCCGGGCGCGATCGAGGCCATATTCGCCGCCCTGCCCGAGGCCGACAAGGGCGCCACCATGGCCTTCGTCGACGTCCTGGGGAGCCTCGCCAGCCACAAGACCTTCCCGTTATTCGTCCGCGGTCTCGTCGAGGGGAGTCCGCGCGTCATCTCAGGCATCACCTGGGCGCTCACCGCGAGCCACAGCTACCCGGCACACCTGCTGATCGATGCGCTTGCGACCCCCGGGGTGTCCAAGTCCTCGCTCCTCGAGGTGATCGCGGCGCAGAAGTCGCGCTTCGGGGTGCGTGAGCTTTTGAACGCGGCCTACACGCAGGAGCCCAACGAGAAGGCCGCGCTGTTCCGCGTGATCGGCGAGATCGCCGACAAGCAATCCCTGCCCGATCTGCTCGGCCGCGTGCAGGGCAAGGATCCGATCGCCCGCGTGCACATCATCAACACGCTGGCGCGGTTCAACACCCCCGAAGTGCAGACCGCGCTCCAGGGACTGCTGAAGGACCCGAACAAGCTCATTCGCAGCGCTGCGCTCGCGGCGCTGCAGCGCATGGACGGACCGATCGACATCGAGCGGGTCTGCGCACTGCTGCGCGATCCGGAGCTCGAGGTCATGAACCGTGCCATCGACGTGGTCATCAAGGCCAACCACCCCGAAACCATACAGTACCTCATCGAGGTGCTGAAGGATGAGAACGAGAACGCGCGCCGCGCCGCCGTCGAGGTGCTGAACGAGATCGGCAATGCCAAGTCGGTGAAGTACCTGCTCGAGTCGTTGAAGGACAGCGACTGGTGGGTGCGCAGCCGCGCCGCGGACGCGCTCGGGAAGATCGGCGGCCCGAAGGTGATCGATGCGGTGTTGCAGCTGGTGCGCGACAAGGACGAGGACATTCGCCGCGCCGCCATCGAGATCCTCAACCAGACCAAGGACGAGCGTGCAGTCGATTCGCTCATCCAGGCCACCCGCGACAGCGACTGGTGGGTGAGCGAGCGCGCCGTGGATGCGCTCGCGGAGATCGGCAGCAAGCGCGCGGTGCCGCGGCTCATGGAGATGCTGAACAGCCCGGAGGCCAAGGCCACCGCCATCGTGGTGCGGGCACTCGGCAAGCTCGGCGACAGCCGCCTGGTGGATACCTTCCTGCCACTCGTCGGCCGACCCGAGCGTGAGGTGCGGATCGAGGCCATTCAGGCGCTCGCCAAGGTCGCGGATGAGGCGCGCGCCGAGCAGGTGCGCAACGAGCTGCAGGCACAGGTCGGTTCCCCGGATCAGACCATCTCACGCATGGCCGCCGCGGCGGTGAGCGAGCTCGACAATCGCATCGCCGGAATCAGCGTGCTCGGCTCGGGCAGCGTACCGGGGACGCCGCAGGCGACCGCTACCGGCACGCCCTCGGGCCTGCGTCCGCCGCAGCCAACGCCGGCGGAAGCGGCGAAGACCCAGGTCATCTCCGATGCCTCGCGCATCGCGCGCGGCCAGCCCGGGGCGCCGCAGCGCCTCGACATTCAGACACTGAAGCCGGGCGATGTCATCGAGGGCCGCTACAAGTACATCGACCGTATCGGCCGTGGCGCCTTCGGTACGGTGCTGCTCATGGAGGACACCGTCGTCGATGAGCGGCTGATCCTGAAGTTCCTCAACCCCAACGTCTCGGAGGACGAAGAGGTGATGAAGCGCTTCGTCCACGAGCTGCGCTACTCGCGCAAGATCACGCACAAGAACGTCATCCGCATCTACGACTTCCTGTACATCCAGGGCAACTACGCCATCTCCATGGAGTACTTCCCCTCGCACACCCTCGGCGGCGAGGTCGTGAACGAGAAGCCCGTCGAGCTCAAGCGCGCGATGCAGTTCGCCATGGATATCTGCACGGGAATGACGGTCGCCCACCAGCAGGGCATCGTGCACCGCGACCTGAAGCCCGCCAACGTGCTGATCAACCAGGAGGGGCTGCTCAAGATCGTCGACTTCGGTGTGGCCGCCGCGCAGCGCGAGGGCGATACGCAGCTCACCAAGACCGGCTACGTCATCGGCTCTCCGAAGTACATGGCGCCCGAACAGATCCTCGGCAAGAAAGTGGATGAGCGTGCCGACATCTATGCGCTTGGAGTCATCCTCTACGAAATGGTGACCGGCGTGCCGCCTTATTCGCGCGGTGACCACATGTCGGTCATGTACCAGCATGTCCAGGGCAAGGCGCGGGTCGCGCAGGAGGTGAATCCGAGCCTCCCGCCTGGGCTTTCGGATCTCGTGATGCGCGCCATGGCGGTCGACAAGACCAAGCGCTTCCAGACCATGGACGAGCTGCGCACGGCGCTCGAGCCCTTCCGCGCCTGAGAAAAACCATCGACCTCGCACAAGTCCTCCCGGGCTCTTCTTTTTGCGTGGTCGCCTTGCGAAAGAGCGTGCGTTACGTCAAATTTCGCACCTCAAGTCGTTGATCCCAAAGCCGGAAAGCGGCTAAACAGCTCACCGTGGCTCGGTGAGGGAGAGTCCGTTGGCGCGCATCGATGCGTTCCTGAAGCTCGGCACCCAGCAGGGGTGCTCGGACGTGCACCTGGCGGTCGGCGTACCGCCGATGCTGCGCATACACGGCGACCTGCTGCCCATCAAGTTCCGCGACGTGCGCGAGGCTGAGCTCGAGGGCTACATCGCGGAGATATTGACGCGCTCACAGAACGAGCACTTCGCCAAGGGCAGCGACCTCGACTTCTCCTACGTGTCCGCCGAGGGCGGGCGCTTTCGCGTCAACGTGTACCGCAAGGAGACCGGTATCGGGGCCACCTTCCGCGCCATTCCCTCGACGGTGCCGACGCTCGAGAAGCTGGCGCTGCCACTGGTGGTGACCAAGCTGTGCGACTTCCATCAGGGCATGGTGCTCGTCACCGGCTCGACCGGCACGGGTAAGTCGACCACGCTCGCCGCGATGATCGATCACCTCAACGCCACGCGCCGGCTCAACATCATCAGTCTCGAGGATCCGATCGAGTTCGTGCACCCGAGCAAGCAGAGTCAGGTCATCCAGCGCGAGCTCGGCACGCACATCCCGAGCTTCGCCGAAGGCGTGCGGGCGGCGATGCGCGAGGACCCGGACGTGATTCTCGTCGGCGAGTTGCGCGATGCCGAGACCATCTCCATGGCGATGACCGCGGCGGAAACCGGACACCTGGTGCTCGGCACGCTCCACACCACCAGCGCCGTCAAGACCATCGACCGGGTCATCGATGCGCTCCCGGTCGAGGAGCGCGAGCAGACCAAGAGCTTCCTCGCGCAGAACCTGCTGGCGGTGGTCACGCAGGTGCTGGTGAAGACTGCCGACGGGCACGGCCGCAAGGCGATCTGTGAAGTCCTCATGATGACCAAGGCGATCGCCAAGCTCATCCAGACCGAGCAGACTCATCAGATTCCGACCCAGCTGCAGATGGGGCGCGATCTCGGTATGCAGCTGCTCGATCAGGCGCTGATCGCGGCGATCAACGCGCGCACCATCGATCCGGACGACGCCTACGCATACGCGAGCGACAAGCGCCCGTTCCAGAAATTCGTTACCGACACCACCATGCTACCGAAGGTCGAGATGACCGGCTCGACACCGGCGCCCGCCGCCGCGGCGGCGAATTCCTCCAGCTGATCGGCGTCAGCCCGTGGCCTTAATCGATCCGCTGCTGGTTGAGGTGCTGGAGAAGCGCGGCTCGGACCTGCACTTCATTGCCGGCGACCCGCCGCGCATCCGCCTGCACGGTGATCTCTCCGCGCTCAAGCCCGACAGGCTTCCCGCCGAGACGGTCAAGCAGGCGCTGTACGAGATCATGCCTAAGAAGGCGCTCGAGCGCTTCGAGTCCAAGGACGGCGCAGATTTCGCCTACACCCTCGCCGACCGCGGACGCTTCCGCGTCAATGTCATGCGGCAGATCAATGGGATGGGCGCCGTCTTCCGCGCGATACCCTCCAAGGCACTCACGCTCGATGAGCTCAAGATGCCCGAGGCGGTGCGCCAGATGTGCCGCGCCATCAGCGGGCTGATCCTGGTGACCGGCAAGACCGGCTCCGGTAAGTCGACGACCCTCGCAGCGATGATCGATGACATCAACCGCCGCGTGAAGGGCCACATTCTCACGGTAGAAGATCCAATCGAGTTCGTGCACGAGCGCAAGAGCTGTCTCATCAGTCAGCGCGAGATCGGCGTGCACAGTCCGAGCTTTTCATCCGCCGTGCACTCGGCGTTGCGCGAGGATCCGGACGTGATCCTGGTGGGCGAGTTGCGCGATCTGGAGACCATGAGCATCGCGGTCACCGCGGCCGAGATGGGCATTCTCGTCATGGGGACGCTGCACACCAACGGCGCGGCGCAGACCGTCGACCGCATGGTGAACGTGTTTCCCTCGGACAAGCAATCGCACGTGCGCACCATGCTGTCGACCTCGCTCCGCGGTGTCATCTCGCAGCAGCTGCTGCAGCGTGCCGACAAGCAGGGTCGCGTCGTGGCGCTCGAGATCCTGGTGAACACCCCCGCGGCCGCGAACCTCATCCGCCAGGGCAAGCTCGATCAGCTGGAGAACACCATGCAGGCGGGCGGTGCGTTCGGCATGCGCACCATGGATTCCGCGATCGATCAACTGCTCAATCAGCGGCTGATCAGCGGCGCCGAGGCTTACAAGAAGGCCATCAACAAGAGCCGCTTCGAGGAGCTGAAGAACGCCGGCTGAGGCGCCACGTCAGACCCGCAGCCAAGCTGTGTAAACTAGCGCGGATGACCCGCCGGATCTTCGTCACCACCGCGCTCCCCTACTCCAACGGCCCCTTCCACATCGGCCACATCATGGAGTACATCCAGGCCGACATCTGGGTGCGCTTCCAGAGGATGCAGGGGCACGAGCTGCACTTCGTCGGTGCCGACGATGCCCACGGCGCCCCCATCATGCTCAAGGCGGAAGCCGAAGGGATCACGCCCCAGGAGCTGGTAGCGCGCATCGCCGCCGGCCGCGCGCGCTACCTGCAGGGCTTTCACCTGAGCTTCGATCACTGGTACTCGACCGATTCACCCGAGAACACGCAGCTCTCGCAGGACATCTATGCGAGGCTCAAGCAAGCCGGTCTCATCTACCGCAAGGAAGTCGAGCAATTCTATGACCCGGTGAAGGGGATGTTCCTGCCGGACCGCTACATCAAGGGCGAGTGTCCAAACTGCCATACCAAGGATCAGTACGCGGATGCCTGCGAGGTGTGCAGCATCGTCAACACCCCGACACAGCTCATCGACCCGTACTCGACCCTCACCGGGGCGAAGCCGATCCTGAAGTCCTCGGATCATTTCTTCTTCAAGCTGTCTGACCGCCGGTGCATCGCGTTCCTCGAGGGCTGGCTGGGAACTCCCGGGCGGCTGCAGCCGCAGGTGGCCAACAAGGCCGGCGAATGGCTGTCGGGCAAGGGCGATCAGGCGCTCGGGGACTGGGACATCTCGCGCGACGCACCGTATTTCGGCATCCCCATACCGGACGCGCCGGGGAAATACTTCTACGTATGGTTGGATGCGCCCATCGGTTATCTGGCGGCGCTAAAGAATTACTTCGCCGTCGGTAAGGCTCGTGCGCACGGTGAGCTGCGCAGCTTCGAGGAGTTCCTGAGCGCCCCGGACACCGAGCAGATCCATTTCATCGGCAAGGACATCATCTACTTCCACACGCTCTTCTGGCCGGCGATGCTGAAGTTCGCGGGGCCGCCGTACAAGGTGCCGGACCACGTGTGGGTTCACGGCTTCATCACCGTGTCGGGCGAGAAGATGTCCAAGTCGCGTGGCACCGGCATCAGCCCGCTGCGCTACCTCGAGATCGGCATGAATGCCGAGTGGCTGCGCTACTACCTCGCCGCAAAGCTCAACGCCAGCGTCGAGGACCTGGATTTCAACCCAGAGGACTTCATCGCCCGCGTCAACAGCGACCTCATCGGCAAGTACGTGAACATTGCAAGCCGCGCGGCCAACTTCATTACCCGGCATTTCCGGGGTGCGCTGCGCTACTCGGAAGATCTCGCAGGACTCACCAGCGCGGCGCGCACCGCTACCTCTGGCGCGCGCCACGGCTACGAGGCGCGCGAGTTCGGCAAGGTGATGCGTGAATGCATGGACTTTGCGGACTGGATCAACCAGTACTTCGACGGCGAGCGCCCGTGGATTCTCGCCAAGGATCCGGGGAAGGCTGCGCACCTCCAGGACGTGTGCTCGCGCGCTCTCTACGGCTTCAAGGTGCTCTCGGTGCTCCTGGCACCGGTGCTGCCTGCCGTCGCCGAGCGCGTCGCGCGCGAATTGTTCGGCATGGACCGCGCGTTGGTGTGGAGCGATGCCGAGGTCCTGCCGGAGCGGATCAACCCCTACCAGCACCTGCTGACGCGCGTGGACCCGAGGCAGCTCGATGCGCTCTTCGCCCCCGATGGCGCTGCGACGACCGGGAGCTCCCCAAGGGCCGACGCTCCCGGCACGGCCGCCGACGAGAAGATTTCGATCGAAGAGTTCAAGAAGGTCGACCTGCGCGTCGCGCGGATCGTGGACGCCGAGTCAGTGGTCGGGGCGGACAAGCTCCTGAAGCTCACGCTCGATCTCGGCGCTGAGCGCCGCACGGTATTTGCAGGCATCAAGTCGGCCTACGATCCGGCCTCGCTCAAAGGACGTCTCACGGTGATGGTCGCCAATCTCGCTTCGCGCAAGATGAAGTTCGGAGTGTCCGAGGGCATGGTGCTCGCGGCGAGCGGCGAGGGGTCGGGGCTTTACCTGCTCGCACCAGATTCGGGTGCAACACCGGGCATGAAGATCACCTGAAACCCTGAAGCCACGCGTATGGCCACCGCGGAGAACATCGACGCTCTGCTGCCGCAGACCCAGTGTACGCGCTGCGGTTACGCCGGCTGTCGTCCCTACGCGCAGGCGGTCGCAGCTGGGGAAGCGCCGATCAACCAGTGTCCCCCAGGCGGCGCCGCCACCATCGCCGCGCTGGCTCGGCTGCTCGCCCGCCCGGCGCTGCCGCTCAATCCAGCCAACGGCACCGAGGGACCGCCGCTCATCGCGCTCATCGACGAGGAAGCCTGCATCGGCTGCGCCAAGTGTCTGCCCCCCTGCCCGGTCGATGCGATCATCGGCGCTCGCCGGCAGATGCACACCGTCGTGCTGGCGCTATGCACCGGCTGCGAGCTGTGCGTCGCGCCCTGCCCCGTCGATTGCATCTCGATGGTGCCGCGCGCCGCCGTGGCCGAGGCGCTGTGCGAGCCGAGCGCCGCGGAAAACCGCGAGCGCTATGCTGCGCACGGTGCGCGTCTCGCCGCGCACGAGGCGCAGCGGGCGGCACTGCTGCGCGCCCGCAAGCGCGCCGCGGAAGGCTAGCCCGTGCATCCGGCGACGCGCAGAGCGATCTTCCGCCGCCTGCAGGCAGCCAATCCCTCACCGACGACGGAGCTCCTGCACACCACGCCCTTCGAGCTGCTGGTCGCGGTCATGCTCTCGGCCCACACCACCGACCGCAGCGTCAATGCCGCCACGCGTAACCTCTTCCCCGTGGCCAACACGCCCGTCGCCATTGCCGCGCTCGGTGTGGAGGGCGTGAAGCCCTACATCAAGCCGGTGGGTCTCTACAACACCAAGGCGAAGAATCTGGTCGGACTTGCGCAGCAGCTCATCGAGCGGCACGGCGGTGAGGTCCCGGCCACGCGCGCCGAGCTCGAAGCGCTGCCGGGCGTCGGCCGCAAGACCGCGAACATCATTCTCAATATGGTGTTTGGTGAGGCGGAGATCGCCGTCGACACACATATTTTCAGGGTCGCCAACCGCACCGGGCTCGCGCCCGGGCGAACGCCCCGGGAGGTGGAGCAGGCGCTCAACGCCAACACGCCTGCGGAGTTTCGCAAGGATGCCCATCACTGGCTCATCCTGCACGGCCGTTATGTGTGCACGGCACGCCTGCCGAAGTGTCCGACCTGCATCATCCGCGACCTGTGCGAATACCCACACAAGACGCCCGCGGCCGTTCCCGGCAAAGCCGCGCGGCGACTGCCGCTTGCCTCACGCGTGCGCAAGCGCAGTCGGCCGCGCCGCTGAGCCTCACCTCGAGCGCCGCCGCTGCTCCCACACTGCTAGAATTGCCTGGCGGAGTCAGCTGACAGAGAAGTCTGCGGCTCGGCACAGGAAGGGGGGTCCACGATTCGCTCATCAGCGAGGCGGGACTTTGGTCGACAGGGAAACGGGCCGCGCGGGTGCAGGCCGTGACGGCACCGGTGGGCGGCAGCTCATCGGCTGGAAAGCGATCGGACAGTACCTTCGTTGCACCGAGCGCACCGCCCGGCGCTGGGAGGCGGATCGTGGAATGCCGGTGCATCGCATCCCGGGCGGCGGTCGCAGCTCGGTGTGGGCCACCCCCGGTGAGCTGAGCGCCTGGCTGCAGGCGCTGCCGAGCGAGGTGCAGGCCACGCTGCGCGCGGAGGCCAGCACCGATGCCTCGGGGACTGCTGCTGCAGGCGAGCCGGGCGGTGCGACCGCAGCCGTGAACCCACCGCGCCGCACACTCTGGCTTGCGGTGGCATTCCTCCTGGTGGCGCTGAGTGCGATGGCCCTCGTGGCGTGGAACTCCGCGCGCCACACGCGCACGTCCACCGCCCGGGCTGCGCGCGGGCCGTATGACGACAACGCGGAAGCGCGCGAGACCTACATGACTGCGCGCTTCGAGCTTGCGACACGCTCCGCCGGGAGCCTGCTCGCGGCGCAGCAGGCATTTCGCGAGCTCACCCAAGGCTACCCGGACCGCGCGGCCGGCTGGTCAGGGCTCGCCGATACCTATCTGCTGCTGCGCGAATTCGGCTCGATGCGGGATGAGGCCGCGTACCCTCAGGCTGAGCGTGCGGCTCGCACGGCGCTCGCGCTCGATCCGAAGCTGCCGGACGCGTGGCTCGATCGGGCGTTCGTCGAGTGGTGGTGGCACGGAGACGCGGCTTCCGCTTTCCGGGGATTCGACACCGCGTTGCAGCTCGACCCCAGCTCGGCGAAGGCCCTGCACTGGTATGCGACCGCGCTTTATGCGCACGGTGACTACGAGAAGGCGCTGGAAACCATCGGCCGTGCGCGTGAGCTGGATCCGAACAACCGCGCTATCGTCGCCGATGAGGCGTGGTTGCGCTTTGGCAGCGGGGAGCGCGCCACCGCGCTCACGACTCTCGAGCGCCTCGTGCAGCTCGATCCGAGCTTCGAAGCATCGCATTACTACCTGGCACACGTTTATCTCATAACGGGCCGCGATGTGGACTTCCTGCGCGAGGCGAAGCTCGCCGCAGAGCTGCGCGGGCAGGCGGAAAGCATCGACGTGTTGCGCCTCGCCGAGCAGCGCTTCCTGAGCGGCGGCCGGGAGGCGATGCTCGAGCAGCTCTCCGCCAGCGAGACGGAGAGCTGCGACCATGGCACGGGTTCCGCGGTGGTGGTGGCGGAGTACCGCGCGCTCGCCAACGACCGTGATGGCATGCTGAAGTGGCTGGTGAGGGCGGAGAGGACCCACGACCACAACCTGCCGGCCCTGCGCGGCTATCCCGAGTTCGCGCCGTACCGGAGCGATCCGGCGTTCGTGAAGGTCGTGGAGCGACTGCCCTGAGGTAGGACCGGCGGCGTGACTAGGGCGGCCGCGTTACAAGGTGTTCCCGCGAATAGTTAGGCATTTGCCTAACTATGGTGCAAAGGTGTGTTGATCACGGGCCCGCCGATTTTGTGGCACGGTGCCGTCATTTCTTCTTGGGAATATAAAGATCGGTCAGCGTGCCCTCGAACGCCTCCGCCGCTCCCGCGACGGTTTCGGTGAGCGTCGGGTGTGGGTGGATCGTGAGCCCGATGTCGGCCGCGTCGCAGCCGGTCTCGATCGCGAGCGCGATCTCGCTGATCAACTCGCCCGCATTCGTCCCGACGATGCCACCGCCGAGCAGGCGGTGCGTCTCGGGATCGAACAGCAGCTTGGTGAAGCCGTCCTCGCGCCCGAGCGAGAGCGAGCGCCCGTTAGCCACCCAGGGGAATGATCCCTTGCCGATGGGTATGCCGCGCTCGCGAGCCTCGTTCTCGGTGAGGCCCACCCAGGCGATCTCCGGGTCGGTGTAGGCGACCGACGGGATCACTCTCCAGTCCGCAGCACGCTTCTCGCCTGCCGCGACCTCGGCTGCGACCTTGCCCTCGTGCATCGCCTTGTGCGCGAGCAGCGGCGGCGCGGCGATATCTCCGATAGCGAAGATATGTGGAACGTTGGTGCGCATCTGACGGTCGACGGGGATGAAGCCGCGGTCGGAGACCCTGACACCGGCGGCTTCCGCACCGATCGTCCGTCCGTTCGGGGAGCGGCCGACCGCGACCAGCACCCGCTCGAAGAGCTGCGGCGCCGGCGCCTGCTCGCCCGCAAAGCTCACCCGCAGACCGCCCGCCTCGGGTGCAACGCCCGCCACCTTGGTGGCAAGGAGTATCTGCTGATAACGCGAGCGGATGCGCCGCTCGAGGGGACGCAGCAGATCCGCATCGGTCCCTGGCATCAACTGCCGGGTGAGCTCGACCACACTCACGCGGTTGCCGAGTGCATCGAACACGCAGGCCAGCTCGAGGCCAATGATGCCGCCGCCGATGACCAGTATGGGCCCCGAGAAGGGCGGCACTTCGAGCGCGCCCGTGGAATCGATGATGCGCGGATCCTGGGGCAATCCCGGCAGACGCATCGCTTCGGAGCCCGCCGCGATGACGCATTGCTCGAAGCGTATGCGCTGGACGCCGCTGCTACCGGTGACCTCGAGCACGTTAGCGCCGACGAAGCGCCCCACACCGCGTACCACCTCGACCTTGCGCTGCCGCGCGAGCACCTTGAGCCCGCCGGTGAGCTTCGCGACCACGGAGGCCTTCCAGGTGCGCAGCTTCGCGCGATCGATCGCGGGTGTGCCGAACGCGATCCCGCGCGCAGACATCTCCTCGGCGTCCTCGATGACCTTCGCCGCGTGCAACAGCGCTTTCGAGGGGATGCAGCCGACATTCAGGCAGACGCCGCCCAGTTCCGCGTAACGCTCGACGAGCGTGACCTTCAGTCCCAGATCCGCGGCGCGGAACGCCGCCGTGTAGCCGCCCGGGCCTGATCCGAGCACGAGCAGCTGCGTGCTGCGCGCCGCATCGGCCGCGCCCTCCTCGGGCGGGCGCCCCTGCGGTGAGAGCATGCGCACGGTGTCGCCGGCGGAGTCCGCGCGTACCGAGGTGCGCGGCGCACGCGCCCCCGCGTCCGCCTGCGGTGCAGCGGCCGCGGCGGCTGCGGGAGAAGCGCTCGATGAGGCCGTCCGGGCCGGGGCGCTCGATGAGGCTGCGGCGGAAGTGTTGGCTGGTGCTGCCACCGCGTTGGCGCCTGCGCCCGCCTCGACGCGGGCGATCAGCGAGCCCTTGGACACCTTGTCACCGCGCTTCAGCAGCACCTCGGTGATGCGGCCCGCCGCGGTCGCCGGTACGTCCATCGAGGCCTTGTCGGTCTCGAGCGTGACGAGCGGGGAATCGACCTCGATGAGGTCGCCCGGCTTCACCAGCACGTCGACCACATCGACGTCGGTGAAATTGCCAATGTCGGGAATCGTGAGGTCGGCGCTCACAGCACGGCCTCGAGGAGGCCGCGAGGATCGGCGAGCGCCTGGGCGAGCCAGGTGGTGAAACGCGCCGCCATCGCTCCATCGATGACGCGATGATCGTAGGAAAGCGACAGCGGCAGCATCAGGCGCGGCACGAAGGTGAGATCCCGGTACACCGGCCGCATCGCAGCGCGGGATACCCCGAGAATGGCCACTTCAGGGGCGTTGATGATCGGCGTGAACGCCGTGCCACCGATGCCGCCGAGGCTCGAGATGGTGAAGCAGCCACCCTGCATATCCGTCGGCGGAAGCTTTCCGGCACGCGCCTTCTCGGAGAGCTGCCCGAGGTGGCGGGCGAGCTCGTACACGTCCTTGCGGTCCGCATCGCGCACCACCGGTACCACGAGTCCATTCGGCGTGTCGGCGGCGAAGCCCATGTGCACGTACTTGCGCACGATGAGATTCGCACCATCCGCCGCCAGAGCGGAGTTGAAACGCGGAAACTCCTGCAATGCCTTGACGCAAGCGCGCATGATGAAAGCGAGAGGTGTCAGCTTCACCCCCGCCGCCTGCGCCCGGTCCTTGAGGCTCGCGCGCAGCTGCTCGAGCTCGGTGATATCCGCCTCATCGAACTGGGTGACGTGCGGGATGGTGGTCCAGCTCGCCTGCAGCCGCGGGCCGGAGATGCGCTGGATGCGCGAGAGCGGCTCGAGCACCGTCGGCCCGAACTGCGAATAGTCGACCGGCGGCACCGCCGGGACCGGTGCAGGCGCTGGCGTTGGCGCCGGCGACCGTGCACTCGACGGTGCGCCTGCCGCAGGTGCGGCAGCGCTCGCCGCCGCGGGCGGGGGAGCCGCCGCGGGCGGGGGAGCCGCCGCGGACGGGCTCGCCGCGGGAGTTGCCAGCGTTCCCTTCACGAACGCCTTGACGTCATCGTGGGTGATTCGGTCCTTGAAGCCGTGACCGGACACCTGTGCCAGGTTCACTCCGAGCTCGCGCGCGAAGCGGCGCACCGAGGGACTCGCGTGCGCGCGCGTGAAGCCCGGCTCATCGATCGGCGCGAGATCGCTGCGGTAGGAGGTCGGGACGCCGAGGAGTGAGCGCGGCGTGAGCATCGCACCGCGCGCAGGAGGTGCAGAGGAAGTGGCGGGCGCCCGAGCGCTCGCGGGAGGCGGCGGCGCAGTCGTGGCTGCGCCCTGCGCGGCAGCCGGCGGTGCCGTCGCGGGGGCGGCTCGAGGGGGAATCGCCGGCGCTGCTGCAACGGCAGGTGCAGGGGCGGCGGGCGCTGACGCTGCGGGGGCGGCCGCATCGGCCGCTGTCTCCCCTCGCTGAGCGCCGTCCGCGCGCACGGTGGCGATGAGATCACCCGTGTTGACCGTGCCGCCCTTGCTGGTGTGGACCTTCTCGACCACGCCGACGGCGGTCGATGGCACGTCCATCGTCGCCTTGTCCGACTCGAGCGTCACGAGCGGGGTGTCGATGGCGATGTTGTCGCCGGGCTTCACCAGCACGTCGATGACGGCGACGTCCTTGAAGTTGCCCATGTCGGGCACGCGCACTTCCACCACCCCCGCCGCGGCGTTCATGGCGTGATCCGTCAGACTTTCCAGGGCACGGGCTTGCCCGGATCGACACCGAGCGCCGTGATCGCACGAGTAACCGTCGTTGGTTCCATCCGTCCATCGTCCGCGAGCGCCTTGAGCGCCGCCACCGCGATGTAGTTGCGGTCCACCTCGAAGTGCCGGCGCAGCGCCGCGCGTGTGTCGGAGCGGCCGAAGCCGTCGGTGCCGAGTGTCACGTACCGTCCGGGAACCCACTGACGGATCTGGTCGGGTACCGCGCGCAGGTAGTCGGTGGCGGCCACTGCGGGTCCCTCGAGCTTCTCGAACAGCGCGCGCACGTACGGCACGCGCGGCTTCTCGCCCGGGTGCAGCAGGTTCCAGCGCTCGCACTCGAGCGCCTCGCGGCGCAGCTCGCTGAAGCTGGTGATGGAGAGCACATCCGCCGGAACGCCGTAGTCGTTCTCGAGAATCTTCGCCGCGGCGAGACACTCACGCAGGATGGTGCCCGAGCCGAGCAGCGTCGCGCGCACCTTGCCGCGACCGCCCGCCTGCAGCAGGTAGCCGCCGCTCAGGATCCCCGCCTCGGCGCCTTTCGGCAGGGCCGGCTGCGCGTAGTTCTCGTTCATCACGGTGATGTAGTAGAAGATGTTGTGCTGCTCGGCGTACATGCGGCGCAGGCCATCCTGGATGATCACCGCCAGCTCGTACGCGAACGCCGGGTCGTAGGCGACACAGTTTGGCACCGTCGTCGCAACCAGCTGGCTGTGGCCGTCCTGGTGCTGCAGGCCCTCGCCGGCGAGGGTGGTCCTTCCGGAGGTCGCGCCGAGCAGGAAGCCGCGCGCCTGGATGTCGCCCGACGCCCAGATGAAATCCCCGACGCGCTGGAACCCGAACATCGAATAGAAGACGTAGAACGGCACCATGTTGATGCCGTGGTTGCTGTAGGCGGTGCCGGCCGCCATCCACGAGCACAGCGACCCCGCCTCGTTGATGCCCTCCTCCAGCATCTGTCCCTTCTTGTCCTCGCGGTAGGACATGAGGGTCTCGGCGTCCTGCGGCGTGTAGAGCTGCCCCACCGATGAGTAGATACCGATCTGGCGGAACAGACCCTCCATGCCGAAGGTGCGCGCCTCATCCGGCACGATCGGCACGATGTTGCGTCCGATGTTCTTGTCCTTGAGGAGCACGGTGAGGATGCGCACGAAGGCCATGGTGGTGGAGATTTCGCGCTCACCCGTGCCCTCGAGCAGCGCCGAGAATGCCGCGAGCAGCGGCACCGCGAGCGCCGGCGCGCTGTGCTTGCGGACCGGCAGCGAGCCCCCGAGGCCGGAGCGTTTTGTGCACAGGTAGCGCTCTTCGTCGGAGCCTTGCTCGAACTGGCGGAACGGGAGACTCGCGAGCTCCGGATCGCTCACCGGGATGTTGAAGCGGTCGCGGAACGCGCGCAGGTCCTCCTCCGAGAGCTTCTTCTGCTGGTGCGCCACCATCTGACCTTCGCCGCCCTTGCCGAGGCCATATCCCTTCACGGTCTTGGCGAGGATGACCGTGGGCTGACCTTTATGACTCACGGCCGCGGCGTAGGCGGCGTAAACCTTCAGCGCATCGTGCCCGCCGCGGTTGAGCCGCCAGATCTCATCGTCCGACATGTTGGCGACCATCGCCTTGAGCTCGGGGTACTTGCCGAAGAAATGCTCGCGCGTGTAGGCGCCGCCCTTCGCCTTGAAGTTCTGGTACTCGCCGTCGACGGTCTCCTCCATCGCC
>DATMPW010000062.1:0-66127 GCA_035566915.1 Steroidobacteraceae bacterium
AACCTCGAGGACGATGCGCCGCTCGCCGGTCCGCGCGCGGTGTTTCTCATCGACATTGAGAACCCCTGCTGGCTGCTGCCCGCGACGGACCTGACGCGCGCGCGCACGCTCACCGCGGCGGTCGGCCAGGTACCTTTCAACTTTCAGATCGGTCACGACATCGAGGCGATCCGGCTTCGAACTCCAGGCACACCCGCAGGAGAGCTCGAGGTGCGCCTCGATGGTTGTGAGGGCGCGCCGCTCGCGGTGCTGCCACTTGCGCCCGCCGCGGGCAACGATGCGGTCACGGTGCTCCCTTCAGCGCAGTTGCCGCAGCTGAAGGGGACGCATGCGCTCTGCTTCGCATTCACGCAGCGCACGCTCGATCCGCTGTGGGCGATCGATTGGGTGCAGCTCTCGCCATGAAGCCCTCCGACTCCCTGACGCTGCTCGCGCCACTCGCGGGATGGAGCACGCCACTCGATGAGGCTCCGGATGAGGTGTTCGCGGCGCGTCTGCTCGGCGATGGCGTCGCGATCGATCCGACGGAGGGCACGCTGCATGCGCCTTGCGACGGTGAGATCGTGCTGCTTCCCGCGTCGCGCCATGCGGTGACGCTGCGCACCGCCGCCGGCTGTGAGGTTCTGCTGCACGTCGGTATCGACACCGTGGCGCTCGCGGGTGAGGGATTCCAGGCCCACGTCCGCGCGGGCGAGCGCGTGCGCGCCGGCGACACGCTTCTCACCTTCGACCTCGATTTCCTCGCGCGGCGCGCGAAGAGCGTGCTCACCCCGATCATCATCACCTCGGAAAGCCGCTACGAGATCCGCAGGCGAAGCCTCGATCGGGCGGTCGCAGTCGGTGAGTGGTTGATGGAGGTCGCTGCGCATCGAACAAGCGCCTCCGCGGCCGGCCCGGCCGCTGCGGGCTCACCCCTAGCGTCCACCCGCCGCCTGCGGGTCACTTTCGAGCACGGCATTCATGCGCGCCCTGCGGCGCTCCTTGCCGGGTCACTGCGCTCGCTCGCCGCCGATGTGCGCCTCCTCGCGCACGGTCGCGAGGCGAACGCGCGCAGCACGGTCGCTCTCATGGCGCTCGGCGTGCTGCACGGCGAGGAGATCGAGATTCGCGCCAGCGGCCCGGATGCGCACAACGCTCTCAGCGCGCTCATGGCCGTGTTCGCCGCTCACGCTGGCCCCGATCGTCCGCGGCCGCCGTCAGCTCGCCCGGCGGCACCGCAGGCTGCCTCTGAGACCGCCACGCCTTCGCCGCTCGCGCGCGGGGTCCTGCGGGGTGTCGCGGCCAGCCCCGGACTTGCGGTCGGACCTGCGCTGCAGCTGCATCGCCCCGAGATCCGGGTTCGCGAGGCGGGTGCCGGCGTCAGCGAGGAAAATGCTGCGCTCGACCGTGCCCGCTCCGATGTGCGTGGCCGGCTCGAGCGGCGGGCGCTCGCGGCATCCGCGGGCGCGGGCGGAAGGAGCGCGGCGAGTGAGATCACGGCGGCGCATCTTGAGCTGCTGGACGATCCGGAGCTGCTCGCCGCCGCACGCGGCGCAATCGAGGCCGGCCGCAGTGCGGGCTTCGCCTGGCGCAGCGCCGTGCGCGAATGCGCGGCGGCGCTGCAGGCGCTCGCCGATACGCGCCTGCGCGAGCGCGTCGATGATCTCCTCGATCTCGAGACGCAGGTGCTGCTTGCACTGGAAGGGGAGCCGGCGGGCACCGCCGCGGTGCTCCCCGAGCAGGCAATCGTCATCGCACGCGAGCTGCTGCCCTCGCAGCTCATCGCCCTCGATGGCACGCGCGTCGCCGGCATCGGCATGGCCGCAGGGGGCGCGACCTCGCACGTTGCGATCCTCGCCGCCGCCATGGGAATCCCGACACTCGTGGCGCTCGGCAACGAGGTGCTCGCGGTGCCCGATGGCACCGAGGTGGTGCTCGATGCCGGACGCGGGCTGCTCGAGATTGCTCCCGGTGAGCCGCGCCTCACGGCCGCGCGTGCGCAGGTCGCCGCGCTCGCCGCGCAGCGTGCCGCGCTCGCCGCTGCGGCCCAGCGCGAGTGCCGCACGGCCGACGGGACTCGTATCGAGGTGCTCGCCAATATCGGCTCCCTGGCGGAGGCGCAGGCTGCGATACGCAACGGCGCCGAGGGCTGTGGACTGCTGCGCACCGAGTTTCTGTTCCTCGACCGCCAGACCCCCCCGAGCGAGGCCGAGCAGACTGCCGAGTACCAGAAGATCGCCGATGTGTTGGGGAAGCGCCCGCTCACCATCCGCACCCTGGATGCGGGCGGAGACAAGCCGATCGCCTACCTGCCGATGCCACCCGAAGCGAACCCGGCGCTCGGCCTGCGCGGCATTCGCACGAGCCTCGCCCGGCCGGACCTGCTGCGCACGCAGTTGCGCGCCATCCTCGCGGTGCGCGGACCCGCGCACTGCCGGGTGCTCCTGCCGATGATCAGCGACCTGGAGGAGATCGAGGCGGTGCGCGCATTACTCGAGGACGTGCGGCGCGAGCTCGGCAGAGCCGAGCCGATCAGCGTCGGCGTGATGATCGAGACGCCGGCCTCGGCGCTGCTCGCCGAGCGCATCGCAGCGGCGGCCGATTTCCTCTCGATCGGCACCAACGATCTCACGCAGTACACGCTCGCCATGGACCGCGGACACCCGCAGCTCGCAGCGCGGCTCGATGCCTTGCACCCGGCGGTGCTGCGCCTCATCGCGCACACCGCCGAGGGCGCACGCGCCCACGGCCGGCACGCGGCAGTGTGCGGGGGGCTCGCCTCGGAGCCGCTCGCCGCGCCGCTTCTCGTGGGGCTCGGGGTGAACGAGCTCTCGGCCGTGCCATCGGTCATTCCGCAACTGAAGGCCCGCATCGGGAGCCTCTCGCTCACTGACTGCCGCGCGCTCGCCGAAGAGGCGCTGACGCAACCGAGCGCCGCCGCGGTGCGCGCGCTCGCCGCCACGGTGTCGGCCGCTGAGGAGGCGCACGCATGAGAGGCGTGCTCGCGAGCCTGCAGAAGATCGGCGGCGCACTGATGCTGCCGATCGCCGTGCTGCCGATCGCCGGACTCCTGCTGCGCCTCGGACAGCCGGACCTGCTCGATTCGGCTTCGATGGCGGCTGCCGGGCAGGCGATTTTCAACAACCTCGGCCTGCTGTTCGCCGTCGGTGTTGCGGTGGGGCTCGCGCGTGAGAACCATGGTGCCGCGGGGCTCGCGAGCGTGGTGGCGTACCTCGTGGCCACCAAGGGAGCAGAGGTGCTGATCGGCGTGCCGCCGCAAGCACTCGCAGGCTTCAGCGACCGCGCTCGCGACCTCGCGATCGACGCTTACAAGGCGCAGGAGCTCTCCAAGCTCAGTGTGCCGGTCGGCATCCTGTCGGGGCTCATGGCCGGGGCACTGTACAACCGTTTCTACAACATCAGCTTGCCGAGTTACCTGAGCTTCTTCGGTGGCCGCCGCTTCGTGCCGATCGTGAGTGGTCTCGGGGGGCTGGCGCTCGCCGTCGCCTTCGGCACGCAGTGGCAGCACCTCGAGCAGGGCATGGATGCACTCAGCCGCTCGGTGTTGCACGCGGGGGCCTTCGGCCTGTTCGCCTACGGCGTGCTCAACCGCCTGCTCATCATCACGGGGCTGCATCACATCATCAACAACATCGCCTGGTTCCTGCTCGGCGACTACCACGGTGTGACCGGCGATCTGAAGCGCTTCTTTGCCGGCGATCCGAGCGCCGGAGCTTTCATGGCGGGCTTCTTTCCAGTGATGATGTTCGGCCTGCCGGCGGCGTGTCTGGCGATGTATCACTGCGCGCTGCCCGAGCGGCGCCGGGCGGTCGGGGGCCTTCTCGGCTCGATCGCGCTCACTTCGATCCTCACCGGGGTCACCGAGCCGATCGAGTTCACTTTCATCTTCCTTGCTCCGGCGCTTTATGCCGTGCATGCGCTGCTCACCGGTATCGCTTTCATCGTCATGAGCACGCTGCACGTACGGCTCGGCTTCGGCTTCTCGGCGGGGCTGTTCGATTACCTGCTGAACTACAGCCGCGCGACACGCCCGCTGTGGCTGCTGCCGGTTGGGGCGGCGTACTTCGCGCTCTACTACGTGTTGTTTCGCTCCGTCATCGTGCGATTCGACCTGAAGACTCCGGGGCGCGAGCCCGGCGACACACCGGTCGAGGCGGCGCCGCTTGCTCCCGCCGCGAGGGCAGGGGCCTGGATCGCCGCTCTCGGTGGAAGCGACAACGTACGCTCGGTGGATGCCTGCACCACGCGGCTGCGTCTGCTCGTCGCGAGTCAGAATGCGGTCGATGGCGACGCGCTGCGGCAACTCGGTGCGCGCGGACTCGTACGTCCCTCAGCGGAGGCTCTGCAGGTGGTGGTCGGTACCACGGCCGACCAACTCGCCGGAGAGATCCGCGCCGCGCTGCGAAGCGCTTTCTCACCCACGCCAGGTGTCGCACCCGCTCCGCTGACCCAATCAACTGCCGCGCCGCCGCTTCCGCGGACGGTTACCGCACAAACACCACGCGATGCCTGGCGCGGAGATACAACCGCGGTGCTCGCCGCGCTCGGTGGACGTGACAACGTGCGCAGCGTCGCGACCGCCGCGAGCCGCCTGCGCGTCGACATCCAGGATGCCGCGCGACTCGATCGCGCGGCGCTCGCTGCGCTTGGACTGCGTGGTGTGGCGCTGCCGCGTCCGGATTGCGTGCACCTGCTCGTGGGGCCCTCGGCACCGGCGGCGGCTGCGGCGCTGCGAGAGCTGTTGGGGCCCGCGGCGGCCTAGCACGTGCCGGGCCCCATGACGTAGTCGTTCAAGCCAGGCCCGACTTGCATCGTCAGTGTTTTCTTTGTTCCCGTTTCCGCGTACGCTCCACGAAAGTACGCTTCACAAACAAAAAGAGGGGGCTGGTGGCGAGCTGGAGTCGCTGCCGCAAACCTAAAACTAGAACGGCAGAGGATATGGAAGATGCTCATTCTTACACGACGTGTCGGCGAGACCGTCATGATCGGTGACGACGTGACCATCACGGTTCTGGGGGTCAAAGGGAACCAGGTCCGCGTCGGCATCAATGCGCCAAAACACGTCGCCGTGCACCGCGAGGAAATCTACGAGCGCATCAAGCGCGAGCAGCAATCCGAAGAGGTGGAAAAACCGAAGCCGGCGGAGTGCGCGCCGGCCTGAGGCTCGAGAGGCGCGCGCCGCGGGATTCCCGGCCGCACCGCACGCACCATTAATAGAGTCAGCAGGTCTACCACGACCGGCGCTGCGGCCGGCGTGTCGGTGCGGCTCGCCTATAAAATGTGGCTATGGCAACCATCCGGGTAGCCTATGGTTGCGCGTGTGCGCCCGTGCCGGGGGAGTTGAGCAGCCCGACTCTCTTGAGGAGGTCGGCTGGCCGGTCCATTTAACAGAATATGGCCTGCACCGCGGCTTCGAAGGTGCCCTGTTGGGTTTTCGCCGCGCTCCTCAGCGGTAACTCGGCAGCAGCGAACTGGCCTCGGACTGCACCTCGGCGCGGCGGACGGTGGAGGCGGCTTCCTGGATGTCGAGCGCAAGCAGCCGGTCGCTCGTGGCAAAGGGCACCTTCAGGCGCATCGCGCCGTGCACTGCGGCGAGCCTTGGAGAGGTCTTGAGCGGCGCTCGCAGGTCGATGCCCTGGCAGGCCGCGAGAAACTCGATGGCGACGATGTTGAGTGCGTTGGCGGTCATGTCGAGGAGCCGCCGCGCACCGTGTGTCGCCATGCTGACGTGATCTTCCTGGTTCGCGGAAGTCGGAATGCTGTCGACGCTCGCCGGGTGGCAGAGCATGCGGTTCTCGGCCACGAGCGCCGCCGCGGTCACCTGGGCCAGCATGAATCCGGAGTTGACGCCGCTGTCGGGCGCGAGGAAAGCGGGCAGCCCACTCATGTTCGGATCGACCAGCAGCGCAATCCGCCGTTCGGTGATCGAGCCGATCTCCGCGCAGGCGAGTGCGAGGACATCGGCGGCGAAGGCGACCGGCTCGGCGTGGAAGTTCCCGCCGGAGAGCACCTCAGCGCTGTCGGTGAACACCAGCGGATTGTCAGTGACCGCGTTGGCCTCCGTGGTGAGCACCCCGGCCTGCTGGGTCATCAGATCGAGGCAGGCGCCCATCACCTGCGGCTGGCAGCGCAGCGAATAGGGATCCTGCACGCGCGTGCAGGTGCGGTGCGACTCGCGGATTTCGCTCCCGGCGAGCAACTCACGAAGGACCCGCGCGACCCGGGCCTGGCCATCGTGACCACGCAGGTGTTGGATGCGCGGGTCGAAGGGCACATCGCTTCCCTGCAGTGCGTCCACCGACAGCGCCCCTGACACGACCGCCGCGGCATAGACCTTTTCCAACTCGAAGAGCCCGGCGAGCGCGAGCGCGGTCGACACCTGCGTGCCATTGAGCAACGCGAGGCCTTCCTTGGGGCCGAGCGCAGGCGGCGTGAGCCCTTCCTGCGCGAGCGCCTCGGCGGCGGGCAACACCTCGCCGTGACGGCGCACCTGGCCTAAGCCGAGCACCGCGAGCGACAGGTGCGCGAGCGGCGCCAGGTCGCCCGAGGCGCCGACCGAGCCTTGCGCCGGCACACAGGGCAGGAGGCCGGTGTTGATCAACCGCTCGAGAAAGCGCACGAGTGGCTCGCTTACCCCGGAGAAACCCTGTAGCAGGCTCGCGAGTTTCAGGACGAGCGTGAGGCGCACGATGGAGTCTTTGAGCGGTGCACCCACTCCGGCGCTGTGCGAGAGAATGATGTTGCGCTGCAGGAGCGTACGCTGCGCCGGCGCGATGCGCGTGTTGGCGAGGAGTCCAAAGCCGGTGTTGATGCCATACGCCGGAGCCTCGGCTGCCGCGAGGCGCTCGGTGAGGAGATGTGCGGCGCGCACGGCGCCGAGCGCCTCGGGGGCAATGCCGACCGTCACCGGCCCCTCGTACACGCGCCGCAGCTCCGCGAGGCGCAGCGGCCGCGCGCCGAGCTTCAGGATGTCTGATTCGGCCATCGCAGAACCTCCGCTGCGCGGACCAGCGTCCGCCTCGGGTTGAATCCTATCCAGTAGCCGAGCTCCTCCGGCGAGCGCACATTCCAGACCACGAAGTCGGCGGCGGCCCCGGGGGTGAGTGCGCCGCGCGAGCCGGCGAGCCCGAGTGCCCGCGCGGCGTGGCGCGTCACACCGGCGAGCGCCTCCTCCGAGGTGAGCCCGAAGAGCCGTGTCGCCATGCTCATGGCGGTGAGGAGCGAGGCGCCGGGTGCGGAGCCTGGATTGCAGTCACTCGCGACCGCCATCGCGGCACCGGCCTCGCGCAGCGCGGCGATGGGGGGCGGGCGATCCGCGGCCAGGCAGTAGAACGCGACCGGCAGGAGCACCGCGACCGGCCCGGCCTGGCCCAGTGCGGCCGCTTCCGCTCGACCTGCGTACTCGAGGTGATCGCACGATAGCGCGCCGTGACGAGCCGCCATGAGCGTGCCCCCGAGGTTGGAGAGTTGCTCGGCATGCATCTTCACCGGTATTCCGAGTGCGCGCGCCGCATCGAACAGGGTCTCGGCCTGCGCCACGCTGAAGGCGATGTTCTCGCAGAACACATCGAGCGCATCGACGAGCCCCTCACCGAGGAGTGCCGGCAGCCATTCGCGCGCGATGACCTCGACGTACTCCTGGGCGCGCCCGCGGAACTCGGGCGGCACCGTGTGGGCGGCGAGCAGCGTCGTGCGCACCGTGACGGGGAAGGCACGGCCGAGAGCGCGCGCGACCCGCAGCATCTTGGCCTCATCCGCGAACGTGAGTCCGTAGCCGGACTTGATCTCGACCGTCGTGACACCTTCTGCCATGAGTGCAGCGAGGCGCGGCGCGCTTTCATCGAAGAGCTGCTCCTCGGTCGCCCCCCGCACCGCGCGCACCGTGGAGAGGATGCCGCCCCCGCCGCGCGCGATCTGCTCATAGGAAGCTCCGCGCAGCCGCTCGGCGTACTCACCGGCGCGCGTACCTGCAAACACCAGGTGCGTGTGGCAGTCGATGAGTGCGGGGGTGACCCAGGCGCCACCGAGATCGTGGACTTCCTCGGCAGTTGCAGCGGGAAGCGCGGCTTCTTCCCCCACCCACTCGATGAGCTCGCCACGGGTGAGGAGCGCACCGCGCGCGATGCGGCGCGCGGCCTCATCGCAGGTGGCGAGCTGCGCGTTGCGCCAGAGCTTCAGCGGCCGGTGCACGGTATGTGGCTAACGCGGGGGAGCCAGGAAGGGGAGATTGAGGCCGTGCGTCCGGGCGCACTCGAGCGCGCTTTCGTAGCCCGCATCGGCATGCCGCATGACTCCGCTCGCCGGATCGTTCCACAGCACCCGCTCGATGCGGCGCGCGGCCGCTTCCGTCCCGTCGCAGACGATCACGACGCCGGCGTGCTGCGAGTAGCCCATGCCGACACCGCCGCCATGGTGGATCGACACCCAGGTGGCGCCGCTTGCGGTACTGAGCAGCGCGTTCAGGAGCGGCCAGTCGGCGACCGCGTCCGAGCCATCGCGCATCGCCTCGGTCTCCCGGTTGGGACTGGCGACGGAGCCCGAGTCGAGGTGGTCGCGGCCGATGACGATCGGCGCCTTGAGCTCGCCCCGGGCCACCATCTCGTTGAAGGCGAGCCCGAGGCGGTGCCGCTCGCCGAGCCCCACCCAGCAGATGCGCGCAGGCAGTCCCTGGAACTGGATGCGCTCGCGCGCCATGTCGAGCCAGTGGTGCAGGTGCGCATCGTTCGGAATGAGCTCGCGCACTTTTTCATCGGTGCGAGTGATGTCCTCCGGGTCCCCGGAGAGCGCCACCCAGCGGAAGGGGCCGATGCCGCGGCAGAAAAGCGGCCGCACGTACGCCGGCACGAAGCCGGGGAAGGCGAAGGCCTCCTTCAGCCCCGCATCTAAAGCCACCTGGCGGATGTTGTTGCCGTAGTCGAAGACGGGGATCTTCTGTTTGTGAAACTCGAGCATCGCCTCGACGTGCGTCCGCATCGAGGCGCGGGCCTCGCGCGTGACCTGCGCCGGGTCGGCCGCCCGTAGCCGATCCCATTTCTCGAGGCTCCAGCCTGCTGGGAGATAGCCGTTCACGGGGTCGTGCGCCGAGGTCTGGTCCGTCACTGCGTGCGGACGCACTCCGCGGCGCAGGAGCTCCGGCAGCACCTCGCAGGCGTTGCCGAGCAGGCCGACCGAGCGCGGCGCACCGCTCGCGCGAGCTCGCTCGATGAGCTCGAGCGCTTCATCGAGGCTGCGCGCTTCGACGTCCAGGTACTTCGTCTGCAGGCGCTTGGCAATGCGCTCCGGGCGGCACTCGATCGCGAGCATGGACGCACCCGCCATGGTGGCAGCGAGCGGCTGCGCGCCGCCCATCCCACCGAGTCCTGCCGTCAGGATCCATTTGCCCGCGAGGTCGCCGCCGTAGTGCTGGCGGCCCATCTCGACGAAGGTTTCGTAGGTGCCCTGCACGATGCCCTGGCTGCCGATGTAGATCCACGAGCCCGCGGTCATCTGCCCGAACATCATCAGTCCGCGCCTGTCGAGCTCGTTGAAGTGCTGCCAGTCCGCCCAGCGAGCCACGAGATTCGAGTTGGCGATGAGCACGCGCGGCGCGTCCGTGTGCGTGCGGAACACTCCTACGGGCTTACCCGACTGGATGAGGAGCGACTCGTCGTCCTGCAGCGCGCGCAGCGCCGCCACGATCTGCTCGTAGCATTGCCAGTTGCGGGCAGCCTTGCCGATGCCGCCGTACACCACGAGCTCGGAGGGCCGCTCGGCGACCTCCGGATCGAGGTTGTTCATCAGCATGCGCAGTGGCGCTTCGCTGAGCCAGCTGCGGCAGGAGAGTTGTGGGCCGCGCGGGGCGCGCAGCGGCACTCGGGCGCAGGGGGCAGTCATGGTGACCTCGGCTGACAGTTCGCTGCGAGCTCGTAGCGCGAGCCCGGATGATAAAGGTCGGCGACACTCGCGATGCGGCCGTTCGAGAACGTACGCCGCAGGATGAGCAGGCACGCTTCGCCGTTCTTGAGCCGCAGCAGCCGGCGGATGCGCCGCTCGGGCACGAGCGCCCGCACGGTGTGCTCGGCCCGCTGCAGCGGGGCAACGCGAATCAGGAACTCGTGCGCGGTGATGCGCGAGAAGTCATTCTGCAGGTAGCCCGATGCCACCTGCGGGTTGACGTAGCGCTCCTCCACCTGGAGTGGTGTGTCGTCCTCGAAGTGGGTGATGAGCGAATGATCGAGCGTCGCCCCGGGCTTCACGCTGCAGCGCTCGGCGAGCTCACGCGTGGCGCTCACCGACTCGAGCGTGAGCACCTTCATGCGGTGCTCGTGGCCGCGCGCGCGGATCTCATCGGCGATGTTGCGAACCTCGAGCGGGTGGGCGTGCACGCGCTGCTCGGCGACGAAGGTGCCGACGCCGGCGACGCGCACCAGCACGCCATCGGCGGCGAGCTCGCGCAGCGCCCGGTTCGCGGTCATGCGCGAGATGGCGAGCGTGCGAGTCAGCTCGTTCTCGGAGGGTACGCGGGCACCAGCGGGCAGGGTGCCACCCGCGATCTGCTCGAGGATGAAGTGCTTCACCTGCAGGTAGCGCGCCGCGGCGGCGTGCAGTGACATGCGGATGCGCCCTTGAAGTTGGCCCGGGGGCCGCCATGATGCATGGGAGCGGCCAACTTGTCTATACAGGTCCAGGGTGGCCGACGAGCGGGACCCCGGCGGATCGGGCCAAACCTGTTCCCTACGCTGCGCGAGTTCCGGTAGAATGCGCGGCCCACCGCGGTTTGAGCGTGCGGGCGGGGGCGGGAGGCAGGTGCCCGGGCAGTCCTTCGCAGGACGGTGCGGCACCCCCGAGGAGAACACGAATGGAAAGCCCCCCGCGGGGCTTTTTGTTTTTTGGTGGGCCTTAAGGCCCATTTTTGTTTGGCACGGGCGCCATGGGACGCCCGCAGAGGTATCGGGATCGTGACAGGCATCTTGCGCGAGCGACTCATCGCTCTCATCGAGCCTTTGCTCGGGCGGCTGGGCTATGAGCTCGTCGAGCTCGAATACTCGGCCGGCCGGGCCCACGCGGTGGTGCGCCTGTTCATCGACCGGGAATCCGGGGTGACGCTCGATGACTGCGCGGGCATCAGCCGCGAGGTCTCGGCGCTCCTCGATGTCGAGGACCCAATCCCGAGCGCCTACACGCTGGAGGTTTCCTCACCGGGGTTCGATCGGGTGCTGCGCACCCAGGCGCACTTCGGGCGCTTCGTCGGCTCGCGGGTGTTCGTCGAGCTGAAGGAGCCGCGGGCGGGCCGACGCCGCTACACCGGCAAGCTCCTCACTGTGGACGATGCGGGCATCGCGCTCGAGGTCGACCGCGAGCAGGTGACGGTGGCATTCGCCGAGATCGGCAAGGCAAGGCTCGCGTCCTAGGGCGCGGATTCCCGGTCAGGCAGGTACGCGAGGTACGAGAGACGTGAACAAAGAAATCCTGATGGTGGTCGATGCCGTCTCCAACGAGAAGGGCGTCGACAAGGAAGTGATCTTCGAGGCGCTCGAAGCGGCGCTCGCGTCCGCTACGCGCAAGAAACACGGCGAGGAATGGGACGTGCGCGTCGCTATCGATCGCAAGAGCGGCGATTACGAGACCTTCCGGCGCTGGAAGGCGTTCGCGGATGATTCCAAGGAGCTCGAGGTCCCCGAGCGCGAGCTGCGACTCGAGGACGCGCTCGAGGTCGATCCCAAGGTGCAAGTCGGCGGGTTCGTCGAGCAGCCGATCGAGTCGGTGGCCTTCGGCCGCATCGCCGCGCAGCAGGCGAAGCAGGTGATCGTGCAGAAGGTGCGCGAGGCCGAGCGTGCGCAGGTGGTCGAGGCCTACCGCGACCGCGTCGGCACCCTCGTCGGTGGCGTGGTGAAGCGCGTCGACCGCAACGGCATCTACATCGACCTCGGCAGCAACGCCGAAGGGTTCGTACCGCGCACCGACATGATCCCCCGTGAGCAGGCGAAGCCCCAGGACCGCATCAAGTCGTACCTCAAGGAGGTGCGCTCGGAGCCCCGCGGCCCGCAGCTGTTCCTCACCCGCACCGCGCCTGAGTTCCTCATGGAGCTCTTCAAGCTCGAGGTGCCGGAAGTCGGTCAGGGCCTGATCCAGATCCTGGGCGCGGCGCGTGATCCGGGCGTGCGCGCCAAGATCGCGGTGAAGAGCAACGATCCGCGCATCGATCCGGTGGGGGCATGCGTCGGCATGCGTGGCTCACGTGTGCAGGCGGTCTCCAACGAGATCGCTGGCGAACGCGTCGACATCATTCCGTACATCGACAACCCGGCGCAGTTCGTCATCAACGCCATGTCGCCGGCGGAAGTCATGTCGATCGTGGTGGATGAGGACGCGCACAGCATGGACATCGCGGTGTCCGAGGACAAGCTGTCGCAGGCGATCGGGCGCGGTGGGCAGAACATCCGCCTCGCGAGCCAGCTCACCGGCTGGGACCTGAACGTCATGACCGAGTCCGACGCCGAGGCAAAGAGCGAGACCGAGGCGAAGGAGCTGGTGGCGAATTTCATGAAGCAGCTGGACGTGGATGAGGACGTGGCGACGATCCTCGCGCAGGAGGGCTTCTCCACCATCGAGGAGATTGCCTACGTGCCGCAGGCCGAGATCGCCGCGATCGAGGAATTCGACGAGGACATCGTCAAGGAACTGCGCAACCGCGCCCGTGACGTGCTGCTCACGCAGGCGATCGCGAGCGAGGAGACGCTCGATCAGTCGATGCCGGCGGAGGATCTGCTGCTACTCGAGGGCATGAGCCCCGACCTGGCGCTCACCCTCGCACGGCGCGGCGTGCGCACGCGCGAGGATCTGGCGGAGCAGTCGGTGGATGAGCTCGCGGACATCGACGGGCTCGCCGAGGAGAAGGCCGCGCAGCTCATCATGACGGCGCGCGCGCCGTGGTTCGAAGCGGGTAACTGACCGTACGAGGAAGCGAAGATTATGGCGGAAGTGACCGTTTCGCAGTTTGCCGAGGTGCTGAAGGTGCCGGTCGACCGGCTGCTCACGCAGCTCGATCAGGCCGGCATCAAGGTATCCGGACCCGATGCGCGCATCACCGACGATGCGAAGCTCGAGCTCCTCACGCACCTGCGCCGCGCGCACGGCAGTGAGGATGCCGGCGGCGACGGCGCGCCGCGCAAGATCACGCTCAAGCGCAAGACGCAGAGCGAGCTGAAGCTCGCCAGCAACCAGGGGCGCGCGCGTACCGTGAGCGTGGAGGTACGCCGCACACGCAACTATATCAAGCGCGACGTGCTGCAGGAGCAGGCGCGCGCGCAGCAGGATGAGCTCGATCATCGCCGCCGCGAAGCCGAGGAGGCGGCGCGCGCGGAGAGCGAGCGGGCCGAGGCCGAGCGGCGCGAGCGCGAGCGGCTCGAGGCGGAGAACCGCCGGCGCGTCGAGGAGGAGGAAGCCCGCCGCCATGCCCAGGAGGAGGCGCGTCGCGTCGCCGAGCAGCGCGGTCGCGACGATGAGGCGCGTCGCCGAGTCGAGCGTGAAGAGCACGATCGCCGCTCGGGTGAACGCGAGCGCACGCCCGCCGCGGCGGCTGCGCCGGTACGCGAGCGCGCGCCGGCTGCACCGGCGGCGCCCGCCGCCGATGACAAGCACACCCGCTACGGACGGCAGGAGCTGCACGTCGCCACCGATGTCAGCTCACGCTACAAGAAGAAGCGCCGGGCCAAGTCGCGCCCGCTGGCGACCGGGGCCGAAGGCAAGCACGGGTTCGAGATGCCGACCGCACCGGTGGTGCGCGAGGTGGGTATCGGCGAGACGGTCACGGTGGCCGAGCTCGCACAGAAGATGGCGGTCAAGGCGACGGAAGTCATCAAGGTGCTCATGAACATGGGCGTCATGGCGACCATCAATCAGCCGATCGACCAGGACACCGCGGTGCTCGTGGTCGAGGAGATGGGCCACACGCCCAAGGTTCTCAAGGAGAACCAGATCGAGGCGGATCTCCAGGGCGCGCAGGCGGAAGCCGAGCTCGAGCCGCGTCCGCCCGTGGTCACCGTCATGGGTCACGTCGATCACGGCAAGACCTCGCTCCTCGACTACATCCGCCGCACCAAGGTCGCCGCGGGCGAGGCGGGCGGGATCACGCAGCACATCGGCGCCTATCACGTGGAGACGCCGCGCGGTGTCATCACTTTCCTCGACACCCCGGGCCACGCGGCCTTCACCGCCATGCGCGCACGCGGCGCAAAGGCGACCGACGTCGTGGTGCTGGTGGTGGCCGCGGACGATGGCGTCATGCCGCAAACGATCGAGGCGATCCAGCACGCGCGCGCCGCCGGCGTGCCGATCGTCGTCGCGGTCAACAAGATCGACAAGAGCGACGCCGATCCCGAGCGCGTGCGCACCGAGCTCTCCAAGCATGAGGTGATCTCCGAGGAATGGGGTGGCGAGAACATCTTCGTCCCCGTGTCCGCGCGCACCGGTCAGGGGATCGAGCAGCTGCTGGAAGCGATCCTGCTGCAGGCGGAGGTGCTGGAGCTGCGCGCCCCGCGCACCGGGCTCGCCGCCGGGGTAGTGATCGAATCGAGTATCGAGAAGGGGCGCGGCGCGGTGGCCACCGTGCTCGTCAAGCGCGGGACGCTGCGCATGGGCGATCCGATCATCGCGGGCTCCGAGTTCGGGCGGGTACGCGCGATGTTCGATGAGAGCGGCCGGCAGGTCACCGAGGCTCCGCCGTCGATGCCGGTCGTGGTGCTCGGGCTTTCGACCGCGCCCAACGCCGGGGATGAGCTGCTCGCAGTCGAGAGCGAGCGCAAGGCGCGCGAAGTCGCCCTCTACCGCCAGGGCAAGTTCCGCGACGTGAAGCTCGCCCGTCAGTCCACTCGCGCGGAGGACGTGTTCTCACAGATGGGCGAAGAGAAGGCGGGCGTCGTCTCCGTGCTCATCAAGGCGGACGTGCAGGGCAGCGCCGAGGCGCTGCGCGAGGCACTCACCAAGCTCTCGACTGAGGAGGTGCAGGTGAAGGTGATCGCGAGCGGCCTCGGCGGCATCACCGTGTCGGATGTGCAGCTCGCGGCAGCCTCGCGTGCGCTCATCATCGGCTTCAACGTGCGCGCCGATGCCGGCGCGCGCGAGGCGGTCAAGGAAACCGGTGTCGAAGTGCGTTACTACAGCATCATCTACGAGGCCATCGACGATGTGAAACAGATGATGACCGGCATGCTGCAGCCGGAGATCAAGGAGCAGATCGTCGGGGTGGCGCAGGTGCGCGAAGTGTTCCGCTCGAGCAAGTTCGGCGTGGTCGCCGGGTGCCTGGTCACCGAGGGCCTCGTGCGCCGCAATAACCCGATCCGGGTGTTGCGCGACAACGTGGTGATCTTCGAGGGCGCGCTGGAATCGCTGCGGCGCTTCAAGGACGACGTCAACGAGGTGCGTGCCGGCACCGAGTGCGGCATCGGCGTGAAGAACTACCAGGACGTGCGCGTGAACGACCAGATCGAGTGCTTTGCGCGCGTCGAGGTGGCGAGAACCCTGCAGTAATGACACACGGACGCGCGCAACGCATCGAGTCCGAGATCCAGCGCGTGCTGTCAGCACTGATCGCGCGCGAGGTGAAGGATCCGCGCGTGGGCAACGTCACCGTGACTGCGGTGAGCGTCGCCCCGGACATGGGGCGCGCGCGCGTGTTCTTCACACCCTTCGCGTCGCTCCATCCTCCCGATGAGGTGCGCGCCGGCCTTACCCGCGCCGCCGGGTTCCTGCGCGGTGAGCTCGGGCGGCGCTTGGGGCTGCGGCACGCGCCGCGGCTCGAGTTCGTGTTCGATGAGAGTGTCGAAGGCGCCGCACGCCTCACCCACCTGATCGACCAGGCGGTGGCCGATGATCGGGCGCACTCGCCCGATGAACCCTCGCCCGTTGCGGGCGAAGTGCCGCACGGCGCCGATCGCCCACGGCGTTGACGCGCGCCGCCATGGCCAGCGGCATCCTGTTGCTCGACAAGCCGCGCGGCCTCTCCTCCAACGCAGCGCTTCAGCGCGTGCGCACGCTCTTCGGGCGCGAGAAGGCGGGGCACGTCGGCAGTCTCGATCCGCTCGCGACCGGCATGCTGCCGATCTGCCTCGGCGAAGCCACCAAGGTCGCCGGCGAGATCCTCGCCGGCCGCAAGTGCTATCGCTTCACCGTGACGCTCGGTGCGCTCACCGCCACGGGCGATGCCGAGGGAACGGTGACCGAGTCCGCCCCCGTACCGCCGCTCGCACGCTCGCAGGTCGAATCCGTGCTCGCGCGCTTCGTCGGCCCAGGCCAGCAGGTACCGCCGATGTACTCCGCGCTCAAGCGTGACGGTCGGCCGCTGTATCGGCTCGCCCGGATGGGTGTCACGGTCGAGCGTCCGCCGCGCGCGATCGACGTTTCGCGGCTGCGCCTGCTCGCGCTCGGACCACAGGCCCTCGAGCTCGAGCTGCTGTGCTCGAAGGGCACCTACGTGCGGGTGCTGGCGGAAGACATCGCGCGAGCGCTTGGCACGCTCGGCTACGTGAGCGCACTGCGCCGCGAGTATGTGGAGCCCTTCGAGGGCGAGGCGATGCACACTCTCGAGTCGCTCGACGAAAGCCGCGCGCGCGGGGAATCGCCGCCGCTGTTGCCGGTCGATTCACCGCTCGGGCATCTGCCCGCGGTGCACCTCGAGCCGGAGAAGGTACGGAGGCTGTGCCAGGGTCAGACGGTCGCGGTGGCGGACGCGCCGCCTGCGACCCGGGTGCGCCTCTACGGCGAGGAAAGGTTCATTGGCATCGGTGAGAGCGATGTGGCGGGCGCAGTGCGCCCCCGGCGGCTCCTCCGCTACGGATGAATCGAAGGATCGAGCAAGCGCAGCGCATCCTGCGCCTGCGGCTGGCCGGTGCTCTGGATGGCATCCGTGGAATCGGGGAGCCCGCATTGCTCGCGGCCTTCGCCGTGGCAGTGCGCGCAGCCGCGGGCGGGTTGCGCACAGCCGCCGCAAGCGTGCACATGCTTTTTCGGCTTGTGGCGAGGCCACGGGCGCAGGTAGAATGCGCGGCTCACAAAAGGGCTCTTGAGACAAGTAGTTAGGACAATCGCGCAATGGCTTTAACCAGCGAGAAGAAGGGTGGGATCCTCGCGCAGTTCCGCCGCGGTCCGGCCGACACCGGCTCTCCCGAAGTGCAGGTCGCGCTGCTCTCCGAGCGCATCAGCGGCCTCGGCGAGCATTTCACCGCACACAAGCGTGACCACGCCTCGCGCCGCGGGCTGGTGAAGCTCGTGAACCAGCGACGCAAGCTCCTCGATTACCTCAAGTCCACACGACCCGCGAAGTACCAAGAGCTCGTCGAGCGCCTGGGGCTTCGCCGCTGAAGTGACCCAAGGGCCGCGGGCACGCGGCCTTTGCGTTTCTGGCCCCAGGATTTCCACTTTTTTCGAGGATTCAAGCTGTGAGCGTCGTCAGCAAGTCGTTTTCGTACGGCCCGCATTCGGTAACCATCGAGACCGGGGAACTCGCCCGTCAGGCCGATGGCGCCGTGAAGGTCTCCATGGGCGAGACCGTGGTGCTCGTGAGCGCGGTCGCCAGGCAGACCCCGACCCCGGGGCGGGATTTCCTCCCGCTCACCGTGAACTATGTCGAGAAGACCTACGCCGCCGGACGCATTCCCGGCGGCTTCTTCAAGCGCGAGGGCCGGCCGACTGAGAAGGAGACACTCACTTCGAGGCTCATCGACCGCCCCATCCGGCCGCTGTTTCCCGACGGCTTCTACAACGACGTGCAGGTGGTAGCGACCGTGCTGTCGATGGATCCGGAGATCGATGCGGATGTTCCTTCACTCATCGGCGCCTCGGCGGCGCTCGCGCTCTCGGGAATTCCCTTCAACGGCCCCGTGGGTGCGGCACGCGTCAGCTGGAAGGACGGCCGTTATCTGCTCAACCCCACCGCGAAGGACCTCGACCAGTCGCAGCTGCACCTGGTGGTGGCGGGCACGGAGCACGCGGTGCTGATGGTGGAGTCCGAAGCCAAGGGTCTCTCCGAAGAGATCATGCTCGGCGCGGTCGTGTACGGTCACGAGCAGATGCAGGTTGCGATTCGCGCGATCCGCGAGCTCGCCAGCGAGGCCGGCAAGCCGCGCTGGCAGTGGGAGCCCGCGGCCGACAGCGCCGAGCTCAACAGCGCAGTGTCGCTGCACGCGCAGGCGGCACTCGGCGAGGCGTACAGCATCACCGAAAAACAGCAGCGCCACGCGCGGCTCGCCGAGATCAAGGCGCAGACGCTCGCCACGCTCGTGGCGGGCGAGTCGCCGAAGTTCACCGCGGAGCAGGTCGAGAGCGCGCTGTTCAAGCTCGAGAGCAACATCGTGCGCCAGCGTATCCTGAATGGAGAGCCGCGCATCGACGGTCGCGACACGCGCACGGTGCGCCCGATCAGCGTCAAGGTCGGCGTGCTGCCGCGCACGCACGGCTCGGCGCTGTTCACGCGCGGCGAGACCCAGGCGCTGGTGGTGACCACACTCGGTACCACGCGCGATGCGCAGATCATCGATGCGCTCGAAGGCGAGCGCCGCGAGCCCTTCATGCTGCACTACAACTTTCCGCCGTTCTCGGTTGGCGAGACGGGGATGCTCGGCTCTCCCAAGCGCCGCGAGATCGGTCACGGGAATCTTGCGCGCCGCGGCGTCAGCGCCGTGATGCCCGACATGAGCACCTTCCCGTACGTAATCCGCGTGGTGTCGGAGATCCTCGAATCCAACGGCTCCTCATCGATGGCGAGCGTGTGCGGTACTTCACTCGCCCTCATGGATGCAGGAGTGCCGATCAAAGCCCCGGTGGCCGGGGTCGCCATGGGACTCGTGCTCGAGGGCAGCCGCTACCAGGTGCTCACAGACATCCTCGGCGATGAGGATCACCTGGGCGATATGGATTTCAAGGTGGCGGGGACCCGCGACGGTGTCACCGCGCTGCAGATGGACATCAAGGTCGAGGGCGTCACGCCCGCGATCATGCGCGTCGCGCTCGATCAGGCGCGCGCCGGGCGGCTGCACATACTCGATGAGATGAACAAGGTGATCCGCGAGCCGCGCGAGAAGATGTCCGAGTGGGCGCCCTCGATCATCACGCTCAAAATCGATCCGGAGAAGATCCGCGACGTCATCGGCAAGGGCGGTGCGGTCATCCGCCAGATCACCGAGGAGACTGGCACCACCATCGACATCGAGAGCGATGGCACGGTGAAGGTCGCCTCCGTCTCGGGCGCCGCCGGCCGGGAGGCGCAGCGGCGCATCGAGCTGATCACCGCCGACGTCGAGGTGGGCCGGATATACGAGGGCAAGGTCGCGCGCCTGATGGACTTCGGCGCGTTCGTCACCATTCTTCCCGGGCGCGACGGCCTGGTTCACATCTCGCAGATCTCGAATGAGCGCGTCGAGCGTGTCAGCGACAAGCTGCGCGAGGGCGATGTGATTCGCGTGAAGGTGCTCGAGGTCGATCGACAGGGGCGCATCCGCCTCTCGATGCGCGACGTCGACGCTTGAGGGTGCGCGCGCCGGCACGGCGCGCGCGGACGCTTCAGCCCTGTGGGCCGCGCCCGGCGTCCTGGCCGGCGAACAGCTTCAGGCTCTGCTCGAGATAGCTGCCCATGGCCGTGCGCAGCCCCGCGCCGTAGGAGCGGATCACCTGCGAGAGAAAATCACGGCTCATCAGCGGCTCGCCGCCGTGCTCCTGCTCGGCGATCACCTGCAGCAGGATCGAACGGCTGATGTCCTCCTGCGACTTCTTGTCGACGACCACGAAGTCGATGCGCTCGATCACCAGCCGCCGGATGTCGGCCAATGTGATGTAGCGGCTCTCAACCGTGTCGTACAACCGCCTGTTCGGATACTTTTTAATAGTGCGCGGTTCGCTCATCGCACGTCCCTCACTATGGGCCTGCACCTTCCATAGTGCGTATGCGTTCGGGGACATACCTTATTACATCGGCCGGGCGAACCCAACTCAGACCGTGGTCCTATAGGCAGCCGCCCGGATCTCGCGTACCCCGCGCAGCCGATCAGGCCGCCAGTTGGCGCAGGCCCACTGCACGATGAGGCCTGGTGACTCGGACTCGAGCTCGGCGGGTGGGTCCTGTCGCAGAAGCGTCAGCGCCTCGTAGAGGTGGGCGCCCGCAGCAAGGGGGTCGAGCGCTACAGAACGCCTTGATTTGGCGAGCTTTTCACCACTTGGCTCGACGATCAGCGGCAGGTGCGAGTAGCGCGGGGTGGGGAGCTTCAACGCCTGCTGCAGTGCAATCTGCCAGGGCGTGCTGTCGAGGAGGTCGGCACCGCGCACGACGTCGGTGACGTTCTGCAGCGCATCATCGACGACAACCGCGAGCTGGTAGGCGAATGCGCCATCGCGACGGCGGATGATTACGTCACCGCACTCGCGCAAGCGGAATTCACATTTCCCCTGCAGGCGATCCTCGAGCAAGACAACCGTGTCGTCGACGCGAAAGCGCACCGCGGTCGGGCCATTACGCGTCGGGCCCCCGCGGCAGGTGCCCGGGTAGCCGCTCTCCCGATCGCGCTCGCGGCGCGAGCAGCTGCACTCGAAGGTGGCGCCGAGCGCTCGCAACGTCTCGAGGGCGTGCGCGTAATGTGCCGTGCGTGCGCTCTGGTACTCGATCGCACCATCCCAGTTGAGAGCGAAGAGCTCCAGCGTCCGCAGGATCGCAGCAGCGGAGCCTCTCACCTCGCGCGCGCGGTCGAGATCCTCCATCCGCACGAGCCATTGGCCGCCGCGGCTGCGCGCGTCCGCGTAGCTGCCGAGCGCAGCGACGAGCGATCCGAGATGCAGGGATCCGGTGGGCGAGGGCGCGAAGCGCCCGATGCACTGCGGCGGTGATTCCGCCGCGGTAAGCGTGCTTGCGTGGGGTGACTCACCCCGGGGCACCCGGGAAATTGCGCGTCTTGCTTCGCGACTCGCGCCCATCAAACGCGGCAGGCGCAATTTCCTTTGGTGGGCTAGCGATAGCGGTCGTCGCGATCGCCGTATTGCCGCTCGCGCCGCTCGCGCCGCTCCTGCGCTTCGATGCTGAGGGTCGCCACCGGACGCGCTTCGAGCCGCTTGACGCCGATCTCTTCCCCGGTCTCGAGGCAGTATCCGTACGAGCCATCCTCGATGCGCTTCAGCGCCTCGTCGATCTTGCGAATGAGTTTGCGCTCGCGGTCGCGGGTGCGCAGCTCGAGGCTGAATTCCTCTTCCTGCGTCGCGCGGTCATTCGGGTCGGGAAAGTTGGCGGCCTCGTCCTTCATGTGCGAGACGGTTCGATCCACCTCGACCATCAGGTCGCGCTTCCAGGTGTTGAGAATGTTGCGGAAGTGCTCGAGCTGCTCCTTGTTCATGTACAGCTCGCCGCGCTTGACGATGTAGGGCTTTACATCGCGCGGCCCCGCAAGAAGGCTTCCCGGCTCGATGCCCTCGCTTTCATCGCCTTCGGCGTTCAACCCCGGCGTTGCGGCGCGGACCGCGGCGGGCTGGGGCGCAGGCGCCGCAGGTGATACTGCGAGCGGTGCCGCGGGGCGCTGCGGCTTCTTCATTTCCGCCGCAGCTTCGTCAGTGGCTTCCGCCGCATGCACCACCGGCGCCTTGCGCGGCGGCGCCGCAGCGGTGCTCTTGCGCACGTGCACGGCCGCGACCCTGACGCGCGCGGTGTCGGGTTTGCGCGTAAGCGCTTTGCGCACCGGGGGCCGGCTGGCCACCTTCTTGCCCTTGGTAGACTTCGGGGCAGATCTCTTGGCCGGCATCAATGGCTCCTCAAAAACGGCATCAGGCTCGTGAAGAACGCGCGATTATACCGGCCGACCCCGCCCTGTACAGGGCCCTCCCGGGGCGGGGGGCGCAAGGGCCCGCGGGGGCGAAATCGTGGCTACGCCAGCCTCGCGGGCGATGCCGGCTGCCAGCTCGCCTGTCGCCGCTCCGCGACGACGGTGGTGTGGATTCCGCCGCGCACGTTGAAGCGTGCGGTGAGACGCAGGAACCGCGGGCGCAGCGTCGAGTCGAGATGATCGGCAATCTCGTTGGTGACCGCCTCGTGAAAGGCACCGCGCTCGCGGAAGGACCAGAGGTAGAGTTTCAGTGACTTCAGCTCGACGCACAGCCGATCTGGGACGTACTCGAGATCGAGCGTGGCGAAGTCCGGCTGTCCGGTGCGCGGGCAGAGGCACGTGAACTCCGGTATCTGCATGCGGATCGTGTAGTCGCGCGCGAGCTCGGGATTGGCGAAGGTCTCGAGCTCTGTGGTGGGCGTCGTCGGCATATTGCACTACACTACACCACCATCTTCGAAAGGCCAGGGCGCGACGGTAGAAATCATCAGATGCGGCTGACCAAAATCAAGCTCGCCGGCTTCAAGTCCTTCGTCGATCCGACCCAAATCAACCTCCCCAGCAATCTCACCGGTGTCGTAGGCCCCAACGGCTGCGGCAAGTCAAACGTCATCGATGCGGTGCGCTGGGTCATGGGCGAGCTCTCCGCCAGGCACCTGCGTGGCGACAGCATGACCGATGTGGTGTTCAACGGCTCCGCGGCGCGCAAGCCGGTCGGCAGCGCCTCGGTGGAGCTGATCTTCGACAATGCCGATGGCAAGATCGGCGGCGCGTACGCGAACTACAGCGAGATATCCCTGCGCCGCCAGGTGGGCCGCGACGGCAGTTCGGCGTACTTCATCAACGCCACCCGCTGCCGCCGCAAGGACATCACCAACCTGTTCCTCGGCACCGGCCTCGGCTCGCGCAGTTACGCCATCATCGAGCAGGGCATGATCACGCGCGTCATCGACGCGAAAGCCGATGACATGCGGGCCTTCGTCGAGGAGGCGGCCGGCATCTCGCGCTACAAGGAGCGGCGCAAGGAGACCGAGGTGCGCATCGCCGAGACGCGCGAAAACCTCGAGCGCCTGCAGGACGTGCGCGATGAGGTCGACAAGCAGATCCGCCACCTGCAACGCCAGGCCGCGACCGCGCGCCGCTACCAGGCGCTCAAGGAGCAGGAGCGACGGCTTTCCGCGGAGGTGCTGGCGCTGCGCCTGCGCGATCTCGACAGCGGCGCCGAGGTGCACGACGCCGCGGTGCGCGAGCGCGAGCTCGCCATGCAGGGCGAGCTCGCTGCACAGCGCGCTGCCGAGGCCGCCATCGAGAAGCAGCGCGCGCTGCACACCGCGCACACCGACACTCTCTCCGCCGTGCAGGCGCGCTATTACGAAGTGGGCGCGGACATCTCGCGCCTCGAGCAGTCGATCGAGCACACGCGCGAGCTGCGCGAGCGGCAGAGTGACGATCTGGCGCAGACGCAGGCGACACTCGCTGAGCTTTCCGCCCACCTCGGGCGCGACGAAACCGAGCTGGCCGCGGTGCGCGAGCAGCTCGCGCGGCTCGAGCCCGAGCGCGCCGCGGCGCAACAGGCGGAAGGTGACGCCGCGAGGGAGCTCGAGCTCGCTGAGCAGGCGCTGCAGCAGTGGCAGCAGCGCTGGGAAGCGCACACCGCCGCGCTCGCTGCCGCCGAGCGCAGTGCCCAGGTTGAGCGCGCACGCCTCGAGCAGCTCGAGGGTCAGCTGCGGCGTCTCGAGAGCCAGGCGGCACGCCTCGCCGCAGAGAGCGCGGACCTCGGATCGCAGGGCCTGGCGGACCAGCTCGCGCAGCTCGAGCGCGAGGAGTCGGAGGCACGCGCACAGAGCGAGGCGCTCGCGAGCGCGCTCGCCGCGGCACAGGGGTGCGTCCACGCGACGCGTGCCGCACAGCTCGCTGCCGAGGAAAGCCTCGAGCGGGCGCGCAGCGCGCGTGAAGCGGCGCGTGCGGAGCTCACTTCGCTCGAAGCCCTGCAGGCCGCTGCGCTCTCCGATCACTCCGGGCAAGCGAACGACTGGCTGCGCGGTACCGGGCTCGCCGCGCGCCCGCGCCTGGCGGCAACGCTAGAAGTCGAGCCGGGCTGGGAGCGCGCGGTGGAGACGGCGCTCGGTGACTATCTCGAGGCGGTGTGCGTCGAGCAGCTCGATGCGCTCTCATCGTCCCTCGGTACGCTCGCGGCGGGCCGCGTCACGCTGGTCGAGGGCGAGCCCCAATCACCGGGTGCCGCCCCGCACACACTCGCGAGCCGCGTACGTGGTCCCGCCGCCGTGCTCGGCCCGCTGAGTCAGGTGCTCACTGCGGCCTCGCTCGCTGAGGCACTGCGCGCGCGCGCCGGCCTCGCCGAGGGACAGTCCCTCATCACTCCCGAAGGCGAGTGGCTCGGCCGCGAATGGCTGCGCATAAGCCGCGGCGCGGATCCGCGTGCGGGCGTACTCGTGCGCGAGCAGCGCCTGAAGGGATTGCGCTCGGCCGCGGCGCGCGCCGAGGAGGGCGTGCGGCGGGAGGAACAGGCACTGACGACTGCGCGTGAGGCCCTGCAGCGCGCAGAAACCGAGCGCGAGCTGCTGCAGGCGCAGCTCGAGCGCTCACGCGAGCAGCAGGCCGATCTGACCGGCGCCCTGCAGGGGGCGCGTGCCCGCGCCGAGGAGACGAGCCTGCGGGGTGAGCGGCTGCAGCAGGATGCAGGCGAAGTCGCCCACGAGCGTGCCGCGACGGCGAACGCCCATGAAGGAGCCGCGGGTGAGCTCGCACGGGCGCTCGACGCGCGCCGCACGCTCGAGGCGCTGGAGACCGCCCTCACACAGGAGCGCGATGAGCGGCGCACCGCGCTCGGTGCGGCGCGCGCACGTATGCAGACCGCGCAGCTCAGTTCGCGCGATTTGCACGTACAGGTCGAGGCGCGCCGTTCCACCGAGACTTCGGTGGCGCAGGCCGTGCGTCGCATGCGCGAGCAGCGCGAGCAGCTCACCCGGCGCCGCGCGGAGCTCGAGCAGGAGCTCGCCTCCGGCGATGAGCCGATCGTGCGCCTGCAGTCGCGCCTCAACGAGACCCTCACGCTGCGCCTCACGGTGGAAACCGAGCTCGGCGTGGCGCGCGCGGCTCTCGAGGAGGCAGAGCGCACCTTGCGCTCACTCGATGAGCAGCGCCTCGCGGCCGAGCAGCGCGTGCAGGCGGCGCGCGAGGCAATGGAGCAGGCACGCCTTGCGGCGCAGGAGACGCACGTGCGGCGCGCCGCACTCGCCGAGCAGTTGGCGCAGACCGGCTGCGAGCTCACCGATGTGCAGGCGCGACTTGCGCCGGATGCGAACGTTCCCTCCTGGGAGGAGAACCTCGCCGAGACGCGTGGCGACATCGAGCGGCTCGGCTCGGTGAATCTCGCCGCGATCGATGAGCTGCGCGATCACAGCCAGCGCAAGGAATATCTCGACAGCCAGTTCGCCGATCTCACCTCGGCGCTCGATACGCTCGCCGAAGCCATGCGTCGCATCGACCGCGAGACCCGCACCCGGTTCGAGGACACGTTCGAGCGCATCAACGCGGGACTGCGCGAGAAGTTTCCGCGACTCTTCGGCGGCGGCCACGCCTATCTCGAGCTCGTGGGCGAGGACAAGCTCACTGCAGGCGTCGCCGTGATGGCGCGGCCCCCCGGCAAGAAGAACAGCACCATTCATCTGCTCTCCGGCGGTGAGAAGGCGCTCACCGCGGTAGCGCTCGTGTTCTCCATCTTCGATCTGAACCCCGCGCCCTTCTGCCTGCTCGATGAGGTCGACGCGCCGCTCGATGAGCACAATGTCGGCCGTTTCTGCGATATCGTGCGCGAGATGTCGAGCCGGGTGCAGTTCGTGTTCATCACCCACAACAAGGGCACCATGGAGCTCGCCTCGCAGCTGATCGGCGTGACCATGAACGAGCCGGGAGTTTCGCGCCTCGTCACCGTGGACGTGGATGAGGCGGTGCGCCTCGCGGCGGTGTGATGCGGACGGTCAGGCCATGATGTCCGAGTTGCGCTGGGCGCTGCTGATCCTCGGGGTGCTGTTCATCGTAGTACTCGCCTTCTGGGAGCGGCGGCGCCCCCGCCAGGCGAGCGGCGCCTTCGAGCGGGCGCCGCTGCACGAAGGGGGGGCGGAGTCCCCGCCGCGTCTCGTGCGTGAGCCACCACTGACACTTCCCGATGTGCGCGTGCGCGAGCCGCTCGCGGCGGCCGAGCTGCCCGTCGTCGAGACGCGCGACGCGGAGGCCCTGCCGGTGCTCGAGCCGGCGGCGAGCGACCTCGAGGACGATCCTGGCAGCCCGCAGAGCCGCCACACGTTGCCACCGGAGGAGTCGCCGCTCGAGGCGGAGCCTGGCATCGCGGGGTATGAGGACACCTTCGATGACCTGCCGACCATCGTCATGAGCGCAGCTCCCGCGGCTCCCGTAGACGCGGCGGTGAGCGCTGCGCCGGTCGCGCCGACCGTGCGCGAGGCACTGCCGGAGCTTCCGACGGCAACGCCGCTGGTGGTCGAGTGGCCGGCGGAGCACGAGCGACGCATCCTCGCGCTGCGCCTGGTTGCACCTCACCATGAGCGCTTCGCCGGCCGCTCGCTGCGGCAGGCGCTCGCCGCGGAGGGGTTTCTCCTTGGGCAGTTTGCGATCTTCCACAAGCCCGACGATGAGCAGCGCGCGGTGCTTTCCGCGGCCAGCCTGACACGTCCGGGAACCTTCGATATGGAGACGATGGACTCGCAGCACTATGGCGGGCTGTCGCTGTTCGCGGTGCTTCCCGGTCCCAAGCCCGTGCGGCAGGCGTTCGATGAGCTCGTGTTCGCGGCGCGCAATCTCAACGAGCGCCTGCACGGTGTGTTGCAGGATGAGCAAGGTACTCCGCTCACGCCAGCGCGCATCGAGCAGCTGCGCCAGCAGCTTCGGGCCGGAGCCGAATCGTGACAGAGCCGGCGGCTGCGCGCGCCGCGCAGCTGCGAGCGGAGATCGCGCAGCACGACTACCGCTACTACGTACTCGACGATCCGCTCGTCTCCGACGCCGAATACGACCGCCTGATGCAGGAACTCCGGGCGCTCGAAGCCGCGCACCCCGGGCTCGTCTCACCCGACTCACCGACGCAGCGCGTCTCCGGCACCCCGCGAGCCGGGTTTGGCGAGGCAGTGCATCAGGTGCCGATGCTGTCGCTCGATAACGCCTTCAGCGAGGATGACGTGCGCGCCTTCGATCGTCGCATCCACGAGCGCCTCGGCCGCAGCGGCGAGCTCGACTACGTGGCGGAGCCCAAGCTCGATGGCCTCGCGGTGAGCGTGATCTATCGCGAGGGCCGGCTCGAGCGCGCGGCCACACGCGGTGATGGCATCACCGGGGAGGAGGTGACTGCAAACGTGCGCACCATCCGTGCGGTGCCGCAGCGGCTGCGCGCTGCGGCACCGGCCATGTTCGAGGCGCGCGGTGAAGTGTTCATGACCCTGGCGGGTTTCGCACGCATGAACGAGCGCGCGCGCGAGCGCGGCGAGAAAGTGTTCGTGAATCCGCGCAATGCGGCGGCGGGAAGCCTGCGGCAGCTCGATGCGCGTATCACCGCCGCACGCCCGCTGAGTGCCTTCTTCTATGGAATCGGCGTCCTCGAGGGCGTCGCTGCGCCACCCGAGCAAAGCGCGTTGCTCGAGCTCCTGCGCTCGCAGGGGCTGCCGGTGTCGCCCGAGACACGGACGGTCCACGGCGTGGAGGGTTGCCTCGCGTACTATCGCGACATCGGCGAGCGGCGCAGCTCGCTTCCCTACCAGATCGATGGCGTCGTCTACAAGCTCAACTCCCGCAGCGATCAGGAGCGCCTCGGATTCGTCTCGCGCGCACCGCGCTGGGCGATCGCGCACAAGTTCCCGCCCGATGAAGCGTTCACCGTCGTGAAGGACATCGGCTTCCAGGTCGGGCGCACCGGGGCACTGACACCGGTGGCGCGCCTCGAGCCGGTATTCGTGAGCGGTGTGACGGTAAGCAGCGTGACGCTCCACAACATAGATGAGGTGCAGCGCAAGGACGTGCGTGTCGGCGACACGGTGGTGGTGCGCCGCGCGGGCGATGTGATCCCGGAGGTGGTGGGCGTCGTGTTTGACAAGCGCCCGGCCGGTACCCAGCCGGTGGAGCTCCCCCAGCACTGTCCGGTGTGCCGGTCGCGGGTGCTGCGGGTGGCTGGCGAGGCGGTGGCCCGGTGCACCGGAGGTTTCATATGCCGTGCGCAGCGTCAGGAGTCGTTGCGCCACTTCGCGAGCCGCCGGGCGCTCGACATCGAGGGGCTCGGTGACAAGCTCATCGAGCAGCTCGTCGAGCGCGATGCGGTACGCACTCCCGCGGATCTCTACTCGCTCACCACCACGCAGCTCGCGCAGCTCGAGCGCATGGGAGAGAAGTCCGCAGCGAATCTCGTCGCAGCCATCGACCGCAGCCGCCGGACGACGCTGCCACGGTTGCTCTACGGGCTCGGCATACGCGAAGTGGGCGAGGCCACGGCCCTCGCGCTCGCGCAGCATTTCGGCACACTCGAGCGGCTCATGGATGCCGACGAGACGGCCATCCAGCAGGTGCCGGACGTGGGACCGGTGGTCGCGGCGCACGTCGCCGCGTTCTTCGCCTCGGAGGATCACCGCAAGGTAATCAAGGCCTTACGGGGAAAAGGTGTGACATGGCCTGAGATGCGCTCCCGCTCCGGCGGCGAGCAGCCACTTGCGGGCCGCACGTTCGTCATCACCGGAACGCTCGAGTCGATGACGCGCGAGGAGGCGGAAGCGGCGCTCACCGCGCGCGGGGCAAAGGTCTCGGGAAGTGTCTCGAAGAAGACGAGCTTCGTGGTCGCAGGGAGCGAAGCCGGATCCAAGCTGGCACGGGCGCGGGGGTTGAATGTGCCGGTGCTCGATGAGCAGCAGTTTCGCGCGCTGCTCGAGCGTGGCGACCCGGAACAGGAGGGATCTGAGTCTCCCCTTGCACCGTGATGGAAAATGTCTGCCTCTTCGTCAGGGAGGTCGACATTTTGCATCAGCGGTGACCCGGTAACTTCAAACCGCCCCTTGCCGGCAGTCACGTCAGGTGGCGGCGGCCCGCAGGGGGCCCGCCGCCAGACTGACGAGCGCCGTCAGTCCTTCTTCGGCGGGTTGGCCGGCGGCGGTGAGGGCGTTGCCGCGGGCGGAGTTCCAGCCGCGCCTGGCGGCGCGGCCGGTGCCGGGGCGTTCGGCGCAGCCGGCGCAGCGGTGCCTCCGGCGGCCGGAGCGCCCGTGGTCTTGTCGAGGAACTTCTCGACCTTGGCGTTGCGCAGCAGCTCATCCGTGTACTGCTTGAACTTCTTCGCCTGCACCACCTGCACGAGCCGCTGACGCACCTGATCGAACGGCGGCGGCGTCACCTCGCGCGTCTCGAGCAGCTGGATCACGTGCCAGCCGTACTGAGTCTGCACCGGCTTGTGGGTGTACTCGCCAGGCTTGAGCGCTATCACCGCGCCGGCAAATTCCGGCACCATGCGGCCGGCAGTGAACCAGCCGAGGTCCCCGCCGTTGTTCTTGGAGGAATCCATCGACTCGGCTTTGGCGAGGGCGTCGAACTTCTCGCCCTTGTCCAGGCGATCGATGATCTTCTGCGCGAAAGGCTCGGTCGCCACCAGGATGTGTCGCGCGTGATATTCGGTCTTCGGCATGGCGGCGAGCTGCGCTTCGTACTCCGCGCGCAGCTCCTGCTCGCTCGGCTGGCGATCCTTCAGGTAGCGCTCCTGCATCGCCTGCTCCAGCACGTTGAGCCGCGCAAGCTGCAGCATGTAGGCCGCATCGCCGCTCTTGTCGATACCCTCCTTGACGGCCTGCTCGGCGACGAGCTGCGCACGGACGAGATTGTCGAGCGCGAGGCTGCGCTGCTCCGCGGTGAGATCCGCCGGGGACTTTCCGCCGGTGATGCCCTTGATGTAGAAGTCGTAGAAGTTGCGGGTGATCGGCGCGCCATTCACGGTGGCGACCGGGGGTGAGCTGTCAGTCACTGCAGAGGTCTTGGGCTGGCAGGCCGCGAGTGCGGCCAGCGTCACAAGGAGGGGAGCGAGTCGCGAATGATTCATACGGATATTCCGAGGTTGCCTTGTGCAGAAGTATGGAAACTCACAGAGACTCGTCCGGCGTGCGTGCCACGATGTTGAGTGCGTGCACCGAGCCGCTCAGGAGCGGCGCGACCGCCGCATAGACCAGGCGGTGGCGCTCGAGCGGCGAGTGGCCACGGAAGGCTGCGGAGACGAGCCTCACGCGGTAATGACCGCCGCTGCGGCTGCCCTCGTGCCCGGCGTGCGCGGTGCTGTCATCGATAATCTCGAGTGTCGTCGGCGCAAACGCCTGCTCGAGCGCGCTGCGCAGCTGCGCCATCACCTGCACGCTCATTGCGGCGCATCGGAGGCGGGCGATGGCAGAGCGCCCGCGGCGCGGCTCAACCATAGTACTTGCAGCGCGACGAACACGAAGGTGAGCAACGCCAGGCCGAACAGCTTGAAGTACACCCAGGTGCGCTCGCTCGCGCCATAGGCGACCGCGAGATTGAACGCACCGAGCAAGAGATAGAACAGCGCCGACCACAGGTTCATGCGCCGCCACTGCTGTGCGCTCACCGTGACGCGGCCCCCGAGGGCCGGCTCGAGGAAACGCTGCGTCAGTGTGCGCTCACCGATCCAGGAGCTCGCCACGACGGCGATGCTCACCAGCCAGAAGAGCGCCGTGGGCTTCCACTGGATGAAGAGGCGATTGTGCAGCAGCAGCGTCGCCCCCCCGAGCACCAGCACCAGCAGTGTCGACAGCGCATGCAGCGGCGGAATGCGCCGCAGCCGCAGCCAGTCGTAGGCGAGCAGCGCAAGCATCGCGACCATGAGCACGCCCGTCGCGGCATACAGCCCGCGCAGTGAATACGTCACGAAGAACGCCACGAGCGGCGCTAACTCGGCAAGAGCCTGCATGAGAGCGCTGAAACCTGAAGACTGACCGTTTAAGCGGCAAAGGGCCGCGTATATTGTCACGCGCCGCGCCCGACTGCCACGAGTTTTCACTTGGCCGAGTACCTGGAGTTGCACCCGATCAACCCGCAGGCGCGCCTCATCCGCCGGGCGGCCGAGGTGGTGCGCGCCGGGGGACTGATCGCCTATCCCACCGACTCGTGTTATGCGCTCGGCTGGCACATGGGCGACAAGCGCGCCCTCGAGCGCGTGCGGCGCATCCGCCAGGCGGACCGTCATCACCATTTCACGTTGGTGTGTGCCAGCCTCGCCGAGATCGGAAGGTTCGCGCGGCTCGAGACCTGGCAGTTCCGCATGCTGCGTGCGTGTCTGCCCGGTCCCTACACGTTCCTGCTGCGCGCCACGCGCGAGACGCCGCGCCGTCTGCAACACGAGCGGCGGCGCACCATCGGCGTGCGCATCCCGGATCACCCGGTGCCACGGCTGCTGCTCGCGGAACTCGGCGAGCCGCTCATGAGCTCGACGCTGCTGTTGCCGGACGATGAGCTGCCGCTCACCGCCGGACGCGAGATCGAGGCGCGCCTCGGCCACGACATCGACGCGGTGCTCGATGGCGGTGACTGTGGCATCGAGCCCACGACCGTGGTCGACCTGTCGGTCACGCCGCCGCTGATCGTGCGCAAGGGCAAGGGCACACTCGGTCCGATCACGGGGCGTGCGCTATAATTCGCGCCGTGAATCATTCTGTCATTGCACGCACGTGAGTTCCCCCGCGCCGGCACGGCGCGTCCTTTCCGGCATGCGCCCGACCGGCCCGCTGCACCTCGGCAACTGGCACGGCGCGCTGCGTAACTGGGTCGAGCTGCAGTATCAATACGAGTGTTTCTTCTTCATCGCCGACTGGCACATGCTCACCACCGGCTACGATGACACCTCGCGCCTGCAGGAAAACATCCGCGAGGTGCTGATCGACTGGCTGGCCGCGGGATTGAACCCGGGCGTTGCGACGCTCTTCATCCAGTCGCACGTGCCCGAGCACGCGGAACTCCACCTGCTGCTCTCGATGCTCACGCCGCTCGCCTGGCTCGAGCGCGTCCCGAGCTACAAGGACCAGCAGGAGCAGCTCAAGGAGAAGGATCTTGCCACCTATGGATTTCTCGGCTACCCGCTGCTGCAGAGCGCGGACATACTCGTGTACCGTGCCGCCTACGTGCCGGTCGGCGAGGATCAGGTGGCGCACGTCGAGCTGACACGCGAGACCGCGCGGCGCTTCAACCATCTCTACGGACGCGAGCCCGACTTCGAAGCGAAGGCCGAGCGCGCGGTGAAGAGCCTCGGCGGCCGCAACAGCACCAACTACCGCCAGCTGCGCAAGAAGTTCCAGGAAAGCGGCGACACCGAAGCGCTGCAGCGCGCCCAGGTGCTGGTGCAGAGTAATAACCGCATCACCGTCGCCGACCGCGAGCGGCTGCTCGGTTTTCTCGAGGGAACCGGTCTCAGCATCCTCCCCGAGCCGCAGGTGCTGCTCACCGCGACACCGAAGGTGCCCGGGCTCGATGGACGCAAGATGTCCAAGTCCTATGGCAACACCATTGGTCTGCGCGAGGAGCCCGAGGTCGTCACGCAGAAGCTGCGTACCATGACGACCGACCCGGCGCGTGTGCGCCGCACGGACCCGGGCGACCCGGAGAAGTGCCCGGTGTGGGATCTGCACAAGATCTATTCCGATGAGGCGACGCGCAGCTGGGTGAACGAGGGTTGCCGCACCGCCGGCATCGGTTGCCTCGATTGCAAGCAGCCACTCATCGAGCGCATCGTAGAAGAGGTGAGCGGCATGCGCCGCCGGGCCCAGGAGTTCGAGGACAACCCGGAGCTCGTGCGCAACATCATCACCGAGGGCGCCGACAAGGCGCGAGAAGCTGCGCGGGGGACACTCGATGACGTGCGCCAGGCCATGCATCTGCGCCCGGGCTGAAGCGTGGGACGCATGAAGCAGCGCCCGGAACTGCGGATCGTGCCGAGCGCGCCAGCGCCCGCGGCGCCGGCGCCGGAGGCGCCGCCAGAGCAGGTGGAGATGCCGTTCGCGGTGGTGAACGGCGAGCCGATCTCACAGCTGCCCCGTGACCTCTACATCCCGCCGCAGGCGCTGGAGGTATTTCTCGAGGCCTTCGAGGGGCCGCTCGATCTGCTCCTGTACCTGATCCGCCGTCAGAACCTCGACATCCTCGACATCCCGCTCGCGGAGATTACGCGCCAGTACATGCAGTACATCGAGTTGATGCAGGAGCTGCAGCTCGAGCTCGCAGGCGAGTACCTGGTGATGGCGGCCACGCTCGCAGAGATCAAATCGCGCATGCTGCTGCCGCGGCCAAAGCTCGCGGAGGATAGCGAGGAGGACCCGCGCGCGGAGCTGGTGCGGCGGCTGCAGGAATACGAGCGCTACAAGCGAGCCGCCGAGCAGATCGATACCCTGCCGCGTCTCGAGCGCGATGTGTGGAGCGTGTCTGCGGAGCTGAAAGAACGCCGCGTGGTGCGCACGCTGCCCCAGGTCACGCTGCAGGAGCTGCTGATCGCCTTCAAGGACGTCGTGGGGCGCGCGGAGATGTTCGCGCACCATCACGTGCAGCGCGAGCGGCTGTCGGTCGGTGAGCGCATGAGCGACATCCTCGCCGCGCTCGGCACGGGTGGTTTCCTGCCGTTCACGCAGCTGTTCCGTCCCGCGGAGGGACGGATGGGCGTCACGGTCACCTTCGTCGCCATCCTCGAGCTGATGCGCGAGGGACTGATCGACATCGTGCAGGCACAGGCCTACGCGCCGCTGCACGTGCGCGCCACCGGTCCCGCGCGGATGCTGCACATCGTCGCCGACAACCCGGAAGCCGGCAGCGCCGAGCCCGGTCGTGACGGCACCCCATCCGCCGTCCCCGCCGATGAGGATCCTTCATGAACGAGTCCTACATTCGCAACGTCATCGAGGCCGCGCTGCTCGCCGCGGGCGGCCCGCTGCCGGTGGCGGAGCTGATGCGCCTCTTTGATGACGGCGTGCGTCCGAGCGCGCAGGCGGTACGCACGGCGCTCGAATCGCTCGGCGCTGAATACGTCGGTCGCGGCATCGAGCTGAAGGAGACCGCGAGCGGCTTTCGCATCCAGGTGCGCCGCGAGCTCGCGGGCGAGATTTCGCGCCTGTGGCCGGAGCGCGCGGCGCGTTACTCGCGCGCGCTGCTCGAGACGCTGGCGCTGATCGCCTATCGGCAGCCGATCACGCGCGCGGAGATCGAGGCGGTGCGCGGTGTCGCCGTGAATCCCAACATCATCCGCACCATGATAGAGCGCAACTGGGTGCGCGTCGTGGGCCACCGTGATGTCCCGGGCCATCCCGAGCTTCTCGGCACGACACGCGAGTTCCTCGATTACTTCGGCCTCAAGAGCCTCGATGAGCTGCCGCCGCTCGCGGAACTGAAGGCCATGGGCGATTTCACCCTGCAGCTCGCGCTCGCCGGGGACACGACGGCGGCGCCGATCCCCGCGCCCGGGGACGCGGACTCGAGCGCTGGCGAAGACCCGCCGGAGGAAGACGAGCTCTCCGCCGAAGGCGACGGCTCGGCGGAGCTGGTCGCGGGGCCGCGCGCAATGGACGGGTGAATGTCCCGCACGGGCCGTAGCCTCACGCGCGGCGCCGAGCGGCTGCAGAAGGTGCTCGCACGTGCCGGCCTCGCATCGCGGCGCGAAGCGGAGGCCTGGATCCGCGCCGGCCGCCTCACCATCAATGGCGCCGTAGCCACACTCGGGGCACGCGTCGCCCCGGGAGATGAGCTGCGGCTCGATGGGCGCAGGGTGCACGCGCGCGCCGCGGCGAGTGCGCGGGTGTTTCTCTGCCACCGCTCTCCCGGTGAGCCGCTCATCGAGCCCCCCGTCGCGCCACTTCCTCCAACCGTGGAACCGTCAGTGCCCCGGCAGTCGCAACGCGCCGCAATGGCCGGACGGATGCCGCGGCGCCTCGGCCGGCGTCTCATCGCAGTCAGTCCCATGCCAAGTGCGGATGGAGGACTCGAGCTCCTCACTACCGATGGCGAGCTCGCTGCGCGGCTGCAGCGCGCTGTGCATGCTCTCGCGAGCGAGTTCAGCGTACGGGTGCGCGGCGAGCTCAGCGACACGCAGATCCGGGGAATTCTCGGCGGCGAGCTCGACAGCGGCGCGCAGCTTGCGGTGGAGCGCTGCGAATCAGCCGGCGGTGAGGGCGCCAACCGCTGGTATCAGATCGCCGTCCAGGGTGCGAGCGGCCGCGAGGTGCGCCGGCTACTCGAGCGTCAGGGCGCGCAGGTGAGCCGCGTGCTGCGCACGCGCCTTGGGCCGCTGGCGCTCGAGCGCACGCTCGGCCGCGGGCGCTTCCGCGAGCTTTCTCACGAGGAGCTGCGTGCGCTGCTCCCGGGAGCCGAATCAGCTGCCGCCGAGCATGAAGAGCGCGCCGGCGGCTGAGCATCGAACGCACCGCCGGTGATGCCGCGACTCGCGGGCCCGAGCAGCGCAATGTATGCGGCGGTCAGTGTTTCAGGCAGCGGCACCTCGCTCACGTCCTCTGCCGGGTACGCCTGGCGGCGCATGGCGGTGCGTGCGCGCCCGGGGTTGAGCGTGTTCACCCGCACGTGGCTGATCCCCTCTAGTTCTTCGGACAACACCTGCGAGAGGCCTTCGAGGGCAAACTTCGATATCGCGTACGCGCCCCAATAGGCGCGGCCGCGACGGCCGACGCTGCTCGCGGTGAACACGATCGAGGCGTCCTCGGACTTCTTTAGCGCAGGCAGCAACACCTGCGTCAGCACGAACGCGGCGGTCAGGTTGACATGCAGCACCCGACACCAGGTCGGCACGTCATAGTGCTCGATGGGGGAGAGCGTGCCGAGCAGGCCAGCGTTGTGCAGCAGCCCATCGAGTCGCCCGTAGCGCTCGAGCACGGCATCGGCGAGCTCGTCGTAGTCGCGTGCCAGCGCCTTCTCGAGATCGAGCAGCGCGATGCTCGCCTGCGGGGACCCCGCTGCAGCAAGCTGTGCGTGAACGGCTTCGAGCTTCGACGCATCACGGCCGATCAGGACCACATTCGCCTGATGACGCCCGCACGCGAGCGCCACGGCGCGGCCGATGCCGGAGCCCGCGCCGGTGATGGCGACTACACGACCGGCGAGCTCGGCGGGGCCGGCAACGTGGTCACGCGGCTCAAACAAGATGGATCTCCGGGGCAGCTGTCATAGGTACCTTTTGCCGATGGTATTCGCCTAACTTATGCGCGAAACGTTGATTCACCTGCGTGCCTGTCGAGGCGCCGTGCCGCCCGCCACGCGCGCCAGGCGTCGAGGAGCGCATGACGGTCGCGCAGGCTGCTCGCCCGCGGCAAGCACTTCTCCGCGCGCGCGGAGGCGGTGCACGCCATCGTGGCCCACACGATGAGGCCGCGCAGCGGCCTGCGCGCCTCAGGCGCCAGCGAACCGGCGGCATCCCAGAGTGCGAGCCGCAGCGCCTGGTGGCGATCACGCAGCAGCGCGGCGAGTGCCGGCGCCCACGGCGGCACGGCGAGGCTCTCGGGAGGGACACCTGCGCGGCCGAGCTCATCGAGCGGCACGCGCAACCGTCCCGCCCTCGCATCGGGCGCGAGTGCGAGCAGCAGCTCGATCTCTCGGAGACTGACGCCGAAAGCATGCGCCTGTGGTAACGGACGCCCGGGCAGGGCGAGGCCCATCACCGGGGCGATCACGGCGGCGCTCCAGCGCTCGCAGTAGGCAGTGAGCTCGCGCCGCGTGTCGAACGTCGCGCACGAGAGGTCCCACAGGGTGACATCTACGAGGCCTGCGAGGCCGGTGAGCGGCTCCGCTCCAATCGCAGCGAAGAGCGCGGCGAGCTCACGCGTGAGGGGGTGACTCGGACGCCCCTGCGCGGTGCGCGCGCATTCCTCGCGCCACCACGCGAGGCGTGTGTGCGCCACCTGATGGTCGAGCCCCGGCCGCAGGCTCTCGCCAATCTCGCGCTCGAGAGCGGTCAGCGCCGTGATCGCGAGCCGCTGTGGTGCGGAGGAGTACAGCGAGGCGAGGCTGCGCGTCGCGGATAACTCAGGCCGCGGCATCGCCCGGAGTCGCACCCGTCGGCGGGGAGGGTGGAGGCGCCACCGGCTCCGCGGCACTCGGCGCGCCGGTGTCCCGTACCAGCTGCCCGATGGGCTCGAGCGCCGGCAGGGGCGCTTCCGCGGTCACTCCGAGCTCGCCGAAGCGCCGCGCCTGCGGCAGAACTCCGCGCTCGAGCGATCCCACCGCGGCGTTATAGGCGTCGACCGCAGTCGCGAGCCGCTGTCCCATGCGTCCCAGATGCCCGTTGAAGGTACTCAGCCGCCGATACAGCTCCTGGCCGAGGTCGCGGATCTGCGCCGCGTTGTGCGCCACCACGGACTGGCGCCAGCCGTAAGCGACTGCCTTCAGCAGCGCGATCAGCGTCGAGGGTGTGGCAATGATCACGCTCTGGGAGAGGGCGGTCTCGAGCAGCTCCGGACGCTCGGCGAGCGCGGCAGAGAGAAACTGATCGCCCGGCAGGAAGAGAACCGCGAACTCGGGACTGCGCTCGAACTGCGACCAGTAGCTCTTGGAGGCGAGCTCGCGAACGCGCGTTTCGACCTGCTGCGCGTGCCGACGCAGTGCCTGGGTCCGCTCCTCCTCGCTCGCCGCCTCGAGCGCCGCGAGGTACGCCTCGAGCGGCGTCTTGGCGTCGATGACCAGATCGCGCGCGTCCGGCATGTGCACCACCAGGTCCGGGCGCAGCGCGCCTTCCTCGCCGACCAGCTGTAACTGCTCGGTGAAGTCGCAGTGCTCGGTGAGCCCGGCGAGCTCCACGAGGCGGCGCAGCGTCAGCTCGCCCCAGCGGCCGCGCACTTCCGGGCGGCGCAAGGCCGTGACGAGGTTGCGCGTCTCGCGCTGCAGCTGCGCCTGTCCGCCGGCGAGGCTCTCGAGTTGCGTGCGCAGCGCGCTGAAGGCATCGCGCCGCTCGCGCTCGAGCGCCTGCGCCTGTGCCTCGGTGCGCTCGAGCGCAGTGCGCAGCGGGTCCACCAGCTGCGCGATCGCGAGCTCGCGCTCCTTGAGCGCTCCCTGAGCGATCACCTGGTCCCGGCCGAGGGCTTCACGCGCGAGTCGCAGGAACAGCTCGCTGTTCGTGCGCAGCGTCTCCCCGGCGAGCGAATCGAACGCGGCTCGCAGCCGTGTCTCCGACTGCTCGAGCAGTCTCAGGCGGTCCGCCTCCTGCAGGACGCTCGCCTCGAGTCGCGTCTGCGCCGAGGCGAGCTCTACGCGCAGCGCCTCGATGCGCCGTGCGGCGCGCAGCTGTGTGAAGAGCGCGCCGAACAGCAGCCCGATGAGAGCGCCTGCGAGGGTGCACAGAATGATGATCGCGGCATTCACGGCGTGAGGTGCGCCAGGTAGTTCACGGATACATCGGCGCTCAATGCGACGTGGCCCGTGATTGGATTGAACTCGATGCCGGCGAGCTCCACGAGGGTGAGCCCCGCGGCCCGTGCCCAGCGCGCGAGCTCAGCCGGACGAATGAGCCGCTCGTATTCGTGAGTGCCGGGCGGAATGAGCCGCAGGAGGTACTCGGCGCCGACGATCGCGAGCAGAAACGACTTGAGATTGCGGTTGAGCGTCGAGACGAAGAGGGCGCCGCCCGGCGCCAGGAGCCGCGCGAGCGTGGCGATCATCGCGGCGGGATCGGGGACGTGCTCGAGCATCTCCATGCAGGTGACCACGTCGAAATGACCCGGGGACGCCTGCGCGAGCTCCTCGGCCGATGCTACCCGGTAGTCGATCGCGAGGCCGCTCTCGGCGGCATGCAACCGCGCCACCTCTATCATCCCCGGCGCCAGGTCGACACCGGTGACCTGCGCACCTGCGCGAGTCAGGGACTCCGAGAGTAGTCCACCGCCGCAGCCGACATCGAGCACGCGGCGTCCCGCGATGGTTGCGCGCGAAGTAATGAACTGCAGGCGCACCGGGTTCAGCATATGGAGCGGACGAAAGTCGCCGTGACTGTCCCAGAAACGCGCCGCGAGCGCGTCGAATTTCTCGAGTTCCGCCCGGTCGGCGTTGCCCGGCGCAGCGGGAACCGCGGGGGGTGCGGCGCTCACGCCGCGGCCTCCAGCGCGAGGCGTTGCGCCCACTGACCCGCGAGCGCCGCGAGCTCTGCCTCATCGAAGAGCCGCAGCCGGCCTTCGCTCACCGCCGCACGGCCTGCACACCAGACATCGCTCACCTGCGCGCGGGTGACGCCGAAGATGATCACCGCGGCGACGTCGCTCACCGGCCGGCAGCCGGGCGCATCGAGATCGAGGCAGGTGAGGTCGGCGGACTTGCCGGGCTCGATCGAGCCGATCTGCGCGGCGAGCCCGAGCGCCGTCGCGCCACCGAGCGTCGCCAGGTGCAGCGCTTCCAGAGGAGTGAGGCCGAAAAGCAGCGCTGCGCTGCGCGCTTCGGCCAGCATGTCGAGTGCACCGGCGGCGGCGGGAGTGTCGGTGCCGAGCGCGACCGGGCGCCCGGCAGGCAGCGACACTCTTTCGCGTTGCAGGCGCAGCTCTGCCTGCGGACAGGCAATGATCGCCGCTCCGTGCCGCGAGAGAAGCTGTGCCTCCTCGGCATTGCAACCGAGCGCGCCAATGGCGCCGAATCCCGGGCGCAGGAGTCCAAGGGCCTGCAGGTGCGCAACGCGCCGTGTGCTCGAGGCCTGTCGCGGCCGTCCGGCACCATCTGCGACACCCACGAGGTCATCGTGGGCAGCGTTACCGTGCTCCTCGGTCCACCGTGCATACGGCAACTCGTCGAGATGGATGACCACACGCGCATCGAGCTCATCGGCCACGCGGCGCAGTCGCATCAGGGTTCCATCGCTCAGGCCCTGCGCCGGTTGCGGCACGAAGTACAGCCCGATGCGCGCATCCGTGCGGTACTCATCCCACAGAGCTTCGGCTCGCGCGAGGTGGGCGTTGGCGTCTTCCGCCCATGCATCGGCGGTGTCCTTGACGGGCAAGCCAATGAGCGCGCGCACCTGCGCAGCGGCAGCGACGCGCGCCGCCTCCTCGGGCAGGGGACTTTCGTCCGCGTAACAGGTGATGCCGGCCCGCAGCATCTCGGCTACACCGAGCCGCGTGCCATCGCGTACCAGGTCCGCGCCGAGCGCCCGCCGCTCGAGCGGTGCGAGTGTCTCGCCGAGCCAGCGCAGCCGCGGGCCGCGTACGGGCAGTCCCCGCAGCAACGTGTGGCAGGCGCGGGTGTGCGCATTGACCAGTCCGGGCAGCAGTGCGTGGCGCTCGCGCACGATGCGCAGGTGCGAAACGTATCGCTGGCGCAATTCCGCCGTGGGTCCTACTGCGAGAATGCGTCCGCCAGCCACGGCGACTGCCTGTCCCTCGAGCACGGTATTGCCGGGCGCGACTGGCAGCAGCCAGCGGGGCTCGATCAGAAACTCGGCGTCGCCTGAGCTCGACATGGCACGGGAGTATATCGGCGCTCCGCTTCCCGTGCGTCTGCAGCCGGCAGCGATCTTTCGCGGGCGGCGCGTCCAGCGGGCAGCGCGCGCAGGCGTACAATTGCCGGCGACCAGCGTGACCCGCGCAAAGGAGAACACCATGCCCAAGTACCTCATCGAAGCGGCCTACACGGCCGAAGGTCTCCGCGGTCTGCAGAAAGACAAGGCGAGCGGACGCCGCCGGGCCCTCGCGAAGGCGGTGGAGAGCCTCGAGGGTAAGCTCGAGGCCTTCTACTTCTCGATGGGCGATCGCGATGTGGTTTCGATCGTCGAGGCGCCCGACGCAGTGAGCATGGCGGCTCTCTCTCTCGCAGCCTCGGCGACCGGGCTCGTGCGGGTGAATACGACGGCACTGCTCAGCGTCGAAGAAGTCGATCGAGCGCTCGAGAAGAAGCACAGCTACCGCGGCCCAGGCGCCTAGCGCGCGTGCGCGGCCCGTAGCCGCAGTACGCCAACTTCGGGTGCTGAGGCCGTGGCACTTCCGCCTGCGGCGGCCTGTATCCACAGGCCGCCGCAGGTCTGGTTCATGCTAGAATTTCTCCTTTATTTTCGTGCCCAGCCGGGCGCTCATATCCTTAAGTTCTGATTGATGGCTGAGATCGCCCGCGAAATCGTGCCGGTCACTCTCGAAGGAGAGATGCGGCGTTCCTATCTCGACTATGCAATGAGCGTGATCGTCGGGCGCGCCCTGCCCGACGTGCGCGATGGCCTGAAGCCCGTGCACCGGCGGGTGCTCTACGCCATGCGCGAGCTCGGCAACGACTGGAACAAGGCCTACAAGAAATCCGCCCGCGTCGTCGGCGATGTGATCGGCAAGTACCACCCCCACGGCGAGAGCGCGGTGTACGACACCATCGTGCGCCTCGCGCAGCCATTCTCCATGCGCTACCTGCTGGTCGACGGCCAGGGCAATTTCGGCTCGGTGGACGGGGATCCGCCGGCGGCCATGCGCTATACCGAGGTGCGCATGACGCGCATCGCGCACGAGCTGCTGGCGGATATCGACAAGGAAACGGTCGATTTCAACCCCAACTACGACGAGTCCGAGACCGAGCCGACGGTGCTGCCGACCCGCATCCCGAACCTGCTGGTGAACGGGCAGACCGGCATCGCGGTCGGCATGGCCACCAACATTCCGCCGCACAACCTCATCGAGACCGTGAACGCCTGCCTGGCGCTGCTCGATGATCCGGCGCTGCCGCTCGCGGCGCTGATGCAGCACGTGCCGGGTCCGGACTTCCCGACCGCTGGCATCATCAACGGCGCGCAGGAGATCGCGACCGCCTACCGCACCGGGCGCGGCCGCCTCTCGGTGCGTGCGCGGGTCGCGATCGAGGAGGTCGGCCGCGGCGATCGCCAGGCGATCGTGGTCACCGAGCTCCCCTATCAGGTCAACAAGGCACGCCTGATCGAGCGCATCGCGGAGCTGGTACGTGAGAAGCAGCTCGATGGCATCGCGGCGGATGGCCTGCGTGATGAGTCCGACAAGGACGGCATGCGCATCGTCATCGAGCTCAAGCGCGGCGAAGTGACGGAGATCGTGCTGAACAATCTGTACGCGCACACGCCGATGGAGACGGTGTTCGGCATCAACATGGTGGCGCTGCAGGACGGCCAGCCGAAGCTGATGTCGCTGAAGGAGATGCTGGAAGCCTTCATCCGTCACCGGCGCGAGGTGGTCACGCGGCGCAGCATCCACGAGCTCGCCAAGGCGCGCGAGCGTGCCCATATCCTCGAAGGACTTGCGGTCGCGCTTGCCAACATCGATCTCGTGATCGCGCTCATCAAGGCGGCGGCATCGCCCGCGGAAGCGCGCAGCGCGCTGCAGGCGCGCGCCTGGGCGCCGGGTGCGGTGACGGAGCTGCTGGCGCGCGCCGGGGAGATCTCCACGCGGCCTCCGGGTCTGCCCGCCGAGTCGGGCCTCCATGCGGGCGCCTACCGGCTCTCCGAGGCGCAGGCACAGGCGATCCTCGATATGCGCCTGCACCGGCTCACCGGTCTCGAGCAGGACAGGATCATCGCCGAATACCGGGAACTGCTCACGAGCATCGCGGACTTGAGCGACATCCTCGGCCGCCCCGAACGCCTCACGCAGGTGGTGCGTGCCGAGCTCATCGAGGTGCGCGAGACTTACGGCGATGCGCGCCGTACCGAGATCAACCGCGACCACCTCGATCTCACCACCGAGGACCTGATCGAGCCGCAGGACGTGGTGGTGACGCTCTCGCACGCCGGCTATGCCAAGAGTCAGCCGCTCACCGAATATCAGACGCAGCGGCGCGGCGGCCGCGGCAAGACGGCGACTGCGGTGAAGGACGAGGACTTCGTCGAGAAGCTGTTCGTGGCGCACACCCATGACACGGTGCTGTGCTTCTCCAACCGCGGCAAGGTCTACTGGCTCAAGGTGTACGAGCTGCCGCAGGCCGGGCGCGGCGCGCGCGGCAAGCCGATGGTGAATCTGCTGCCGCTCGAGGAGGGCGAGAAGATCAATGCACTGCTGCCGGTGAAACAGTACGACGAGCAGCACTTCGTCTTCATGGCGACGCGCGCCGGCACGGTGAAGAAGACCCCGCTCGCCGCCTTCTCGCGGCCGCGCACTACCGGCATCATCGCCGTCGACCTGGCGCCGAACGATCAGCTGGTCGGCGTCGCGCTCACCGACGGTGAGCGCGAGATCATGCTGGTGTCGAGCGGCGGCAAGGCCATCCGCTTCCACGAGGGCGAGGTGCGCCCCATGGGCCGCGAGGCGGCCGGCGTACGCGGCATAAAGCTCGGGGCGGGGCAGGATCTGATCGCGCTCATCGTGGCAGGCGAGAGTGCCGGTGCGGAGGATGCGCCGCGGGTGCTGACCGCGTCCGCAACCGGGTACGGCAAGCTCACCCCGCTCGCGGAGTTTCCCTGTCACGGCCGTGGCGGCCAGGGCGTGATCGCGCTGCAGACCTCCGATCGCAACGGCTTCACGGTGGCGGCGCTGCAGGTGATGCCGGGCGAGGAGATCATGCTGATCAGCTCCACCGGCACACTGGTGCGCACCACGGTGGATGAGATCTCGGTGCAGGGCCGCAACACGCAGGGCGTCCGGCTGATCCGCCTCGGCGAAGGCGAACGGCTCGTTGGCATCGAGCGCATCGAGAGCCTCGAAGGGGAGGGGGAGGAGACGGTCGGCGAACAGGCGCCGGGCGCCACACCACCCGCCGCGGACACTTAGGCTCTCGGGCTCGTGCGCGTATTCAACTTCGCTGCGGGGCCGGCCACGCTGCCCGTGGAGGTCCTCGAGCAGGTCCGGGATGAGCTCCTCGACTGGCAGGGGAGCGGCACTTCCGTCATGGAGGTGAGCCACCGCGGCAAGGCGTTCATGGGCGTGGCGCAGGAATCGGAGGCGTTGCTGCGCGAGCTCCTCGGGGTGCCGGCCAATTACCGCGTTCTGTTTCTGCAAGGTGGCGCCACCGGCCAGTTCGCCGCCGTGCCGCTCAATCTCGCGCGCGCGGATTCCACCGTCGACTACCTCAACACCGGCCACTGGTCGCAGAAGGCACTGCGCGAGGCGCAGCGCTACACTGCGCGGGTGAACGTCGCGGCCGATGAGGCTGCATCGAACTACACTACCGTCCCAACGCCTGGGGCGCTGCGACTCACGCCCGACGCCGCCTACGTGCACTACACGCCGAATGAGACCATCGGCGGGGTCGAGTTTCCCTACATCCCCGAGACCGGCAGCGTGCCGCTGGTGGCCGACATGTCCTCGACGCTTCTCTCGCGACCGCTGGCAGTGGAGAAGTTCGGGCTGATTTATGCGGGCGCGCAGAAGAACATCGGGCCGGCGGGCCTCGTGGTGGTGATCGTGCGCGATGACCTCCCGGGTAAGGCGCGAGCCGGGACCCCTGCGGTGTGGGACTACCAGGCGATGGCACAGGAGGGCTCGATGCTCAATACGCCCGCGACCTTCGCCTGGTACGTTGCGGGCCTCGTGCTGCGGTGGCTGAAGGGACAGGGCGGGCTTGCGGCGATGGCTGCGCACAATCGAGCCAAGGCTCAACTGCTCTACGACACCATCGACTCGTCGGGCTTCTACAGTAGTCCCGTTGCCGTGCAGTGCCGCTCGTGGATGAACGTGCCCTTCACGCTCGCCGATGCACGGCTCGATGAGCCCTTCCTCGTGGGTGCCCGCGCTGCCGGCCTCGTCAATCTGGCCGGGCACCGCTCGGTCGGTGGACTGCGCGCGAGTCTCTACAACGCCATGCCGTTCGCCGGCGTCGAGGCGCTCGTGGCGTTCATGCGGGACTTCGCGCGCCGCCACGGCTGATGACCGCATGCCCTTGCGTATCCTCACCCTGAACCAGATCAGCCCGCGCGGCCTCACCCGCTTCCCCGCAGACCGTTACGAGGTAGGGGCGGGGTTCGCCGACCCCGATGCGATCCTCGTGCGTTCCGCGGAACTCAATGGAACGCGCATCGCCCCCCGGGTGCGCGCCATCGGCCGCGCCGGCGTCGGTGTCAACAACATCCCCGTGGCGGAGATGAGCCGCCGCGGCATCCCGGTGTTCAACACCCCCGGAGCCAACGCGAATGCAGTCAAGGAGCTCGTGCTGGCGGGACTCTTCCTCGCGGCGCGCAACATCGCTCCCGCGTGGCTCTTTGCGCGCGGCCTGAGCGGTGACGATGCCGCCATCGAAGAAGCCGTGGAGGCGGGCAAGAAGCGCTTCGTGGGCTTCGAGCTCCCGGGGCGCACACTTGGGGTCGTGGGACTCGGCGCCGTCGGTGTCGAGGTGGCGAACTCTGCGCTGGCGCTCGGCATGAAGGTGCTCGGCTACGATCCGCAGCTCACCGTGCAGCGCGCCTGGCAGCTCTCATCGAGCGTCGAGCAGGCGCTATCGCTCGATGACCTGTTCGCGCGCTCCGACGCGATCACCGTGCACGTGCCGCTCACTGACGCCACGCGGGCGCTGGTGAATGCCGCGCGACTCGAGCTCATGCGCGCGAGCGGCACGATCCTCAACTTCGCGCGCGCGGCCATCGTGGATGAAGCGGCGGTGCTCGCGGCGCTCGATGCGGGGAAGCTGCACGCCTACGTGTGCGATTTCCCCACGCGCGCGCTCAACGACCACCCGCGGGTCATCACGCTCCCGCACCTGGGCGCGTCCACCGGCGAGGCGGAGGAGAATTGCGCGATCATGGTGGCGGAGCAGGTGCGTGATTTCCTCGAGAACGGCAATATCAGGAACAGCGTGAACTACCCGGACACGGTGCTGCCACGCATGCCCGGCACGACCCGCCTTGGCGTCGCCAACCGCAACGTCCCCAACATGGTGGGCCAGATCTCGACCTGTCTTGCCGCGCACGGCATCAATATCGCGGACCTCCTCAACAAGTCACGCGGTGAGTACGCCTATACGCTCATCGATGCCGACGGCGTGCTCGGCGAGGAGCTGCTCGAGCGAATCCGCGCCATCGACGGCGTGCTCTCGGCTCGCATCCTCTGAAGCGCATGGCCGCCCGCCGGCAACCGCCGAGCCCCCGAGCCTCGCCCCAGGGGCTGCTCGAGGACGTGCGCGGCCGCATCGACGCGGTCGATGAGCAGATCCACCGGCTGCTGAACGAGCGCGCGCGTCTCGCGCAAAAGGTCGGCATCTCCAAGACGCACGATGGGCGCACCGTGGACTTCTATCGTCCGGAGCGCGAGGCGCAGGTGCTGCGTCAGGCGCGCGCACGCAACGCCGGGCCGCTGCGCGATGAGGAGGTGCTGCGGCTGTTTCGCGAGATCATGTCGGCATGCCTCGCGCAGCAGGAGCCGCTCAAGGTGGCCTTTCTCGGACCCGAGGGCACGTTCACTCAGACCGCGGTGCTCAATCACTTCGGCCATTCGGTGCGCGCCCTGCCGCTCGCCTCGATCGATGAGGTATTCCACGAGGTGGAGGCAGCCAACGCGGACTTCGGGGTCGTGCCGATCGAGAACTCGACCGAGGGCACGGTCAATCACACACTGGACCGTTTCCTCACTTCTCCGCTGAAGATCTGTGGCGAGGTGGAGTTGCGCATCCGCCATCACCTCATGGGCGCGATGAGTGCGCTGTCCCGCATCGTGCGCGTGTGCTCGCACCCGCAGTCGCTCGCACAATGCAGGCAGTGGCTGGAGGAGCACCTGCCGGGAGTCGAGCAGGTGGCGGTGTCGAGTAACGCCGAGGGGGCGCGCCGCGCCCGCGACGAGCAAGGAAGCGCGGCGATCGCCGGTGAGACCGCAGCGGAGGTCTACGGGCTGAAGGTGCTGGCTGCGGAGATCGAAGACCGGGCCGATAACACCACGCGCTTCCTCGTGCTCGGCCGCAAGCTCTTCGCAGCGAGCGGCGAGGATCGCACGACGCTCCTCGTCTCGGTCGGGCACACCGATGCTCCCGGCGCGCTCTACCGGCTGCTCGAGCCCTTGGCGCGCCATCGCGTGAGCCTTACGCGCATCGAGTCGCGTCCTTCGCGACGGCGCAAGTGGGATTACGTTTTTTTCATGGATCTCGAGGGGCACGCGGATGAGCCGCACGTGGCGCGCGCGCTGGCCGCGCTGAAGAAGCGGGCATCGCTCTTTCGCGTGCTCGGCTCCTACCCTCGGGCCGTGCAGTGAGCGCACCCGTGCCGCGCCGCTGGCGCGTAGCCCCGGGGGGCACCGTCTCGGGCGAGCTCACGGTGCCCGGGGACAAGTCGATCTCGCATCGCGCCCTCATGTTAGGCGCCCTCGCCCTGGGGCGGACGCACATCACCGGTTTTCTCGCCGGTGAGGATTGCCTCGCGACGGCGCGCGCTCTCATGGCTCTTGGGGTGCACATCGAGCGCCCGGCGGAGACCGAGGTGTGGGTGCACGGCCGGGGTATGGCAGGGCTCTCGGCGCCTTCCGCGCCGCTCGACATGGGCAACGCCGGCACGGCCATGCGACTGATGATGGGGGTGCTCGCTCCGCAGAGCTTCGACTCGATCCTCATCGGCGACGCCTCGCTCATGCGGCGGCCGATGGAGCGCGTTGCCGGGCCGCTGCGCCGGATGGGCGCACGGATCGATACGCAGGAGGGCCGGCCGCCGGTCCGGATCCACGGCACGCCGCACCTCAACGGCATCGAGTACACGCTGCCGGTCGCGAGCGCGCAGGTGAAGTCGGCGCTGCTCCTCGCCGGGCTCTCAGCCAGCGGGTGCACCACACTCACCGAGCCGGCGCCCTCGAGGGACCACACCGAGCGCATGCTGCGCGCCTTCCGTGTGCAGCTCGGTCAGCCGCAGAGCGGCGTGATCATCCTCAAGGGCGGACAGTCGCTGCATGCCACGACGCTTGCGGTGCCGGCGGACTTCTCATCGGCGGCTTTCTTCCTCGTGGCGGGAGCGCTCGCCGCCGAGCGGCCACTCAAGCTCGTGAACATCGGCGTCAATCCGACACGCACGGGACTCCTCGAGCTGCTGGCGCTCATGGGCGCGGATATCCGCGTATTTCCGCGCGGCGCACCGACCGGACATAACGCGGAGCCGGTCGCGGACATCGAGGTGCGCCGCGGTCCGCTCCAGGGCATCACAGTGCCCGAGAGCCTCGTGCCACTCGCGATCGATGAGCTTCCGGTTTTTTTCATCGCGGCTGCCGCCGCGCGTGGCGAGACACTGGTGCGGGGCGCCGGCGAGCTGCGGGTGAAGGAGAGCGATCGGCTCGCCGCAATGGCGGCCGGCCTCGAGATGCTCGGCGTCGAGCATCAGCTCCTGCCCGATGGGCTGCGGATCCGTGGCACACCGGAGTTCTCGGGGGGGCGCATCGACAGCCTCGGCGATCACCGCATCGCCATGGCCTTCGCCGTGGCGGCGCTGCGGGCGCGTGCGCCGATCGAGATCGCCGATGTGGCGAACGTGGCGACCAGTTTTCCCGGGTTTGAGGATTGTGCGCGCCGGGCCGGCTTGGGCCTCCAGACACTCTGAGGGACACTGCCCCGATGCCGAAGTGCCCGGCCTGTCCCATCGTCACCGTCGACGGCCCGAGTGGCTCGGGCAAGGGCACCATCAGCCGCGCAGTCGCGCGTAGTGTGGGCTGGCACCTGCTCGATAGCGGAGCGCTCTATCGGCTGGTCGCGCTCGCCGGATCCGATGCCGGGTTGCCGACGGACGATGAGGCGCGCCATGCCGCGCTTGCCCGCCGCATGGACGTGGTCTTCAGCGTTGCCCCGGACGGCAGCGAGCACATTTCGCTCGAGGGGCGCGATGTGACGGCCAGGATCCGTTCAGAGGAGGCGGGGCAGGGGGCCTCCCGGGTGGCCGCCTGGCCGGCAGTGCGCGAAGCGCTGCTCGCCCGGCAGCGCGCCTTTGCCGTACTCCCGGGCCTGGTCGCGGATGGCCGTGATATGGGCACGGTCGTGTTCCCCGGGGCGGAGCTGAAAATCTTTCTGACGGCCACCCCCCAGGAAAGAGCCCTCCGGCGGCATAAGCAGTTGAAAGACAAGGGATCCGATGTTAGCCTTCCCGCCCTTTCGCGCGAGATAGCCGAGCGGGATTTGAGGGATCAGACCCGCGAGGTCGCCCCACTGAAGGCCGCGCCCGATGCCTGTCTCATCGACTCGACCGGTCTTTCGGTGGAGGCGGTGGTACAGCGGGTGCTGAAATTGGGAGCCGCTCGTCGCTTGTGGCCTTGAGGGGCCGCTCGTCGCGATACGCATGGGAGAAGGAAGTCCGAGGAAGGCACGCGCAGGATGCGGGTGCCCGTTATGTTTTCCTGGACCGCGCGGAAGGCGGTTCCAGTACACACACGCCATCTGCGTGGCATCAGTGAAGGTATGACAGAAAGTTTCGCCCAGCTCTTCGAGCAGAGTCTCGCCAACCAGCGCATCCGCCCGGGAATGATACTTACCGGGCTCGTCGTCGAAGTCACCAGCGACGTCGTCATCGTCAACGTAGGTCTGAAGTCCGAAGCCGTCATTCCCCTCGAGCAGTTCAAGAACGAGCGCGGGGAGGTGGAGGTCAAGGCCGGCGAACAGGTGGAGGTCGCACTCGACTCGGTCGAGGACGGTACCGGTGAGACACGCCTCTCGCGCGAGAAGGCCAAGCGCGCGCGCACCTGGACTCGCCTCGAGGAGGCATTCAACAAGTCCGAGATCGTGACCGGAGTCATCACCGGACGCGTCAAGGGTGGCTTCACCGTCGAGATCGAGAACGTGCGCGCGTTCCTGCCGGGCTCGCTCGTCGATGTGCGCCCGGTGCGCGACACCTCCTACCTCGAGGGCAAGCCGCTCGAGTTCAAGGTCATCAAGCTCGATCAGAAGCGCAATAACGTCGTCGTCTCACGCCGTGCCGTGGTGGAGCAGGAGTTTTCTGCCGAGCGCTCGGCGCTCATGGACAACCTGCAGGAAGGCGCAGTGGTGCGCGGCGCGGTCAAGAACCTCACCGACTACGGTGCGTTCGTCGACCTCGGCGGCATCGACGGACTGCTGCACATCACCGACATGGCGTGGAAGCGCGTCAAGCACCCCTCGGAAGTCGTCAAGGTGGGCGATGAGATCGAGGTACGCATCCTCAAGTTCGACCGCGAGCGCTCGCGCGTGAGCCTCGGCCTCAAGCAGCTCGGCGCCGACCCGTGGCAGAACATCGCCCGGCGCTATCCGCCCAGCACGCGTGTGTTCGGCAAGGTCACCAACATCGCCGACTACGGCGCGTTCGTCGAGATCGAGGACGGCGTCGAGGGCCTGGTGCACGTTTCCGAGATGGACTGGACCAACAAGAACGTCAACCCCGCCAAGGTCGTGCACACCGGGCAGGAAGTCGAGGTGATGGTGCTCGATGTCGACGAGGAGCGTCGGCGCATCTCGCTCGGTCTCAAACAGTGCCAGGCGAATCCGTGGAAGGAGTTCGCCGAGAACTACAACCGAGGCGACAAGGTAGCGGGGCAAGTCAAATCGATCACCGATTTCGGCATCTTCATCGGGCTGCCGGGCAACATCGATGGCCTGGTGCACCTCTCGGACATCTCCTGGGACCAGCCAGGCGAGGAGGCGGTGCGTAACTACCAGAAGGGTCAGCAGCTCGAGGCCATGGTGCTGTCGATCGATCCCGAGCGCGAGCGCATCTCGCTCGGCATCAAGCAGCTCGCCAAGGATCCCTTCTCGGCCTACATCGCCGACAACCCCAAGGGGACGATCGTGCACGGCGTGGTGAAGGAGGTCGATGCGCGCGGCGCCATCATCGATCTGGGCAATGGCATCGAAGGCCAGCTGCGTGCCTCGGAGCTCGGCCGCGACCGTGTCGAGGACGCCCGTGCGGTGCTCAAGGTGGGCGACCAGGTGGAGGCCAAGTTCACCGGTGTCGACCGCAAGTCGCGCACCATCTCGCTTTCGATCAAGGCGAAGGAAGCCCACGAGGAGGCGGAGGCGGTGCAGAGCTATCGCTCCGAGACCGCCACATCCGGCACGAGCCTCGGGGATCTGCTGAAGGAGCACATCGGGTCCGGAGAGAGCCGCTAGCGCGCATGACGAAGTCGGAACTGATCGAGATCATCACCGCCAAGCAGAAGCACCTGCCGGCGAAGGACGTCGAGCTGGCGCTGAAGCAGATTCTGGAGATCATGAGCGACGCGCTTTCGCAGGGCGAGCGCATCGAGATCCGGGGCTTCGGCAGTTTCTCGCTGCACTTTCGCCCGCCGCGTCAGGGACGCAATCCGAAGACCGGCGAGGCGGTGGCGCTCTCGGGCAAGCACGTGCCGCACTTCAAGCCGGGTAAGGACCTGCGTGAGCGGGTGAACGACGGCGCCGGACGTCCGATCCGCGACTGAGCCGCCGGAAAACCAGGTACTGAGCGGTCAGCTCGGGCTGCAGCCGCCTCGCCCCCGCCGCTCACCGCCGGCCGCGTTATCGTTCGCCACACGGACCTGCTATCGTCCCGAGCTGTGTTCGAGCTCCCTCCACTGCTCCTGGCGCTGGCCTTCATCCTCGTAGGGCTCGCCGCCTGGTTTCTCGGCCGCCGCAACGGATCGGCCCGGACGGTGCGCCTGCCGCGCGACTATTACGTCGGCCTCGATCACCTCATCAACGATCGCTTCGACCACGCCGCGGAGATCTTCGCACGCATGGCCGAAGCCGACGGTGATGCCGCCGAGATCCAGTTCGCTCTCGGGAGCCTGTTCCGCAGGCGCGGGGAGGTCGATCGTGCGATCGCCATACACTCGCGGCTGCGCGACCACGGCGGAACCGCGCTCGCCGACAAGGCAGCCTTCGCCCTCGCTCTCGACTACCAGAGCGCCGGCCTCATGGACCGCGCGGAGCGGGTGCTCGAGGAGCTCGCGGCCTCGCGCGAGTACCGGCACGCGGCGCTCGATCAACTGGAGCGCATCTACGAGGCGCAGGGCGACTGGGCCAAGGCGCTCAAGGTCTTTCACGAGCTGCCGCAGCCGGAACAGCTCGAGCGCGCACGCGTCGCGGCGCATTACCTGTGTGAGCTCGCCGAGCACGCACTGCTGCAGGGCGATGCCGCGCGGGCGCGCACGCTGCTGCGCCAGGCGTGTACCCACCAGCCTCAGCTCCCGCGCGCAGACATGCTGACCGCCCGGATCGCGGAGCAGGCGGGCGATCTCGCCAGTGCGCTGCCGCTCTATCTGCACGCGCTCGAGACTTCTCCGGGACTCGCTCTCGAGATCATCCCTGCGGTGCTCGCCATCGCTCGGCAGAGGGACGGTGAGGACATGCTGAGTGAGCTCAGCCGGCGGCTGCGCCAAAGCGGCGAGGTCACCCCGCGCCAGCTCGCGTGGCTGTTGGCCACCGCCGTGCCGCCCGAGCACGTCGCGCAGCTGCCGGGCATCACCGCACAGCTCGGCGCCGGGGTCGACTCGCTCGCCGAGGCGAGCTCGCTCAGTATGCTGCTGACACGCATCGGCGAGGCCGGCGGGCGTTACCAGTGCGATGACTGCGGATTGAACAGCGTGCGCTGGTACTGGCGCTGTCCGAAGTGTCACGCGTGGGACAGCCTGCGACCGGCGATCTTCAAGTGGGCCGAGCGTGCCGAGCGTGCGGTGCGGGCGTCCTGAGGGCCGTGGAAGCCGAGGAGAGTATGCGATGACGCCCGCTTCGAGACCGGTGATCCGAACCGCGGTGTTTCCAGTGGCGGGGCGCGGGACGCGCTTCCTACCGGCCACCAAGGCGAGCCCCAAGGAGATGCTACCGGTCGTCGACAAGCCACTGATCCAGTATGCGGTCGAGGAGGCGCTCGCCGCAGGTGCGCAGCGGCTGGTGTTCATCACCGGAGCCTCCAAGCGGGCCATCGAGGACCACTTCGATTCCGATCAGGAGCTCGAGCTGATGCTGCAGCAGCAGGGCAAGAGCGATCTGCTCAACCAGCTGCGCAGCGTTCTGCCCTCGTACGCCTCCTGTATCTACATCCGCCAGCCCGCCCCGCTCGGACTCGGTCACGCCGTGCTGTGCGCACAGCCGGCGGTGGGCGCGGAGCCCTTCTTCGTGCACCTCGCGGATGACCTGATCCGCAGCGAAGTTGCCTGTCTCGCGCAGATGGCGAAGGTCTACGAGGCCAAGCGGGCCAGCATCCTCGGCGTCGAGTCGGTGCCGCGTAACGATACTGACAAGTACGGCATCGTCGCGGTTGAGGCCGACCGGTCGGTCACCAGTCGCGTACGGAGCATCGTCGAGAAGCCCAAACCGGCCGTCGCACCGTCGAACCTCGCAGTGGTTGGCCGCTACGTGCTGGCGCCAGCGATCTTCGAGCACCTCGAGCGCATCGGCCGCGGCGCAGGCGGAGAAATCCAGCTCACCGACGGCATCGCCTCGCTGATGCGCGAGGAGGCGGTTTACGCCTACCGCTTCGAGGGCAAGCGTTACGACTGCGGCAGCAAGCTCGGGTACCTGCAGGCGACCGTGGAGTACGCGCTCGGCCACGCGGCACTCGGTCGTGATTTCCGCCGCTACCTTCAGGCACTCGACATTGCGGCCGTGGCTGCGGCCGCCGCCGCAACGGAGTCCAAGGCACGCGCCAGAAGGCGCGGCAACGGCAATGGCGGAAAGCGTCAGACCGCCGCACCCAAAGCGCCGCCGCGTGCGGGCGCGCGTCGCCGAAGCGCCCCCGGCGCCGGCGCCTCCTGAGCTCAAAAAACCCAAAAACTCACTGCAGCCACACAGTGCGGCCTGAGCGAGAGCAGCCTGCGCGATGCGGGTGCAGAGCCGCCGCAGATGGTGTCCGCTCGTCGGACGGCCGGACACCGCGCGGACACTCAGGTGCGGACACTCCGGTGCGTGCTTCCCGCTTGCGCGTGCGCTCTCCACGCGCGCAAAGTGCGCGCTAGCGCTTGCAAGGAGGAAACGATGTCCAATCGTCGCTCGCCCGATGCCCTGAACCCCGCCGATACCGCTCCCGCCACCGACAACAGCACCACGCGTCGCCCCGCACGCTCGCGAAAATCACCCGCGGGGCCGCCGCCGCGGATGCAGCTCACTCCCGAAGCGCGTCACGCGCTGATCGCCGAGGCCGCTTACTTGCGCGCCGAGCGGCGCGGTTTTGCTCCGGGCCAGGAGACCGACGACTGGCTCGAAGCCGAGGCCGAGGTGGACGCGCTGCTCAAGGTCGAGCAGAGCCAGCGCCAGTAGCAGCGGGCGATGCACCCGGCGGGCGTCGCTCAGGCGGGCGCAGCCCGTTGGAGTACATCACGCGTCCGTCCGGCAGGACGAAGACCGCGTCGTACTCGGGCATGCGATTGATGATCTCGAGAGCCTTCTCGGGGCCGAGCACGAAGGCGGTCTTCGACATGCCATCGGTCTGCGTAGCGGTCGGTGCGAGGACGGTGGCGCTGCGCACCTTGCTCGCCGAATGCCCGGTGTGCGGGTCGATGATGTGGTGGTAGCGCACGCCACCCTCATCGAAATAGCGCTCGTAGTCGCCCGACGTGGACACTGCCGAATCCGACAGCGGGATGCGCGTCACGACCTTGTTCGGGTTGTCGGGGTGACGGATGGCGACGAGCCACGGACGGCCCTTACGGTCACCGATGATGCGACTGTCGCCTCCTGCCGTCACCAGCGCGTGCGCGATACCGCGTGCTTTGAGGATCTCGATCCCGCGGTCGACCGCATAGCCCTTGCCGATGCCGCCGAGGTCGATGCGCATGCCGGGATGCTCGAAGCGCACGCTGTGGTGCTCCTCATCGAGCAGCAGGTTGCGCCAGTTGACTGCGGGCAGCTTCTCACGGATCTGCGCCTCGGTCGGGTGAATGTGATTCGGATAGTCGTACAGATAGCCGACGCTTGCGTAGGTGATGTCGAAGGCGCCCTCGGTCATCTGCGAGAATTGGGTGGAGAGCTTGATGAGGTCGAACAGCTCGCTATCGACCTGCACCGGCCGCTCGTTGGCGTACTGGTTGATCTGCGACAGTTGGCTCTCGGGCTTGTAGTGGCTCATGAGAGCGTCGATGCGCCGCAGTTCGGCCATTACCGCATCGATGGCGTCGTTGCCCTTGACCGGATCGTCGGCCCACAGCTCCACGTAGCAGCGCGTGCCCATGATGGCTTCGGTGCGCTGCATCCAGTCGGCGCGCGCGGGCGTGGCGCAACCGACGAGGAGGACCGCGAGCAGCGGGGCAATTCGCAAGGTCATCGATTGCGATCCTACACCGACCGGTCGACCGTACCTCCGGGTGGTTGATTGGGGTATTCTCGCCGACCGGACGGTCAGCGGTATCCCAGAAGGGGAGAACTGCACATGAATCTCGCGAAGACCAAGCTCGACGGGCTCATCCTCACTGTATTGCTCACTGCCGCGCTGCTTGCCGCACCCGGGTTTTTATCGGCGCAGGACGCATCGAGCGGCCCGGTGACGTGCAACGATGGCACGACCTCGCCGCACGGCGGACGCGGCGCCTGCAGCGGGCACGGCGGCGTGAACAAGGCGGCCTCCAGTGGCAGCACCGCTGCGGCGGCGGCTCCTGCGACAGCCGCCCCCGCCGCCCCTGCCGCGGCTGCCGCACCCGCCGCAACGAGCGGTTCATCCTCGGGCAGCGGCGGTCCGGTCGTCTGCAAGGATGGCACGACCTCGCCCCACGGCGGACGCGGTGCCTGCAGCGGGCACGGCGGCATGAACAAGGCGGCGTCCAGTGGCAGCACCGCTGCGGCGGCGGCTCCTGCGACGGCCGCCCCTGCCGCGGCTGCCGCACCCGCTGCAACGAGCAGCTCATCCTCGGGCGGCGGCGAACCGGTGGTCTGCAAGGACGGTACGACCTCGCCCCACGGCGGGCGCGGCGCCTGCAGCGGGCACGGCGGCATCAACAAGGCGGCGGGCGCGGCAACGGCGGGCGGCGCAGCGACTGCAGGCGCGGCAACGGGCGCCGCGGCAGCCTCTGCGCCAGCATCGGGACCGAAGTACGTCCCGCCCGCCCAGCCGGCAGCGGGTGGCGGGCCGGGCAAGGTATGGGTGAACACGGAGAGCAAGGTCTACCACTGCCAGGGCGACCAGTGGTACGGCAAGACCAAGCAGGGCGAGTACATGACGGAGGCGAGCGCCAAGGCCTCCGGCGCGCGTCCGGCCTACGGCAAGAGCTGCTCCTGAAGATGCTGACGCGACGTGAGGCGCTGCTTGCCGCGGCGGGGTGGATCGCCGCGCGCGCGGGAGCGGACCAAGGCGTCCCGGCCGGTGCGTCCGGCGGGGATGAGCTCCTCGGGGCGCTTCCGGGAAAGAAGCCCCTCATCCAGCGTGCCTTTCGCCCCCCGAACTTCGAGACGCCGCTCGCGGACCTCGAGCCGATCCACACCGACAACTCGGTGTTCTTCGTCCGTTATCACCTGCCGAACATTCCGCGCATCGATGGAGCTACGTGGCGGCTGCAGGTGGGGGGACCGAGCGCACAGCGGGCGCTCGCACTGTCGTTGCGCGAGCTGAAGGGCAGCTTCGAGCAAGTCAGCGTGGATGCGGTAAATCAGTGCTCCGGGAACCGCCGCGGACTTTTCTCACCGCGTGTGGCCGGCGTGCAGTGGGGCAACGGCGCCATGGGCAATGCCCTCTGGACCGGCGTGCGGCTGCGCGATGTGCTGCACAAGGCGGGCGTCGCCGCCGATGCGCTCGAGGTGGTCTTCAACGGCGCGGATACGGCGTTGCTGCCGGGTACGCCGGATTTCGTGAAGAGCCTCCCCATCGAGCGCGCGCTCGATGAGAGCACGCTCATCGCCTTGGAGATGAATGGCCAGCCGCTGCCGCACTGGAACGGCGCCCCGGCACGGCTCGTCGTGCCTGGCTGGACCGGCACGTACTGGATGAAGCATCTCACCGAGATCCGCATTCAGCCCGCCGCGTTCGATGGCTTCTGGATGAAGTCGGCCTACCGGATCCCAACGGGTGCTTTTGCGACAGCTCGCTTTGTCAGCCAGGAAACATCCGAGAACACTCCGATCACCGAGATGCTCGTGAATTCCCTCATCACGAGCCCCACACCCGCGACACGTCTGCGGCGCGGGGAGCCCGCGCGACTTGCCGGTAAGGCGTGGGACGGCGGCGCAGGTATCGCAGCCGTCGAGGTATCCCTCGATGGTCGACAGAGCTGGCGCGAGGCGAAGCTTGGCCGGGACCTGGGGCGCTTTGCATGGCGCCAGTTCCAGCTGCCACTCGATACTTCCCGCAGCGGGCCGCTGGAGATTGCCGTGCGTGCGCGCAGCCGTAACGGCGCGACCCAACCGGAGAAGCTCACTCCCAATCCTTCGGGCTACCACGACAACATCGTCCAGACCGTCCGGGTGGAGGTGAGCTGATGCGACTCAAGGCGCCTCTCACCGCCGTCTCGGCGGCCCTCTTCGGGGCCGCGACGGTCGGTCACGCGCCAAGTGCCGCAGCCGCTGCTGCGGAAGTGACCGATCTGCACGAGGGTGCGGGGCGCGATCTCACGGTCGGCCGATGCATCGTCTGCCACAGCGTCGAATACATCCCGAGCAATGCCCCGGCCATGAACCGCGCCGCCTGGCAGAAGACCATCCAGAAAATGAAGGATAAATTCGGCGCGCCGATCACCGACGAGGAAGCGAAGCAGATTCTCGACTACCTCGACGCAAACTACTCTGGGAAGAGTGGGTGAGGGCGGAACACCTGCGGACATCAGAACGTCCGGAGGGTAGAAGGTGGTCGGGCAAATAGTTAGGTATCTGCCTAACTATTCCCAAAAGACCTCTTTGACTGCGGGCCTCTCGGTCCTTCAGGTTGGTGCCGAGAAAGTGTCGCAGCTCTCGATGGACCCTCCAGCGAGCCCCTGCTTGAACCAACTGGCGCGCTCGGCTGAGGTGCCGTGAGTGAAGGACTCCGGCACCACGTAGCCCTGTGCACGGCGCTGCAGTGTGTCATCGCCGACAGCGCTTGCCGCGCGTAACGCCGATTCGACATCACCCTGCTCGAGGATGTGCTTGGTCTCATCGGCGTGGCGGGCCCACACGCCGGCAAAGCAGTCGGCCTGCAGCTCGAGCTTCACCGAGAGCTGATTGGCCTGCTGCCGCGAGGCGCGCTCCTCTGCCGATCGAACCCTCCCGGCGATGCCGAGCAGGTTCTGCACGTGATGCCCGACTTCGTGTGAGAGCACGTATGCTTCTGCAAACTGCCCAGGTGCCTGGAACTCATCCGCCAGCTGCTGAAAGAAGCTCAGATCGAGATACACCTTGCGGTCGAGCGGGCAATAGAACGGTCCGGCGGCCGAGCGTCCCGTGCCGCAGGCGGTCGGCATCGCGTCGCGGTAGAGCACGAGCTTCGGTGGGACGTATTGCAGCCCCTGGTCCTGGAAAATGGCGCTCCAGGTATCCTCCGTCTCGCCAAGCACCGCGGCGATGAACCGCCCCTGCTCATCCTGCGGAGTGCCGTAGCGCGCCGCCGGCGCCGACTGCTGGGTCGGCACCGCACTCATCAAGCCGAGGAGGAGCCGCGGGTCGATACCGAGGAAGTAGGAGGCCGCGAGCGCCAAGAGCGTCCCGCCGACGCCGATTCTGAGGCCCGCACGGCCGCCTGTGCTGGCGCGCACGTCCTCGACATTGGTGCTCTCGCGCAGATCGTCCCAGCGCATGACCGCTCTCCCGGTGTGCCTCCTGCTCGTGGCACGCTATACCCGCGAATCGCGGGCACGCAAGTCGGAGGTCGCCGATGGCAAATCATCCGTTCGCCGTTCAGGAGATCGACCATATCGTGCTGCGGGTGCGGCATCTCGCGCGCTCGCTTGCGTTCTATTGCGATGTCCTCGGCTGCATTGTCGAGCGTCAGCAGCCGGAGCTCGGGCTCACGCAGCTGCGTGCGGGAAGGAGCCTCATCGATCTCGTCACGCTCGACGGGCCGCTCGGTGCGGGCGAGCCTCCGGGCGCCGGGCGCAACCTCGAGCATTTCTGCGTGACCATCGCACCGTTCGAGGAGTCGGCGCTCATCGCGTGGCTCACCGCCCGGGGCGTCCCGGTCCGTGAGCCGGCCTCCCGCTACGGCGCGCAGGGCGAGGGCCGCTCCTTTTATACCGAGGACCCCGACGGCAACCACGTCGAGTTAAAGGCCTCAAGGCCGAGCGGGTGAGGCCGGGCGAAGCGGGATGGGACGCCACGGCGCGGTACACTGACGCGGTGAGCCTATCAGGGAAGACTCTCTTCATAACGGGCGCGAGCCGCGGCATCGGGCTTGCCATCGCGCTGCGCGCCGCGCGCGATGGTGCCAACATCGCCGTCGCCGCCAAGAGCGCCGAGCCCCATCCAAAGCTCCCCGGGACCATCTACACGGCGGCACGTGAGATCGAGCAGGCGGGCGGCCGTGCGCTGCCGCTGGCGGTCGACGTGCGCGATGAGGCGGCGCTGCTCGCGGCCGTGCGCCAATGCGCTGAGCACTTCGGCGGCATCGACATCTGCATCAACAACGCCTCGGCGATCAATCTCGCCTCGATCCTGCAGATCGATATGCGCCGCTACGACCTCATCCAGCAGATCAACACCCGTGGCACGTTCCTCACCTCGCGTGCGTGCCTGCCGTATCTGCAGAAGTCGGAGAACCCGCACATTCTCGCTCTCTCGCCGCCGCTCGATCTGCGGCCGAAATGGTTCGCCGGGCACCTGGCGTACTCGCTGTCGAAGTACGGCATGTCGCTGTGCATGCTCGGTCTTGCCGAGGAATACCGGGCGGCTGGAATCGCCTGCAACGCGCTCTGGCCGCGGACCACGATCGCCACCGCGGCCGTGGAGTTCGCGCTCGGAGGCGTGCAGATGATGCGCCGCTCGAGAAAACCCGAAATCGTCGCCGACGCTGCCTACCTGATCCTCAACCGGCCATCGCGCGAGTGCACCGGGCAGTTCTTCATCGATGACAGCGTGCTCTACGAATCGGGCGTGCGCGACTTCGCGCCCTACAGCGTCGAGCCCGGCGGCATGCTGCTCGGGGACCTTTTCATCGACGCCAGCTCACCCGCGCCGCCCGGAGTGTACGTGGAGTTCATGCGATGAACGCCGCAACTGAGGTGAACCGCCGGATCGTTCTGGCGCGGCGCCCGAAGGGTGCGCCAGTCCCCGAGGACTTCCGTCTCGAGACACATCCCGTACCGAGTGCCGCGTCCGGTGGTGTGCTGTTGCGAACCCGATATCTCTCACTCGATCCCTACATGCGCGGCCGGATGAACGAGGCCCCCTCCTATGCGCCACCCGTCGCACTCGGTGCCGTCATGACGGGCCAGACGGTGAGCGTGGTGGAAGCCTCCGGCGTCCCCGGCTTCGAGGCGGGAGAGCTCGTGGTGGCGAACGTGGGGTGGCAGGACTATGGGATCTCGGACGGGCGGGACCTCGTGAAGGTCGACCCCACGATCCCGCGCCCCTCGTATGCACTCGGCGTCCTGGGGATGCCGGGGCTCACGGCCTACGTTGGACTGCTCGACATCGGGCAGCCACACGCCGGGGAGACGGTGGTAGTCGCCGCGGCCACCGGTGCGGTCGGTTCGGTCGTCGGCCAGATCGCGAAGATCAAGGGTTGTCGCGTCATCGGGGTCGCCGGGGGCGCGGAAAAGTGCGTCTATGCGCGCGAGCAGCTCGGTTTCGATGATTGTGTCGACCACCAGGCGTCCGAGCTGCCGCAGCGTCTCGCGGCCGCGTGCCCGAAGGGGATCGACGTGTACTTCGAGAGTGTCGGCGGAGCCGTGCTCTATGCCGCCATCCCGCTGCTCAATGTGGGTGCGCGCGTGCCGCTCTGCGGGCTCATCTGCTGGTACAACCTCGAGAAGCTGCCCCCCGGTGTCGACCGCACGCCGCAGCTGCTACTCACCACACTGCGTCAGCGAGTGAAGATCCAGGGGTTCATCATTTTCGATCACTACCGGCGCATGGGTGCCTTTCAAAAGGACATGCGTGCCTGGCTTGGTGAAGGTCGCGTCAGGTACCGCGAAGAGCTCATCGAGGGACTGGAGAACGCTCCGCGGGGACTCATTGGCATGCTGCAGGGCGAGAACTTCGGCAAGCTGGTCGTTCGTGTCGCGGAAGGCTGATGCCCGTGGCAGCGGCCGCTCCCAGGGTACAGGTGGCATGGGTGTTCGATATCCTCTCGCCCTTTGCGTACCTGGCATTCCCGCGCCTGCGCGAGCTGCCATCCAACGTCGAGCTGAAGGTGGTGCCGGTGCTGCTCGCCGCACTCCTCGATCATTTCGGACAGCGTGGGCCGGCCGAGATCCCCACCAAGCGCCGGTTCACCTACCGTTTCGTCCTGTGGCGCGCCCGCAGGCTCGGTCTGCCACTGCGCATGCCGCCCGGCCATCCCTTCAATCCGCTTGCGGCGCTGCGCCTGGTGATTGCCGCCGGGAGTGACACCCGCGCGGCCGGCACGGTTCTGCAGGCGGTGTTCGGCGAGGGACGGGATCTCACCGATCCGGCGGTCATCGCGGAGCTGGCCGCGCGGCTCGGGGTCGCCGACCCGCACAGGGCCCTCGCCGATCCGGCGGTGAAGCAGCGCCTGCGCGACAACACGCTCTGGGCGAGCTCGCGCGGAGTGTTCGGGGTGCCGACGCTCGTGATCGGCGAGGAGCTGTTCTGGGGGCACGATGCCTTCGACATGGCGCTCGATTACCTCGCACAGCCGCAGGCCTTTGCCGACATCGAGATGCAACGCATCGAATCGCTTCCCATCGCCGCCTCGCGTGCTGCCACGAAGTAACCACCGCCATCCCGGTCGATTTGCGTGGCTGCTGCTGCTGGCCTCCATGGTCGTCGGATCCGCTACCCCGGGCGCGACGAGGAAGATCGATCTCAACACCTTTGATAGCGCGAAGAAAACCGTCGCACTGATGCGCGGGTGCCAGGTGCCCCCGGCTCGCGGCTCGCACCGACCGCCCAGGCGTGCAGCAACTGCAGTTGCAGACGCAGCTGCGCGATCTGCTTCTGCGGCGGCCAGTCGCCCGGATTCGCCACCGCGCTCGCGGTCAGACCGTTGATGAAGGTGACGAGCGAGCGCAGCACCTGCTCGCGCGTCGCCGGCGGCCAGTGTGGCCACTCCTTCCAGGAGACATCGAGACAGCGCTCGAACAGGCGCATGTACTCGCGATGCACCCAGGCGTTGATGCGTTTCAGGCGCTTATCCGCCGTGACCTGGCCCCAGAAGGTGATCCAGAACGCGCATTCGATGTGGCGGTGCGCATCGATCGGCAGTGCTTCGAGCAGCAGCTCCAGCAGATCAGGACGCGAGGTGTCCTGCGCTGGGCGGCTCAGCCGCTCGTCGATGCGGCGCAGGATCAGCCGCAGAGCAGCGATGATGATTTCCTGCTTGCTGTCGAAATAATGCGCCACCATGCCAGTGGTGTACCCGGCCTCCCGCGCGATGCGCACCATGCTCGCGCGGTCGAAGCCGTGCGCCGCGACCACCCGGCACGCGACGAGCGCGATCTCATCACGGCGTTGAGCATGATCGACGATCTTGGGCATGCGCGGATGTTACCGGGCGTCACACGAGAGGCACATCGGCAGGCTCCTGTGGCTCGAGTCCCACGTCAGCGGCGCGCGCCCGGCGCCACTCGTGCTCGAGGTCGATCGAGCGGCAGTTGAGAAGATACATGCCCGCCGATACCGGCAGTCCGATGAGCATCGCGATGTCCGCACCGCCGAGCGCGCGAGCCACGGGGCCGGTGTAGAGCGTGGTGCTGAAGAAGGGGATCATCACGGCGAAGCCGACGAGGTAAGCGGTGAGGCCGCGCCAGTTCCAGCGTCCGTACATGCCGAGGGGGTTGAAGATCTCGCGAATGGAATAGTGGCCCCGCCGCACGACGTAGAAATCCACGAGGTTGATCGCGGTCCACGGCGTGAAGAGGTACAGCAGGATCGCCAGCAGATCCTCGAAGCGGTTGACGAAGTCGCCCGAGGAGCTGACCGCAATGACGCAGCTCGCGGCAAACGCCACCAGCAGGCTGGTCAGGCGCTTGCCGACGGTGCACTTGAGCGGCCTGATGGTGTCGGCGACGCTCAGCAGCGTGAGCGATGCGCCGTAGAAGTTGAGCGAGGAGATGGTGATGAGACCCAGCAGCGCGGCAAAGAGCAGCACCTTCCCGAGCCCGGGCATCACCACATCCGCCGCGTGCTCCATGGCGGCGGCGACATCGAGCTTCGGTGCGGCGGCGGCGGCAACGGAGCCGACCAGCATCATCCAGGCGCCGCCGACGAACGCCCCGAGATACGTCCACCAGAAGGATTCGCGCACCCCGACATCGCGCGGCAGGTAGCGCGAGTAGTCCGAGACGTAGATCGACCAGGAGAGCTGGTAGGCGGCCGCGGCGAACAGCTGCGCGAGGAATGGCACGGCGCGGAAGCCCGCAGGCTGCCATTGTGCCGCTGGCACTCGCAACAGGAAGAGTGCCCCGACGGAGAACACGGTGAGGATCACGATCATGAGGTACGCGAAGCCGCGCTGCGCCAGGTGGATCTTGTCGTAGCCCACTACCGCGAGTGCGAGCGCCACGATCGCAAACACCACCTGTGCCGCGGCGGAAGTGGCGGGGATGGCCGGGACGACCTGGTGTATCGCCTGCGCGGCGAGCACCTGATTGAACGCGTTGTAGCCGATGTAGGCCACCAGCGCCACGCCCCAGACGAGCAGGGCGCCCGTATAGCCGAACTGCGGCCGGGATTGGATCATCTGCGGCAACCCGAGCTGCGGCCCTTGGGTGGAGTGGAAAGCCATGAAGAAGGTGCCGAGGAGACACCCGAGGATCACCGCGATCGCCGTCCACAGCAGGTTGCCGCCGAGGGTGATGCCGAGCACCCCAACGGCGAGGGTGGCCAGATGGGCATCTCCCGAGAACCACACCGGCCAGAGGTGCCAGACCTTTCCGTGACGCTCGGCGAGCGGCACGTAGTCGATCGAGCGCGTTTCGATGAACGTGCCGTTTCCCATGAATTGATTGCGAGCGCGGTGCTGCTAGGCCCGCCGCGGCACGAGCTCGTATCCCGGCACCTTGGGCTCTTCATCGGTTAGGTGCGCCGGGAAGCCGCTGCCGAGCACGCGCACGCCGCAGACGTCCTCGAGCCGGCGGATGATGTTGGGAGAGAGCTCGCGCCCGCCGTAACGGCGCGCGCCGTCGCGGAAGATCTCGAGGACCAGCGGGGAGAGCTCGAGCGGCACACCGAGCTGCTGCGCGAGCGCATCGAACAAACCCACATCCTTGATGACCAGATCCATGGTGAAGTTGATGTCGCGGCTGCCGTTGAGGATGACCTGCGACTCGGTCTCGTGCACGAAGGAGTTGCCCGAGGAGATGCGGATCGCCTCGTAAGCGGTGTTGAGATCGAGCCCCGCGACCCGCGCCACGGTGAGTGCCTCGGCGAGTGCCGCCAGGTGCACGGTGCACAGGTAGTTCGTGAGCACCTTGAGCTGCGAGGCGGTCCCGAGCGGACCGGTATGCAGGATGCGCTGGCCGAGAATCGCGAGCACCGGCAGGGCGCGCTCGAAGGCCGCGCGCGTGCCGCCGGCGAAGATCGAGATGTTGCCGCTCGCTGCGCGATGGCAGCCGCCGGACACCGGGCAGTCGAGAGCCGTCGCGCCACGCTCCTCGACCTGCGCAGCGAGGCGAGTCACCTGCGCATGGTCGGTCGTGCTCATCTCGAGCCATAGTGACCCGGGCGCAAGCCCGGCGAGCACACCGTCCGGCCCTTCCATGACAACGGCGCAGATAGCCGGGGAGGGCAGGCAGGTGATGACGACATCGGCCCCTGCAGCGAGGGTGCGGGGTGAAGCGGCCGGCCGGGCACCGCTTGCCACGAGCGGCGCGACGCGCTCCGCGTCTATGTCACGCACAGTCAGATCCACGCCCTGGCGCAGCAGGTTACCGGCGAGCTGACTGCCGACGTTGCCGAGTCCGATGAAGCCGATGCGCAGGTCTGTCATCCCGGGGGGGCTCTCGAGTGATCCGGTCGCGAGCGCAGTATGCCTGCGCCGGTGAGCGCTATGCGGACTTGTTGTCCCAGTACTCCTCCATGCGGCGGCGCATGGACTCATCGGGCAGCCGGCCGCAGCCCGCTCCCTGGTTGTCGATGAGATGGCTGACCCGAGTAGACCCTGGTATGGCGCAAGTGACTGCAGGGTGCGAGATCACGTACTTGAGGAAAAACTGCGCCCAGCTCTTCACATCGATATTGGCCGCCCAGGGCGGCAGCGGCCTGCCTGCGGCTTCGCGGAAGAGCGACGAGCGGGCGAAGGGGAGATTCACGAGTACGGCGATCCTGCGCTCCGCGGCGAGTGGCAGGATCGTCACGGCGGCGTCGCGGTTCGCGATGGAATAGTCGACCTGGATGAAATCGAGCGGATTGGCGCGCATGGTCGCGATCATGTCGGCGTGTTGGCTCGCCCTTGATGTGGTGACACCGATGTAGCGGATCTTCTTTTCCTTCTTCCACTGCTGCATGGCCGGCAGAATCGTCGCGACGCCATTCAGGTTGTGCACCTGAAGAAGATCGACGTGGTCGGTTTTCAGCCGTTCGAGCGAGCGCGCGAAACTTTCCACCCCGCCCGAGGCCACGAGCTTGGTCGCGAGGAACATTTCCGCGCGCGTGCCGAAGTGGGCTAGCGCATCGCCAATCAGCGCCTCGCTGTCACCGTAGGCGGCCGCTGTATCGATCACCGTGGCGCCGAGCTCACTCATGCGGCCGAGCTCCGCGCGGATCTCCTCGCGCGCGGACTCGCGGAAGGAATCGGTCCCTATGCCGATCGCCGGCAGCGGTTCCCCGCTCGAGGGTATCGGCTTGGCGATCAGCGCCAGACCTGAGGCGGCTGGCTCGGCCGCCGCCAGCCCGCGACCCAGCAGTGCGCCGATACCCGCCACGGTGACTCCAGCGACGAATCGTCGCCGGCCGATGTCAGCCGCGCAACGCATGCGCCCGAGCTTTGCGCCGGCCGAGGAGGGCGAACGCGTGCCACAAGGCCAGGAACGCGAGCCACACCACGACGGCAAGCACCATCGCGAATACGATGCCTTCGGCAGAGAGCGCGAAGGTCGGTACCCAGTCGTGCAGCGTCGCGCGGGCCAGGCCCGGATCGGCGTGCAGCGCGAGATACCCGGCCTGCCGGAAGAGGCTCCCCTGCATCGCATCCACCGCGCTCTGCAGCTGCTGCACCGTTGCAAGCAGGGAGCGGATGATGGCGCCTTCCGCGTGAAATTTAGGATCGCTGCTCTCGAGGTGATAGCGGATCAACCGCTCGACATCACCCTGGTAGTACTGCTCGGCCAGGCGCTGCCACGGCTCGAGATCGAGCCGCGCCTGATCGAGCCGGCCGCCGAGCCGCTGCCGGTATTGTGCGATGAAGCCTGGCACGAGTCCCCCTGCGACCACGGCGCATA
>DATMPW010000063.1:0-44056 GCA_035566915.1 Steroidobacteraceae bacterium
CGCGTTAGGCGCCCGCTGGTCATCAATGCGCACGGTATGCTCCAGGTCGGGGCGGCACAGGGTTGGCAGTTCGCTCCGGGCGAAATCGTCACCCTCAACAACGATAAGTACCGGCCAATAGTCCGAGTCGTTAGCTAGCCGGCGATTACCGACTCTGCCCGATAGCAACAGTTGCTGATTGGATCCTGGAATAAGAACATCGGTCACAGACGTCGGACGTGATTTTTTTTGCTCATATCCGCCTTCTGACGAATGACCGGCCGCGCCTGCCAGCGTCAAGGCTGGGCCGCGAATCCGCGCAGCCTGGAAAGCCTTCGCGCTGGCTGGTGTGCACCGAATACGCTCTGCGCGATCGGTCAGGTCGATTTCCTGAGCCTCATCAAGGAGCGGCGAGCGTAAGCGAAATCCACCGCTTGCGTCCGCCGCTCTGTTTGTTGATTTGTCGTCCTTCGACCGATACCGTTACGTTGAACGCGACATTCTGCCGCAGGCACGACAGGAACAGTGACAGACAACTCCGGCGCGCGCGCTGCCGAAGGCGCGCACTCACCGCGCGGGCAAATCACTTCGGGTGCGCCGGGCGACATATGGATCGGTCTCGACACCGGCGGCACGTTCACGGACGCGGTGGCGCTGAGCTCCGAGCGTCGGGTCATCGCCAGTGCCAAGGCGCTGACCACTCACTGGGATCTTTCGGTCGGTCTCGGCGAAGCGATCCGCGCAGTGCTCGCGAAGCTGCCCGGCGCCGTCCGCCGTGAGCACATCTCGCTCGTATCGGTCTCGACCACTCTCGCAACCAATGCTGTCGTCGAGAGCCGCTTCAGCCCGATCTGCACGCTGCTGATCGGCTTCGACGAGCAGATGCTCGAGCGCTCGGGTCTCAGGCGTGCAGGCGGGGTGCTGGTGCGGGTGCGCGGTGGCCACGAGGCGACCGGCGAGGAAAGCGAGCCGCTCGAGGAGGCAGCGATCGATGCGGCGGTGCGCACGTACGCCTCACAGGTGGAGGCCTTCGCCGTCGCCGGGATGTTCTCGGTACGCAATCCGGCACACGAGCGCCGCGCGCGCGAGCGCATCCGGGCGCTGTGCGATAAATCGGTGACCTGCAGTCACGAGCTGAGCTCGCAGCTCGATGCGCCCAAGCGCGCGTTGACTGCTGCGCTCAATGCGCGCCTCACCCCGCAGATCAGACATCTGCTCGCAGCGCTCGGCGAGGTGCTCGAGCGCGAAGCGGTGTCTGCGCCTGTCATGGTCGTGCGGGGAGATGGCACCCTGATCCGCGCAGAGGTTGCGCTCGAGTATCCGGTGGAAACGGTGCTTTCAGGGCCCGCGGCGAGCGTCGTCGGCGCCGGCTTCCTCAGCAATCTTGCCGACTTCGCGGTAGCGGACATGGGCGGTACGACGACCGATGTGGCGATCGTCGCTGGCGGTCGCCCGGTCGTGCGGCCGGAGGGAGCCGTGCTCGGCGGCTGGCGCACGATGGTCACTGCGATCGATGTGCGCACCTGCGGCCTCGGCGGAGACAGCGAAGTGTACTTCGATCGCGATGCCAAGCTGCGCGTGGGACCGCGCCGTGCAGTGCCTTTGAGCCTGCTCGCCACGCAGTTTCCGGGGGTCCTTGGCAGTCTGCGCAAGCTCGCGGGTGGTGAGCGTCTGCCCCCCTTTGCCGGTCGGTTCGCCGTGCGCAATCCGCGCCGCGAGCCCGACGTGCACCTCGACCGCATCGAGCAACGTGTGTGGGACGCGCTGACCGTCACACCGCGGCCACTCGCCGAGGTGGCACGCACGGCCGTCGGGGTGGAGGCCTTGAGGCGGCTGGTGGACCGAGGCCTTGCCACACTGTCGGGGTTCACCCCGAGCGATGCGCTGCACGTGCTCGGCCGTCAGGCCGACTGGAGTGTGGAGGCCGCACGGCTCGGGGCTTCGGTCCTGGCGACCGAGGAGCGCAGCACCCGCGGACGCGCGCAGGCAGAGACGCCTGAAGTCGTTGCCGAGCGCATCTACCAGCAGGTGGTCCGCGAAGCGACACGTGTGGTGCTGGAGTGCGCGCTCGCGCACGATCCAGGTGTGGAAGCGAGCCATGGACACTGGGGGCCGCTCGGCCGGCTGATCGAGGATGTCGTTGCGGGTCGGGAGTTCTCGGGCCTGCTCAATGCGGCCCTCCGGCTCGCGACGCCGCTGGTCGCAATCGGAGCGCCGGCCGGCTCGTACTATCCGGAGGTCGCACGGCGCCTCGGCGCGCGGCTGTTGGTTCCCGAGCATGCCGCCGTGTGCAACGCGGTCGGCGCCGTCGCGGGGGTGGTGTCCGAGACTTGTGAGGTGCTGGTCAATCAGCCCGCGCTGAATCTGTTCCGGGTGCATGATCCTGCGGGCAACCGCGACTACGCCGAGGCGAACGCGGCCATCGAGGACGCACGGCGCATCTCGCGTGAGCTCGCGCTGGCGGCGGCGCTGCGTGCCGGAGCGATCGACCCCCACGTCGAGACTTCGGTTACCGAGCGCCGCGCGCGGGCTGGTCCAAGCGCCGAGGTCGACTATCTCGCCGAGGCGGTCGTGCGCTCACGGGCTACCGGACGACCCGCGACGGGCCGCGTTCCGTAGTGCGCGCTCGAAAGGGTGAGTGCAACCTGAACTTGCCCGCGCGACCCAGTCGGATCAAGATCCGAACGTGTTGGCGCGTGCCGAGTGAGCATGTCAAAACCAACCGTATCGCGCTGGAGCGCTGTGTCGATCGTCCCCGGTAGCGGCGGCTGCGAGGCAGCTCGTGCCCTCAAGGGCCAGCGGTTCCTCGGCGCTGCGGCACCGCGGATGCCGCTGCCCGAGTGCACCGCGCCCCAGGGCTGCCGATGTGTCTACCGGAAGTATGCGGATCGACGCGCCGGCCCGCGGCGTGCCGTGTACCACGGCGGCATACGGCGAGTGGGCAACACCGGGCCGGAGCGACGGGCGGGGCGCGGACGACGCAGCACGGATGTATAGAAGCCGCCGACAGGTGTTCCGATAAAGCGCAACCCCCAGGTCGTAGCTCGTCGGCATACTGACCGATCGCGATATCAACCTCCTCGACCCCCGTGGCGGTGGTCGCCCGGACCATGGCAGACCACCGCATCGGCTCGGCCATCGTGACCCAGCACGACAAGCTCGTTGGAATATTCACCGTGACCGACGCCTGCCGCGCGCTGGCAGAAGTACTCGAAGGGCACGGAGAGGAGAGCGACAGCGCGGCTTGAATCGGCCCTCACTCAGGACGGGCCGGCTCCCACGATCGCGCGAGCGTCAACACCCCCTTTTGGCAGAGGCGTGCGGGCGGGGTTCCGGCGTCCTTGGGCGATGACGGTGTTGACAGGCCTGGTAATTATCCTCGCCCTAGCCGCGGCAGCCGCTCTTGCGGTGCTCGGCAGGATCGCCGCGCTCGCAGAGATCCTGCCCTTGCAATCGACGCCGTTGAGAAGCCTCGCGGCGAAGCTGTCTGCGAGCGTCGTGTCAGAACCGTATGCCCACCCTGATCGGGATGAAATCCCAGTACCCGCCCTGCGGCTGCTTGATGCGCAAAAATCGTCCGTCGATGAAGAAGGTGGCCGGATCGGAGAGCGGCCACTCGAACCCGATACCCGCATTCCATGATTTGAGCCAATCGGTCGTGCTCGTCTGCGCCGTGGCGTACACGGGATAATAGCCGGGGTAGCAGAAGAAGAAGCAGATGGTGCCCTGCTGGTACGTCACGCTCTTCAGCGTGGTTCTCTCCTTGTACCAGCCAATACCCCCGAAGAAGTATTCGCGCGCGTGCAGTCCAAGGTGCAGGTCGATCTCTGCGTCAATGTCTCCGCCATAGATGTCCGTGTAGCCATCGGCAATGTTCTGCCCGGTGGATTGCGAAGCGAGATCGAGCGCATGCAGTGTCTGCGGGTGGCTGGTGTAACTGCCATCGACGCGAAAACCCAGCGGAATTGTCGCCGTCGGGAACCACGTAATCCCGAATCCGCCGCTCCCACCGTCGCTCAACAGGGTCTTTACCCCGGTGCCCTGGGTGATGGTGTAACCGCCCTCGATCTGCACCCGCCAGGGGTGGTATCTGATTCCCTCCTGCGCGTGCGTGGAGGTGTGCGCCGTAGTGGATGACCCGGAAGGCGACTGGTACGGCTGAGAAGGCGGCGGTGGCGGATACGCCGGGGGCGGCGCCTGCTGGTACGGCGGCGCCTGCTGGTACGGCGGCGCCTGCTGGTAGGGCGGCGCTTGCTGGTACGGAGGCGCTTGCTGGTACGGCGGCGCTTGCTGGTACGGCGGCGCCTGCTGGTACTGAGGCGGTGGCTGGTACTGCGGTGGCGGCTGATACTGCGGTGGCGGCTGGTAGGCCGGGGGCGCCTGATAGGGCGGCTGATACGGCTGCTGGGCCAGTGCTGGCGCCACCAGCAGCAAAGCGGTTCCGAGTGCGCAGAGTACTTTCGAATTCATGGTGTCATCCCTGCCAACGAGGCGCAGTCCCTCCATGAGCCGATGACGGAGTGCCTCCTGCTCCGGCAGCGGCGCCGCGGTACTCCCGGTACCGAGGCGTTGGCGGGCTCAAGGCCCGCTCGCAGAGGGTAGGGTGGTTATGTGCGGTCCACCTCCGTGACTAACTCTACCTCGCCGACGGTCGCACGCCGACTGGTCGAACGGAATCCGGACAGAGACCCAGTTTAAAACGCCGAGCGCAGTAATTCCGTTGACGTGCACCGCTCTGCGGAGTTCCTCTGTTCCCCGAGTGCGATTTGACAGATGACCGCTACGGCCACCGAAACGCCCCGGCTGAGGACCTCCTGAGTGGCGAAATCGCCGAGTTCACGGCCAAGTCCGCAGGGGCGGTGAACGAGTACGGCCCAGGAAACACCCTGAGGAGGCGGTGTGCCCGCACGAGGCTCAGAGGAATTTCCTGCATTCCGGATCGTCCGAGCGCGAACGGTGCAAGCTCCTCGACCTGCTCAAAATAAGGCTGCAGTTTCCCCGGCACACCCTTCATGGTGTCTGTGGGTCCGATCACGAGCGCGTCGCGGCCGAGAAAGCGCGCCGGCTCGTATCGCAGCGCGAATTGCTTCGGATTGCCGCCGAATACGACGACCGGCACGGTGTCGTGAAGCGCCTGGTCGATCCTGGCAGCGTACATCCAGTTCGTCGTGATGAGAAACACTCCGGGCGGCAGTAGCCCACGGGCCCGCAACGCTCCCGGCAGCTGGCTCCACTCGAACGCATCGAGCGTCGGATCACCGTGGGCAAAGAGTCGTGGCGCGAGAATGCGTCCGTAGCCGCTCACCGCATGCGCGCTGAGGATGGCGCCGAGCAGGATGAGGAGCGAGACGCAGGCGATGCCGAACCGGCGCAGCTGCATGGGTGCGAGCGTTCGGACGGCATACTCGCCTAAGACCGGGTAGAGCATCAGCCAGCCGGGCATCTGCCAGTGAGGTAGCCCGAGACCGCCCCACAGCGGCGTTACCGTGAAGAGTGCAATCGTCGGCAGGCCAAGACACAGGCAGTACCACGAGCGCGGCGCGCTCGGTCCCGCGCGGGCCGCGCGCCACGACGCGATGAGCATCGGCACGAAAATCCACGGCAGCATCCACGACGCCTGGCCGATGATGTTGGCGAGCACGTACTCGGGATGCAGTCCATCACCCGCGCGCCCACGTCCCGCCTGGTAGGCGAAAGAGATCCACTCGTGCTGTGCGTTCCAGATGAGCACCGGCATCGACACGAGAAGAGCGAGCAGTGCTCCGAGCCAGGGGGCTGCATGACGCAACTCACTGCGGCGCCGGCGGTCACTGGCGAGGAAGATCAGTAACCCCAGAGCGAATAACAGCGCGTGATACTTCGCCAGTGCCGCGACGCCTGTCCAGAGACCCGCCGCGAGCCACGAAGCGAGATCCGGCGTCGCTGCCGCGGTGGGTGCGAAGAAATGGCGCGCCAGCACCACCGCCGCGGCGAGGAGCGCAAGCATCAGCGGACCATCGGGAAGCACCCAGCCGCCGGCGAAAGTGAAGAAGGCGGAGCAGTTGAGCGCCAGCACGGCGACCACACCGGCCCGCGCTCCGAACAGTACTCCGGTAAGCCGGTAGAGCAGCCACGAGCTCGCGGCGAACATGGCGATGAACGGCAGCCGCGCCGCGCGGCCATCGCCAAGCAGCGGCATCGAGAAGTGCGCGATCCAGTACTGCAGCGGTGGATGGTCGTAATAGGAGAGGTTCAGGTCGTGAGCTACGCTCAGCGTGTAGGCTTCATCGACACCCAGGCCGAGCACTGCAGCGAGCGCGAGGCGCACTGCGGTCGAGACTGCAATGATCGCGAGCGCGGCAGTATCCGCACACGCGCGATGGGCCCCGCCGTCGCGGAGTCGGGTGTTAGGGAAAAGACACGGTCTCGGAGCCAGCGCGGTTGACGCCCAGACCATCCGTGGCAGTCGGCTCGTCCATGCTCAACCGTTCATCACACATCCGGGAGACCGACACGCCGCCCCGAGACCGTCAGGCAAGCGTCAGATCAGATCGGGGGGCTGATCCGATCGACGCGATTGGGGTAACCGGCCGGCGGAGCGCGGCTTCATGCGCTGCGTCCTGCAGCAGCGCACGGGAGGCTTCCTGCAGCAGCTCGTCGATGGCGGCCGGGCTCGCCGGGTCGAAGTGTGCAATTGCGACCTGCAGCAGTAGCGCCGGAGCATCGCCGCCACTTTCGGGCTTGCACGCCCGCAGCAGGATGGCATTGCGCGAGGCGTGGTCCGCGATCGGGGTGAGCGCTGCGAAATCCCCGGTGCTCAGCCGCCCGAGGACCTCATAAACTCCGTAACTCGGGAACAGGTCGCGCAGGAAGTTGCCCATGCGGCGCAGCAGGACTTCGCGCGCAATCGCGCCGCCGCGTTCCGCTGCGGCGGACCGTGCGGGCTCGCTAACATCGAGGCGGAAATAAACCAGATGCGCATCCTGGCGGTCCCGCAGTGCCAGATCGAGCAATCGCGTGGCGGTCTGCGTGAACCCGCGCCGATTCAGCAGGCCGGTGAACTCGTCGTTCAGTGCCGCCGAGCGCAACGAGTGCACGAGATTCATCAATGCACGCGACTGCAGCCGTACGCGCTGCCCCTTGGTGAGTCCCCGCACACGTAACAGGTCCGACAACAGCCGCGCGATGCGTGTGTCGTCGCCCTCCATGATGGCCGTGCGTAGCTGGCCAGCCACCTCGAGACTGCGGGCCGCTGAGACAGCGGCAGGTCCGCAACGTACTGCCGATGAGTGGACGACCGATGCCAGTTCCATTACCGGACTCCTCGCACAAGCAGACAGCGCGGCACACGTTACCGGTGGCGCGACCACCATTGCGCCGGTGCAGACCGCGCTGGATCGTCGGTTGGCCGCCATCGCTGCCGTAGGGCCTCTCCTACATTCACGAGCGGGTGTCGTACCCCTCCACCTACATCGCCTCGTCCCGACTCGCGACCGACCCCGCGCAACGCCCCAGCGCAGGCTTGCAGCGGCGCGTGGCATCGCGCTCGCCGCGGCTGCGGGCAGCCGCGGCGACCGAGATCGTTTGCACTACTACAATCGGCGCGGCGGAGCGCGTGAGTTGCGCCGCGCAAGCGCGCGCGGCCGTACGATCACGGTATCATCCGCGAGTTCATGAGCTCGATCGCCCGCCAGATCGTGTTGGTCGTGCTGCTGCTCGCGGCGGTGCTCGGGCTGTTCGTTGCAGCGGAGTCCGGGCAGCGCAGGCTCGAGGACGCGAGCCGTCAGGTGCAGCGTGCGGCCCAGCGCGAGCGCGCCCTTGCGGACGTGTGGCAGATGGTGCGGTCGGCTGAAAGCAGCCAGCGCGGCTTTATCCTCACCGACAACGCCAATTACCTGATGCCGTTCCAGGAGGCTTCCGGGAACCTTCCACAGGCCCTCGGCCGACTCGACGAGGCGTACACCACTGCACCGCCGGCGGTCCGCGGGGACGTCGCGGAGGTGGAAAGACTGATCAACGAAAAATTCGACGAGATGCGTGACACGCTCGAGGCTTATCGCACGCGTGGCCGGGCCGCCGCGCTGGAGCTCATGCGTACCGACGTCGGCGTGCTCACCATGCGCAGGATCGATGACCGCGTGCGCAGCATCGACAAGGCGGGGACCGCCGACATCCTGCAGGCGAGCGCGTCCTGGCAGATACGCCGCTGGGTGGGACTGGCCACCACGACTGCCGCGGCGGCCGCGAGCGTCGGACTCGTACTGCTGCTGAGTCGACTCGCAGTGCGGCAACTGCGCTTCCGGGAGCGGCAAGCTGCAGAGCTCGCGCGGCGGCACACCGAGCTCGAGCAGCTCGTGGAACAGCGCACCGCGGAGCTGTCGGAGCTGTCGACGCATCTGCAGTCGCTGGCGGAGCAGGAGAAGTCCGCGCTCTCGCGGGAGCTGCACGATGAGCTCGGGGGTCTGCTGGTTGCCGCACGCATGGACGTTTCGTGGATCGAGGAGCGGCTCGGGACCCAGGAGCCGGAAGTGCAGGCGCATTTCCGCCGTGTGCACGAAGCATTGCAGTCGGGTGTCGACGTCAAGCGCCGCGTAGTCGAGAACCTGCGGCCATCGCTGCTCGACAATCTCGGGTTGTTCCCCGCGCTGCGCTCACAGATCGCCGAATCCTGCGCACGTGCGGGCCTCAAGTGCATCGAGCGCTTTGCGCAGGAGGAGCTGCGGCTCACCCCGGAGGCGTCGATCACGGTGTTTCGCATCGTGCAGGAAGCGCTCACCAACATCGTGAAGCACGCGCGCGCCCGCACCGTCGAGGTTTCGATCGAGCAGGTAGCGCCGTGGCTCGTGCTGCGTATCCGCGATGACGGAGTAGGGCTTCCGCTCGAGCGGCTGCGGGCGTTGCGCGCACACGGTCTCGCGGCCATGCGTCAGCGCGCTGCCGGGCTCGGGGGCCAGTGGCAGGTACGCCGGCCCTTGAGCGGCGGCACGGAGATCGAGGTCCGGCTGCCGCTCGAGCGGGTGCTCGATGAGTCCGGCGAGGCAGTGCTGAGAGCCGGCGCCTAGTGGGGCTGCTCGTTCCGATCCCGCGCGAAGTCGGTCAGCAACGAAGGCAGGCGGAAGTAGTCGCGGGATTTATCGAGGAAGGCCTCTACTCCTAAGCCCTCCGCCTCTCGACGGTACTCCGGCAGGCCGAAATTGGTGAGGATCACGATCTTCGGACGCGGGCGCGACGACTTGCCCGCACCGGAAAGAGCGCGCAACACGCCGAAGCCCGAGCCACTGCGCAGGTGCAGGTCGAGAATCAGCACATCGGGTGTGTCGGACGCGACGTGGCTCAGCGCATCGGCTTCACAGTCCACCGTGCCGATCAGCTCCACATCCGGCAGGCGACCGATCAGCTCGGTAAGACGCGCCGCGAGCAGAATGGAATCCTCGGCCAGCAAGACTCGCAATGAAGAGCTGTTGGACATCAAACTAAGCAGCCATTACGTCATGTGCCGGCAGCAGACAGGGGGGCCGGAGCCCCCCACCCGCTACCAGTCCTCTGCAGTGTACTGGCGGTGGGCGCGGGTGATGCCGGCAGGCGCCCCCTGCACCTGTCAGCGCACGCCGACTGGTCACATCCGGCTACTGCACGAGTCCGTTGCGCAGCGCATAGGTCGTGAGATCGGCGTTGGTATCCAGATGCATCTTCTCGAGCACGCGCGCACGATAGGTGCTGACGGTCTTGACGCTGATGCACAGCTCCTGGGCTATTTCCGACACGCTGCGCCCGACCGCCAACTTGCACAGGATCTGGAATTCGCGCTGTGACAGCGAGGCGTGCAGGGGGCGATCAGACGGCTCATCCAGTGCATTCACCAGCATCTCGGTAAGCGCAGCACTGGCGAAGCGCCGCCCGGCAAGTACCGTATGCACGGCCCGCATGAACTCCTCCGGCGCCTGGTCCTTGGCGAGGTAGCCCGAGGCACCGGCCCGCAGGGCATAGATCGCATACTGCTTTTCGGAGAAGCCACTGATGACCAGAACGCGGGTCTGCGGATGACCCGAGCGGATATGCCGCAGAATGTCGATGCCGCTGCGGTCAGGCATGTTGATGTCGAGCACGACGAGGTCCCAGGAGCCATCGCGCAGCTGTTGCAGCGTCTCCGCTCCGCTGGATGCTTCCGCCACGGCCTCCACCGAACGGTCCTGCTCCAGCCAGCGTCGCAGTCCCGCACGAATCATCGCGTGATCGTCAGCGATCAGTACCCTGGCCATCGAGCCTCCTCCACCGGGTCTGACGGTGTGTGCGCACAGTACCGGGTCCGAGGGTTATGTAGAGTACGCCATCCCCCTCACCATCTGTAGGAGTAATCCTACGACATCCTACGGCATGGGGGACAGCGTGTCGGGCGAGCCTCGGCGCTCACGAGAGGTGGAAGTCCGTCGCATCCACCTCGAGGAGCGTGGGCCCTGAACGAGCCAGTGCATCGCGCAGCGCCGCGGCGAGCGAGGCCGCATCACGCAGGCGCGCGCCCGCGGCGCCGCAGGCATGAGCGAGCGCGACGAAATCCGGATTGCGTGCGACCACACCGATTGGAGCAATGCCGGCGGCGCGCATGTCGTCCCGTATCTGCCCGAGCGCGTTGTTGTTCCAGACGATGAAGGGCAGCGTCAGATCGAGCTCCACGGCCGTCATCAGATCCTGGAGTGTGAACTGTGCGCCGAAGTCCCCGGCGAGCGCGACGATCGGCCGCTGCGGCTGAGCGACGCGTGCGCCGATTGCAGCCGGCAAGGCATAGCCGAGCGCGCCATAGCCGCATGGGTGGAACCACACCCCGGGACGCTCGGCTGGGAAGGCGTAGTTGCCGAGGTAAGCGATCTGCGTCATGTCACTGAAAACGACACCATCGGCGGGGAGGCTCTCACGCAACGCCTGCAGCACCGCGAGCGCGGGCCTGGTACTTGCCGCGCGCTGCGCCTCGATGCGGGCGCGATGCGCCGCGCCATCTCCGGCGACAGTGCGCCATCCGCTGCGCCGGGCGGCGCCCTGTGCAAGCCGCTGCAGCGCGGCGCCCGCATCGCCCTGCAGCGTGAGGGGAGCCGCGTAGTGATCGCGCAGCTTCTGCTCATCGACATCGATGCGCACCAGGCGGCCCTTGAGCGGGAGGCGCGCGGTCGTGTAGATGTCGGTCTCGGAAAGCTCGGTGCCGGCTGCCACGACCACATCGGCGGCCGCCGCGAGCTCCTGGGTGGGTGCGTAGGGGAGGCTCACACCCAGATTGGCAGGATGGCTCTCGGCCACGACCCCTTTGCCTGCCACGGTCGTCACGAGGTACGTATCGAGAGACTCCACCAGCTGTCGCAGCGCAGCGCCCGCCGTACGCGATCCACCTCCGGCGATGAAGAGCGGCCGTTGCGCCTCAGCCAGGAGCCGCTGCGCCTCATCGAGAGCTTGCCGCGGAGGCGCGGGCACAGCAGGGGCTGCGGCGAACACCTCCGGCCGAAGCCCCGTCGGCTCGCCGAGCAGATCGAGCGGGATGTCCACGTAAGCCGGCCGGGGCCTGGCGCTACGCAGCGCGGCGAACGCGGCGCGCAACTGCCCGCGCAGCTCGGTATCGCTCCGTGCGCTTCCGGCGAAGGCGGTGACGCCCGTGACCAGCGCGCGCTGATCGGGCAGCTCGTGCAGCACCCCCCAGCCGCGACCGAGTGATGGCCGCGCCGGCGCGCTCGCCACGAGCAGCACCGGCACCGAGTCGGACCACGCCTGCGCCAGAGCAGTGAGGGCGTTGCTGACTCCGGGGCCAGAGATGACGAATGCGGCGGCCGGCTGGCCACTCGCCCGTGCGTAGCCGTCGGCTGCAAATACTGCGTTCTGCTCGTGGCGCACCAGCACGTGACGCACGCGTGCCAGCTCGAGGCCGCGATACAGCTCGATGTTGTGCACGCCCGGGATGCCGAACACCGTGTCGATGCCATTCGCGGCGAGTGTCTCGACAACGTAGCGTCCAACTGTCCAGGAGGCCGCGCTCATGCGCTTGAAATGTTAGCACCCGACACGGCACAGTAACTAAGTGAAGTTCTCAGCATTGGTCGATCGCGTGCGCGGCGAGGGCGCCACGGCGTGGCGCACTCACTACGAAGCCGTGGCCGCGCGCGAGCTCGGCGAAGATGTGATCATCCTCAGTGTGGGGGATCCGGACCTGGAGACCCCCGCGCCCGTGATCGAGCGCGCCGTCAGCCAGCTGCGCGGCGGCGATACGCACTACGTGCCAGCGCCGGGACGCACGGCGGTGCGCGAGGCCATCGCGCGCGCGCATGCGAGGCGCTGCGGGCAGGTGGTGAGTGCGGAAAACGTGGTCTACCTGGCAGGCGCCCAGAACGCGCTCTTCGTAAGCTCCCTGTGCGTGGCCGGCCCCGGCGATGAGGTGGTCACGTTCGAGCCGCTGTACCCGACGTACCCGGCGACCATCGAGGTCTCCGGAGCGCGCCTGGTGCGTGCGCCGGCGACCGCGGCATGCCGTCCCGATGTCGCAGCGCTCGCCGACCTCATCGGTCCGCGTACGCGTGCGATCCTGTGGGCGAGCCCGAACAATCCGAGCGGCGTCGTGCTGAACGAGAATGAGCTCGAAGGTCTCGCGGAGCTCGCGCGGCGCCATGACCTGTGGTTGATCGCCGATGAGGTCTACGCGGGTCTTGCGCCGCAGGGGCGTGTGCCGAGCCTCGCCGCACGCCTGCCGGACCGCGTCGTGACGCTCGGGAGCCTGTCGAAGTCGCATGCCATGACCGGATGGCGCGCCGGGTGGCTCGTCGGACCGAGCGAGCTCGCGGTGCACGCCGAGAACGTGGCGATGTGCATGCTCTTCGGACTTCCGGGCTTCATTCAGGAGGCGGTCCTCAGCGCGCTGGAACTTGCGGACGAGGCCGAGGCACGCATCCGCGCCTACTGCGCGGTGCGGCAGGCGCGTTTCGCCGCCGGCATCGCCGGCATTGCGGCTCTCGAGCCGCTGCCGCCGGAAGCGGGCATGTTCATGCTGATCGATGTGAGCGGCACCGGCTTGTCGGGCGCGGAGTTCGTGCACGCCCTGTACGCCGCGCAGCGCGTCTCCGTGATGGACGGTGCGGCCTTCGGCGCATCGGCGGCGAGCTGCGTGCGTGTGTGCTTCGCGACCGATGAGGGCACGATCGACCGCGCCTGCGCGCGCCTGCGGCAGTTCTGCGAGCACGACCTGCCTCGAGTGGGCCGGGCGGCCACCAGCCGGTAGGCAGAGCTAAGCGCTGCGCGCGCCGCCGGCTGACCGTGCGCGCGCTGAGGATGGCGGCCCGGGCGGTCTAAGCGGGCTTCGAGGGAACTCTGCCCTCGGGAGTGAGCTTGTCGATCGCGGTCGGCAGCACCTGCGAGAGCTTCTGTGCCAGCTCCTGCGGATTCAGGCCGGCTTTGGCGGCGATCTGCGCGAGCGAGCCGCTGCCGAACACCTGGTGCACCTGATCCGGTGAGATCGGCTGGTTCGGTCCGGTGCCGATCCACGATTGCACGGTTGCGCCCAACCCTTGTTTCTCGAGCTGCGCGACGATCCCCTGCACCCCGCCGTGCTGCTGAATGAATGAATTGACCACCGTGGCCATCTCGGCCCCGACGGCGCCGCCCAACAATCCATCTAACAGGCTCATTGATGCCTCCCGCTTCTTGCGGTCGAGTTCCGCCGCGCGCGTATTGTCCGGCAAACCGAGTCCGGGGCTCAAGGCTCACACGTGTGCACCGCGGCACGAGCCGCCGCCGCCTGCGCCCGCAGCTCTGTTATATTATTATGACGACATTAAAAAGGCGGCGCCGCAGCGGGGTGCCACGGGATCGTGCGCAGCGACGGGACGGCATCATGAGGCAGGTGCGAACGCTGGGTCTTCTGGGTACGGGCGTCATCGGCGGCGGCTGGGCGGCGCGCGCACTGCACTTCGGTATCGATGTCGTCGCGGCGGACCTCAAACCGGAGATGGAGGAATGGTTGCGTGGTGCGGTGGCGAACGCCGAGGGCGCGCTGGCGCGGCTCACCTTCGCACCGCTTCCGCCGAAGGGACGGCTCACCTTCACGACCGATCTGCACGCGATGGCGCACCAGGCGGATTTCATCCAGGAGAACATTCCCGAGCAGCTCGAGCTGAAACAGAGGGTGCTGGCCGGTGTCAGCCGCCACGCGCCGGCGGATGTGGTCATCGCCTCGAGCACCTCCGGCCTCATGCCGTCGGACCTGGAGCGTGACATGGTCGCACCCGAGCGGCTGCTGGTCGGCCATCCGTTCAATCCCGTTTACCTCTTGCCGCTCGTGGAACTGGTCGGGGGCCGGGAGACCTCGGCGGCTGCCGTGGATGCGGCCGCGCACTTCTACACCTACATCGGGATGCATCCCCTGCGGGTGCGCCGCGAAGTGCCGGGGCATCTTACCGACCGTCTGCAGGAGGCGCTGTGGCGCGAGATCCTGCACCTGGTGAACGATGACGTCGCCACCACCGGTGAGCTCGATGACTCCATCATCTACGGGCCAGGGCTGCGCTGGGCCGGCATGGGCACCAATCTCATCTACCACCTCGCCGGCGGCGAGACCGGCATGCGGCACATGCTGCGGCAGTTTGGCCCGTGCCTTAAGTGGCCGTGGACCAAGCTCGAGGCACCCGAGCTCACCGAGGCGCTGATCGACAAGATGGTGGCGGGCACCCAGGCCCAGGCCGCGGGCCGCTCGATCCGCGAGCTCGAGCGGCTGCGAGATGACTACCTGGTGGCGATTCAGCAGGTGCTGCGGGAGTACAACATCGGTGCCGGCGCGACGTTGCGCGCGCTCGAGGAGCGACTGTACGAGGCGTCCGCGGCGGCGGCGCGACCGCGCCTCGCTGCAGCCAGCGCCTCAGCCGCGGCGGACAACGGCGGCGGCCCCTTAGCTGTGCTCGAGACGCACGTGCGGCCCGAGTGGATCGACTACAACGGTCACATGACCGATTCGCGCTACCTGCAGGTGTTCGGCGATGCGACGGATGCTCTGTTCAGGTACGCGGCAATCGATGACGCCTACCGGCGCGCCGGGCGCGCGTTCTACACGGCCGAGACGCACGTGGTCCACAAGGCCGAGGCGCGCTCGCAGGAGCGGCTGTACGTGCTGAGCCGCGTACTCGAGGTCGAGGCGCAGCGCGTGCGGCTGCTGCACGGCCTGCACCGCACGCGCGATGAGGGGCTCGTCGCGACCGCCGAGCTGCTCTACCTGCACGTCGACACCGTGTCCGGCAAGGTCGCGCCGATGGACGCGGAGGTACGGGCGCGGCTCGCGGCCATCCAGGCCGCGACGCGCTGACGCGATGCCCAAGATCGTCGATCACGAGCGGCGGCGCGACGAGATCGCGCTCATCGCCTGCCGCGTCGTGGCGCAGTACGGCTTCGAGCAGGCGACCATCGTGCGCATCGCGCGCGCGGCCGGCTGCACCACCGGCATGATCGCGCACTACTTCGCGACCAAGCAGGACATCATCGTCGCTGCGCTGCGTCTGATCCTGCGCCGCATCGAGGAGCGACTCACGCATGCGGACGGTGCGAACCTGCTCACGCTCCTCAGCGAGGCGCTGCCGATCGATGAGACACGCTACATCGAGTGCGCGGTGTGGATGGCCTTCTGGGGGCAGGTGGCTTCCGACAAGCGCCTGAAGCGTATCAACGCGTGGCTGCATCGCGAGTATCTGCGGCTGTTCGAACGCTGCCTGGCGCGCGGTTGGAGCGATTACCACAACTGGCCGGCCGCGAGGCGCGATCAGCTGTTACGTTCGGTGGTCACCTTCATCAACGGTGTGACCGCGAGCACCGTGGCGAGTCGCACCGAGTGGCCCGCGGCGCGCCAGATCGGCCAGCTGCGGCTGCAACTGGAGCTGCTGCACGCCTGGGCGAGCGGCGGCGCGGATGCAGCCGCGACGCGCGGGCGCCGGCGCGCGGCCTCGGCCTGAGCCGCACACGCGCTGCAAGGAGTGAACGATGGACTTTGCCCTCACCGAAGAGCAGCAGCTGATCATCAAGACGACGCACGATTTCGTCCGCCAGGAGCTGGTGCCGCACGAGCGCGAAGTCGAAGCCACGGGTGTGCTGCGCGAAGAGCTGTGGCGCCCGCTCAAGGCCAAGGCGATCGCCGCCGGGCTGTATGCGGCCAACATGCCCGGGGAGGTCGGCGGCGCCGGCCTCGATGGGGTGAGCTGGGTGCTGTACGAGAAGGAGCTCGGCTACACCAATTACGCACTGCAGTACACCTGCGTGGCACGCCCCTCAAACATCCTGCTCGCCTGCCAGGGGGAGCAGCGTGAGCGGTATCTGCTGCCGACGGTACGCGGCGAGCGTGTCGAGTGCCTGGCCATGACCGAGCCGCAGGCGGGCTCCGACCTGCGCAGCATGCGCACCAGCGCCGTTCAGCGCGGCGCGGAGTTCATCATCAACGGCACCAAGCACTTCATCAGCCACGCCGACCATGCGGATTTCGTCATCCTGTTCGCGGCCAGCGGCGAGGAGGATTCGAGCCGCGGCAAGCGCAAGCTCATCACCGCTTTCCTCATCGACAAGGGAACTCCCGGCTTCGAGGTGCGGCCCGGTTACCAGAATGTCTCACACCGCGGCTACAACAACTGCATATTGCAGTTCAGTGACTGCCGCGTGCCGGCCTCCGCCGTGCTCGGTGAGGTGCATCGGGGCTTCGAGGTCGCCAACACCTGGCTTGGGGCGACACGTCTGCAGGTGGCCGCCAACTGCCTCGGCCGCGCCGAGCGCGCGCTGGAGTGCGCCAAGCAGTGGGCGGTCGATCGCGTGCAGTTCGGGCAGCCGATCGGAAAGTTCCAGGGGGTGTCGTTCAAGCTCGCGGACATGGCGGTCGAGCTGCGCGCTGCGGAACTGCTGACGCTGGAGGCGGCCTGGAAGCTCGATCAGGGAACCGCCGGTGACATGGACATGGCGATCGCCAAGCTCAAGGCTACCGAGATGCTCGCCATGGTCGCCGATGAGGCGCTGCAGATCCATGGCGGCATGGGACTGATGAGCGACCTGCCGCTCGAGCGCATCTGGCGCGATGCGCGCATCGAGCGCATCTGGGACGGCACCAGCGAGGTGCAGCGTCACATCATCTCGCGCGCGCTGCTGCGGCCGCTGGGGGGCTGAGCCCGCCGCGCCGAAGGAGCCGGGGCACGCCGGTGCGCGGCCCGGCGTGCCGCCGGAGATGCAGGCCCCCGGCGCGATACTTAGGTATTTGCCGAAGTATCGGCGGGGAGGAGCTGCAGGCGCGCGTCCGCGAGAGTCCGGCTCACTTCCCTTTCCACATCGGCGGGCGTTTCTCGGAGAACGCGCGCGTCCCTTCCTTCAGATCTTCCGAGCGGATCACTCTCTGCACCGCGTCCAGGCTGTCGTGCAGCTCGAAGGCGGCGTGCTCGGCCACCATTTCAGTGTGCCGCAGCAGCTGCTTGATCGCGGGGAACAGCAGCGGCGGACCCGCTGCGAGCTGCTGCGCAATCTCGCGCGCCTTGGCGAGGCCCTGGCCCTTCGGCACGACGTGATTGGCGAGCCCCCAGTGCTTCGCTTCCGCGGCATCCATCCAGCGCCCCGTCAACAGGAACTCGACTGCGACGTGATAGGGGACGCGCCGCCGCAGCTTGATCGTGCCGGCATCGGCGAGCACGCCGACGTTGATCTCCGGCAGCGCGAACCGTGCATGCTCCTCCATCACGATGATGTCCGTGCCGAGCACGATCTCGAAGCCGCCGCCACAGGCGATGCCATTCACCGCGGCGATGAGCGGTTTGTCGAGATTGCGCGGATAGTTGAGGCCGCCGAAACCTCCGACGCCCCAATCCTCATCCGAGGCCTCGCCGGCGGCAGCCGCCTTCAGATCCCACCCTGGACTGAAGAAGCGTTCCCCGGCTCCCGTTACGATCGCGACTCGCAGCACCGGGTCGTCGCGGAAGCCCGTGAAAACCTCGTTGAGCCTGCGGCTCGCCGCGAGGTCGATCGCGTTCGCCTTGGGGCGGTCGATGGTCACCTCGAGAACCGCGCCACGGGTGCGGGTGCTGATGCCAGCGGACATAACCGTGCTCCTTATACGAGTAGGCGAGTCATGCGAGACGGATCAGGGCGTCGACCGCCACCGCGCCGCGCCCGCGTGGACGCACGATGACGGGATTGAGATCGAGCTCGACGAAACGCTCGAGGTTGGCAAGCGCGTAGCGCGTGCAGGCGAGCGCGGTCTCGATGAGCGCCGGCACATCGGCGGCGGGGCGGCCGCGGAAACCGCCGAGCAACTGCGCCAACCGCAGCCGGCCAAGTGCGGTCGTGATGCTGCCGGCCGTGAAGGGCGGGAGTAGCGTCACGCTGTCGCGCAGCAGCTCCGTCAGCACCCCGCCTGCGCCGAGCACGAGCAGCAGCCCGAACTGCGGATCGACGCGCATGCCGACGAGCACCTCCGCGACTCCGTCGGCGACCATCTCCTCGATGAGCAGAGTCGCGGAGAGCGAGGACAGCCGCTGCGCGGCTGCGGCAGCCTCGGCCGCCGTGCGCACGTTGAGCACCACTCCGCCGACGTCCGATTTGTGCTCGAGTGATGAGGCCGCCGCCTTGATCACGACTGGAAACCCGAGCGCCGTGGCAGCCTCCGCCGCTTCAGCGGGAGCGGCCAGCCGTGCGCGCGGCACCGCGACTCCGTATTGAGCCAATGCCTGCTTGGCCTCAGGCTCGGAAAGCGACCGCGCACTCGCACCGGCGGCGCGCGGCCGATACATCTCGAGCGGTGCGCCCCGCTGCCACGCCTCACCGACCCGGGCGGCGAGGTCGATCGCCTCGAGGGCTTCGCGCTGCCCCTGCAGCGGCACCACCCCGGATGCCAAGCATTTCTCGCGCGCGGCGCTGCCGAGCGATTCCGGGAGCGAGGAGATGACCGCGGCGCGCGTCCCCGCGCCAGGCAGTGCGGCGGCAAACTCCTCGATCGCGCGCACGTAGGCCGCGTCATCCGCGCCCGCAGGCGGGCAGTCGAGCAGGAACGCGACCAGGTCGAAGCCGGCGCGCTGCGCGATGCTGAACATGCTGCGCTGCCGCGGATAGTCGAACCACACGTGGGTGTGAAAATCGAACGGATTGGAGATGTGCACACGCTCGGAGAGCAGCGCGCGCAGCGCCACGGCGGCCTCCGCGGGGAAGGGTGGAAACTCGAGCGACAGGTCGCGTGCGGCGTCTGCCGCCATGGCGGTGTCGCCGCCGGAGGCGCCCATGGCGAGGATGCGGCGGCCGCGAAGCGGGCCGCCACTGTGAAAGATCTTCAGGCTCTCGCACAGGCTCGCGAGCGATTCACAGCGTGCCACGCCCGCCTGCGAGCAGAAGGCATCGAACACGTTGTCAGCGCCCGCCAGCGCACCGGTATGCGTGCGCACCGCCTCGGTCGAGGCCGCCGTACGGCCCGTCTTGATGAGTGCGATGGGCTTGCGTGCGAGGCGCGCATGCGCCGCCGCCTGCGCAAAGCGCGCCGCATCGCGCATGCCCTCGAGATACAGCCCGATGGCCGTTACCCGCTCATCGGCGCACAGGTGCTCGATCAGATCCTCCGCCGCCAGCCGCGTCTGGTTGCCCACGGTGAGCACGCACCCGAGCGGAAGCGAGCGATCGCTGAACAGCAGGTTGAGCGCAATGGTGCCGCTCTGGCAGATTAGCGCGACCCCGCGCTCGCGCCGGCGGCCGACCAGCTGGTCGGGCCAGAGCGCCGCGCCGTCCAGAAAGTTGACGAAACCGTAACAGTTTGGCCCGAAGAAGGGCAGCTCGCCCGCACTCGCGATGAGATCGCCGGTGAGACGCCGGCCCTCCTCGGTAGCGGTCTCGGAGAAGCCCGCCGCGAAGCACACGAAGCCGCCGGCCCCGCGGCGCGCGAGCGCCGCGGCGATGCCGGGCACTTCGCGATTCGGCGCGGCGACGAAGGTGGCGTCGGGCGCCGCGGGGAGCTCATCGACGGAGCGGAAGTAGCGTTGCGCGGCTGATGAGGTACGCGTCGGGTGGATGCGCCACAGCTCGCCCGTGTACCCGATAACGCGGCTCGCGGCGTGGGCGGCATCCGCCCAGGTGCCACCGATCAGCGCCACGCTCCGGGGCGCGAGCAGACGCTGCAACCCGCTCACATTCATGAGCGACCGGGCGGGCGCAGCTCCATGCGGCGCGAGCCAGGCCCCTCCGCCGGCAGCGCGGCGCTCGCCGCCTGCAGTTGCGCGAGCGCGGTGCTCACCTGCGGCGGAAAAGGTGCGCTGCTGACGGTATCGCCCTCGCGCTGCACGTGCAGCAGCATGACTTCCGCGGTGGCGGCGACACCGGGCTTTCGGGCGCGCGCGATCTCGAACGCCGCGTGGATGCGCTTGTGATCCAGGGCAGCGATACGCACGCTCACGGTCGCAGTGTCGGACTGATGCACCTCCTTGAGGAAGTTCAGGTGCATCTCGAGGGTGTAGAGCGTACACCCGCTTCCGTTCCGATACGCCTCATCGAGGCCGACGCGATCCATCAGAGCATCGGTCGCGAGACTCACGATCAGGCCGTAATAGGCATCGCGCACGTGGCCGTTGTAATCGATCCACTCCGGCTGGATCGCAGTCTGGTAGATCGGAATGCCGGCCACGTGTCAGGAGAGCTTCAGTCGCTCGCGTGTCTGGGCCGGGGTGAGGATACGTGCACCCATCGCCTCGATGATGGTGCGCGCCTTCTCGACCAGCTGCGCGTTGCTCGCGTATACCCCGCGCGAGAGGTACAGGTTGTCCTCGAGACCGACGCGCACGTTGCCTCCGAGGAGTATCGACTGGGCCACCCACGGCATCTGCATGCGGCTCACGGCGAAGGAGGTCCAGATGCTGTCCGCCGGCAGGTAGTTCACCATGGCGAGCAGGTGCCCGACATCGGCGGGTACGCCCCAGGGGATGCCGGTGCACAGCTGGATCATCGCGGGCGAAGGGATCAGCCCTTCCTTGATCATCTGCTTCACGAACCAGAGGTTGCCGGTGTCGAAGACCTCCAGCTCCACCTTGACGCCGAGCTCGCGCAGGATGCCGGCGCCCTCGCGGCAGTAGTCCGGTGTGGAGATGTAGGCGCGGTTGCCATCGCCGAAATTGAGCGTGCCACAATCGAGCGTGGCGATCTCGGGGCGATAGAGCCCCTCCTCGCACAGCTCGATCACATGCCGCATGCGCTCTCTCTGCGTGACGAAGTCGGTGCCCGGGGCGGGGGTGTCTTCCAGCCCGCGCTTGCCTATGCAAATGTAGCCGCCCATACCGCAGGTGAGATTGACCAGCACATCGACCTTGCTCTCGCGGATGCGCTTGACGACTTCGCGGTAATGGCGCGTCGCCATGCTGAAGGCGCCCGTCTCGGGATCGCGCACGTGGATGTGGACGATGGCGGCGCCCGCGCGCGCAGCCTCGACGGCGGAGGCAGCAATCTGTTCGGGTGTTATCGGGCAGTGGGGACTCTTGGTAACCTTGGTGTCGTCGCCGGTGATGGCGCAGGTGATGATGACGTCGGAGTTCATGGCGATCCTCGTCGCAGCAGCGCGCACCGCTAGTTAATATTATGGCTATAATAATATAAGTGCAGCCCGCGCCCGGCAAGCGCACGCCGCAGGCTCGGGCGCGCGTGCACTGATGCGGCGCGGCCCACCGCAGGAGAGTGGCATGAACACGAAGTTGTTGATAGGCGGGCAGCTCATCGCGGGTGAGGGAGCGGCGGAGGTGGTGCTCGATGCCGCGACCGGAGCCGAGATCGCCAGCGTGCCAGCGGCCTCGCTGTCACAGGTGGAAGCGGCAGTGAGGGCCGCGGAGGCGGCGTTTCCCTCCTGGTCCCGCACCTCACCCAAGGACCGCTCGCTCGCGCTGCTGCGCATCGCCGAAGAGATCGAGGCCGACGCCGATGGCTATGCGGCGCTCGAGTCGCGCAACGCCGGCAAGCCGCTCGCCGCGGCGCGCAACGATGAGATGCCCTCCATCGCGGATGTGTTCCGTTTCTTCGCCGGCGTCTGCCGCAGTCCCGCGGGGCTCGCCGCCGGGGAATACCTGCCCGGACACACGAGCCTCATCCGCCGTGACCCGGTCGGGGTCGTCGGCTCGATCGCGCCCTGGAACTACCCCCTCATGATGGCGGCCTGGAAGATCGCGCCCGCGATCGCCGCCGGCAATACGCTCGTGCTCAAGCCCTCGGAGATGACACCCCTCACCACGCTGAAGCTCGCAGCAAGGCTGGCGGAGCTGCTGCCCGCGGGTGTGGTGAACGTCATCTGCGGCCGTGGCGAGCCGGTCGGCACCGCGCTCGTCAGCCACGATCGCGTGCGCATGGTATCGCTCACCGGCTCGGTGGCGACCGGGCAGAAGGTGCTGGCCGCCGCGGCGGGCAACCTCAAGCGCACCCACCTCGAGCTCGGTGGCAAGGCCCCGGTCATCGTGTTCGATGATGCCGACCTCGAGGCGGTGGTCTCGGGCGTGCGCACCTTCGGCTTCTATAACGCCGGCCAGGACTGCACCGCGGCGTGCCGCCTGTACGCGGGCAAGCGCATCTACGAGCGCCTGGTCGCTGATCTCACCAGCGCCGCGCGCAGCATCCGCGTCGGGGCGCAGCAGGAGGCCGGGGTCGAGATGGGACCGCTCATTTCGTCGATGCAGCGCGAGCGGGTCGCGGCCATGGTGGCGCGCGCCGCCGCTACCGGGCACGCCGAGATCACCACCGGCGGCAAGGCGCGTGCGGGCGCCGGCTTCTTCTACGAGCCGACGGTCGTTGCCGGCGCGCGTCAGGACGATGAGATCGTGCAGCGCGAAGTGTTCGGTCCGGTGGTGTCGGTGACGCCCTTCAGCGATATCGAGGAGGCGATCCGCTGGGCCAACGACAGCGAGTACGGACTTGCGTCCTCGGTGTGGACGCGTGATGTGTCGCGCGCGATGCAGGTGGCGGCGCACCTCCAGTTCGGTGCCACGTGGGTCAACACGCACTTCGCGACGGTGAGCGAGATGCCGCACGGCGGCTTCAAGCGCTCCGGCTACGGCAAGGACCTGTCGGTGTACGCGCTCGAGGACTACACCGTGGTGCGTCACATCATGGTGAAGCTATAGGAGATGACTGGCACAGCGCGGCAACTGCTGCCCCGGCGAGCCGCAAGGGCGGCGATGCCTGCGGCCATCGCAGCGCTCGCCGCCGTCGCAGCGGCCACGCTGAGTGCCTGCGACACCGGCGCGGGCAACACCCCCGCGGCACGCGAAGCGAACGAGCTGCGCGTCTACAACTGGGCGGATTACATCGGCAAGGACACCATTGCCAACTTCGAGGCCCAGACCGGCATCAAGGTGATTTACGACACTTATGATGCGGATGAGACGCTCGAAGCCAAGATGATGGCCGGCGATGCCGGCTACGACGTCGTCAGCACCTCGACCGACTATTTCAGCCGCCAGATCAAGGCGGGCATCTACCGCCCGCTCGACAAGTCGTTGCTGCCCAACTGGCGCAACCTCGACGGGCACGTTCTCGCCATCGAGGCCGCGGCGGACCCGGGCAATCGCCATGCAGTGCCCTACCTGAGGCACGTGAATGGCTTCGCCTACAACATCGATCTGATCCGCGCGCGCATGCCGGAGGCTCCCGTCGACAGTCTCGACCTGATCTTCAAGCCCGAGATCATCCGGCGCTTCGCCGATTGCGGCGTGACCTTCCTCGATTCGGCCGAGGACGTGCTGCAGCTCGCGCTCAATTATCTGCAGCTCGATCCGAACACCACGCGCGCGCAGGACTACCAGAAGGCCGAGAAGCTGCTGCTCGCCGTGCGTCCGTATATCAAAGCCTTCGACTCCGCGGAGTACCTGAACGGGCTCATCAACAGCGAATTCTGCATTTCCATGTCGTGGTCGGGAGACTATGCGACCTCACGGGCGCGTGCGCGGGCCGCTGGTATCGACCTGCCGCTCGCCTTCACGGTGCCGAAGGAGGGCGCCAACGGCTCCTACGACGCCTGGCTCATCCCCACGGATGCGCCCCATCCGCTCGCGGCGCACCGCTTTCTCAACTACATGCTCGAGCCACGGGTGATTGCCGCCGTCACCAACGATATCCATTACGCCAACGACAACGCGGCGGCGGATGCGTACGTCGACCCGCAGATCCTCGCCGATCCGGCGGTCTATCTGCCGCCGGCAGTGGAAGCACGGCTCTATCACTCCGAGGAAGCGGGACCCGCGCTCGAGCGGCTGCGTACGCGCACCTGGACGCGGATCAAGACCGGTCTGTGAGCCGCGGCGACGCGGCGCACGCGGGCGCGCTCACTGCCCGGCGGGCCGCGCCTGAAGGACCCGGCGCTGCTCGCCGCGGATCATCAGCCAGCGCGCTGCGACGATGCACGCCCCGACCGCGCACACGATGAGGCTTGCGAGCGCGTTGATATCGGGACTCACCCCGAGCTTCACCTTGGAATAGATCACCATCGGCAGCGTGCTCGCGCCCGGCCCGGCGACGAAGCTCGAGATGACCAGGTCATCGAGTGACAGCGTGAAGCACAGCAGCCAGCTGGAGATGATCGCCGGGGCGATGATCGGCAGGGTGATCTCCACGAACGCGCGTGCCGGGGTGGCACCGAGGTCCTGGGCGGCCTCCTCGAGCGAGCGGTCCGCCGCCTGCAGACGCGACTGCACGGTAATCGTGACGTAGGCGGTGCAGAAGGTCACGTGCGACAGCACGATGGTAGTGAAGCCGCGATGCGGCCAGCCGAGCAGCTGCACCATCGACACGAACAGCAGCAACTGCGTGATGCCGGTGATGATCTCCGGCATCACGAGCGGTGCATTCACCATGCCGGTGAGCAGCAGCCGCCCGGGAAAGCGCGCGAAGCGCACCAGCGCGATCGCGGCCAGTGTCCCCAGAACGATTGCGCCGGTCGATGCGGCGAGGGCCACCTCCAGCGACAGCAGCGCCGCCTCGAGCAGCTGGCGGTTGTGCAGCAACCGCCCGTACCAGGCGGTCGAGAAGCCACCCCAGACGTTCACGAGCGGCGAAGCGTTGAAGGAATAGCCGATGAGCACCAGGATCGGCACGTACAGCAGCGCGATGCCGAAGAACAGCACCGAGAGCAGGGCGAGCGACGAGCGTCGTTCCATGGCGTGCGTCAGGCCTCGAGCTGGCGCACGTTGTAGTACTGGTAGATCGCAATGGGACCGACCAGCAGCAGCAGAAACGCGATCGCCACCGCGGATGCCACCGGCCAGTCGTGATTACCAAAGAACTCATCCCACAGCACCCGGCCGATCATGAGCTGGTTCGGGCCGCCGAGGAGGGAGGGGATGACGAACTCCCCGACCGCCGGGATGAACACCAGCATGGACCCGGCGATCACCCCGGGGATCGACAGCGGCAGCGTGACGTCGAGGAACGCGCGCCATGGCGGGCTGCCGAGGTCTGCGGCAGCTTCGAGCAGCGTCGGATCGAGCTTCTCGAGCGTCGCGAACAGCGGCAGCACCATGAAGGGAAGATACGAATAGATGATGCCGAGATACACCGCGACAGTCGTGCGCATGATGTGCAGCGGATGGCTGATGAGGCCGAGGTGCAGGAGCGCGGTGTTGAGAAAGCCCGTGTCGCGGATGATGCCTTCGAGCGCATACACGCGCAGCAGGAACGAGGTCCAGAAGGGCAGCATGATGATGAGCAGCAGCAGTCCCTGGGTGGATTTCGGCGCGCGTGCGATGGCGTAGGCCATCGGGTAGCCGAGCACCAGGCAGATCAGGGTGGAGAAGAAGGCGGTGCGCAGGGAATACAGGTAGGCGACCCCATAGACCTCGTCGGTCAGCAGGTAGCGGTAGTTGCCGAGGCTGATGGCGAGGCGCAGGTGGTGATCCGGGGTGAAGGAGATGACGTCGGTGAACGGCGGCACGCGGGGCGTGGCTTCGGCGAAACTGATCTTGAAAGCGAAGACGAACGGGATCAGGAAGAATATGAGCAGGAACAGCAGCGGCGGCAGGATGATGAGCCAGCGGCCCGGAGCCCAGTTTCGTCTCATAGGTTATGTGCTGACAGTGCCTGCGGAGTATTGTGCGGGATAAACTTGCGCGCCGTACAGCGATTGGCGCCAACGCGCGCGGCGCGAGGAGATGCAGTGAGTGAGGTGTCAGGCCAGCGTGCGACGGTGAGCGAGCACCCCGCGGGTGGTGGCTCGCGCATCCGCCAGCGCCAGCGGCAGCGCCTGATCGATGCCTGCATCTCCGCGCTGCACATCTACGGCCCATCGCGCACCACGGTGGAGAAGGTCGTGGCGCTCGCCGACCTCTCGCCAGGGATCGTGCGCTTCTACTTCGACTCCAAGGCCGCGATGCTGGTGGCATCGCTCGAGCACCTGGCCTCGGAGTTCGGCGAGCGTGTGCTCGTACCCGTCGCGCGGCTGAAGGACGACCCGGTGGAGGCGCTGCGGCTGCTGGTGAATCTCTACCTCGATGCGGAGATTGCGAGCCCGCGCAAGGTGTCGGTCTGGTACGCATTCTGGGGCGAAGCAAGCGCGCGCCAGGAGTACCAGGACATCTGTGGCAAGAAGGACGAGGAGTTCGCGGCGCTCGTGCGCGAGCTCATGGAGCGCATGATCGCGGTGAGCGGCTCGAGCCATCTCGACGCCGATGCGGTCGCGCTCGGGCTCATCGGCGTGCTCGAGGTGCTGTGGCAGGGAATCGCTTTCCAGAGCGAGGCTAACATCGACCGCACCGGCGCCGTGGCGCGCTCGCTGCGCTACCTGCACTCGGTATTTCCCGGGCGGTTCGGCGATCTCGGAGGCGCTCCGGCGGTCGCCAGCGTCGCTGTCGCAGGCGGCGACCGGCTGCCGCCCGGCGCCTACCGGAACGAGGCGCTGCTTGCGCATGAGCGCGAGCAGCTGCTGCGCCCGGCATGGCAGGTGCTGGGACACGAGACGGAGTTGCGCGTCCCCGGCGACTACCTGAGCGGCGATGCGGCTGGAGAGCGCGCACTCGTGGTGCGCGCCGAGCGCGGGCGGCTGTACGCGTTCCGCAACGCCTGCCGCCGGCGTCCGCATGCCCTCGTGACGGCGCGCCGCGGGCACCTGAAAAGCGCCATCCACTGCGCGGCTCATTCCCTCACCTACACCTTCGATGGCCGACTCGTCTCCGGCTCCACCCCGGGCGATCTAGCCCCGCTCGAGCTGCGGCGAGCGGGGCGGTTGCTGCTCGTACGTGTTGCCGGCAGCGTCCCCGCCGCGGTTTCGGGCGCGGAGGAGTCCGTGTGGGCGCCATTCGCCGGGCTCACGCCGCTCGAGGTGACCGAGCACGAGGTCGCAGCGGACTGGAAGCTCGTGGTCGAGCAGTGGCTCGAGACGCCGCTCCCCCAGCACAAGTTCATCGCGCCGAACCAGCTGCTCGAGGTCCGGACCGACGGGGCGTCCATACTGCAGGTGGTGCCGGTCGTGGCCGGTCGCAGCCGGTTGCGCCGATTCGAGTTCTCGCGCGGCCGCACCGCTACGCCGCGAGCACGCCGCAATCGCGCACAGCGGCGACCCGCTGCGTGGCTCAGAGAGCAGATCGCGCTCGCCGAGTCGACGCAGGCGGGGCTCCAGGGCACGACGGACACCGTGGTCGACGCAGGACCCATCGCCCCGGCGCTCGCGCAGTTTCGCGCGCAGGTCGCCGCGCTCGGGCACGCGCTGCCGCTGGATTCCAGCGGGCGGTAACTTCAGGCGAAGCGCGCCGGCGGCTCGGGGAGGGACACCTCGGGAATGCGCGCGCGCAGCAGGTCGTGGAACTCGAGCATCCAGGTCTCGATCCGCGACAATGGACCTGGCCGATAGGCGCTGTCGTTGATCCCGCGCTGCAGCCGTTCGCACAACAGCCGGTCTTCCCTGTTGACCTGCATGTTGATGCGGTTACCGAGCCAGCGAATCAGGCGCATCTCGCGCCGGTCATCGGCAAGCCCGAAGGCGCCGCCCCGGATCACCGTCTTGCCGGGCCCGCATGGCAGCACCTGAAAGAAATCCATCTGCTCGGGCATGATATCGAGCCCTAGATTCGGCAGGCAGCTGTAGAAACGCCAGCTGCGCCGCTGCGCCTCCGGCAGGTGCGGTGCCGTCACCTCGCTGACGTGCTTCTGATAAACGCGCTCGCTCCAGCGCGATGAGGGCGCCTCGCGCATCCAGCTGAACCCGCGCGCAATCCCCGGAACTCCGCGCTGATCCTCGTAGTCGGGCGTGAACAGGCGGTTCAGGCCCGGGTGGCCGATGGGCACGTGGTAGGACTCGAGGTAGTTGTCCATCGCGATCTTCCAATTGACGTCCCACTCCTCGAGATACAGCGGCTGCGTCGGCACGAGCTCCTCGAGCCGGTAGGGCGCGAGCTCCTCGATGAGCGGCGCCCAGACGGAAGAGGGCGGCGGCGGAGCCTCTGCCGCGAGACACACCCACACGAAGCCGAGTGCCACTTCCATGTGCACCGCATCGAGGCTGTGGGCGCGCAGGTCGAGGCCCGGGAAACTCTCACGCGCCGGGGTCGCGAGCAGCGACCCGTCGTAGCGGTAGGTCCAGCCGTGGTACGGGCAGGTGATGCGCCCGTGGCAGCGGCCGCTACCCTCGAGCAGGCGCGTGCCGCGATGACGGCAGACGTTGCGCAGCGCGCGGATGCCGCCGCCACTCTCGCGCAGCACGATGACGCTGTCGGCGCCGAGCTCGAAGGTGATGTAGTCGCCGGCGTTCGGGATCTGGCTCACGTGGCAGGCGATCTGCCAGCTTGGCTTGAGGATCCTCTCGATTTCGATGCGTGTCAGCGGCGCATGGTTGTAGACCCAGGCCGGGAGCGAGCGTGCGGTCCAGCGGGCTTCGGGCGCGGCCGTGCAGGGGGCGGGTGAGTTCATGGCGGCTCTTCCGGCTGGATATATGACCGTATAATTGTAGCTGAAAAACTATATGACCATATAGACTCTCGGTCGGCCGAGTGGTACCGTGGAGGGACGTCCTGCGAGGTCAGTCACTTACGAAAGCAGGGGTTGCCATGGCCAGGACCCTCACCCGCAGCCACGAGCACTTCCGACGTGCCCTCGGACGGCTGCCGCTCGGTGTCGCCTCCAATTTCCGCTTCTGGGGCGAGGAGCGCACGATCTACGTGAAGCAGGGGCGCGGCGCGCGCGTCACCGACCTCGACGGCAACGTGTACGTCGACTATCGCATGGGCTATGGCCCGGCGATCCTCGGCTATGCCGATGAGCGCGTCGATGCAGCCGCGCGCGCAGGCATGGAGGTCGGCGGCGTTTTCGCGCTCTCGACCGAGCGCGAATACCGCGTCGCCGAGCGCATCGCGCAGATGGTGCCGGCGGCGGAGCTGGTGCGCTTCTCCAACTCAGGCACCGAGGCGGTGATGGCGGCGCTGCGCCTGGCGCGTGCCTACACCAAGCGCGACGACTACCTCATTCTCGAGGGTAGCTATCACGGCCTGTTCGATGCGGCCATGTGGTACACGCCCATGGAGAAGTGGTCGCAGGTGGGCGACCCGGTCGTCTACCCCTACAGCGAAGGGGTGCCGCTCGCGACGCGCAACTTCGCGCACTTCGTACAGGCGAATGACGCCAATCAGCTCGAGGACGTGCTGCGCCGTCACGGCGACCGGATCGCGTGCCTGCTCATCGAGCCGATCATGGGGAACTGCCTCGGTATCGCCGCCGAGCCCGCTTACGTGCGCGCAGCGCGCGAGCTCTGCGACCGCTACGGCGTGGTCATGATTATCGATGAGGTGAAGACGGGCTTCCGCGTCGCGCGCGGCGGGGTGCAGGAGCTCTACGGTGTGCGCGCCGACCTCTGCACCTTCGCCAAGGCGCTCGCCAACGGCTACCCGATCTCGGTGCTCGCCGGGCGCGAGGACATCATGCGCAAGCTCGGCAAGGGGGTAGCGCACGGCGGCACCTACACCGCGCACCCCGTGTCGCTCGCCGCGGCGGAGAAGACCCTCGAGATTCTCGCGGAGACCGATGCGCTCGAGCGCGTCGCGTCCTACGGTACGCGGCTGCGCCAGGGCAAGAGCGCTATCCTCAAGGCGCGCGGCATCGCGCACAGCTTCGTCGGCCATCCTTCCATGAGCGGGTTGTACTTCGCGCACGACCCGCCGCGCACCTACCGCGACTGGAAGAGCAGCGACTACACCTTCTATGACGCGGTGGCGCGGGTGCTGCACGATGAGTGCATCCTGTGCGAGCCCGATTCGCGCGAGCCCTGGTTCATGTCGGCGGCCCACGATGAGGGGTGCCTCCTGGACACGCTGGCGGCATTCGAGAAGGCGGTCGATCGCACACTCGAAGCATCGCCTGCGACGCGCCGCCTTCCCGCCTGAAGCCGGCAGCCGCCAAGACTGCCGCCCTCCATGCGCAGCGCGAACCGTTATGACGCGATCGTCGTCGGAGCGGGCCACAACGGCCTGGTGAACGCCTGCTATCTCGCGCGCGCCGGACTCAAGGTGCTGGTGCTCGAGCGCAACCCCTACGTCGGCGGGGCGGCGGTGAGCCGCAGGCTTTACGACGGCTTCACCTACTCGAACTGCTCCTACGTCTGCAGTCTGCTGCGCACGGAGATCATGCGCGCACTGGAGCTGCCGCTGTACGGCCTGCAGATCATCCCCTACGAAGGTGGCTGCACCTTCATGAGCAATGGCGAGCATCTCGCGATCTACGACAATCACGACGCCCTGCGCCGCGAGATCGCCCGCCACTCGCGCCACGACGCCGAGGCCTACGAACGCTACGTGCGCGACATGCTGCGTCATTGCCGCTTCATCAAGCCGCTGCTGCTGCGCACCCCGCCCGATCCAACCTCCCTCCGGCCACGCGACCTCAAGGAGCTGCTCTTCCTCGGGCGCCATTTCCACAAGCTCGGCGAGGCGCGCATGTACGACACGCTGCGCTTCTTCACCATGAGCTGCGCCGACATGCTGGAAGAGTATTTCGAGAGCGAGATCGTCAAGGCGCACCTCGCCGGGAGCTCCATCATCGGCACCGCGCTCGGACCCCGCTCGCCGGGATCCGCTTACGTGCTGCTGCACCACTACATGGGCAGCATCGATGGGGCGGTCGGCGCATGGGGCTTCGCGCGCGGCGGCATGGGCGCCATCACCCAGGCGCTCGCTGCCTCGCTCGAGGCGAACGGCGGCACGGTGCGCACCGAGGCGGCGGTCGAGCAGATCCGCACGCGCAATGGCCGCGCACTCGGTGTGATGCTGGCGGATGGCGAGGAGCTCAGCGCGCCGATCGTCGTGTCCAACCTCGACGTGAAACGCACCTTCCTCGAGACCGTGAAGGCGGGGGAGCTGCCGCCGGAATTCCTCGAGCAGGTGCGGCGCTTCAAGATTCGCGGCTCCTCGGGCAAGCTCAACATTGCGCTCGACGGCCTGCCGCACTTTCCTGCCATTCCCCAGGGCTCCCCGTGCACGCGCGGCGATATGCACGTGACCGACACGCTGGAGATGGTGGAGCGCGCCTACGACGACTGGAAGGAGGGCCGCTGGTCGCGCACCCCCTACATCGACATGCTCATTCCGACGCAGATCGATCCAACCATGACGCCGGATGGCAAGCACTACATGTCGGTGTTCGTGCAATACTGTCCCTACCGGCTCGCCGAGGGGGAGTGGACTGCGCAGAGGCGCCAGGCATTCGGTGACACCGTGATCGACACCATCGCGCGGCACAGCCCGGATTTCCGCAAGCTCATCCTGCACGCGGAGATCCGCACGCCGCAGGACATCGAGAACGAGGTAGGTCTCACGGAAGGCAACATCTTCCAGGGTGAGCTGACCTTCGACCAGCTGTTCTTCAACCGGCCGCTGCCCGGATATGCTCAGTACCGCTCACCGCTGCGCGGACTGTACATGTGCGGCTCGAGCAACCATCCGGGAGGCGGGGTCATGGGCGCACCCGGCGCCAACTGCGCGAACGCCATCCTGCGCGATCTGCGCCGGAATCCTGCGGAGAGCCGCGCATGATGAGCGCACCCGCCGACGCGCGCTACGACAGCATCATCGTCGGTGGCGGTCACAACGGCCTCGTGTGCGCCGCATATCTCGCCCGCAGCGGCCGCAGGGTGCTCGTGCTCGAGGCCGCCGCGCAGGTGGGTGGCGCCGCGGTGACACGCGAGTTCGCTCCGGGCTTCAAAGTCTCCGCCTGTGCGCACCTGCTGCATCTGATGCCGTCCGCCCTCGCGCGGGAGCTGGCGCTCGAAAGGCACGGCTTGAGCCTCGCGGCGGCGGACATGCCCAGCACTGCGCTCGCGACCGACGCCGCGCACCTCCCGCTCGGAGCCGAGGCGCCGCGCGCCTTGAGCGCACATTCCCCCACCGACGCGGCCGCCTACGAGGAATGGCAGGCGCTGCTCGCACGGCTGTCGGTGGCGCTGCATCCGGTGCTGAACGCTGCGCCACCGCGGCTCGGCAGCGATGCGTGGCGCGACCGTGCGGCGCTCGCGAGTCTCGGCTGGCGGCTGCGGCGCCTCGGCCGCCGGGACCTGCGCGAGCTGCTGCGCATCGGTGGTATGTGCGTGCACGACCTGCTCGAGGACCGCTTCCGGCTGCCGCTGCTCAAGGGCGCGCTGGCACTCGATGCGGTGCTCGGCACGAACTACGGTCCGCGCTCCCCGGGCACGGTGTTGTCGCTGCTGTACCGCGTGGCCGCCGGGCAGGGCGCGGGGAGATTTCTGCAGCCCCGCGGCGGACTCGGGGCGCTGTCGCAGTCGCTCGCGCGCGCGGCCGTGTCCGCGGGCGCCGAGATCCGCACCGCGAGCGTGGTGGAGCGCATCCTGGTACGTGAGGACCGCGCGGCGGGCGTGCGGCTCGCCTCGGGCGAGACGATCCTTGGGGACACCATCGTGTCGAGTGCCGATCCCAAGACCACTTTCCTCGGACTCCTCGGCTGCGAGCACCTCGACGCGGGATTCGTGCGGCGCGTGTCGCAGCTGAGATCGCGCGGGCTCACCGCCAAGTTGCACCTCGCACTGTCGCGAAAGCCTGAGTTTCCGGGGCTCACACCGCCGGCGCTGCGCGGGCGTTTGCTGATCGCTCCCTCGTGCGACTACATCGAGCACGCCTACAACCACGCCAAGTACGACGAATTCTCGACCGCGCCGGTGCTCGAGGTCACCATTCCGACGCTCGCCGACGAATCGCTCGCGCCGCAGGGCCGACATGTCCTGTCCGCCATCGTGCAGTACGCGCCGTACGCACTCGCCGGCGGCTGGATCGGGCAACGACAGCGCTTCACCGACATCCTCATCGAGACACTCGCGCGCTACGCGCCCGGACTTCCCGACTGCATCCTCGCGAGCGAGCTCTTGGCGCCACCGGACATCGAGCGCGAATTTCGCATCAGCGGCGGTCACTGGCACCACGCCGAGCTCGCCCTCGACCAGTTCTTCATGGTGCGACCGGTGCCGGGCGCAACGCAGTACCGCTCGCCGCTGCCGGGACTGTTCCTGTGCGGCGCCGGCTGCCATCCGGGCGGCGGGGTCATGGGGCTCGCCGGTCGCAACGCTGCGCAAGCCCTCATCCGCGAGGCCGCGTAGATGCTCACCGAAACCGAGCCCCATTACCGCCAGCCGCTGCTGAAGACGCCCTTCCATGAGCGCTCGCGGGCTTTCAGCCAGCTCGACAGCTTCATTCCGTGGAGCGGCTACACCACGGTCGATGTGTTCACGAGCGTCGAAAAGGAATACTTCGCGATCCGTAATGCGAGCTCGCTCTATGACCTGACGCCGATGGTGAAGTACCGCATCGCCGGCGCCGATGCAGTGCGCTTCCTCAACCGACTGATGACGCGCGATGTGAGCAGGCTTCAACCGGGCCGGGTGGCCTATACCGTATGGTGCAACGATGACGGGCACCTCATCGATGACGGCACCGTGTTCTGCCTGGGGCCGGGCGAGTACCGCTTGTGCACCGCCGAGCGGCAGCTCGACTGGTTGCGGGCCTCCGCCATCGGCTTCGAGGCCGAGATTAGCGACATCACCGACGAGGTCGCCGCGCTCGCCGTGCAGGGACCGACCTCCTGCAAGCTGCTGAAGAGTATCGGCCTCGAGGGCGTGGAGCGTTTGAAGCCCTTCGAGCACGGCGTGTTTACCATGCCGCAGAGCGCCGCGGCGCCCATCGCGCTGCAGGTGTCGCGGACCGGCTTCACCGGGGACCTCGGCTACGAGCTGTGGATGTCGCCCACGGACGCCGAGGCGGTGTGGGATGCGCTCATGGAGGCGGGCAGCACACGTGCCGTGCGGCCGATCGGCTCGCGGGCACTCAACATCGCCCGCATCGAGGCGGGGTTCCTCCTGCCGCGCGTCGATTTCGTCTCGGCAGCGCACACGCTGTACGTCGGCACCGAGCGCTCACCGCTCGAGCTCGGGCTCGCGTGGCTGGTCGACTTCGGTAAGGGTCACTTCACCGGCCGCCGCGCGCTGCTCGCCGAGAAAGCGCGCGGACCGCGCCGGGCGCTCGTGGGGCTCGATGTGCCGGGTCAGAAGCCTGCGCACGATGCGCTGCTGTACACCAGCCGCTCCGGCCGCACGCAGGCGGGCAATGTCACCTCCGCGACCTGGTCGCCCACCTGCAAACGCAACATCGCACTCGCCATCGTGGACGCCGCGCACAGCGCCATCGGCTCGACGCTGTGGGCGGACATTTATCTCAACCGCGAGCTCGTGTGGGAGCGTCGCATGGTCCCCGCCCGGGTCATCGAGCGGCCGTTTTACGCACCGGCGCGCCGGCGCGCGACGCCGCCTGCGGATTTCTGATCGAGGGTGAAGTCAAGCGCGCATGATCGTCAGCCAGTCGAAACCCAACGGCGCGCGGCCCTGGCTCGATCCGGGCGCGAGGCCGCAGATCGTGATCGAGAGCATCAGCAAGACCTTCGGCGCAGCGACCGCCGTGGCGGAGGTCAGCCTCGCGATCTACAAGGGCGAGATGTTTGCGCTGGTCGGCGCCTCGGGATGCGGTAAGACGACCCTGCTGCGCATGCTGGCCGGATTCGCCGCGCCGAGCAGCGGACGCATCCTCATCGATGGCGTCGATATGGGAAGCGTGCCGCCGCACGAGCGTCCGGTGAACATGATGTTCCAGTCGTACGCACTCTTCCCGCACATGTCGGTGGCGGACAACGTCGGCTACGGCCTGCGACGGCTGGCGCTCGGGCGCGAGGTGAAGGAGCAGCGTATACGCGAGGCGCTTGAGATGGTGCAGCTCGGCCCGCTCGCCGCGCGCCGCCCGCACCAGCTCTCCGGCGGCCAGCGCCAGCGGGTGGCGCTCGCCCGTGCGCTCATTCGCCGCCCCAAGGTGCTGCTGCTCGATGAGCCGCTCTCGGCGCTCGACAAGAAGCTGCGCGAGCAGACGCAGTTCGAGCTCATGGACCTTCAGGACGAGCTCGGCATCACCTTCATCGTCGTGACGCACGACCAGGATGAGGCCATGGCGCTCGCCACGCGTATCGCGGTCATGGACCGCGGCCGTGTCGTGCAGGTCGGCACGCCGGCCGAGATCTACGAGTTTCCGCGCAGTCGCTTCGTCGCCGACTTCGTCGGCACCACTAACCTGTTCGCGGGGACGGTGTGCGCCTGTAATGGCGGGCTCATCACCGTGCGCTGCGCCGAGATCGGCGGCGAGCTGCTCGTCGATGACGCCGGGAGCTTCACGGTGGGCCAGCAGGTATGGATCTCGCTGCGCCCGGAGAAGGTGCGGCTCGCCAAGGAGCCGGCCAGCGGGGCACGCGTCAATCAGCTGCGCGGCACCGTGTGGGAGCTCGGCTATCTCGGCAATCGCTCGACCTATCAGATCAAGACCACGAGCGGGAAGCTCGTGGCGGTGTTCGCACAGAACGAGCGCCGCACATCCGAGGCGCTCATAGACTGGAACGATGAGGTGTTTGTAAGCTGGAGCGCCGATGCAGCGGTGCTGCTGCAGACGTAGCGTCCGCGGGATAACCGGGGGAAAACCATGAAAAATTCAATCCGCGTCGTAGCTTCCCTGATATATCTGCCGCTCGCCGCGGCCTGCCTCCTCGGCTTCGCGCCCGCCTCGGCGCTGGCCGACGATGCCGCGAGCGCCACGGGGGCCGCGGGCCCTGCGGCGCCGGCGACCAGCGGGGCCGGAGCGGCGCCGCACGCCGAGATGCTGCAGGAAGTCGTGGTCACGGCGACTCGCCGCGAGGAAGAGCTCAGCAAGGTACCGATCAGCGTAACGGCGCTCACCCAGGACGCGATCGATCGGCGCGGTATCAAGGACATCAACGACATCGTGCGCTTCACCCCCGGGGTGACCATCGACAACTCCGGCACCAATGCGATCTCGATCCGCGGTATTTCCTCCTCGGCCGGTGCCGGCACCACGGGCATTTACATCGACGACACGCCGATTCAGATGCGCTCGGTCGGCTTCAACCCCGATGATACGTTGCCAAAGACCTTCGACCTGCAACGCGTCGAAGTGCTGCGCGGGCCGCAGGGCACGCTGTTCGGCGCCGGCGCCGAAGGCGGGGCGGTGCGTTACATCATGACCCCTGCCAGCACCACGGCGCGCAGCACCTACGTGCGCAGCGAGCTTTCCTATACGGAGCACGGCCAGCCCAATGCGGAATTCGGCATCGCGACGGGCCTCCCGGTCGTCGATGGCGTCTTCGGCGTCCGCGCGAGCCTCTGGTACCGCTACGACGGCGGCTGGATCAACCGCGTCGATCCAGGCACCGGGGCCATCGTCAACCACAACATCAACTATTCGAACTCCTACATGGCGCGCCTGGCGGCCACCTGGCAACCGAGCCCGAGCGTCACCATCACGCCCAGCATCCTCTACCAGAAGCAGGACAAGCACGACGAATCCACCTACTGGCCGGCTTATTCGAACCCCGACCAACGGCAATTCAACACGGCGACTCCCGAACGGATAGGCGGACCGGATTACTATTACCTGCCGGCGATCAAGCTGGAGTGGGACCTCGGCAAGAGCCAGCTGATTGGCAACGTGTCCTACTACCACCGCAAGCAGCTCACCGCCTACCAGGGCACGGTGTATGACCTGAGCTACTGGAGCACCATCCCGGGCGGGATGGGAGGAGACCCGACGGCCGAATACCCGCAGCCGCCCAAGTGCGCGGCGCCCGACGATGCGACGAGCTGCTCATGGTTCCCGCTCATCGACTCGACCGGGATCCATCTGCCGCCCGCACTGCGCGGCACGCAGACGCCGAACGTCATGACGAATACCCAGAACAGCTACACCGCGGAGCTGCGCTGGCAGTCCGCCAACACTGCCTCGCGCTGGACCTGGACCGCAGGGGTCTTCTGGCAGCAGGCGAAGGAGGGCAGCATCGAGGAGCTCAAGTCGACCAACATCGACCAGGTGTTCAACTACCTGTTTGGCCTGTCGCCTGCAACTTTCTACGGCCCTGACGGGTACCCGAATGGTCCCTCCGGGCCCGCCAACTTCTACTCTTGTCCGACCAATGCGGCCTATCCGGTCATTCCGGCCTGCGACATCTACTACAACAACAACACCACCATCGACCGGCAGATCGCGGGGTACGGGGAGGTGACCTTCGCCTTCACCGACTGGATGCGCCTCACTGTCGGGGAGCGCATCGCGCACACCACCTTCTCACTGGAGCACTATGCGGACGGCTATGAGAACTATGGACCGGGGCCGGCCTCGGCGAACCAGAGCGAGACGCCCAACACGCCGAAGGCGGTGCTCTCCTTCCAGGTCGACCCGCGCAACCTCTACTACCTGAGCTATGCCAAGGGGTTTCGCGTCGGTGGCGGTAACGCGCCGCTCCCTCCCTACTGCTCTGCGGACCTGGCCGCCGCCGGCTACCCGAACGGGGCGCCCGCCACCTTCCAGTCGGACTACACGCAGAACTACGAGGTCGGTGCGAAGAACGGAGTCGGCGACTGGCTGAGGGTGGCCACCAGTGCCTACTACATCGAGTGGCACAACATCCAGCAGAACCTCTTCGTCGCGGGTTACTGCGGGCTGCAGTTCACGGACAATCTCGGGACCGCGGTCGCCAAGGGCTTCGACCTGCAGGCGCAGATGCTCTTCGGCCCGCTCAGTATCGATCTGGCCACCGGCTACACCAATGCGCGTTACACCAAGAACTCCCCGGCCGACTGCACCCCGGGGAGCTCAGACCCGAGCACCGGCATACCGTGCAAGGCTGTGACTGGCGATGCCATCTCGGGCCAGGAGGGTATCAACTACGCTCCAGGCACGATGCCGCCGTGGACCGTAGCCGTAGGCCTGCAATACAACTTCCAGCTGGCCTCACGCGATACGTTCCTGCGCGTGGACTGGCAGTACGAGAGCCGCAATCCCTGGCTCGCTAACGTGCAGGACCCGAAGGCCGGCGCCCAGTACTTCTTCGGCTACTCCTACACCTACCCGTCCAATAAATATACCTCGCTGCGCGCGGGGATGAGCTTCGGCGACGTGCAGCTCACGGCCTTCTGCGACAACCTGTTCGATGCGCACCCCGTGACCAACTACATCCTGGGTCAGACCGATGGCACCTACACGCCGCAGCAGAACACCTACACGTTCCGGCCGCGTACCTTCGGGCTCAATCTGATCTGGCACATGGGAGCGGAACACTGATGGCGGCACGCGTGCAGAGCGCGGAGTCGGGCGCGCGGGCGGTGGCCGCCCAGCGCCCGGGGCACGCGCTCAGCCGCGAGTTCTATTGCGACGCGGAGCTCTTCGAGCGCGAGGTACGGCGGCTGATTCTGCGCCACTGGCATTGCGTCGGGCACCAGAGTCAGCTGCGCGGGCCCGGCGATTTCTTCACCACGAGCTTCTGCGGCGAGCCACTACTCCTGGTTCGCGGGCAGGACCGCGAGGTGCGCGCGCTGCTGAATGTCTGCCGCCATCGCGGCTCGCGCGTGTGCACGCAGGAGTCCGGGCACGCCCATGGCGGGGGCTTCGTGTGCCCGTATCACGCCTGGAGCTACGGGCTCGACGGCCGGCTGCGCGCGGCGCGTCACATGCCGGATGACTTCGATCGCGCAGCCTACGGGCTCAAGAGCATTCATACGCGGATCGTCGAAGGGTTGATCTTCGTGTCCTTCGCCGATCCTCCACTCGGCCTCGAGCACGTGCAGGCGGCTCTCGCGGGATCCGCGCGCCTGTACGGCTGGGCACAGGCGAAGGTGGCGCACCGCGAGAGCTACCCGGTGCGCGCCAACTGGAAGCTCGCCGTGGAGAACTACATGGAGTGCTACCACTGTGGCCCGGCGCACGAGGAGTACTCCCGCTTCCACCTGTATGCGCGCCCCGCGCCGCTCAACCGCGCGGCGGATGAGCGCGTGCGGGGGCGCGCGCGCGAGCTGGGAGTCGATCTCCAGGAGGTCGATTACTTTGCCTTGAACGCGCGGCCGGGACAGGAGGCCGCCGACAGTGCGCGCTCGGCGCTCGGCGAGGGTGCCGTAAGCGGCAGCGAGGACGGACGGCCGCTCGCTCCCCTCATGGGCCATTTCTCCGACTATGACGGGGGAGTCACCTTCTTCGATGTCGGGCTCACCAGCAATTTTCTTGCCTATCCCGACCACGGGCTCATCTACCGCTTCATTCCCAATACCGTACAGAGCACCGACATGGAGGTGATCTGGCTGGTGCGCGAGGATGCCCGTGCGGGCGCCGACTACGATCTGGAGCGGCTCACCTGGCTGTGGAGAGTGACGAGTCTCGCGGACAAGCGGATCATCGAGTTGAATCAACAGGGGGTGAACTCGCGCTTCTACGAGCCGGGCCCGTATACGCCGATGGAGCAGCACACGCGGCGCTTTGTGGAGTGGATCCTCACCGAGCTAGGCCCCGAGCCTGCTGCATAGAGGTTGCCACGATAGTTAGGCAAACGCCTAACTATCCGCAGAAACACCCGAAAACCGCACGACCTGTCGCGGTGCTCAGGACCGGCTCAGCTGCGCCCGCACCCAGTCCTGGAACTGCCGCACCACGTACTCTTCCGGCATGAGTACGCCGGCAGTGTGGGGGAGGGCGTGGAGCCCGCGCTGGTTCACCTCGCAGATCGCGGCATCCTCGCTCATTACGAGGTCGGTGAATTCGATCGCCCTGCCGAGATCGCGCGCCGGATCCGCGAGCGTCTCGGGCAGGAAAAGAAACTCGATGCTCATCTGCGTGCGCTCGGGCCCGAGAGGCAGCAGCCGCACGACCCGCACGTAATCGACGTGCGCCGCGAGGAACATCGAGGGAAGGCAGGTGAGGTAGGTGTGCCCCGCCTTGCTCTCCTCCGCGGTGAGCCTGGGAAACAGCACCCCGACCGGCCGCCCGTCCATGGTCCAGGACTGTGCCCCACGGCGCAGTCCACCGATGTACTGAGGATCGTCCCCGCCGGCATGATCTCGCCAGCGAGGGTCCTCGCGCTGCTCCATGAGCGCCCGTCCGAATATCGGCACGAGCTGCGACAGCCGCGGATGGACGCCGGGGCAGTGCAGGCATTCGTTGTAGTTTTCCCAGAAGACTTTCCAGTTGCACTCGATGGTCTTCGACATCCGGTGCCCGACGACGAGCTTGTCGAGCTCCCAGTTATCGAGCCGCTCGGGCGGCAGGTCGAGACTGGCCGCGAACGGCGGCGGATCGGCCGTCAGCGAAGCAAACACAAAGCCGTTCCACTCCATCGCCGGCAGGCGATAGAGCGGGTAGTCGCGCACGTCGAAGCCATCGCCGGGTTGACGCGATGAGGCCTGCAGCAGCTCACCGCGCAGGCTGTACCTCCAGGCGTGATAGGGGCAGACGATGCCGGCGGCAGGAAAGCGGCCGGAGGCAGCCCGGCACAGCGCCGAGCCGCGATGGCGGCAGGTGTTATGGAAAGCCCGCACTACGCCGTCCTCAGCGCGCACCACGAGGATCGACTGGTCGCCGATCTCGAGCGTACGAAAGCTGCGCGGCTCGGCCACATCGCTCGAACGGCAGATGTATATCCAGTTCCGGTACCACACCTGGCCGAGCTCCCGCAGGTACTGGGCCGGATCGAAATAGTAGGCGGCGGGGAGGCTCTCGACGGGGGTCGTCAGCCCCAGGTAGCCCGGGTCCCGCCGGACCGAAGAAGGATTGGCACTCATGTTTGTACCCTCGGGGCGATTGTATCCGAGCCGAGGATGCGCATCGCGCGCCAACGATGATACCGTGCGGCCGCATGCCTGAAGGCAACACACCGGCGCCCGCGCAGCCGGAGACGCTATCCCGCGCCGACAAGCTGAATACCAGAGCCGCCGGGGTCGTCGGCCTCGCCGTGCTCTGCAGCCGTGTGCTCGGGCTCGCGCGCGAGCAGATATTCGCGGCGCTGTTCGGCGGCGGACGAGTCATGGATGCGTTCACCATCGCCTTCCGCATCCCGAATCTGCTGCGTGACCTCTTTGCCGAAGGGGCCCTGTCCACCGCCTTCGTCACCGTCTTCACACGCACCGCCACGCTGCAGGATGGCGCCGCCGCCTGGCGGCTCGCCAACAAGGTGGCAACGCTCACCGTCGTCACGCTGAGTGCGATCACCGTGCTCGGGATCGTCTCGGCGCCGTGGCTGGTGGCGCTGCTCGCTCCCGGTTTCGATCCCGCCAAGGCCGCACTGACGGTGACCCTGACGCGGATCATGTGGCCGTTCATTCTGCTGGTATCGCTGGCCGCGCTCGTTATGGGAATGCTGAACGCGCGCAGCGTGTTCGGCGTGCCGGCGATGGCCTCGAGCTTCTTCAATCTCGGCTCCATCGTGGCCGGCGTCGTGCTCGGCTACTGGCTCGACCCGCACTTCGGACCGCGCGCCATCCTCGGACTCGCCATCGGCACGCTCATCGGCGGCGCTCTGCAGCTTCTCGTGCAACTGCCGACGCTGCGCCGCGAGGGCTACCGTTATCGTCCGGATCTGCGCTGGAGCGACCCGGGTGTGCGAGCGATCCTGCGCCTCATGGGGCCGTCGGTCATCGCCGCGAGCACGACGCAGGTGAACGTGCTCGTGAATTCGGTGTTTGCTTCAAAGCTCGGTGACGGCCCGACCTTCTGGCTGACGGTGGCGTTTCGGCTGATGCAGCTGCCGCTGGGCATATTCGGCGTTGCGCTCGGCACGGTGGCCCTGCCGCTGCTCGCGCGTATGGCGGCGACGGGCAACACCGCCGCGTTCCGCAGCGAGCTCGCGCACGGCATGCGGCTCGCGTTTCTCATGACGATCCCGGCCAGCATCGGGCTGATCGTGCTCGCCGAGCCCATCATCTCCGTGCTCTACCAGCACGGCCGCTTCACCGCCTATGAGACCGCGGAGTCCGCGGGCGCGTTGCGTTTCTATGCCATTGGACTCTGCGGTTATGCCGCACTCAAGGTGCTCGTCAACGCCTTCTACGCTCTCGACCGGCGCAAGACACCGATGGTGGTGAGCTTCATCGCCGTGGCGCTCAACCTGCTGCTCAACTGGGTGTTCACCCGCGAGCTCGGCTGGGGACACCGCGGACTTGCGTTTTCGACCGCGTGCGTGGCGAGCAGCAACTTCCTCATCCTGTACCTGCTGATGCGCGCGCAGCTCGGGCGGCTCGAATCGGGCGCCATGCTGACGTTGCTCGCGAAGGTCGCACTCGCCTCGGCGGCGCTGTTCGCAGTTTCCTTCGTCGGCGGCCGCCTGTTACTCGCGGACTGGGCGGTGCAGCCCTTCTGGCCCAAGTGCGCGAGCCTCGTGCTCGTGATCAGCACCAGCGCGGCCGCCTTCTTCATCTGCGCGAGCGCCCTCGGTATCAGCGAGGTGCACGACATGGTGGCCGCCCTGCGGCGCAGACTCCGCCGCGCGGCATAGCCGTTTCGGGGGCTTTGCACCGTCAGGCGCGTGCCGCGGAAGCGAACGCAACGCAGCCAGTGAGTACCTCCTGGAGCAGTGCGCGCATGGGGGCGGCGATTGCCTGGTCCCACGGGCAGGGCCAGTTGGACGCATCGACCTCGCCCTGCGGCTCGCGCAGGTAGCCGCGGCAGGCGAGCTCCATCTGCACGGCGTGCACGCCCTGCTGCCGGATGCCCGTAGTGACGCGTGGTGTAACCACCCTTGAAGCCACTCAGCGTTTCATAGTGAGGATGCTGCACGGTTCAGACAAACGGCGGTGTGACAAAGCGCGGTTTAGCTTGCATCAGGGCGCATGACCATCGCAGCCGCGTCCGTAGGAAGCGCTCAATCATTGTCGTTCTGAGCTGCTGGCTTGCGAGTTGCGGACCTCGCCAGCTATTCTTCTGCTCCTATGTCAACACTGATCGAATGTGTACCCAATTTCTCAGAGGGTCGCGACAAAGCGAAGGTGGACGCCATTGTTGCGGCCATGAGGATGGACGGCGTGTACCTGCTTGATCGCGAGATGGACGCCGACCATAACCGCTGCGTGATCACGCTGGTGGGCGAGCGCGAGCCAATTCAGGAAGCGGCGATTCGCGGCGTGGGCAAGGCGGCCGAGCTGATCGATCTGAACGTTCACCAGGGAGCGCATCCGCGCATGGGCGCAACGGACGTGGTTCCCTTTATTCCCATCGAAGGCGTGAGCATCAACGATTGTGTCGCCATGGCGCGGCAGGTTGGCGCCGAGATTTGGAAGCGCTATCAGATTCCGGTGTATCTCTACGAGGCCGCCGCAACAGCTCCTGAGCGGCAGAACTTGGAAACTATTCGTCGCGGGCAGTTCGAAGGCATCCGTGCGGAGATCGCGACAAATCCTGCAAGAAAGCCGGACTTCGGCGATCCAAGAGTACATTCGACGGCTGGGGTCATGGCGGTCGGCGCGCGAAAATCTCTCATCGCTTACAACGTCTTTCTCAGCACGCCGGATGTCCAGATTGCGAAAAACATTGCCAAGGCAATTCGCTTTTCGAGCGGAGGGTTGCGTTTTGTTAAGGGCGCGGGATTCCTGGTGCGCGGCATGGCCCAGGTCTCAATGAACCTTACCGATTTTGAGCAGACGCCCATCCATCGCGTGTTCGAGATGGTGAAGCGCGAAGCGGCGCGCTACGGCGTGTCACCCGTCAGCAGCGAAATCGTCGGATTGATCCCGAAAAGAGCTTTGGAAGCGGCAGCGGAATGGTTTCTGCAGGTCGAGAACTTTGAT
>DATMPW010000064.1:0-44841 GCA_035566915.1 Steroidobacteraceae bacterium
CTCCTCATCACGCCGACCCGATGGCTGACCGTCCAGCTGGAAGAGCGTCGGATCGACGTGGACACGAGCCATGGCAACCTGCCGAAGCTCGGCCTGTCGTTCAACGTGGCGAAACTGCTGCTGGTGTCAGCCTCGTATGCGGATACGGCGGGCGGTAATCTTGGAACGCACCTCACCACCTTGCGCGTCGACTATGCCGGGCGGGGCCTCAATGCCTTCGCTGGAGCGGCCGGTGGCCAGGCCGCGCCGGCCGTTCTCAACCTGCTCGGTCAGATCGTGCAACCCAGCCCGAAGCTGAGGGAATTCTTCGCGGGAGTCGGCAGGTCCTTCGGCCGGTCCAACTGGCAGCTGCTTGCGGACTACCAGGACCTGGAGGGCTTCAAGCGCACCACGATCCTTCTGTTGTGCACGCTGTATCTTGACGGCCGCAGTCGTTCGCCATGAGGCCCGCCGGGCTCAAACGCTCCCCCTCCTGGATGCCGGCCGCCGCTGTCGCGGCGGTCGTGGTACTCGCCGGCACTCGCTTGATCACCTTGAGTGTACGCGACCATGCCGCAGAATTGCGCAGCACCGCCCAGGGGGCCGTGTCGCATCATGCGCACCTGATCGAAGGCCAGTTGCAGGCGCTCCTCGGTCGCGCGCGTGGCGAGTCGCGGCGAGCCGCCGGCACCGGCGACCATCGCGCGCCCTCCGCGCCGCCTCTGACCGCGGTCCCGGGGCGCAATGCCTTCTGGATGGCGGGCACCGGTGTCCTGTTACGTACCGGAGATGCCGACCCGGCCATCAGCCGTGCCCTGGCGGGTGAGTGGGTATCGGCGCAGGCCGGCGGGCGCACGGCAGCGGGGCTGTTCGGCCCGGTCCGCTATGGCAGTCAGTGGTTCGTCGCGGCGCAAGCGCCCGTCGAACTACCGGCGGCGAGCTCGGCGACCGCCGGCGCCCGCGCCTTTGCGTATGAGGCGCTGGACGGGCTCCTGTTGCGGGCGGGATTCGAGCGACTGGTCCGCGAGGGCTACGATTTCGAGCTCTTTCAGGATGCAGAGAATTCCCGCGTGGCCCGGATGTTCCTGCGCTCCCGCGCAGCGGCGCTCGACGAGCCGGTAACGGGCGCGATCCATGGACCGGGCGCTGCCTCGTTGCCGTCGCCCGCCTATCTCGAACTCGCCATCCGTCCACACGCGGGCTGGTACCCGATCGCCCCCCTTGCCGCGGATGTGGCCGTGCTTGCCCTGGTGACGTGGGCCCTCGCATTTGGCGCGTACGACCTCGCGTACAGCGTGCGTCACGCGAGACGCGCGCTGGCGACGGCCCGAGGACGGTTACGCGCCGTCAACGCGCGACTGGCGGCCGAGATCGAGCAGCACGACGCTCTGCAGAAGAATCTCGAGCACGCGCGCTACCATGACCCCTCCACCGGATTGCCGAACCGCCGCTACTTCATGAGCCAGCTCGACCGGGCTCTGCGCGACCTGCACGCCCGGCGGCGGCGGCGCCTTGGCATCATTCTCATTGAGATCGACCGCTTCGCGCTCATCAACGATACGCTGGGCCACACGGCCGGGGACGATCTGCTGCTGCAGGCCGCGCAGCGCTTCGCCAAGGTATTGGAGGGAACGGAACACTCGCTGGCTCGCTGGGGCGGTGATCAGTGCGTGGCGCTGCTCTACGATGTGGACTCTCCCGTCGATGTGCGCGCCATCGCCGCTGCCTTGCACGCTGCACGCCAGGAGCCGTTCGCGCTGCGCAGGCACCGCGTCAGGGTCGCCACGCGCATGGGATTCACCTGCATCGAGCGAGGTCTGCGGCGCCCGGAGGAGGCGCTGCGCGAAGCCGACGTCGCCCTGTCGGTAGCCAGGCGACCATCGGGCCCGCACACGGTCGAGTACACCGCGGACCTGGGGAACGCGGCGGTGAGCCTGGTCAACCTCGAGGCGGATCTGCATCTCGCCCTCGAGCGCGGGGAATTCGGGCTGCTGTTCCAGCCGATATTTGATCTGCGCGCAATGCGGGCGGTAGGGGTCGAGGCACTGCTGAGGTGGTACCACCCCGTGGAGGGGAAGTTGACGCCCGAGCGGTTTCTGTCGATCGCAGAAGAGACGGGCGCGATCGTTCCCGTTACGCGCTGGGTCATTCGACAGGTCTGCAGACTCATAGCCGACTGGCGCCAGAGCCTGCCGCGGGACGCCGACTTCTATATCAGCGTCAACCTGTCTGCGGCGGCACTCCGCGATCCGGGCTTGTGGGAACACGTGGCGAGTGTCCTGGAAGCCACGCGCGTCCCGCCGGGTTATCTGAAATTCGAGCTCGCCGAGCGCGACCTCATCGAGAGCGTGAGCGCCGCGCGTCCTGTTCTGGCCGCGTTCCGCAATATGGGCATCGCGCTGATGCTGGACGACTTCGGAACCGGCTATTCATCCCTCAGCTACTTGCAGCTGCTGCCATTTGACTACGTGAAGATCGATCGGCCGTTCGCCAATCGCACCGGATCCGAGCGCGCCAATAACGCCATCACGGCCGCCGTGTTGCAGATGACCTCGAGCCTGGGGCTGCGCGCAGTCGCCGAGGTCGTGGAGACCGAGGCGGTGGCACGCTCGCTCGCGCAACTCGGGTGCAATTTCGGGCAGGGATACTACTTGTCCGCACCGCTCGAAGCGGCGGACGCGTTCGAGCTCCTGCGCCGGTCTCCGACCCCGTCGACCGTCGTTTCGACCGTCCCGGCCGGAGCCGAAGCGCCGCGCACGGTTCGCGCGGCGGACGACACGATGATCCTCGAGGACAGGTCCACCGTGGTGCTGCCGGATACGCCTACTCTCGTGCTGGAAGCCGCGATCGGTTCCGAGATCGCGGTCGCAGAAGAGGCAGGCAACGAGAGCCGTCGCTAGGGAAGTTGATAGCGTGAGTGTCAGACGCCCCTGGAACCTGCTGGCGGCCATCGGCGTATACGCCGTGCTTGCGGGATGGATCGTGCTCGCCGCGGTCAACTTCGGCGCCGGTGACTTCTCGTTCCTGATCTATGCATTGGCGAACATCATCGTGTTCACAGATGCACTGGACTTTGGAGTGCGGCTTTATGCGCACCGACGGCATACCGCAGCTTCGGCGGATCGGTGCACGGCGGAATTGCGTCTGCTCTCGGTTGACTTGCCGGGCCTGGAAAGGTCGGCTATGGGCAGAGCGCGTGCCCGGCCGTATGCCATCATCGCCTCGATCTTCAATCTCGAAGACCGACTCGAAGACTTCATGGCGCGGTTGGCGCCGTACCGCGACCATGTCTGGCTCATCAGCGATGGCTCTACGGACAACACCGCCAGGCGCCTCCGCCAGGCAGGTTGGCGGTGTCTGGAGGAGGACGTAAACCGTCACAAGCCGGGAGCACTACGCCGACTGCTGACGACATTGCCGGCGCGCATCGAGACCGTCATGGTCATCGACCCGGATGTCAGAATCTGCTCGCGTCGCGAGGGCAGCGTGGTCAACTTGGAGCGCGTCGTCGCGGACCTGCAGCAGTCGGGGGCGGCGGCGGCCTGTCCGCGCGTGGCGGTGGAGCGCGACGGGATCCTCGCGCGATTCCAGGCATTGGAGTATGCGCTGACGTTTGTCGTCGGGCGCCGCAGCATGGCGGACTTCGGCGTGACCTCCGGTGTCTCGATCTACCGGCGCGACGCGCTCGAGCGCGCGCTTGAGCGGCATTCCCTGTCCGTTTATGCGGAAGATCTCGAGACCGCACTCATCCTGCTGCAGGACGGCGAGCGGATCTACTACGACGGTCGTCTGGTCGTGAGCACCGAAGGGCCGAGCTCGTTGCGCCATTGGTTCTCGCAGAGGGTGGGGTGGTATTACGGGCTGCTCCGGGTCTATACCGAGCGCCTCCACGGTCTGTGGCGAATCGGTCTTCGCGACCCCTTCGCGATGTACAATTTCGTCGGCTACCTGGGCGTGCTCGCGCTCGGTCTGCATGCGCTCAAGCTTGTGAGCGCCGCATTGCTGTCGGTGAGCGTCGGAGCCGTCCTGGATAATCTGTTCGTCTTCCATATGCTGCCCTACGGTGGGGTGGTCACTCCGGTGTACTTTGCCGGAGCAGCCGTGAGCTACCTCGCTCTCGGTACGCTCGCGCTGTTTACCGTCGTGCCCAATAGCGACCGCCCGTACATCGCGCCGATCCTCCCCATTTACTTCCTCTACGTGCTGTTGCACCTCGCGCCCATCACGGTCGGGTTCGGGAATTGGGTGACGGTCAAGCTGTGGCACCGCCGCCTGTACCGGGATCACTATCAACATGGGGACATCTCGACTCTGTACGGCGCACTGTACCGGCCATGATGCTCACGGAGTGCCGCGGCTGGCTGCCGAGCGGCAAGAAGGCCGCGGTGTGTTTCAGCATCGACGATGTCCATCCCGCAGGTTCGGCAGATGCGTTCGATGCGGGCGGGGATCTGGGTGGCGGTGCCCTCGGTCGCGTGGAGCGGCTGCTCGAGCGGCACCCCCAGTTGCGGATCACGCTGTTTGTCACCCCTGACTGGCGGCGGATGGACCTGGTTCGGACCCGGAGGTGGCTCACGCGTGTTCCGCTGCTGCGTGAGCGCATCCACTGGGCGCCGCTCGCTCCAAGGGGCCGCTTTCGCATCGATCGCTTCCCGGATTTCGTCACGTACCTGAACGCCCTGCCACGCACCGACTGTGCCGTACACGGCCTGCATCACGCCCATCCGGGGCCCCGGCTGGCCATGGAGTTCCAGGAGCAGTCGCGCAGCAAGTGCCGCGCATTGGTGCGGGAGGCCCGGCGGATCTTCGTCTCCGCAGGACTGCGGCACGTCCCGGGTTTTGCGGCACCGGCGTGGAACGCACCCCCTGCTCTGTGCGCGGCGCTGAGCGACGCGGATTTTCGCTTCGTGGCCTCGGCACGTGACCTCGATACCCCGGTCAGCGAAGGGGCCCGGACTGCCGGGAGCGGACTACGCGGAGCATCGCTCATCCAACCGACGTGGGTCGCGTGCGTGTCCACACACGAGCGCGCAGATGCCAAGGCGACGGTCCGCCGACTGGTGCACTTCGCGACGAATTTTCAGGCGACATCGACGATCGAGCGCGCCCGCGCAATCATTGAGGCCGGCGGTCTGCTCTTTATCAAGGCGCACGTTTTTAAGACCGGTGGCGGCATCACTATGCTCGACGGACTCGATGATGATTACTGCGCCTACCTGAACTGGCTCTGGCGGGAACTGGATTGCCGCTATGGCGACACGCTGTGGTGGACCTCGCTGGAAGAGGTGACGAACCGATGTCGGGCGATGCCGAGCTGAGGATTCTCGTCAATCCGGTGGGAATCGACGCCGAGGTCGGCCCTGTCTTTCTGACGCGGTGTTTCGCAACCCGATGGACCGATGTGATGTACCGCTGGTACCTGCAGCGTTCCTTCGGCGGCGAGGTGTCCGATCGGCTGATATTGATGGACGGCGCGCGCGCTGTAGCGGGGTGTGGTGTGGTCTATCGGCAGCTGCGCACGCAGGATGGCGAGGTGCATCGGGTCAGCGTCGTGGTTGCCGCCTGTACCTTGCCGAGCGCGCGCGGGCGGGGTTGCTACGCGCGCGTGTTGCAGGCGGCCGCGGATCGGAGTGCGGTTCGCGGCTGTGCTGCTCTCCTCGGATTCGTCACTGCGGACAACGCGACGGGACGGGGGCTTCGCCGCCTGGGCGCCGCGGCCATCCCGAGCGCCTACATCGTTTCGCGACAGCGCGCACCCTTTTCGGAGGCAGGCATTTTGCAGGTACGGGACGCGAAGGTGGCAGACGACTGGCCGGCGCGCGCTAAGGCGCGCCTGCGCGCTGAAGCGGCGGCGCCGGCGGGCTTCCACTACCCTGATGCGAGTGCCTGGCGGTCGCAGATGGTGGATCGTCCGCATTGCGTGCAGACTCTGCGTATCGGAGCCACCTCTCGCGCCGTGATCGAGGGCGTTGGTGACACCGATCGCCTTCAATGGCTGGACGGCGATGTGCGTGAGCGCTTGGCGGCCATCCGCGCCATCGTTGCACGCGCCCGGTGCCGCAGGCGGAAGTTCTTCATGTTTTCGACGTGCCCTCACGAGGCAGCGGCGGCACGCCGCCTGGGGTTGGCAGCGCATCCCGGATACATGATGGCGCTGGCATTGCAAACCGGCCACGCATCCACCGTGCGCGACTGGGCAAGCATGTCTTGGCGTGTGCAGTCGGGAGACCGGATGTAGGCCGAGTGCGACGCCGCCGCGCCGGCAGGCCGTTGCCGATCAGGCGCGCCACGAGCCCTCGCGCCCGGGGAGGTAGGGAGGTCCAAGTGATAGGCCTCACGAGCGCATCAGCGCGATCCAGCCTCGAGAGCCACTCAGACTCCATGAGCCCGAGACGCTCGCGCAGTTGGCGGAATATGGCCGGATCGGGTGGAGTCGGCATAGCCGCGGAACTACGCTCGATGCCCAGGACCAATGCCTCGACCCGCTTTCGGCCCCCGGGACTTTGGACTGCTCCGAGCGGCGTCTGATCTCCAAGCGCCGAGATCTTCTCTGTCACCCAATCTTCGTAGTGGGCGGCGAGCATTGCATCCAGGTGCGCTCGAATCTCGGGCCGCGACATCAATGCAGCATGCTGGTCCGCTCTCGATGATGAGCTCTGGCTCGCACCAGTCGCACCCTCGGTCATCATTCGCTCGATCGACTGGATCTCAGTCGCCCGGTAGCGCGCCTGCTCGCCGAGGGACTCCTTCATGATCTGTCGGATCGTCTCGGCGCGCTCGACCGAGTTGACCTCGCAGGTGAGTCGGTTACTCTCGATCCGGATGCGACCCAGCAGGGTGTTCTTCCAGCTCCGATGCCTGGCATTCCCGCTCGTTGTCCAGGGGATGTCAGCCCGGAGCAGTTCTCCGTTCGGACCCTGCTCGGCAGCGGCGAGAGGATCGGCTTCGGATTCTTCTGCCGCCAGATGCTTGAGCGCATCAAACGCTCGCCGGGGCGAATCGATATCGAAGATCACGCGCTGTGGCACCAGGGACTCGCCATCGGTGTTCTGAAGCTCCGGTAACCACGGCTCCAGAAACCGCTCGCTCATCGAGAGATAAAGCCCGCGCAGCTCGATGTCGTATTCGCGCACAGCCTCCATCAGGGCCAATCTGGCCGCGGAGAGGATCCCGTCGCGCAGATCTAGGATCGGGATCTTGTCGCCCGGCGGCAGTCCGAACGGCGAGCAGCTCTCGACCATCACGATTTCATCGACCCGCACGAGCTGGCCGAACACGACATCGTTCACCTTGAGCGTTTGGGAGGCTGAGCGCTCCATGACGTCGAATTCCTCCTCCGTGAAGAGGTCACGTGTTCCGGAATCCGTGGCCGGATTCAACGCGAACAATCTAGTGAAAGCTCTACAGACTCCGCGCGCAGGCTTCAAGGTATCGGAAGACCAAGGGATCGACCCGCCGGCCATGACGCTCGAGAAAGACCTGGGTAGGGACCCGATCATGAAGCGATTTATCCTCAACGGACGTTTCCTGCAGGTCGGGCGCCCAGGCATGAAAGAGCCAGGACATGAAGAGCGGCACGTGTGGGGAATCCGGATCGAAATCCACTTCGTCATCCGGCCACACGGTAAATTCCGCCCACGTCTCCTGGATCGCGGATGGGCCATAAGTCTCGCTGACGAAGCGCAGGAGCCTCGTGGCTATTTCAAAGTCACCGAGCGCACGCCAGACCCGTCGCCAGGTGAGCTCGCGAGCGGATTCGGCACAGTCCGCCGCCTCGGCCGCCGATAGATGCATCACTCACGCGGGCTATGGTTGACTACGCAAAAACGGCAGTCTATCGGTATCACCAACGATTTCATCTCTTCGAGCGCCAGTCACGGGATTGACAACAAGGCGCGCTACAAGTGGGCGTTCATTCCACCGACTCTCACGGCCGACACCTCTGTTGGCATTCTCGGCCTTGGTGAGCTGGGGAGGGAGATCGCGTTGGCGCTCAAACGTGAGGGCTTCGACGTTCGCGGCTGGAGCCGCACGCCAAAGCAGCTGGAGGGCGTCATAACCTACACGGGCCCTGACGGAATTGTGAGCGTGGTCGGCTGCTCCGATATCGTACTCAACGTATTGCCGTTGACCGATCAAACTCGACATATTTTGTCTCGTGATCTGTTCGCAGAGTTCCGCGACGGCACTTGCCTCATAAACATGGGTCGCGGAATGCACCTCGTTGAATCCGACTTGCTGGACGCCATCGCTTCAGGAAAAGTTGAAGCTGCAACGCTCGACGTTGCCTCCGTCGAACCGCTTCCACCCACGCATCCATTTTGGAATCATCGAAGCATTCTTATTACGCCTCACGTGGCCGGCATCTCCACGCCAATGACAGCAGCCGCGACGATCGCGGTGAACATTCGAAGAGCCATGGTTGGTGAGCGTCTTCTGCACCAGGTCGATTTAGATCGTGGTCATGGAGTCTCCCAATGACAGGAGCGCGCTCGGGGAGCGGCCCTCGCAAGCGCCTACCATATTTTTGGCGCCAGACTAGCGTGTTAGACATGCTTCTGGACTGAGCCCGAAAAACCCTGCGTAAAATTCGCCTAAAACCCCGGTTTTACGACCGGCTCTACTTCTCCTTGGCCTCGCCCGTTTGCGCACCTACGAGTGCTGTCCAGATGCCAAGGGCTGCCACGAGGCACACAGCCGCGATTGCTCTACTAGGGATTATCTTCATGCAGTCTTCCCGCATTGTCCTGGAGTGATTGTAAATTTGGAGGACCTGCTCGCGGGGGGGATCCCGATAACTTCGGCTTCCTCTTCTTGCTCGGTCGCCTGCGAGCGTCCCACGCAGCACTTGCGAAGTGCACTGCTGTTAGGCTGCTGGAAGATACCGCTGTAGCAGCGTTCTGTGTGGCCGGATCAGCGCGCGAGCAAATCCTCGAGAACGTCGGCCGCCGCTCGACCAAAGCGGCGAGTGATCCGTCGAAGTAGATCCAAGTCCACAGCCTCCAGACTGCCCCTAAGGGCCGCTTGAGCGTCGACGATGTCCTGAGGGCCGCCCACGAAGCACTTCATGGCAATGAAATCCTCGCGACCGATAACGCGAAGGGTGTCTCCGCTGAACGGAACGTCGACCGTGCGCGAGAAGGCTTGCGGATCAAGGCCTCTCAGTCCGCCCAAAAGATCGACCCGATTGCCATGAGCATCGCTTATGAGGAGTATCGCCGGAATGGGGTCATCCGCGTCCCCGCGGCGCAGGTCTGTCTCGAAGCCTGCCTCTTTGAAGAGTGGGCGCAAGCTTGCAAGCTTGGAAACCGTTACCGAGATTAGGGCATCAGCGTCGGTCGTGGCGCGTAGCTCACCGTGTACGGAAGCCGCCATCGCACCGATCACGGCGTAGTCGATCGCTTGCGCCTTGAGCACCGCAATCGCATCAAGGAGCAATAGCGCAGACTGTCCGGGTTGACGCGCTCTCACCGGGGTCGCCGTGCGTTGCGCACTCGCGCTGCTTCGGTGGCGCGCCCCGCCCGGTGCAGTGCACTCACCAGCTGAGTGTGCTCCAAGAATGCGGCGAGCCGTTGCTCGGGAGTTAGTCGCCGCGTGCGCTCGATCAAAGAAGCTCGCGCGGCGTCGGCCACGCCCGATCCAGTCCTTGACTGCGTGACTGTCCGCTCACGCGACACGAAAGCGCCAGCCTCCTCAGGTGCCCGACCGGTCTGGAGCACGACCGGCAGGCCCGCCCGCACCACTATGCGTATCAACAGCTCAAGCGATAGGTCCGCCACGCGACCATTTACGATCTTGCTCAGCGTGGGCTGGGGGACGCCGAGCAGCTTCGCTGCCGCGGGCTGATTGAGGCCGCGACGGTGCATAAAGCGGGTGATTTGGAGGGCGACGTCGCTTCGGAGTGCCTGAATTGTCGCAATATCGGGCGCAGGCATGGTTTCTCAGGTCCTGACCAGCATATGAGATTAAATATAATTATACCATATCTACTATAGCAGGCCGATACGCCTTTCACGGCGGTAACAGGGGGTCGAATCCCCCTTGGGGACGCCAAGCTCTTCAACGGCTTAGAGAACATCGCAGCCGTTACGGCCCTTTAGATGGGACCCAAATGGGACCCCAGCCGTGTCGGCGGAGACGCTCTCCGGACAGGCGGCGTCTGCGTTGCACAGAAGGCTGAGCGCCGCAGCGGCCGGAGTTTCAAGTCGGGCGCTTGTCGCTCAAACCTTCTTGTGTCGTCTCATTAAGCCAACACCCGTAAACCCGAGGGCGAACAGGGACAGCGTGGTCGGCTCGGTAGGCGAAGTGAGGATAAGGGTCAACAGACTGATTAGGCATTTCATTCTTGAGCCCTCCGCACGGCGGAGCATTCTCTCAGGCGAGTCACTCCGCCCCGAGTCAGTCAGGCAGGATCACCGGGACGCAGTGCACCAATCCATACGCTCTTCCCGCACGCAGCGCTGAAGCTTCGACCCAACGGTGAGCGGGCTGCGTTGCGACGCTACACGGCGGTCGCGTTGCTCGTCGGCATGACGGCCAAGCCCTAGACGCGTTCGGAAGGGCGCGAGTTTGATTGTACAATCAGCAGTACGCGCACCTGTAGTTCTTCCTTCGGCACTTTCGGCCAATCAACTCAAAGGAGATCCTCATGAAGCAGATTGTCCTTGCCGGTTCGCTGTCACTTCTCATGGCAGCGGTCGCTTATGCTTACAACATTACGCATCCGAATCTTAAAGATGCGTATGACCTGGCTGAGCAGGCGATTCGGCATGTTCAAGAGGCGCAGCAGGCGAACAAAGGAGTTGAATTTGGGGGGCACGGCGATAACGCCATAGCTGCCTTTAAAAAGGCGGAAAGCGAATTGATCGAGGGGGACAAATACAACGACGCTCACCCAAAGAAACCAAAGCAATAGGCGTCGGTTGGCCCAATAGGGTTTCGACGGCGAAGGGGAAATCGCCGATAATCGCCGCGATACGCGCCAACACGTATGCTAGAGCGCCGCCTTCGGGCGGCGTTTTGGTCAAGCCGGATTCTTCGTCACTCCCCGCGGCCTGGGCCTCGCCAGTGCGACGACCTCCGCGGCCTTCCGAGGAAGTGACGGAGAGCATCGTGCAGCCGCTTGATGTGGGTGAGAACGCGCACGGGCGCCACGACCTGGCTGCCAGTGACTACTGCCTTGCAGCATCTGCCTGAGAAGGGGCACATCCCGCCGATCCTGTGGATGATTCGATGCCACCAGGGTGTGGCTTATGCGATCATCGATTCTGGTGAGTCGTCCAGTGTGGTGTGGGATTCGCGTGCGTGCCGCACTGAGCCGCACGACGACGCAGCACGTGTGCCAGCTTGGAAGTCATCGCTGAAGCGCCGGTAGCTCGCGGACTCACTTCCACAGCCGCTGCCGAGCGGCTCGCGCAGTACGGACCCAACGAACCGGCACCCCGCCAGCGGCGCTCGGTCCTGGTGGATATCCTGCGTCTGTTCCTGAATCCGCTCGTGCTCGTTCTGCTCTTCGCGGCGGGCGCTTCCGCCGCGCTCGGCGATGCGACGGATGCCGGGATCATCAGCGCGATCGTCATCCTGAGTAATGTGCTCGACTTTAGTCAGTCCCGCCGTTCGCAGAAGGCGATGGAGCAGCTTCAGGCGCAGGTGGCGCCCAAAGCCACTGTACTTCGCGATGGGCAATGGGCCGAGATCCTGCGCACCGAGGTGGTGCCGGGCGATGTGGTGCGCCTCTCGGCGGGTGACATGGTCCCGGCAGATGCGCGGCTGCTCGAATCACGCGATCTCTATGTCCAGCAGGCTGCGCTGACCGGAGAATCGCTGCCGGCGGAGAAGCAGGCCCGCGGGGAGCAAGTTTCAACGCACCCCGAGGCCGAGAACATGGTATTTCTCGGTACCTCCGTAGTGAGCGGCACCGCCCGGGCGCTCATCGTCGCGACAGGCACGTCGACGGCATTCGGGGATATCGCCGCACGTCTCGCGGCACCTCCCGAGCCGACGGCGTTCGAGCGTGGACTGAAGGACTTCAGCCTCTTCCTGACGCGCACGGTTTTCTTCCTGGTACTGATTCTGATCGTGGTGGGCGTACTCAAGCACCGCGATCCCTTTCAGTCGCTGCTGTTCGCCGTGGCACTCGCCGTGGGGCTGACTCCGGAATTTCTGCCCATGATCGTCTCGATCACGCTGGGGAACGGTGCTCGGGCGATGGCCCGCAAGAAGGTGATCGTCAAGCATCTCGCGGCCATTCAGAACTTCGGCAGCATCGATGTGCTCTGCAGCGACAAAACGGGCACCATCACGAGCGGCATCATGACGCTCGATCGATGCCTCGACCCGTCGGGAGAACCTTCCACACGGGTGCTCACTCTCGCGCGTCTCAACAGCAGCAATCAGACCGGTATCCGCAGTCCGCTCGATGAGGCGATCCTCGGCACAGCGCAGACTGCTGAAGAAAGCGATTACCAGAAGTGCGATGAGATTCCCTATGACTTCGAGCGGCGCCGACTTTCGGTGGTTCTCGAACACGCATCGCGGCGGCTGCTGATAACGAAGGGCGCTCCGGAAGGAGTACTCGAGCGCGCGGTAGCGGTGGAGCTCGCGGGGCAGGTCGTGCCGCTCGACGCCGAGACGCACAACCGCTGCCGGGCGACCTTCGAAGAGCTGAGCCGGAAGGGACTTCGGGTGCTGGCGGTCGCTTATGTAGAGGTCGAGGCTCGAGCCAGCTACTCGGCCGCCGATGAGCGGAGTCTAGTGCTCGCCGGCTTTGTCACCTTTGTCGACAAACCGTTGCCGGATGCCGCTGCGGCGCTCGCCGCATTACGTGCGGCGGGCGTGCGCGTGAAGATCATCACCGGCGACAGCGATCTCGTGACCTCGCAGGTATGCACGCAGGTAGGCCTTGATCCCGGCAGGATCCTGCTAGGCGAGGAGATCGAGAAGATGACCGACCCCGCGCTGCAGGCGGCCGCGGAGGAGACCACGGTGTTCGCGCGCGCCTCGCCCGCGCAGAAGAACCGCATATTGATGGCCCTCAAACATCGCGGTCACGTGGTCGGTTTCATGGGCGATGGGATCAACGATGCGCCCTCGCTCCATGCTGCAGATGTCGGCATCTCGGTCGCTGCCGCGGTGGACGTCGCACGTGAAGCCGCGGACATCATCCTGGTCGAGCCGGGCCTCGAGGTGCTCACGAGCGGCATCCTCGAGGGACGTAAGGCATCCGGCAACGTCATGAAGTACCTGCTCATGGGCACCAGCTCCAACTTCGGCAACATGTTCAGCATGGCGGGCGCTTCGGCCTTTCTGCCCTTCCTGCCGATGTTGCCAACCCAGATCCTGTTGAACAACTTCCTCTACGACCTCGCGCAGATCACCATTCCGACCGACAACGTCGATGAGGATTTCGTCAGGAGGCCCCGGCAGTGGGATATCGGCCTGATCCGCAGGTTCATGCTATACATCGGCCCCATTAGTTCGGTTTTCGACTTCCTGACGTTCTACGTACTGCTGCGCTTCTTTCACGCGAGCGAGTCGTTTTTCCACACCGGCTGGTTCGTCGAATCGTTGGCGACACAGACCCTGGTGATTTACGTCATCCGCACCGCCGCCAGTCCTTTCGTGAGCACACCCAGCCGGCCGCTGGTCGTCACGACCCTGCTCGCCGTCCTCACAGGTGCGCTCCTGCCCCTCAGCGGACTCGCTGGCCCGCTGGGACTCGTTCCGTTGAGCGGAAGGTTCTATCTGTTCGTGGCAACTGCAACGACGCTGTACCTGGTGTTCGTACAGTTTGCCAAGCGGCTGGTGTTGCGACATGTCGCGAACGCCGCGCCGCGGTAGATTAGCTGTCACAACTCCTGGACCAGAACGGTCTTGATGTTGCAGAACTCGTAAATTCCGAACTCCGACAACTCGCGGCCGTACCCGCTCTCCTTGATGCCGCCAAAGGGCAGCCGCGCATCCGAGCGCACGTATTGATTGACAAAAGCGAGCCCGCAATCGAGCTCCTCCGCGGCGATTCGCTCACCGCGGGCCAGATCGCGTGTCAGCACACCGCCCCCGAGGCCGAAAGATGTGCCGTTCACGATGCGGATCGCCTCGACTTCGCTCCTGGCACTGATGATGGCCGCCACGGGACCGAAGACCTCTTCATCGTGCCCAGGCTGTCCTGCAGTCACGTTGGTGAGAACCGTCGCGGGGTACCACGCGCCGGGGCGCTGCGGCACTTCACCGCCGAGCAGTACGCGGGCGCCGCCGGCCACACTGCGTTTCAACTGCTCGTGGACCTCATCGCGCGCCCGGACGCTCTGCAGCGGGCCGAGCCGGGTGCCGGGGTCCTTCGGGTCGCCGCAGACATAGCTTCGCATGGCTTCGACGAAGGCTTCCTCGAAGGCCGCGCGAACCGACTCGATCACTACGAACCGTTTGCCGGCGATGCAACTCTGCCCGGCATTGATCATGCGCGCAGCGGCACAGACCTGAGCCGCCTTAGGAATGTCGGCATCCTCGAGCACGATATAGCCGTCCGAGCCTCCGAGCTCCAGGACTGTTTTCTTCAGTACCGCCCCCGCGGCCGCGGCGACGGCCTTGCCGGCGTTGACGCTTCCGGTCAGGGTGACGGCCGCAATGCTCGGATCCTCGATCAACGCCTTGACCTGTTGCGACCCGATGAGAACGGTGCGAAACAGATCGCGCGGGAAACCGGCATCCCGGAAGATCTCCTCGAGCGCGAGCGCGCAGCCCGGGACGTTGGAGGCGTGCTTGAGCACACCCCCGTTGCCCGCCATCAGATGCGGCGCGCAGAAGCGCATCGCCTGCCAGAAGGGAAAGTTCCACGGCATCACCGCGAGCACGACGCCAAGGGGATTGAAGGTGACGAACGCCTTCGGCTGCGAGGTGCCGCCCGCCGCACCCTCGCCGAGCTTCTGCAGGCGCGGGGCGAGGAAACCATCCGCAGCCTCAGCGAAATAGTCCGCCGCGGAGGCGCACTTTTCGATCTCCGCCAGGCCCTCGGTGACGGTCTTGCCCATCTCTTCAGTCATGAGTGCCGCATAGCGGGCCTTGTTGGCGCGCATCATCCGGGCGGCCGCATGCATGAGTTTGCTGCGCTCCGCCAGCGGAGTCTTGCGCCACAGCTTCTGGGCCGCAGCGCAGTGCGCGGCGATGCTCTTCGCCTCATCGAGTGTATGCAGCCGGTAGGCTTTGCCGTGCTCGCCGGTGGCCGGGTTGACTGTGTGGACGGTGGCGCCATTCGCGGCTTCGCCGGCGGCGTTGCGGGGCGTACCTGACATGGGTGACTCCTTGAGGATTCCGGCGTCCGCACGATAGCGCATAATTGCCGGCGTTGCGGTGAGCGTGCAAGAAAGCCTGCACTCAAGCCAAGTTCAAGCACGGGACGTTGCAGCGATAGGCAGCGGCGCAGGCCATGGCAGGTTCTTGAGTCATGGAAAAGATATCGCGCGCCGAGGTGCGCAACAGGGCAGCCGTGGAGACCCTGCTCGCGAAACCCGTGCGTCAAATCCCCGACGGCGGCCTCGCGACGCTGCGGCGCAAGGCGCGCGAGTGTCGTGCCTGCGGACTGTGGAAGCACGCCACACAGACCGTGTTCGGCGCCGGGGCAGACCACGCGCGCATCATGCTGATCGGCGAGCAGCCAGGCATGCAGGAGGACATCCAGGGTCTGCCGTTCGTCGGTCCTGCGGGTGGTCTGCTCGATCGGGCACTCGAGGAAGCGCAGCTCGACCGCAGTACGCTTTACTTGACCAACACGGTGAAGCATTTCAAGTACGAGCTGCGGGGGAAGCTCAGGTTGCACAAACGCGCCAACGCGGCGGAGCAGCAGGCCTGCCGCATGTGGCTCGCCGCGGAGCTGGCCCGGCTGCAGCCACGCATCGTCGTAGCGCTCGGCGCAATGGCGGCGCAGACACTCTTCGGCAGTACTTTCAGCATCACGCGCGAGCGCGGGGCGTGGCGCCGCCTCGGTGCGGATACCGAGGGCTTCGCGACTTTTCATCCCTCCGCCGTCCTGCGCGCCCCCGATGAGCAACGGGCAACCATGTATCGACACCTCGTCGAGGACCTGAGTGAGATTCGCAAGCGAACGTCTGCATGAGTGAAGCGGTCGCTCGCGTTCCGCCGGGCACGGGCGTGCGGGCGCGAGGAATCAGAATGCGCCGACAGCAGCCGCAGCGAATGTAGCCGTAGCATGAAGCCCCCAGACGGGCGGAGGCTTCACCATGCCGGATCGCAAGACATTGGAGCGTGCAGAGAAGGACGAACGCGAGGGTACATCGCCGTCAACGCAGGCGGGCGAGTTCGTACGAGAAAAGATCCATCACGTTCGCGAGGGGAAGCACGGCGCACGCTCGCCGCAGCAAGCCATCGCCATCGGTCTCTCGAAGGCGCGTCGCGCAGGGATCAAGGTGAAGCCGCCTGCGAAAGAGAAGACATCGGAGAGCACCCGAAGAAAAGCCGAGCGGGACTATGAGCGCGGTCACGGCGAGGGTAGCTCGAGACGCACCAGCGCGCGGCGCAGCGCGGCCACGAGCCGGGCGCTGAAGCGCGAACCGCGGGAGTCTGCTTCGAGGCGTTCGCTCTCTGCCCGGGCGCACGCCGCAGCAGGAACGAGCATCTCACAGCGCTCGGCAGCGGCGAGGCAGGCGTCGCGCACCAACGGCAGAGCAGAGCGATCCGCTGCGGCGAAGAAGCCAGCGAGAACGCGCCGCGCGCGCCGGCGCGCCTGATGGCTGGAGCCGAGCTGGTATCTCCTCGCGTGGCGACGCAAAATGTCTACGCCGCACACTCAAGACTTGTAGGCGCGCTGCGTCACCATTAAAAAAGGAGATCGACTCTGGCATCCCACGCTGCAGGCTCGTCGCAGTGAGCCGCCCCGATCCTGGATACGAGTGCTACGCAGATCTCGCCGTGGCTCAGGCGGAAGGGGCAGATTTCCAAATTCGCATCGAGCACAGGGCCGACTCGAAGATTGCCATCCTCGCACCCCATGGCGGAGCCATCGAGGCGGGTACCTCCGAGGTTGCGCGCGCCATCGCCGGCTCAGAGTTCAACCTTTATCTGTTCGAAGGGCTTCGCGAGTCGAGCAGCTACGCCGCGCTCCACCTGACGAGTCACCGCTTCGATGAGCCGAAGTGTCTCACCCTCTTAGCCGGCTGCGATCACGTCATCGCCGTTCATGGTTGCCGCGGGGACGAGCCACAGGCCTTGCTCGGTGGACTGGACACAGCGCTGAAGACGCGGATCGGAGCAGCCATCGCCGCGGCGGGTGTCGAGGCGCGCCTGGCTGGCCACCGATACCGGGCCGTCAATCCACGCAACATCTGTAACCGTGGCCGCAGCGGTGCAGGAGTGCAGGTCGAGCTCACCAGCGCTCTGCGGCTCGAGCAAGCGAACCACGCCATCGTGACGGCAATCCGCTCCGTGCTGTTGATGCTGTAGGTGTCAGCTCTTGCGGTACGCCAACCGAACCCACAACGAGCGCGCGTTCAGCAGATAGAACGACTCGCTGCCGAACTCACTGGCGCTGACGGGGGGGCGCTGATCGGTGAGGTTGGTCCCTTCGAGCGACAACTGGTAATGGCCGAAGGCATACCCGAGCGTGGCATCGAGCCTCGTGTAGCCGCCGACGGGCGCTACGTTCTGCTCATCGAGAAAGCGTCGCCCGACGTAGGTCACGACCACGGTTGAATTCAGGCCCTGCTGCGGCGTGTACAGGATCCCGGCGGAGGCAAGATGGCGCGGGGACAAGGGCAGCTGCTTACCGGCGACATCCACGTACGCATTGGCATCACCGTCGAATAATAAATACTGGGTGAAGCGCGCATCGTGATAGGCATAGTTCGCGGCAAGAGTTAGATCGTCCGTGATCCCGAAACGTAATTCGAGTTCAGCGCCCTTCAATCGCTCCGAGCCGGCATTGGTCAGGAATCCGGATTCCGTGGGCACGACGAGATTGTCGAAGTCGAGGCGAAAGATCTCCGCCTGATAGCTCAGGCGACCGTCCACGGCCCCACCCCGGAGGCCTGCCTCGTACATCCGTGCAGTTTCTGGCAACAGCACGCCGGGCTGGTAATCAGGACCGAAATCGAGCGCCGCGGGTTTGTACGCATTGCGATAATCCGCATACAGGACCGTCCGATCTTCCCCTTCCGCCCACAGGCGGTAGCTGACCCCGAAAGTCCCGGTGGCGCGAACGACGTCCCGGCTCGCGTCCTGGGCGTCGTATTGCTCCGTCGGTGTGGATGGCGGAAGCGTCAGATCGCTGGAGCTCTTGTTCTCGCTGGTCTCATTGAGGCGAACTCCCGCGGTCAGATCCCAGGCTGGCGCGGGCTTCCAGTCGAGCTGCACGTATTGTCCCGCGAAGAGTCGCTTGTCGCTGACATAGCCGTACTCGTTGACCGGCAGCTGCGTGGTCGGCGGCGGCACGACCGAGCCATCGAGCGGTACCGTGTAGGCGCCGTTGCCATTCAGGGTGGATTGCTTGCCGTACCCGTAGAGCAGGTCCGCGCCGAAGAGCAGCGTGGCACTACCGACGTGAGTGGCGAGGTGCGTGTCGAAATAATGATCGAGGATCAGCCGGTTCTGGTTCTGCGTGTCGGCGGCACCGGTCAGCTCCGGATCAAGGAAGGCGCGGATATCATCGACGTGTGAGCGCGAGAAGGAAAAGAGCGTATCCCAGTCTCCCCACGCCGTCGGCAGCGTATATCCGAGCGCCAACTGATACCTGTCTTCATCGATCGCGGCGTCGGCGGGATTGAAATTGGCATTGATGGGGGTGCGCGTGGTGAGTGCCGCGCCTTCGCGGAGGACCGGACTCGGTGGCACGTCGCGGACGATGCTCACGTTCGCATCGATGCGCAACTGACCGGTACCCAGTTTCAGGGCGCCACGATACAACAGGCGGCCGTCGGAGACTTTCTCCCGGTCGTCGGCGAATCCGAGGTGTTCTGCGTCGGCGGCAAAGGAATGGCGATAGTCATTCCACTCCGGAAGCGCGAAGGCGGCCGAGCCGCGCACCGAGCCGTAGCTTCCGAACGCGATGTCCGCCGTATTTGACGCCTGGCCTGCTGGATAGTGGAGAGCGTGCACGACCCCAACGAAGGAGGTAGCGCCGTACATCACCGGCGCCGCGCCCTTGAGCACCTCGATGCGCTGGACGTCATTGAGATTCAGCGACGGTATCGCGGGGTTGAACGCTCCGCCCCATGGGACCTCGTCCATGACGAGCAGGAACGCATCGAACTCGTGCAATCCCCAGAAGGCGGGCACCGCGCTCGACGGTCCGGCATCTCCTCCTGCGGGAGCCTCGACCCCGGACACCAGGCTCAGGGCGGAGGCCATGTCGCGGGCGTCGCGAGCCCGCAGCTCATCACCCGAGACCACCGAAAGCGTGGCGGGGATCTGATCCAGGGGCTCGGGAATGCGAGTCGCGGTGACCGTGAGTGGACCGGGCGCCTCATCGCTCGAAGCACTGGTGTCCGCCAACGCGGTCTGGGATTTGTAGCTGCCGAGAACAACGAGAAGGCAAAGGATGCATTGACCGATTCGCCAGCGTCTCACTCACTGCCCCCCGACCGGTTTTTTGCAAAGCGCGAATGATAGCCGCTCGCAGCGGGGGATTGCGATCACCACAGCGCGAAGCGCTGGTCGCCGCCGGCAGTGAGGCCTTCAGGCCGGGCTGGCAGTGCGCAGCGAAGCCATGTAGCGCTGCTCGAGAGCGGTGCGCGAAACGAACACACGCATGTTGCAGCAGCGAAGCAGGGCGCTGCGCACCGCGCGCGGATTGGCTGCCCACACCAGCATCAAGACGAGCACTGCGTCACCGAAGCGGTGGAGCAGGCCGCGCCGGTCGGTGCCATCGACCGCCGCCTCGAAACCATAGCGCGCCAGAATCCGTGCGAGTTGCCCGGCCTGCGTGCTTCCGATGACCGGCATGTTGCCGCAGATCACGGCGATATCTCTCAGATGAGGCTGGGCGGCGAGGTAGCAGGCGAGTTCCCGGAGCGAGATTTCGATGGCACGGTCTGTTTTGCGTGCCCAGGCGAGCGTTGGCCCCGTGCGTCCGATGACGGGCATCTGCTCATTCCAAAGGTGCAGGACGAGAACGCGGCTACCTGGGATGACGAATGTGCCGTCCCCGAGCAGGAGCGGGTCCTCGGTCCGCACGACCTGAAGTCGAAAGAGGCACTGCGGGTGGAGTGTGTACTCATAGACGCCGATCTGGCGGCGAATACGCCGGTCCAGGGCAAAAACTGCAGATTGCAGCCAACCGGCGGCGGGTGCGTTCGAGCCACCGGGTGCCCAGTCGGCTAAAGGCTCTCTCATCTTGTTCTAACGCCCATGGCCGCGGTGCCTCGCGAGGAAGGATCGCACCATGCCTCATGATAGCGGCTCACATCGCTGCGCGGGAGATCGCATGCCGCTCATGCGGCGGCTGAGTCTACGGTGCCGGCAAAGGCGACGGTGCATCGCCGATCTGCACGCGGTCGGTCCGTGCTTTTTCCCAGGCGTGGAGGGTGAGCCCGTTCCGCTCCAGCAGTTCCCGGATGGCGCCCGCACGCCAATCAAGGATCTGGTCCAGCACCGGCACCATGACGCTGAAGGCGTTATCGCTCAGCATGGTGGTGCGGGCGATGCGTGCCAGCTGCCGGTTTTCGGAGACTGCGATGGTGAAGCCGTCGTGATTGTTGACGTGCAGCATGACATGCACGTCGGAGCTGCCATCGCCCACGTAGATTACCCGATCGGCAGCTACGCCGAGCCGCCTGCCGAGCTCCTCGATCACGGCGACCTTACCGTAGCCGGCCGGGACCCGCTTGATGGCCTGCACCTCTCCGGATACTGGGTCGAAATCGAGCTCCGTGCCGTAGATATGGTCCGCGGAGAGAATGCCGCTGAGCGCCGAGGCCACGATCTCACGCGGCGCTGCGGAGATGACATAGAAGGAGAAGCGGCATCTGTCCAGGCCCTGCTCCAGGAAACGCACCAACGCGGGAATGGCCTCCTTGAGACGCACCCGCTTGCCGGCCTCGACCAGGTGTTCCCGACGCACGCCGCGGAACTCGGGATCGTGCCGAATGAGATAGGCAAGCTCGCCGCCTTGTTGGATGAGATTGCTCCGAGCGAGGCCCGCCACGCGCTCCTCGTAGCTGCGCACCCCGAGCAATTCGCTCAACACGAGTCCCGAATCGTTGAAGCTCAGGGTCTGATCGAAATCGGATGCGAGCAGGTAGTGTCTGTCCACAGGGAGTTCCTCTTGCTTCCCGCGCGGCACCATACCCGTGGAGCGCCGCGGCTCGAGGTACTTTTCCTCATCGATGCACGAGAATTACTGCATCAGGCTGGCAAAGGAGTCCCAGGACGCGCTAGCGTTGGCTGAGGCGCCAGCAAACAACGAAAGGCCGGGTGGGGTGGCACCCGAATCCATGAACCCTGGCCGGGTGGCCCCGCGAGCAAAGAGTTCCGCCCTCGGCGGAGTGCTCGCACTCGCGCTCGCAGCGGGCGAGGCTTGGGCACAGAGCACCGACACCAACGTGGTAACCGCGTCTGCGGATGCCTTCGGTGTGGCGATCGGCGTCGAGGCACTCGGTGTCTACGGACCGAGTCAAGTGCGAGGCTTCGACCCACTCGCTGCCGGCAACGCGCGCATCGAGGGTCTGTACGCCGATGTCCTCGGCCAAACCATTCCCTACGGTCCGCTGCCGGCCCGACTCGTGCAGAACACCCGCATCCGCGTGGGTCCTGCCGCCGCTGGATTTCCCTTCCCATCGCCCACCGGCATCGTCGATTTCAGCCTGCGCAGTCCGCTCGGTGCGGCGGCGGTGAGTCCCACGATCTACGTCGGCCCGTACGGCACCAGCGGTTTCGACCTGGACGCACACGCTCCATTGGCGCGCGGGCGCTGCGGTGTCGGTGGCGGTGTAACGCGACGCTGGGATGAATTCTTTCCCGAGCTCACTCAATTTACGACCGACGTCGGCTTTGTCGGGGCGTGCCAGGATTCGGGCGGTTCAGGCGGCACGGTGTTCTACGGACGTACCACCGAGACCCAGCAGTCGGTGTTGCCCATCGTTTATCTTACGACCGCCCCACTGCCCGAGCCGGTCGAGGCGCGGGGCACTGCACCGACGTGGGCACGGGGCACCGTCGTGATGAGCGATTATGGGGGCCTCTTCAGGCTCGAGGGGCCGGCACACTGGACGTTGCGTGCGGGTCTTTTCCGCTCGGTCTACGACCAGCCGAATGCGGGCTCGGACCTCCGGCTCGACCCGATCGCCGGGATCGCCGAGCACCAGTACGTTTCCTACGCGGATCAGTTCACGGGCTCGACCTCCGGAGAGCTGCGGGCGACACACCTGACCACCAGCGGGCCGCGCCAGCACGAGCTCATCCTCACCCTGCGCGCGCGCGATGTGACGGCGCGATACGGGAGCTACGATCAGGTCGATCTCGGCACGGTACAGCTCGGGACCCGGCCGGCTGTGCCAGAGCCGGCGTTCACCTACGGGCTGCCGACGCACGACCACACCCGTCAGTGGACGGCGGGCTTGGCGTACGCGCTGCATTGGCGCGACGTCCTCGACTTCGCTGCAGGAGTTGAGCCGGTGCGCTACGAGCGCACCGTCAGCGAGCCAGCGCTAGCGCCGGTCACCCTTCACGAGAACCCGGTGCTCTACTATTTCTCGGCCGGCGTGCCGATCTCCACTCGCACGAGCGCGTACGCGGCGCTGACCCGCGGGCTCGAAGACTCGGGCCTCGCGCCGGCGAGCGCCACGAACCGCGGCCAGCTGCTGCCTGCGAGCCGCACCGGTCAGGAGGAAATAGGGGTGCGCTACACGCTCGCCACGACCACGGTCGTCGCCGGGCTGTTCGCGGTGCGCAAGCCGTATTACAACGTCGGGAGCGATGGCAGCTACGCGTGGCTCGGGACGGAAAGTCATCGAGGCGTCGAGCTCTCTTTGAACGCCGAGCCGCTCCACGGGCTGACCTTGGTCGCGGGCGCCGTGCTGATGTCGCCCGAGGTCGCCGTTGCGAACGGAGTCGAGGGAGTCGGATCCGCCCCGGTCAGTCAGCCGCGGAACATCCTGCAGCTCGCCCTCGACTACCAGCTTCCGGCCTCGCCGCGCTGCTCGCTCGATGTCACCGTGACGCACCAGGGGCGCGTGCCCGTGAGGCTCGATGACGGTGCGTACAACCCGGCGCAGACGATCGTCAACGTCGGCGCACGCTATCGTTTCAGCGTAGCGGGGCATTCCGCAACCTTGCGTGTCCAGGTGCAGAACGTCACCAACCAACAGGTTTGGAGCGTCTCCGATACGAGCGGCGGCCTGGTGACCTATCCGCCGCTCCACATGGCGCTTGCGTATCTGTCGGCCGAATTCTGAGCGGCGCTGCTCTTCTGTCCCGGGAAGCGAAGCGTGCGACGCAGCCCGGGTAGAATGCGGTTCATGGCCCAGCTTCGCTGCGCAAGGGAGCCAGCATGATGAACCCCAGCACCGCCTGGCGGCGGTTCGCCCTCCTCGTGTGGGGACTCGCCTTCTCGGCGGTGTTCGCCGCGCCGCAAGACGGGTCCCCCTACGATGTCCTGATCACCGGAGGGAGCGTCTACGACGGCAACGGCGGTGAGCCTTTCGTGGGCGACGTCGCCATTCAGGGAGACCGCATCGCGTACGTCGGCCGCCATGCTTCGAACCCGGCGCGCGAGCGCATCGATGCACACGGCAAGGCCGTCGCGCCGGGCTTCATCAACATGCTCGCGCATCCGGAAGAATCCCTGCTCATCGACGGACGCGCGCTGAGTGATCTGCGCCAGGGAGTGACGCTCGAGGTGATCGGTGAAGACTCGATGGGGCCGCTCACGCCGGAGATGAAGGAGCGCGCCCTTCAGCGCCAGGGGGACCTCCACTACCCGATCGACTGGACGACGCTCGGAGAGTACCTGCAGCGGCTCGAGCAGCGCGGCATCGCACCGAACGTCGCTTCCTTCGTCGGTGCCGGTACGGTACGTATCAACGTGCTCGGCGAGCGCGACGTGCAGCCGACCCCGGAACAGCTCGTGCAGATGCGTACCCTGGTGCGCCAGGCCATGGAGCAGGGCGCGGTCGGCGTAACCACCGCGCTCATCTACAGTCCGAACCAGTATGCGCGCACGCCTGAGTTGGTCGCGCTCGCCACCGAGTCCGCGCGCTGCGGCGGGATCTACAGCGTGCACATGCGCAGCGAGGGCGACCGGTTGCTAGAAGCCGTGCAGGAGACCGTCGACATCGCGCGCGCCTCCGGGGGGCCGGCCGAGATCTATCACCTCAAGGTCGCCGGGCGGCGCAACTGGGACAAGGTCGGTGCGCTCATCGCAGCGGTGGAAAAGGCACGCGCCGAGGGTACGCGCGTCACTGCGGATATGTATCTCTACACCGCGGGCGCGACCGGGCTCGATGCAGCGATGCCGCCCTGGGTGCTGGATGGCGGACTCGAAGCATGGATCGAGCGGCTGCGGGATGCGAAGATGCGCGCACGCGTCATCGCGGACATGCGCGACCCCAGGCCTCCGTGGGAAAACCTCTATGGCGCCGCCGGCGCGGGTGGCACGCTGCTGCTCGCCTTCAAGAATCCGCAGCTGAAGCCGCTCACCGGCAAGACGCTCGCCGAAGTAGCGCGCATGCGCGGGGTGTCGCCGGAAGACGCCGCCATCGATCTCGTGGTCGAGGATGGCTCGCGGGTCGGGGTTGCGTACTTCCTGATGTCGGAGGACAACATCCGGCGCGAGGTGGTTCTTCCCTGGGTAAGCTTCGACTCCGATGAGGCGGCTCCGGCGCCGGAGGGCGTATTCCTCAAGTCCAACAATCATCCCCGCGCCTACGGCAACTTCGCGCGTGTGCTCGCCAAATACGTGCGCGAGGAGAAGGTGCTGACCCTGCCACAGGCCATCCACAAGCTGGCGGCGCTCCCCGCCGCGACGCTCTCCCTCTCGGACCGCGGCCAGCTGAAGAACGGCTACTTCGCCGACATCGTGGTGTTCGATCCGGCAACCATTCAGGATCACGCCACCTATGATCGTCCGCATCAGCTCGCAACCGGCGTCGATGAGGTGTGGGTGAACGGTGTGCGGGCGTTGCGTCAGGGCGTGGCGACCGGGGCTGCGAGCGGACGAGCGGTTCGCGGGCGCGCGTGGACCGGCGCAGGCGGCGCGGGCTGTCGCGCGAGCGCGCACGAGTGGAGCTGGAGTCCCTGAGCGCAGCGCCGGCAGCGGACTCCTCCCTCGCTGCGCCCGCGAAGGCTGCGCCGCGGGACCGCTGGTACGTGCTCGGCATGCTGACGGTCGTCTACGCGCTCAACATCGCGGACCGCTTCTCGATCTCCACACTCATCGAGCCCATCCGCACGGAGCTGCATATGAGCGACTCCGGCATCGCCTTCCTTACCGGCGGGGCGCTCGCCGTGTTCTATGTCACCGTGGGCATCCCGGTTGCAGCGCTCGCGGATCGAGCCAACCGGCGCAACATCCTCGCGGTGTCGCTCGCCGCCTGGTCGGCCATGACGGCGCTGTGCGGCCTCGCTCAGAATCGCCTGCAGCTCACGCTGGCGCGCTTTGGCGTCGGAATCGGTGAGGCCGGGGGCACTCCGCCTTCCACCTCGATCCTCGCGGACAAGTTTCCGCCCGCACGCCGGCCGATGGCGCTCACCATTTTCGCGCTCGGCGCGTGTCTTGGCGCCTGGCTCGGCTCCTCGGTGGCGGGGACGGCCGCCGAGCGCGGTGGCTGGCGCACGGCCTTCATGGTGCTCGGCATTCCCGGGGTGGTGCTATCGCTCATCGTGTGGCTCACGGTGCGCGAGCCACGCCGCGGTCAGCTCGATGCCGGACCCGCAGCGGTCGCGCGCACTACATTTGTGGCGACGCTGCGCTTCATTGCCAGCCAACGCTCGGCCGTGCATCTACTCATTGGTGGTGCAGTGGCGACGTTCTGGAGCTGGGGGCTGATGTGGTGGACGCCCGCCTTCCTGCAGCGCTCGCATCACCTGAGCGTCGGGGAGGCCGGCCAGCTCCTCGGCCCCATGCACCTCGTGGCGGGCACCGCCAGTACGCTGCTTGCAGGGTGGCTCATGGCGCGGCGCGCCGCTGCGGATCCGCGTTATGTGACGCGCCTTCTCGGCTGGGTCACCGCGCTCACCACGGTACCCTCGCTCGTGCTCTACTGGGTGGTGTCGGAGCGGGCAGCGACGGCGCTGCTGTGGATTTTCGTTCCGGCAGTGTACTTCTATATCGGGCCGATCCTCGGTCTGTTGCAGAACGTCGTTCCTGCGCAGATGCGCGCCACCACCTGCGCCATCCTGCTGTTCCTCGCCAACATCGCCAACCTGCTGCTCGCGCCGCAGCTCATCGGCGCCCTCAGCGACTGGTTTGCGGCTTCCTTCGGTGCGGGCGCGGAGTCATTGCGCTGGGCGTTGCTGCTCCTTGCACCCACTGGCTTCTGGGCCGCGTGGCACCTTTGGACGAGCGGCGAGACGATCCGCGCGGACGCGGCGCGCGCCGCCTGAGGCACCGAATAATTCCTTCTCTGCGCCGAGATGGAGCGACGTCATCGCGCCGTCACTGCAAGGCCAGGCTGGCGAGTGCCGACATCGCGCCTTCTGCTCCCGTGGTGGTGTAGGCCGTGGCGCCGAAGTACCAGGTGCCCGCGGCGAGATTGCTGATCATGTAGGTAGTCGGCGTGGTGCCGGCCAGCTGTATCTGATGGGTCAGACTGGAGGGTGAAGTCCCGTAGTAGACCCGCATGCCGCCCAGATTCGTGAGCGGGCTGCCATCGCTATTCTGGGCAGGTGGCGTAAGACTCACTGTTGCCGACCCCGTTGCATTGATCGGCGCAGTCACACTGATGCCGAAGGCCGGCAGTGCGCTCGAGGCCTGCCCGTCGCTCACGCTGATGACGATGTTGCTGTAGGTGCCAGTCTGGGTACTCGTGGGCGTACCCGACAGCAGGCCACTCGCAATGCTGAAGTTGGCCCATGCGGGCTTGTTCTGCACGGAGAAGGATAGCGTCATGCCGCTCGGGCCGCTGGCCGAGGGCTGGAACGAGTAGGGGCTGCCGGCGATGTCACTGGTCGGCGGCTTGCCCGAGATCGTTGGCGGGGATGCACTCGTCTGGCTGGCGAGCACCTGGATGCTGAAGGCAGGCAGGGTAGCGTTCTTCACGCCATCGCTGACAGCGATCACGATGTTGGAGTACGTGCCAACGCTGGCCGCCGAGGGCGCGCCGGAGAGCTGCCCGCTGCTGGCGCTGAAAGTCGCCCAGGCGGGCTTGTTGGTGATTGCAAAGACGAGCGTGCGCCCGTACGAGTCCGTCGCGGCCGGCGTGAATGAATAAGCCTGCCCGGCCGTGACGCTGGTCGCTGGAGCTCCCGAGATCGTGACGTTGTCGTGCTGGCGCCACCAGCCGTGGGCTGTGGCGTCGGAAGCCACGACGCACCACAGCGCTCCGCCGAGTGCGAGGAGTAATGCCCGTGCTCGCCGGTGGCCGCAGAAGTGAGAATGAGTCATACGCCTCCCCATAAATCCAAAATAGGCTGGGGAGGCTCGGCCCGATCCTGAGAGGCGTCGCCACACGCGCTTGCCACATCAGATCGCCTGACGACAGACCGCACCGGGTCAAAAGAGGTCTGCCGGCAACCCCGCTATCTTGCCTGCGCAAGACCGGAAGCTTTGCGTCCCCGCCTAACGACGGGTTTGCCCTTGTGCGCTCGATCACCGCGGCCCGAAGAGGCACGTGACCGTGCGCACGACCGAGTACAGCCCATCATGCTCCGCGCTGCAAATGTCTCGATGAACCGACGACTGCGCTTTGCGACACGGCTGCGACATAGATCTGAGGAGAGCCAGACCTGCGCCTGGCGCCGCGGTCGCGTCGCCTGAGGCCTCGTTTGCGCCGTGGCAAGTCCCGCATGCGCTAGCGGGGCAGGTGCAGCTCGACGGTGCGGCTGCGCACGCTGCCGAGCCGCACGTGCCCGCACCAGCGGGGGCGGTGCCAGAAGACGGCGTCGCGCCGACGCACTATGTGCCACGTGGCACTACGGAATGGTCTTACTCGCGACTGACGACCGTCGGCCCTGCATGCCGGTCGTGGTGTAAGCCGCGGCAGCGAAGTACCAGACTCCGGCTGTCAGGTTGCCGATGGTGTAGGCGGTCTCAGGGCTGGCCACCTGCACCACGTGGCTCAGATTCGAGGCGGAAGTGCCATAGTAGATGCGAACCCCGGCCAGGTTGTTGAGCGCGGTGCCGTTCGTATTTTTCGTCGGCGCCAGCCAATAGAGCCTTGCGCTGCCCGTGCCCGTCGAGGTCCCGCCATTGACCGTGATGCTGAACGCCGGCAGGGCTGCCGCAAGCTTTCCATTCGTCGCTGAGATCACGACGTTGCCGTAGGTACCGGCCTGCGCTTTCGTGGGCGTGCCGTAGAGACGACCAGTCGCAATGCTGAAGCTCGCCCACGCGGGCTTATTTTTCACCGAGAATGACAGTGGCTCGCCGTACGCGTCGCGAGCGGAGGGTTGGAACGCGTAAGGGCTGCCAGCGGTCACGCTCTTGACGGGAGTGCCCGCGATCGTGGGTTTGTCCGAAGTGTTCGACGGCAACACGCGGATGCCGAAATAGGGTGTCCTGGCGGTGGTCACCCCGTTGGTCACCGAGATGGCGATGGCGGCGTAGTACCTGACGACGTTGGGAGGTGTGCCCGAAAGCCCGCCCGTCCTGGGGTTGAACGTGACCCACGACGGCTTGTTCACGATCCTGAAGGTCAAGGCGCGCCCGGATGAATTGGTGACCTGCGGCGTGTATGCGTAGGGGCGTCCGGCTATGGCGCGCCACTGCGGCGAGCCGGTGAAGTAGAGCCCGCCGCTCGTCGCGTGAGCCGTGGCGGTGGCGCTCAGGACGACAACGGTCGCGGTGCGAAGGAGCAGCTGGCGCAGCGGCGTGCGGCTGAAGAGCGTTGCTCGGTGCATTGGGCCTCCCTAGATGTCAGATCACGGTTCCCAGGGGCGGCACATCCGGATGCGCGCGAGCACATTTGCGAGGGCAAAACCTCGCCGCCGGGGTTGCCTTGCGGCTTACCCCGGTGTCCCGTCGCTTCGAGAGCACCGTCCCTGTTTTTTCCCGCCGCGTCGGCGGGTTTGCTCTGGCCTGCAGTGCCCCAGGCGTTGCGCGTAATGCGCAGCTGCGTGTGACTTAATCTGCGGCGGAGCAGGCGCAGTAAAACGCGTCGCAGCGTTCAGTGCAAAGTGTCTCGATGCCGCGACGTGTGAAAATGGCTACACATGCGCGGTGCATGACACTCGTTCCATGCCACGCCAGCGGCGAGAAACCACACTTGAGTTGTTGAGTCGCGCGCAGCGAACCGCGCGAACGCAGCGCCTAGAAGGACGGATACAGCCCGCGCACGCGCCCGAACAGGCGCGTGAGTCCGAACAACGCGTCGATGTTGGGCGTTTCTACGCCGACGCGCTGAGCGATCTCGCGCACCGCACCGACCAGCGCGTCGAGCTCGAGGGGGCGGAGCGCCTCGACATCCTGCAGCATCGAAGTCCTGGCGGCGCCGAGCCGGCGCGTCACGGCGTGCCGGTCCTCGGGCGACTCGTGCACGTCGCAGCCGATGCGGGCGCCGACCGCCGCGGCCTCGCGCATGGCCGTCGAGCAGAACGCGCGCACCAGCTCATCATCCAGTACCCGGTCGAGCGTCGCGCCGGTGAGCGCCGAGACCGGATTCATGGTCATGTTGCCCCACAGCTTGTACCAGATGTCGTAACGGATGCGCGCCGAGGTGCGCACCTCGAAACCGGCGCGGCTGAAGAGCGCTGCGAGCTGCGCGACGCGGGGCGACTCACCGCCCGCCGGATCACCGACGATGAGGCCCCGGCCCATGCGGTGCACCGCGATGCCGGGCGCGGCGGTACTGACCGCGGCGTGTACCACGCAGCCGATGACTCGTGACACAGGCAACGCCGCGGCAATCACCCCACCCGGGTCGACGCTCTCGAGCGGACGATTCCCGAGGGCCTCGATGCCGGAGGCGAACCACCACGGCACGCCGTTCATGGCCGGCATCACCAGGGTGTCGGCACCAAGGAGGGGGGCGAGGGTGGGCGCGAGCGCCGCGAGCGCCGGGCTTTTGACCGTAATGACGAGCAGATCCTGCGGGCCGAGCTCGCGCGGATCATCGGCCGCCAGCGCGACGGGTGCCTGTACGAGGTCAGCGCCTTCCTGCAGACGCCAGCCATGGTCGCGCAGCGCAACGAGCGTCGTGCCTCGCGCCAGGGCCGAGACTTCGGTGCTCTTCTCGAGCGCGAGCCGGGTGCCGAAAAAACCGCCGATGGCTCCGGCGCCGACCACGCAGATCTTCAAGCGCGTCGCTCCCCCGAGCCAGCCGTCGCGCGCGCGACAGGCTTCAGCCCATGTGCAGGCCGCCGTTCAGGGAGAAGTCGGCGCCGGTCGCGAACGCGGACTCATCGCTCGCGAGCCATGCGACGATGGAGGCAATCTCCTCGGGCTCACCTAAGCGTTTCACCGGAATGCCGCTCACGATCTTCTCGAGCCGGTCGGGCTTGATGGAGCGAACCATGTCGGTACCGATGTAACCGGGAGAGACGGTGTTGACCGTGACACCGCGCGCAGCGACTTCCTGCGCGAGCGCCATGGTGAAGCCATGGATGCCCGCCTTGGCGGTCGAATAGTTGGTCTGGCCGAACTGGCCCTTCTGCCCATTCACCGAGGAGATGTTGATGATGCGGCCCCAGCCACGCTCGATCATGCCGTCGATCACCTGCTTGGTGACGTGGAAGAGCGAGTTGAGGTTCGTCTCGATGACCGCGTGCCAGGCCTCGTTGGTCATCTTCTGGAAGGTGCCGTCACGAGTGATGCCGGCATTGTTGACGAGAACATCGATCTCCCCGATCTCGGCACGCGCCACATCGAAGGCGCGCTTGGTCGAGTCCCATTCGGAGACGTTGCCTTCGGAGGCGTGGATGTCGCAGCCCGCGCCACGCATGTCGGCGAGCCAACGGTCCTTGCGTGCCGAGCCCGGGCCACACCCGGCGATGACCGTAATCCCGTCACGGCACAGGCGACGGCAGATCGCCGTCCCGATGCCACCCATTCCTCCAGTAACGTAAGCGATGCGCTTTGACTTGGATGCCACGGCGGTTCCCCACTTGCGTCGATGCGCCTCAAGAGTTCGCCGTTATTAGTACGCCGATTTCCGGCGGTCGTCCATGCAGGCCGCGGGCGCGGCAATGCGCGGCCGGCACCGCGCAGCGTGCAAGGTCGCGTTAAAGCGGATTCCGCTCAGCTGCGGACATAAGTCCCGGGAGCGTCTTCGAAGGCCGTGCCATCGCTCGCCCGTGCCGCGGGCGCGCGCGCCGGCTTCTGTCGCGCGGCGGAGTGATCCGCGAGCCAGCGCTCCCAGGCCGGCCACCAGGAGCCCTCGTGGAGCGACGCCTTCTTCAGCCACTCATCGGGAGTGAGCGTGGCTGCGGTATTCGTCCAGGTGAGAATCCGGTGCCGGCGCCTCGGATGCACCGGCCCGCTCACGATGCCGGCGTTGTGGCCGCCGCTCGTGAGGAGGAACGTGTAGTCGGCGCTGCGCGTCAGGCCGCGGACCTTGTAGGCCGAGCGCCATGGCGCGACGTGGTCGGTCTCGGTTCCCACCACGAACATCGGCAGACGGATGCGGCTGAGGTCGACGGGCGCACCATTCAGCGTGAAGGTGCCCTGCGCCAGCTCGTTCTTCAGGTAGAGCCGCTCGAGGTACTCGCTGTGCATGCGCCAGGGCATACGGGTGCCGTCCGCGTTCCAGGCCATGAGATCATTGAGCTGCGGCCGCTCGCCGCGCATGTACTGGTTGACCGCGGGCGTCCACATGAGATCGCGCGAGCGCAGCATTGCGAACGCCGCACCCATACGCTCGCTTTCGAGCACTCCGCTCTTGCTCATCATGGCCTCGAGCATGGCGATCTGGCTCGGAGTGATGAAGACCGAGAGCTCTCCGGGCTCGCTGAAGTCGAGCTGCGCGGCGAGCAGTGTCAGGGAGGCGAGCGAGGAGTCCGCCTCGGCGCCGAGCATCGCCGCCGCAATGGCGAGCAGCGTGCCCCCGATGCAATAGCCGACGGCGTGCACCGGCTGCTGCGGGAGGATGCGGCGCACTTCCTCCAGCGCATCGAGAAACCCGAGCTTCACATAGTCCGCGATGTTCAGCTCGCGGTCGGCCGCATCCGGATTCTTCCAGGAGATCATGAATACGGTATGCCCTTTCTCGACCAGGTAACGCACGAGCGAGTTGCGCGGCGAGAGGTCGAGAATGTAGTACTTCATGATCCAGGCGGGGGTGATGAGGATCGGCTCCGCGTAGACCGTGGGAGTCTGCGGCGAGTACTGCAGCAGCTCGATCAGGCGGTTGCTGAAGATGACCTTGCCCGGGGTGATGGCCACATCGCGCCCGACTTCGAAGTGCTCGGTGCCGGGGGCGCGACCGTTACCCGTGACTGCGCGTTGCGCATCCTCGAGCCAGTGCTTCACGCCTCGGATCAGGTTGTGGCCCGACTCCGCCACGGTGCGCTTCAGGAGCTCCGGATTCGTGTGCAGGAAGTTCGCAGGCGAAGCGGCCTCGAGCAGCATGCGTCCGGCAAAGTTGGCGCGGGCGACATCGCGATCGTTGGCCGCCGCGGGCGGGGAGAGTGCCTGCTGCCACCAGGAGGCCCAGTTGGCATACGTGTGTGCGTAGACGTTGAACGGCCACACGTTCCACGCAGCGTCGCCGAAGCCGAGGTTCTCATGCCCTGGGGGGAGCGGCGCTCCAGCCGCCGCGCGCGACAAGAAGTGCCAGCTGTCGAGCAGTTTCTCGTACGCGCTGTGCGCGAGCTGTGCCTGACGCGGGGGCTGGGCGGCAAGGTTGAGATACCAGTCCCACCAGGCTTTGAGGTAATCCTCGGGCGCCATGCCGCCGGTGAGAGCAGCCAGCTGCGCGCGCAGATCGCGCAGGATCTCCGCCTTCGCGTCCGCGCTGGAGTCCGGAGGGGAGGTGTGTGTCGGGTCAGCCGTCCGCGCGGCTCGCGGAGAATCGGTCTTCTTCTTGCGGCGCGCGGTCAAACGGCGGTCTCCTCAACAAACAGCAAACCGCACCCGGGCGCCTCACGGGCACCCGGGCGCGGGATACCGCCAAGATATCAGGCCGCCTTCCGTGCGGGCACTGCCTTCGCGGCGATCTCGGTGCCGAACTGGGTGAACTTCGCCTGGATCTCGGACGTCACCGTCGCGAATTCCTCGGCGCGGGCGCGCAGCTTGTCGACAAACTGCGTATTGAGCTCGGTGTGCTTGCTGACAAGCTCGCTCGGGCTCGCCGCAGCAAACGCGGCGTGTACGCGGGCGAGACCCGTCTCCAGCACATCGCCGGCGACGGCATACTGCAGCCGTGCGAGGCGCTCGAAGGTCCTGAAGCCTTCCTGCTGCGCCTTGAACATCGGCGAAAACGCCTCGCGGGCGGCAGCAAGCATCTGGTTGGTGTCAAAAGAGCGGTCGGTCATGGTGGCAAACTCCTGTGCAGGTTCTTCCTGTGGCGAGATTCTACACGGTTTTGTATGCACTGCAAGAGAAACATATCCGTGACAGTATCAGCCTGCATGTATTGATGTAAATTATTGATATTATTAATTAAAATTAGTCATCTTCATTGCGTTACAGCCGACTATTTTTTTGCAACGCATAACGACAGATCCGGTGGTCACAACCGCAGCCCCGCGTCCACCTCGACGCAGCGGCCCGTGAAGAGGTCGTTCTCGAAAATGAAGCTGACTGCATGGGCAATCTCTTCGGGCTCACCGAGCCGGCCGAGCGGGATTGGCGAGGTCATCTTGACAAGGGCCTCCGGCTTCATCGCTTCGACCATGGGGGTGCGGATGAAGCCCGGCGCCACGGCGCCGACCCGGATGCCGTAGCGCGCGAGCTCTTTCGCCCACACGACCGTCATCGCCGCCACCCCCGCCTTGGCAGCGCTGTAGTTGGTCTGCCCGGCGTTGCCGGCGCGGGAGATGGAGGAGACGTTCACGATCACCCCGCGCACGTTGTGGCTGATCATGCGCTCGGCCGCTTCCCGTGCGCACAGGAACACACCGGTGAGATTGGTGTCGATGACCGCCTGCCACTGTGCGAGCGTCAGCTTGCCGACCACCTGGCCATTCTTTACCTTCACCAGCATGCCATCGCGCACGATGCCTGCATTGTTGATGAGGCCTTCGAGTGTGCCGAAATCGGCGATCACCTCATCGAGCGCACCGACCACGCTGTCCTCGTTAGCGGCGTCGGCGATGTAGCTGCGCGCGGTGGCGCCCAGCTGCGTGCAGCGTGCACGCGTTTCGTTCACATCCTCCGCGTTCACATCGAGCAGCGCGAGATTGGCGCCCTTGCCGGCAAAATGCGTAGCGAGCGAGCGGCCGATGCCTCGACCGGCACCGGTCACGAGAATCGTCTTGCCACGAACATCCACCTGAGTACTCCTAAGAGCCTGAAGGAATTCGGTTGCACCGGCGGGAGTCGGCCTGGTCGCGCACGTACGCACTCAGCTCCGGCGCCGGCTGGACTCGGGCCGGGGAGGCTTCTCGGGTTTCTCGGCCTTCTCCGGCTTCTCGGCCTTCTCCGGCCGCTCGCCCTTGTCCGCGGCTGCGCCGTGCGGCGAGAACGCCGAGAGCATCGACGCCTGCATCTTTGCCCACATTTCCATGTTCTGGCGGGCCATCTCGGCGATCGGCGCCATCGGGGTCTCGAGCGCCTTGGCCATCTCCGCCTGCAGCACGCTCTGCTGGCGCAGGAGAGCCCCGATGCTCTGCTCGAGGTACGTGGTCAGCATCTGCTGAATGGGGTTGCCGTAGAAGCGGATGATCGCTTCGAGAAGCTGCGTGCTCAGCACCGGCGTGCCGAACTGTTCCTGGCTGGCGATGATCTGCAGCAGGATGCTGCGCGTGATGTCGTCGCCCCCCTTGTCCTCCACCACCTTGATGCGCTGACCGCTGGCGATCAGCTTGCGCAGGTCATCGAGAGTGACGTGACGGCTGTCATGCGCATCGTAGAGCCGCCGGTTGGCGTATTTGCGTATAAGGCGTTCTTCGGCCATGTTAGGTACGTCGTGCAGCAGCCCCCGGCGCGGCATTGCCTTGAGCTCGGCCGGCGCTGCAATGGATATTAGCTTTTGTGTATGCAGCGCACAATGATCTCCTTCGCTGATTCCCATCCGGCGCTCCACCCGTATCCGGTATTTTTCGCGGCGTTTCCGCGGGTTGACCGCGGGATCACCTGATCAAGGCCCCACTTCTTTCGGCAGCGCACAACATCATGCAAACCCCCGGAACTGGCACATCCTTCAGGCCCGAAGAGGCGTACGCGGCCGCAGCCGAGCGCTTCTTCGATCTCATGAAGACTTTCGGCATGACCGCCGGCACGACGACTGATTGGAAAGGGCTCGCCGCGCCACTCGCCACGCAGTTCGAGCGATGGCTGCAGATGTCGCAGGCCGCCGGACCGTGGTTCAGCGCTCCGGCGGGCGGAACAGCGAGTGTCTTCGGGCCCGGTGTGCCCGGGGCCGCCGCCTTCGGCCCGCTGCCACTTGGACCGGCGGCGATGCAGGGTGTGGAGATGCCGCGCACCTTGGAGCTCCTCGGCCGGCTCGCGCAGCTGCAGGCAGAGCTCGCGAAGCACTGGAGCGAGATTGCCACTACCGCCGTGCAGCGCTTCATCACCAGGCTCGGCGCATCGCCCACGGCACCCGCGTCCCCGCAACAGGCACTCAAGCTCTACGAGCTCTGGGTGAACTGCGCCGAGGAAGCGTACGCGGCAACGGTGCACAGGCAGGACTTCGCTCGCCTGCAGGCCGAGCTCGCCAACACCTCGGCGGCGCTTCTCGCCGAGCAGCAGCAGCAGGCGCAGACGCTGGTCCGCTCGTTCGGGCTGCCGACGCGCAACGAGGTCGACGCCCTCTATACCCAGCTGAAGGAGCTGCGACGGCAGCTCGCGGAGCTCGGCGGCATGCCGCGTGCTTCAGAGGCGGGTGGGACAGCCAGCCAGAGCCGCGAGCCTCATCAAGGCGCGCAACGCACAGCCGCGAAGCGCAGCGCATCCGCGAAGCGCAGCGCATCCGCGAAGGGGCCCGCGCGCGGACGGACGCGGCCGGCCGCCAAGCAGACTCGCGCGCGCAGGCCGCGTCGTTGAAGTCAGCGGGCGCCGCATCCGGCGCGGCCTTGACCGATCTCACACTGCAGATCGGCGAGACACTGACACGACTGCGGGCAGCGCGTGAGGTCAGTGTCGGCTGCTCGCCGAAAGAGCCGGTGTGGAGCTGCGGGAAGACGACGCTCTACCGCTACCTGCCGCTCACTCTCAGGCGGCACTCGCGTCCGCTCCTCATCTGCTTTGCCCTCGTCAACCGCCCCTACGTGCTCGACCTGCAGCCGGATCGATCGCTCGTGCGGCGGCTGCTCGAGGCTGGGCTCGATGTCTACCTGATCGACTGGGGCGACCCCGAGGATGCCGACCGCCACACCGATCTCGAGGACTACATCGAGCAGCACCTGGGCGGAAGCGTGCGCGAGGTGCGCACGCGGCATGGCGATGAGCCGCTCGATCTGCTGGGCGTCTGTCAGGGAGGAGTGCTGAGCCTGTGCTACGCGGCGCTGCATGCGGATGCGGTCGCCAACCTCATCACGCTCACGACCCCCGTGGACTTTCATACACCTGACAACCTGCTTTCGAAGTGGGTGCGAGAGATCGACACGGACCTCATCGAGAGCTGCGGCAACGTGCCGGGTGAGCTGCTGAACGGCCTGTTTCTCTCGCTCATGCCGCTGCGGCTCGCGCAGCAGAAGTACGTGCGCCTGCTCACGAGTAACCCGGATCAGCGCGCCGTCGAGGACTTCGTGCGCATGGAAAAATGGATCTTCGACAGCCCGCCGCAGAACGCGGCGGCGCTGGCGCAGTTCGTGCGCTGGTTCTACCAGGAGAATCGCCTGGTGCGGGATACCCTCAGCATCGGCGGGCGGCGCGTGAGCCTGCGCGAGATCCGTCAGCCGCTGCTCAATCTCTACGCGCTTGAGGACCACATCGTACCGGCCTCCGCCTCGATGGCGCTCGGGGAGTACATCGGCAGCCGCGACTACAGCGGCTGCGCCATCGCCAGCGGGCACATCGGCATGTATGTGAGCCGGGCGGCCGGAGCCGAGGTGCCGGGCCGCATCGTCTCGTGGCTCAGCGAGCGCAGCTGAGGAATCTCAGTAGCCGCGATCGATATCCACGACCGAGATCATCGGCTCACCGGCGGCATAACGGCGCAGATTCTCGATGAGCACCAGGTTGCGCTGCTCCGCCGACCCCGGCGTATCCGCAGAGATGTGCGGGGTGATGATGACATTCGGCAGGTGCCAGAGCGGGCTTTCGGCGGGAAGCGGCTCGGGGTCCACCACATCGAGGCCGGCGCCCGCGAGCCGCCCGCTGCTGAGTGCGGCGATGAGATCCGCCGTGACGGTGCTGCGCCCACGGCCAACGCTGATGAAGTAAGCGCCGGGCTTCAGCGTCTCGAAAAACTCGCGGTTGAAAATACGCGTCGTCTGCGGAGTGAGCGGCGCGCAATTGACGATGAAGTCTGCATCCTTCGCGAGCTTCTGCAGCTCATCCGGGAGTCCCACGTAGCTCACGAAATCCGGGCCCGTGCGGCCGCTGGCGCGGGTCGCGATCACGCGCATCCCGAGGGCGTGCGCACGGCGCGCAACCTCCGTGCCGATTCCGCCGAGTCCCACGACCAGCACGGTCTTGCCATCGAGGTCCGCAAGCTGCGGTGTCGTGTTCTCGCGCGCCCAGTGGGCTTGCTGCTGTTGCTTCAGGAAATAGTCGAAGTGCCGGCTGAGGGCGAGCATCATCCCGAGCACGTGCTCGGCCATGCTCGCTCCCATGGTGCGCTGCAGGTTGGTGAGCAGCAGGTGCCGCTCGTGCAGCGCCGGCTGCTGCACGCAGCGTTCGACTCCCGCCGCGGGCCACTGGATCCATTGCAGCTGCTTCGCCTGCGCGAGCAGCTCCGCCGAGCACACCCCGATGGCCGCATCCGCGGCAGCGATCTGCTTTGGCGTCGCGGCCGAGACCGCGATCAGTTTCACCCCGGGAGCCGCCTGCTGCAGTGCCGGCTGGAGCTCGAGCATCTCCTCGTTGATGAGCACGATGCGGGGTGCCCGCCAGCCGGGACGCTCCCGCACCGGCTGCGCCGCGACGTGCAGCCCGAGCTTGTCGATGAGCTCGGCGGCCGCAGCGGATCCTGCCGCAGGCGCCGCTGCCGGAACAGCTGCCGTAGCCGCGGCGGACGCACACAAGGCCAGGGGCGCGAGCAGTGCGCTGCGGCGATTCATGGGACTCTCCCTTCGAACGAGGCGCGAAGTCTACGCCATGCCGCCGCTCACCGAGATGATTTGCGCGGTCAGGTAGGAGGCTTCCTCGGATACGAGGAAGCCCACCACCGCGGCCACTTCCTCCGGCAGCCCGGCGCGGTTGAGCGGCACCAGCCGCTCGATGGCCGCGGCATCGAAGAGCGCGGCCGTCATCGGGGTGGCGATGATCCCCGGCGCCACCGCGTTCACGGTGATGCCGCGCGTCGCGACCTCGAGCGCCAACGCCTTGGTCGCGGAGTTGAGCGCTCCCTTCGCCGCCGCGTAGTTGACCTGGCCACGGTTGCCGATGATGGCGGCGACGGAGGAGACGTTCACGATGCGTCCCCAGCGGGTGCGGATCATCGGCAAGAGCAGTGGCTGCGTGGCGTTGAAGAAGCCATTCACCGACACGTCGATGACACGGTGCCACTGGGCCGCGCTCATTCCCGGCAACACGGCATCATCGTGTACGCCGGCGTTGTTGACCAGGATCTGAATCGGGCCGGTCTCGAGTATCTCTTCGAGCGCCACGCGCGTTGCGGCGCCGTCGGTGATATCGAAGCTGACGAGGCCCGCCTGACCGCCCTCGGCCTGGATGTCACGCACCAGGCCGGCGGCCACCTCAGTGGCGCGGTGCGCATGCACGTACACGAAATGGCCGGCGCGTGCGAGGCGGCGGCAGAGCGCTGCGCCGATGCCGCCGCTGCCGCCGGTGACCAGGGCGCGTTTGCACAAGCTCATGAGCGCGACCCGGGGCTCGCGGAGGAGGTGGCTTCGAACACAATGCTGGCGCGGCCGCTCAACAACAGCTGCGGCGCACCCCACACCGAGAACTCATAGAGCACCGTGCGCCCATCTCCGGTGATGCGCTCGGCGGCAGCGATCAGATCCCCCTCGAGATCATCGAGCCGCGCCACGTGCAGCGCCACGTTGCGCACGCTCGCGAGGTAGCCGACCGAGGCGCCGATGCTGCCACGCAGGCTCATCGAGACCGTGCTCGCCAGCGGCGCGCTCGAGGCGATGAGTGCACCGTGTACGGCCATGGCCTGCGCCGCGTACTCGATGCCGCATGCCGCGCCGAGACGGCCGTGGGCGCGCAGTGGATTGTCCGTCGCGCGGTGACTCGAGCTGCGGCAGCGGATGCGCGCAGCGTCCCACGAGAGCACTTCATCGAGCAGGCACATGCGACCCTTGTGGGGGATGTGCTGCTCGATCCAGTCATGGTCCAGAGGCATGGCTCACCTTGAGCTCGATGCGCGCGCCATCGAGATAATCGATGCGCACACACCCGGATGCGCCCCGCGCGAGCAGAGCGAGGAGCGGGAGGCTGCGAGCCGCCGGGATGGATCCGCGCAACTGCTCGAGTGCCGCATCGTCCATGCGATCGGCGGACGCGGTGCTCCAGGTCAGCTCGATGCGCGGCAGAGACGCCGCTGCGCGAGCGGGCGAGAGCAGCAGAGCGACGCCGAAGGCATCAGGGATTGGGCGCACCGTGCGCATCGGCTCGGGATAGCTCGTGTCATAGGCAATGAGCAACACTCGCGTCCGCTCCACGGCCACCTGACACAAAGCCTCGAGCAGCCCCGCCCCAAAGCTCGCATCGTGTGCACACAGTGAGTTGGCGGCGGCGGTGGCGCCGGTGGCTATTCCCCAGTAGCCCGCCGGCGCATTGTGCACCGAATTGTGGAAGCGGGTTGGCGAGAGCTGTCGCTCGGCGGAGGCGAGCGCCTCGCAGATCTCGTGGCAGTTCTCCCCATCCGCGCCCGAAGAGGAGAACACGGCCGGGAGTCCCGACGGGTCGATGCCGGCCCGTTGGGTTGCTTCGAGCCCCACGGCCAGAGTGAGACGCACCACGGCTCCGGTGCGCCGCCGCTCCGCGCTCGGCAGCGAGACCGGTGGTGGCAACACCGTGGTCGCAGGCTCCCAGATCGAGACACCCGACAGGACACGCGCCGTCGCCGGCCAGTCCGGGAGACCCGGCCCGAGAACGCCGACGCTTTCGATGCAGGCATCCAACGCGCTCATCATCATCCCGCCCGCGCAAGGATCAGTGTGCAATTCGAGCCGCCGAAGCCGAAGGAGTTGCTCATGACACGCGCGAGCCTCGCACTGCGGTTCTCGCACAGATAGCTGACCGGCAGCTTTGCATCAACCCGTCTCGTGTTGAGCCCCGCAGGCATCAGCCCTGCCTTCAGGGCCAGCGCGCACATCACCGCCTCCAGTGCGCCGGCGGCGCCGAGGGTATGACCCGTCGCACCCTTGGTCGAGCTGCCGGGCACGTCCTTACCGAGCACACTGGCCACCGCAAGCGCCTCGGCGGCATCGTTGCTCGGGGTCCCGGTGCCGTGGAAGTTGATGTAGCCGATGTCACCGGGCTCGAGCGATGCTGCCGCGAGCGCCTGCAGCATCGCCGCGCGTGCTCCACGTCCATCAGGCGGCGGCGCGGACATGTGATAGGCGTCGCTCGACTCGCCGGTCCCGAGCAGCAGTACGCCATCGGAATCCACGCCATCGCCGGGCCGCTCGAGGAGCACGAACGCCGCGGCCTCACCGACGGAGATGCCATCGCGCTCGGCGTCGAATGGCCGGCAGGGCGTGCGCGCGATGAGCTGCAGCGAGTGAAAGCCATAGAGCGTCGTGAGACACAGCGTATCCACACCGCCTACGACCGCCGCATCGATGAGCCCAGCCTCGATGGCGCGCCGCGCCGAGGCGAACACCTTGGCACTCGAGGAGCACGCGCAGGAGATCACCGCCGCCGGGCCCGCGAGCGCGAGCGCGCGCTGCGTGAAGGCGGCGAGCGAGAAGGTGTTGTGCGCGCCGCGATAGCGGAAATCCTGCGGCAGTGCGCCGCTTCGCGGGTCGCGGTGCCGGTAGGCGATCTCGGTCTCGAGGATGCCGGAGGTGCTGGTGCCGAGAAACACGCCAATGCGATGCTTCCGGTAGCGAGCCGCGCACCGCGCCACCGCCGCCGCGAAGCCATCCTGCGCCATCGCCAGCCACGCGAGGCGGTTGTTGCGGCAATCGAACTCGGCGAGCTCCGCCGGTAGCCTCACCTCATCGAGGTCGGCTACCTCACCGACGCAGGTGTCGAGACTCACGCTCTCGAAACTGCACGGAACGAGTCCCGAGCGCTGTGCGCGCAGGCTCGCGAGCGTCGCATCGAGTCCGCGGCCGACGGCGCTCGTTGCGGTGAAGCTCGTGAGAGCGAGCGGGCTCACGCGAGCTCGGCACGCAGCAGCACGTTGACGAAGGGAGTGCCCTCGCTCATGGGCAGAGCGTGTGTGCGGAAGCCGCAACCGGCGAGAAGAGCCTCCCAGGCGCGAAGCGGCCGGCACTCGAGCCTCATCCAGCGACGGCGCCGCATCAAGGCCACGGTCTGGTCGACGGCCTTGCTGAGCGCAAAGCGCATGCCCCCGGCCGCGTCCCCGACGCGCAGCAGCAGCAGGCCCTGCTGGGGAAGAGCGCTGCGTACGCGCTGCAGCACGTGCTCCTGTGCGTGTCGATCGAGGTAATGCAGCACATCGAGGATCACCACCGCATCGGTGCTGCCGTAGTCCACCTCGCGGATGTCCCCGTGCACGATCTGCACGTCCGCGCCCGAATCGAGTGCAAAAGCGTGCCGCGCCCGAGCGACCTCGCGCAGATTGATCTCGATTCCGGTGTACTCGCGCAGCGCGGGCGGCGGCGGCCACCCGTGTGGCCACGCGTGCGGCGCATCGCTCGCATGGACGGCGCGCGCCGCCAGCAGCCAGGTGGCCAGCAACCCCTGGCCGCAGCCTAGATCGAGTATGCGGACACGGCCGTGCAGCAGCCCGCGCGCAAGGATGGCGGCGAAAACCGGATCGGCGCCGAGCTTGCCGCGCGCGAAGTGCCAGGCGAAGTGTCCCGCTCCGCGGTAGTAGGCGCTTGCGGCATCGATGAGCGGCGCGAGCGTCCTGCGGCGGCTCACGTGGGCGCGCCGGAGGCGGCGGACAGCGAAGCGGCCGCCGCTGCGGACCGGTCCAGTGCTGCGCGTAGCGTAATCGGTGCGAGCTGCGCCGCCGTGAGCGCGCGCAAGAGCCGCGGCAGCACCTCGAGGATCACCGGCGCGCCCGCGGGGGTCCGCGCCGCGTGACCATCGTGCAACAGCAGGATGTCGCCGCCCTGGAGGTCACGGGTGAGGCTGCCGAGGACGCGGCCCGCGCTCCCATAGACGGTGTCGAAGCCGCGCCGGGTCCAGCTCACGAGCTGCAGGTTGGCGCGTGTCAGGGCCGGCTCGAGAAACGGATTGCGCAGTCCCGCCGGTGCGCGAAAGAACCGCGCGACTTCTCCGGTCGCCTCTCCGATCGCCTGCTGCCCGCGGGCGACCTCAAGCGCGACGCCCCGTGGCCCCAGGAGCGAGAAGCTCATGCGGTGCCGATAGCTGTGGTTGGCGATCTCGTGGCCGCGGGCGACGATTGCGCGTGCGAGCGCCGGAAGGCGCTCCACCCGCTCTCCAATACAGAAGAAGGTCGCGCGGGCCGCGTGCTCATCGAGCACCTCGAGTACACGGCCGGTCACTTCAGGTTCGGGCCCATCATCGATCGTGATGGCGACAGCCGCAGGCAGCGCAGCTCCCTGCCCGGTGGTGTGTGCCACTGGAGGAAGGTGTGTCCAGTTCGGACCGAGGAGATGGCTCCGTGGCCAGAGTCCCCCCGCCGCGAGCAGCAGATGATCGGCCGCGACGGCTGAAAGTGCCCACGGCCACCAGTGCGGTCGCAGCAGGGTCACCCCGGCGGCGCCGGCATGCAGGGCCACGGATGCGCGAATGAGCGGTGACGGCCGCCACGGTCGCCGGGGGGAGTCAGGCGGAGGGAGCTCGTACAGCGATCGATCCATACGGGGAGTCTGCCGTGAGCGGGCGCTTGCGGCGAGCCTTCCTGCCCCTCAGGTCACGCTTACCGCCCTGCCTGTGGCGCGAGCTGCGCCTCCAGAAATCGACTCCACAGCCTCCGCCAGGTCGGCCAGTCGTGACCTCCCGGCACGAGGTCCACACTCGAGGGCGTCAGCGCGGCAGCCAGCAGCTGCTGGCGGCGGCCAAAGCGGTCTTCGCGACCGAGACCGAGGTGCACCGTGAGGGGCCCAGTGCGGAGTGTGCGGATGAACTGCCATATGCGCCGGTCCTCGTCCTCGTTGTCGGGCTCGGCCGGTCGCCATCCCTCGATACCTCGGGCGCGCTCGATCTCGCCCGTGACGAGGTGGCTTCCCAGATACGGTGCCAGGAGGCACAGGCCCGCGAGCTCGCGTGGATGGCGCTCCGCGCAGCCGAGCGCGAGGTACCCACCGAGGGAGATGCCACCCAACCACAGCCTGCTCCCGAGCGTGCGGGCGGGCACGATGATCTCCTCGCGCAGCCGGGTGAAGACACTCCCGTCGATGACCTGCTCGAGGCTGAACCCGGCGAACACCAGATCGACCTCGAGTGAGCGCTCGCGGACCTCGCGCACGAACCCGTTGTGCACGAAGTCGGATGGCCCGGTAAAGGCCGCGGACAACATCGCGACGCGCGTCGGTGCGACGCGGCCCGCGCTCGCGGCCTCCACGATCGTCGGGATCATGCGGTGGATCCTTCCGCGGGAGGTGCAGGCGGCTGCGCCAGCATGGCAGCAAACAGGAGCGCCAGGAACGTTCCCGGTGCCACCGTGGAACCCAGATCCGCGAGCACGGGCACGCTCGAGGACGCCAGCACGCCAAAGGCGATCACGGTGGCGATATTCGCGGTGAGGAGCGATGCCAGGACGAGCGGCAGCGACGTCTCCAGTGGTCGCGCCGAAGTGCGATCGAAGAAGAGGGCGTAGTTCGAGCCCACCGCGACAATGAGCAGCATGCCGACGACGTGCAGGATCGTGAGCGCGTGCCCCAGCGTGACGAGCGATGTTGCCACGGTGAGCACGGAAACTATGAGTGGGGCCACGACCCGCATCACCCGCACCATCGAGCGCAACGCGATGGAAAGCAGCACCACGATGGCGATGAGGCCGCCGAGTGCGAGCCGCACCGCATCGCGCAGGTAAGCGGAATACAGCCGATCGGCTTCGCCCTTCAGGTCCAGAAGATCGGCCGGCACGGCAGCGCCTGCGACGGCTGTGCGCACCGCTTCGACAGACCCCTGCGGCAGGTCGCCGGAGCCGCGCGCCGCCAAGGGCAGCAGCACTGACCACCCCGCGGGAGTCTTGACGACAAGTGCATCGACGGCCGTCCCGAGGGAGGTGCCGGCAAGATCAGCCTGCCTGAGAAGCGGCGCGGTGCGCGCACGTTCGACGTCCTGCACGAAGAGCTCGAGGCGCATCGCTCTCAACGGAAGTCCCCGCAGTGCCTCCTCGAGGCGAGACCGCAGCACCGGAGCCGGCGGGAGGCTCGCGCGGCGTGCCTCTTGTGTCCCGAGGGATGGGAGAAAGA
>DATMPW010000065.1:0-18676 GCA_035566915.1 Steroidobacteraceae bacterium
GATACAGCGGCGGCTCTGGTAGCCCACGCGGTAGTAGCCGCCCTGCAAGTCGCTCGCGATCAGCTGGTTGCCCCAGGCAAGATTGGGATCGATGCGGAAAGCGCCGAAGGTCTGGGTGTAGTGTCCGGCGGTGTACGCGCCGTCGGCCCATACGCCCAGCGCGTTGCTGTTGCCATCGAGGGTGCCGTCGATGATGTTGAGCTGCGCGCGCGTCAGGCCATCCTGCCAGGCGCCGCTCAGCAGCCCGGTGTCGGACGAGATGCGCTGGTTCGAGACTTCCGGCGGCAGCAACGTCGCCGTGGGCGGCTGGTAGTAGATGTTGGCATCGCGCGCGCCGGCATACTCCCCGCCGAGAGTCAGATGCGGCGCGGGCGACCACTCGGCGCCGAGTGTGGCGGTCGAGCCGCCGAGGGTCTGGAAGGTCGGGACCCTGATGCCCTCGAAAACGCCAGGCTCGCCGCCGCCGGCGACGATCTGCACTCCCGATGGTCCGCGCCACTCGGTCTCGGCGCCGAGCAGGGTGCCCGAGTTGAGCATGAAGCGCTGCTGCACGCGCGCGAGATTGATGAGCGGTGCATTGAGATCGCCGAGTGCATTGTCGGCCTGCCAGCCACCATCGAAGGGCATGTCGCGCTGGTGCAGAGAGAAAGAGGTGCGGTCGTCGCCCGCGACCACGAACCGGTCCGCCCCGCCGCCGACCCGTGCCGCAGCATCCGCGGAGAACGCTCCAAAGCCCGCGGTTTCCCACTGAGCATCGGCCACGAAACCATTCTCGTGAATCGTCGGCGCCGCATTCGGACCCTGCTGCGACAGCACGCTCGCCACCGCATCCACGCGCACCGAGCGCGCAAGTCCGCTCGAGTCGTTGGTGCTCAGGTAGTCGCCCGCGGAGATGTCGGGCCTGAGCGTCCCGCCGCCGATCAGGCGGTCCTGGTAGACCGCCGCCGCTTCGGGCGCAGACTGCGCACGCGCTGCGCGCGACGCGACGGCCACGATCGAAAGGACACACAGGCACGCCGCCCAACGCAGAGCGTGCGCTGCGGGGGCATTCATTTGAAGCGCTCGTCGAGCGGGGTGCTCTGGTTGGCCCACTCCAGCGTGCCCTGCACCGTGACCGGGAAGTCGAGCGTCGGGTTCTGGTCGTCGGCCGTGGAGGGCGTGAGCAGCACCGCGCGCACCTCGCCAGGCAGGATCGGGAGATCGGAGGGCGTGAAGTCGAACTTGCGGCCGCTTGCATCCTTGCCGGTGAGAAACCCGCCCATGCGCGTGTGGGCGTTGCCGGCGTTGTGCACGCGCACTGCGGGCACCCGCTGGCCGTTGTACGTCACAACCTCGGGACCAAACACCTCGATCTGCGGCGCCGCATCACCGACGGTCACGTAGACGATGACGGCGATGCGGCCGACGATCGGCAGCCGCATGGTGCCGGCGCTGGCGAGCGAGGGCTCGTCGGCCTCGACCATGAGAGCAAAGCGACACTCGCCCGCAGGAGCATCGCTGGGCACCTGCACCTCGAAGCGGTAGCGGATCGTGCCGCCGGCGGGAAGCTCCGCCACGGGGCGCTCGATGGCGACCCACCGGCGGCAGCTGTCCGGCATGAGCTCATCGTGAAAGGTCACGCCGTAATTCGCGTCCAGGAGGAAATCGGCGGTGTGAACGCGGTACCGGCTCGGTGAGCCCGAGCGATTGGTGATCTCGACCACCTGGCGCACAGTGGCGCCGGGCTTGCCGCCGATCTCGAAGCGCGGCGGGGAGACGAGCGCCGCGAATCCCTGAGCGTGGGCGTGCGAGGCGATGAAGGCCGAAAGCAACAGGGTGGTGGTGAGAAGTAGGCGTCGCATCAGTCTTCATCCATCTCGAAGCGGAAGTTGACGGGGTAGGTCTGCGCCATGCGCCGGCCATCGACGGTGAGCGTCAGTTGCACGACGTCCTCGATGAAGGGCGTCGTGATGAGGCCGGCGTAGACGAGCGTGCGGCTGCCCGCGGTGAGCCGACCCGGGAGGAGTCGCCCATGCGTGCTCCAGGAGGCGGTCATGCCGCCGGGCTGCTGCGCGGGCAGCACCAGGTAAATGCGTCCGGTGCGCCTGAGCCACGGTGCGACGTTCAGCCGCACGCGCAGCTGCAGCGTACCGACCATGAGGTGGTTGACGTGCCCGCGCGGCTCGAGCTGCTGCCAGTGGAGTGCGAGGGCCGCGTTGTAGGGGAGGGTCGCCGAGTCGTCGATCACCGTCGTGCGCGCCTGAGCCGGCACGGCGGCGAGCCAGATTATGCAGAATGCGATGAGCAGGAAAGGACGCACGGCAGCGGGGCCTGGGAGAGTGGCCTTACAGCACCGACAGCGTGTAGAGCACGCGGCCCGTATAGGTGCCCGCGGCCGGTACGACGGTGTTCTTGTAGGAGAACGTCCAGCAGCTCTCGGCCCACTGATTGTTCGAGATGGAGCCGACCACCTGCGAGGTGCCGGTGAAGCTGCCCGCGGGGAAGGGCTCCGCGCCCGCGTCGCCGTTGCCGCCGCTCGTCCAGCTGATCTGCGTGAAGGGAAGGGTGTCGCCCGCGGCATCGGTGAGTGACACCGGCACGGTGGCGGTCAACGTGGCGGTGGTGCCGCCGCCGCTCCCGCCCGGGCTGCGGTAGAAACCGCCGACGTAGAGCTGTGCCGGTGTGTTACAGAAGGCGAAGCCATCGAAGAAACTCTGGGATTGAGTGCTGTCGGTGGTCATGGCCTGCGCGACACCGTTGCCGACGGCATTCGCCGGAACGTTCACCGACACTTTATTGACCGTGGTGTTGATGCCCGGGGCGCTTCCCGGAGACTGGGTGATGGGCGGGTTGTAGGTGCAGCCCGCGCCGCAGTAGGTTCCGGTGAAGGTGCCCACACCGATCTGGAGGTACACGGTCCTCGGCGCGCCGCTGGCGAGGGTGATCGTGAAGGCATGCGCCGCGCCGGCGGCGAGCAGCGCCAGCGACACTGCGCCGGTGAGCCTCAGGACGTCAGGCCCCCGGGGGCGCCTGGCCATCTCGCGCCGCCCGGGGGACATGTGCACCGTTACCTGTGACTAACGACCGTTACAGCACCGAGGCGGTGTAAGTAACGCGGCCGTTGTTGACGTTGACGCCACCGTAGGTACCCGCCGGTGGAATGGTCGCGTTGGAATACGAGTAGGTCCACTTGGCGTCCTGCTGCACGATCTTGCCGACCGCCGCTATGGGAACGCTGGTGGTCACGCCGTCCGCCAGCGCCGGAGCGGCCAGCGTCGTCGCCGATGTGTTGTGGGCCGCCGCGGTGGTGATAGTCGCAAAGCTGAGGTTGTCGCCGGTACCATCGCTCAGCGCGCCCGTCGTGGTGGAGCTGAGCGTGACGGTGCCATTGTTGGCGACGACCACGGCCGTCTCCGTCCCATTCCCCAGGTCACCGCTCGCCGCGAGGGCGGCCAACGGCCCTGTTCCCACCTGCGCAGGGGTGGGAGCAAAAGAGATCAGGTCGATGCTGCCACCCGCGGCCCAGCCGCCCGCCACTGTGCCCGGACCCGTGCCGATCCGCAGGAAGACGAACTTCGGGATGGCGATCTGGAAGTCCACGTGCGCGGTCGTGGCGAGCGGGGAGCCGCCGCCGGTGTTCACGTTCGATTCGGCCTGACAGAGCAGCGGGGTGATCGCCGTTGCCGCGAGCAGCGCCTTGATTACCGTTGAAATCCGCATGTTGCTAGTCCCTACAGCTGTAAAGGAATCGGGTGCTGAAAAGCTGTGGAAATGCTAGCGACCCCGGCTTCGGCCGGGCCGTACATATGTCACGATTCTGTCGCATGCCGGGGCGGGCTCTGTGGCAGTGAGACACGGCTACCGCACGCGGGCGGCAGTGTGTGACATGGCGCACACGGCGAATGAGCGAGCCGGCACACTGCCGGCCGTGCGGAACTTCAGGGCACCGAGGCGGTGTAAGTCACGCGGCCGTTGTTGGTGTTCACGCCCCCGTACGCACCTGCGGGGGGCAGGGTCTGGTTGCGGTACGTGTAGGCCCACTTCGCGTCCCGCTGCACGATCTTGGCGGCCGCCGCGACGACGATGGTGCGGGTGGCGCCATCCGCCAGCGCGGGCACTCCGAGCACCTGCACGGTGGTGAGCTTGCTGGCGACCGTCCTGATCTGGGCATAGCTGATCGTGTCGCCGGCGCCATCGCTCAGCCTGCCGAGGGTGGTCGAGCTGAGTGTCACGTTGCCGTGATTGGCGACGACCACCGCGGTCTCGACCCCGCCTCCAAGGTCGCCTCCGCTGCCGGCCAGCGCCACGCCGTTGCCCACAGTCGCGGCTGCCGGAGCCCACCTAATGAGATCGATGTTGCCGTTGCTTCCCCAGCCGCCCGCCGCCGTACCGGTGCCCGTGCCGACGCGCAGGAAAATGAACTTTGGGATCGTGACCTGGAAGTCGACGTGCGCAGTCGCGACGAGCGGGGAGGCGGCGCCACTCTGGAAATTGGATTCGGCGTGGCACAGCAAGGGCGCCGCAGCCGTGATCGCCAGCAGCGCTCTGGCCAATATGGAGGTTCGCAGCATCCCGACCGATGCTAACGGCACCTTCTCCCGGACGGTGGCATGCGTGTCACGATTTCGCGGGCGATGCGTAGCAGTGCCTGTCAACCCGGAGTCAACGGCGCAAGTTGGGACACAGCGCACGTCGCCTGACGGCGCTTTGAGATCTCTCTACAATGTGCGGCCGCCACCGCCGGGTGGTGGCGGGGGGGCGCGCCCGGCGCGCGGTGTTACCCGGTGGGTTCAGGGGAGGCCTGCGGATGAGGAGTCTGACAAGAGGGCGTGCGACAGCTGTGGCCGCTGCAGTGTGCGGCGGAGCGATGACGCTGGCGGCCGCGGCCGCCGCACCGGGGGAGCCTGCCGGGCTATTTGGTTTCAGCACGGCGGACGGTGCGCGCGAGCTCTCCCTCGAGCAGCGCTTCGATGCGGCACTCGATCCGGCGGACCTGCGCGCGTGGCTCAAGACGCTTTCCGCGGAAGCCAACCATGTCGGCGCGCCGCACGACAAGGCGAACGCCGAGCTCGTGCGCGATCTTTTCCGGCAGTGGGGATGGGATGCACGCATCGAAGAGTTCGAGGTGCTCTATCCCACTCTCAAGCAACATTCGCTCGAGCTGGTGGCGCCGACGCGCTTCACGGCGAGCCTGAAGGAGCCGCCGGTGGAGGGCGATGCCACCTCGACGCGCACCGACGGACTTCCTCCCTACAACGAGTACGGCGCGGATGGAGATGTGACGGGCGAGCTCGTGTATCTCAACTATGGCATGCCCGAGGACTACCGCGCGTTGGCCCGACGCGGCATCGACCCGAAAGGCAAGATCGTCATCGCGCGCTACGGCAAGGGTTGGCGGGGGCTGAAGCCGAAGCTCGCGCAGGAGCACGGCGCCATCGCCTGCATCATCTATTCCGATCCGCGCGACGACGGTTACGCCAGGGGCGACATCTACCCACACGGTGGCTGGCGGCCGCCCGCCGGCGTGCAGCGGGGCTCGGTGCTCGACATGGCGGTTTACCCGGGCGATCCCCTCACTCCGGGAGTCGGCGCGACGAAGGATGCCAAGCGGCTTCCCATCTCTGAGGCGCGCACCATTCTGAAGATCCCGGTGATGCCGATCTCCTACGCCGACGCGCAGCCGCTCCTCGCCGCGCTCGCAGGCCCAGTCGCGCCGGGGGAGTGGCGCGGCGCATTGCCCATCACCTATCACATGGGGCCGGGGCCCGCGCGCGTGCACATCGCGATCGCATCCGACTGGAGCCTGAAGCCACTCTACGATGTCATCGCGAAGATCCCCGGCACCGAGAGCCCCGATGAATGGGTCGTACGGGGCAACCATCGCGATGCCTGGGTCTTTGGCGCCTGGGATCCGCTCTCGGGACAAGTGGCAATGCTCGGCGAGGCCAAGGCCATCGGTGCGCTGCTGAAGAGCGGCTGGAAGCCGCGGCGCACGCTCGTCTACGCGAGCTGGGACGGTGAGGAGCCGGGGCTCCTCGGCTCGACCGAATGGGCCGAGGCGCACGCCACGGAGCTCAAGCGCAAGGCCGTGCTGTATCTCAATTCCGATACCAATACGCGCGGCTTCCTCCACCCGCAGGGCAGCCACTCGCTGCAACATCTCGTGAACGATGTCGCCCGCACCGTGAAGGACCCGGAAACGGGTGTCAGCTCACAGGCGCGGCTGCGCGCGCGGGCGCTGGTGGAGGGCTTCGATAAGAACCCGGGCGATGAAAGGGACGTGGCCGTGGAAAAGGCCCGGGAGGCGCGCATGGCCGCGAGGGGCGGCGACCTTGCGATCGACGCGCTCGGCTCGGGCTCGGATTACAGCGCCTTCCTGCAGCACCTCGGGCTCACGACCCTCAGCATCGAGTACGAGGGTGAGGAAGACCAGGATGGCGTTTACCACTCGAACTACGACTCCTTCGATCACTACGTGCGCTTCGGCGACCCCACCTTTGCATACGGCATCGCGGAGGCGCAGACCGCGGGCCATATCATGCTGCGCATGGCTGATGCGCCGGTGCTGCCGCTCGAGTTCACGGGGTTCGCCGACACCATGAGCGACTACGTCGGGGAGCTGCACGGGCTGGTGGACGAGCGGCGCGCGCGAGTCGACGAGCTCACTCCGCTCCTCGATCAGAACGCCTTCGGGCTCGCCGCCGACCCAACACGTGCGGTTGGTGCGCCCGAACGCGAAGCGCCTGTGCCGGAGGTCAATCTCGCGCCGCTCGATGCGGTGCTCGCGCGGCTGAAGACGAGTGCGACGGCCTACGATGCCGCCTACGCGCGGCTTACCGCCGGGCAGATCAAACTGAGCGCCGCACAGCGCACGCAGCTCAACACGCTGCTGCAGGGCATGGAGCAGCGGCTCACCGATGAGCATGGACTACCAGGTCGCGACTGGTTCCGCCACTTCGTGTATGCGCCAGGGCTTCTGACCGGCTACGCCGCGAAGACCTTGCCCGGAGTGCGTGAGGCCATCGAGGGTGGCCGATGGGACGAGGCCAACCGCTACGCCGCGATCACTGCAGAGCTGCTCGGTGGGTATTGCGAGGGAATCGAGCGGGCCACCGCGCTGCTGAGCGGCGGCAAGTGATGCATTGTGTCATTTCGCGAACAGCTGCTCGGGGATATCCCGGAAGGATTTGAACTCGAGCGCGTTGCCCGTCGGGTCGAGAATGAAGAGCGTCGACTGCTCACCGGGCGTGCCGGCAAAGCGCGTCGTGGGCTCGATCACCCACTCGATGCGATGCTGCCTCAGCCGCTCGACGAGACGCTGCCACTCCTCGCTCTCGAGCACCACTCCGCAGTGCGGCACGGGAACGCCATGCCCGTCAACCGGATTGAAGTGGGAGTCGAGGCGCCCCTCACGGCCGAGTGCGGGATTCAGGTGGCACACCAACTGGTGCCCGTAGAGATTGAAGTCGACCCACTCGGGGGCGCTGCGCCCCTCGGTGCAGCCGAGAACTCCGCCATAGAAGCGGCGCGCCTCAGCGATGTCCCGGACCTGAACGGCGATGTGAAAGGGGGTAAGGGTCATGCCGCAGCATGATACAGGCGCCGCCCGTACGGAAGCACCGCAGCCGCAGCCGCTGCGGAGCTCGGAGCTATCATGGTCTTCGCGGCGACAGTTAGGTAACTGCCGAACTATTCGGCTGAGGAGTTATGCGAGCGCGCGGCATTTACGCCTGTGTCACACCGCTCCTGATGGCATAACGCACCAGGCCCGCCGTATCGTGAATATCGAGCTTGCGCATGAGCTTCGAGCGGTGCGACTCGACCGTCTTGGCACTGATGCCAAGCTGCGCGGCGATGTCCTTCGTGGAACTGCCCTCGGCGATGAGCTGCAGCACCTGCCGCTCCCGCACGGAGAGTCCATCGACGCCGCGTTCCGGTGAGACGTACGCGTCGGCCACCGCGCTCGCAACCCCGGGACTCAAGTACACCTCGCCCCGGCAGACGCCCTCGATGGCACGCACGAGATCGCGCGCCGCCTGGCTCTTGAGAACATAGCCCTTCACGCCGCAGCGCAGCGCCTCGGCGACGTACTGCGGCTCATCGTGCTGCGTGAGCACGATCAGTCGCACCTGCGGGTGACTTTGGGCCAGCTCGAGAGCGGCATTGAGGCCGTTGAACTGCGGCATGCCGATGTCCATCACCGCGACGTCGGGATTCTCGCTGCGCACGAGGCGCACGGCCTCGCGACCGTCGACGGCTTCACCGGCCACGACGAATCCAGCGCTTTCCAGCAGCTTCCTCAATCCCTGCCGCACGAGCACGTGGTCGTCGGCGAGCACCAGGCGGATGGTCACGCCATGAGCTCCGTTTCTGACGCTCGAATCCTTCCCCAATTATACCGCGCAGCCCGCGGTGACGGCTGCAAAAACGGGCGTTGCCTCAATCGCCGATGCTTGTCTAGCATCGACCGTTCAGTTTCCTCACCATCTGACGTCCGCGCATGACCCGAACGTTGTCGGTGCTGGCCCTCTGTACGGTGCTGCCTGCGGTTTGCGCGCCGGGCCAAAGTTCGGCACCCGGTGGCGGCGAGCTACCCGCGGGCAGCGGGCGCGAGATCGCCGCAGCGCGCTGCGTGAGTTGCCATGATTCGGGGCGGCTCGTTACTCCTGGTTACAGTCGCGCCGGCTGGGGCGAAGTCATCGAGCACATGAGGAAGCTCGGTGTCGTGCTGACCTCCGCTGAGCAGACGGTGCTCATCGACTACCTCGCGCGCAGTTTTCCACCGCAGTCGCAGGCCGCGGCGCAGCTCATCGGCGGGGCAACGCAGGTATCGTTCCACGAGTGGCCGGTGGCCACACCGGGTGCGTTCCCGCACGATCCACTCGCGGCCGCCGATGGTGCGATCTGGTACACGGGTCAGCGCGCGAGCGTCCTCGGGCGCATCGATCCACGCAACGGCGCGAGCCGGGAATTTCCAACGAAGATTCCAGACTCGGGCCCGCACGGACTCACCGCCGATGCGGCGGGGCACATCTGGTTTACCGCCAACTACGCCGGCTACATCGGACGGCTCGATCCGCAAAGCGGTGAGATTACCGCCTACCGCATGCCCGATCCGCGGGCGCGCGATCCGCACACGCCGGTCTTCGATCAGAGCGGGGTGCTGTGGTTCAGTGTGCAGGGCGCGAACATGATCGGCCGTCTCGACCCGCGCAGCGGCGCGGTGCGCCTCATCGAGGTGCCGACGGCGCACGCGCTTCCCTATGGGATTGCCGTGAACTCGAAGGGCGTGCCGTTCTTCGCCGAGTTCGGCAGTCACCGCATCGGCACGATCGATCCGCGCACACTTGCGATCCACGAGTACGTGCTGCCGCAGGCGGATGCACGGCCGCGCCGGCTCGCCATCGATTCTGGCGATGTCATCTGGTACACGGACTACGCCCGCGGGTTCCTCGGCCGCTTCGATCCTGCGAGTGGTGCGGCGCGCGAGTGGGCCTCGCCGGGCGGTCCACGCTCCGAGCCCTACGGCATCACGGTGCTCAATGACAACGTCTGGTACAGCGAGTCGGGCGTGAGCCCGAATACTCTCGTGCGCTTCGACCCGAAATCGGGCGCGTTCCAGAGCTGGCCGATTCCCTCCGGCGGCGGCGTGGTCCGCAACATGATGGCGACCCCGGATCACACGGGACTGGTGCTGGCCGAGAGCGGCGCCGGCAAGCTCGCACTCGTCGAGGTCCACTAGCCCGAGTTGGCTTGCGACGTTCCCGACGTTCCCGACGTTCTCGGGAACAGCGGAACATACACCCGTGGAATCGCGGGAAACCCGCACGAGTCTCCCCTGCACCCACGGACAGGCGAGTGTCAGGGAGATCAGGTATGCGCGTTCGGTTTCTTACCGCCGCCATCGCAGCGTGCGCGGTTGTCCTCGGCGTGGTGGCCGCCTGCGGGGGCGGCGGTTATGGCGGTGGCGGCGGAATGGGAATGGGTGGTGGCGCCTACGGCGGCGGTACCCCTGCGCCCACCGTCGCCTTCAGCACCCCTGCGCAGGCCATGAACGTCAACCTGGGGCAGGCCGTGAAGCTCGCCTGGTCCTCCACCAATGCGACTTCGTGCACGGCGAGTGCATCGAGCATGACCGGGGGAACCTTCTCCGGCGCGCAATCGGTCAGCGGACAAACGAGCGTAGTACCCACTGCGACAGGGAATTTCACCTACTCACTGAGCTGCAGCGGCGCGGGCGGCATGATGAACGCCACGAGCCCGGCGGTGACCGTGAGTGCCTCCATCCTCACGCAGCTCGCCAGTGTCCAGGCCGTGACCATCGGCTCCACCGTCGATCCCGTCACCGGGCAGGGAAATCCCTACGGACTTGCCATCGCACCGGTCACCGCTGGACTCATCACCGCCGGGGATCTCGTGGTGTGTAACTTCAACAACACTGCCAACCCGCCGGTAGAGGGGAAGGGCACGACCATCGTGGGACTGCATCCGACGGCAGGGGCAATGCCCTATCACATCGCCGGGGATGCGAAACTGCTGGGTTGTAATGCGCTCGCGGTGCTGGCGGACGACAGCATCTCCGCCGCTGCATTCACCGCCAACATGAACCCACTCGTGAGCCCGAGCGGCGTCGTCAACACACCCTTTGCCAGCGACACCTTCGCCTCGCCCTGGGGCGAGGCGTATGCCGCCGTAAACGGCGCGAATCCCGCGGCGATCTACGTGTCGAACCTCGACGGGTCGATCGATCGCATCGCACTGAACGGCGATGCGCAGACCTCTTTCACGCGCATCGCCCACGGCTTCTGCGGCACCGGCTCGCCGGGCGCGATCTACGCACCGGGCGGTCTCACCTACGATGGGTCGATCGATACGCTCTACATCATCGATACGAGCTCCAACAGCGTGGTCGCCTTCGCGAACGTGTCGGCCATCGGGGCGGACGGTGTGGTGGTCAGCGGCAGCTGCAACTCGGTCGCCAACCCGCCCACCCCGGCGCCGACCTTCAGCGGGCCTTCCGCAGCGTCGGCGCGCGTGATCGCGCACGGAGCACCGCTCTTCACGCCGATCACCGCCGCGCTGCTCGCCGATGGCGATCTCATCGTCACGAACGGGGACGTGAATATCGGTGCGGGCCAGATGCCGAACCTCGCGGTGGAGGTCTCGCCGGTCCTGCCGGGCGGATTCGTGGGACACCCCCTGCAGCTCGACACCAGCGGCACTCCCGGCGCGCTCTTCGGCATCGCCGCGACGGTCGACGCCCAGGGACATCAGATCATCTACTTCAACGACGACAACACGAATGCCGTAATGATGCTGGCGACTCCGTAAGCACCGACAGCACTCGACTTTGAGCGCGGCAGGGACGCCCGCTCGCCCGCGCCGCGCACTGCCGGTAAAGTGCGCTGAACCGCACCCGGCTCTCGCTCCCCTGGGAGCCGGGTGCGGTGACTTCAGGAGCGGCAGCCATGATCCACATACGTGAGGCGAGCGCGGGCGATCTGCCCGTGCTCGGGAGGCTCTTCGATGAGTACCGGCAGTTCTACAGGCTGCCGAGCGACCTCGAGAAAGCTACCGCTTACCTGAAGGCTCGACTCGGCGGGAGGGATTCGGTGGTGCTGGTTGCGGCGGACGAAGGGGAGCAACTGATCGGCTTCACGCAGTTGTATCCCACCTGGTGCTCGCTGCTCGCAGGTCCCGTGTACGTGCTTTATGACTTGTACGTTGCTACGCAAGCGCGGCAGCGTGGGGTCGGGCGAGCGCTGCTCGAGGCGGCCGCTGGACGTGGCCGGCGCGACGGCAAGCTCCGAATGACGCTCTCCACCGCCAGGACGAACCTCAATGCGCAGTCGCTCTACGAGTCCCTCGGCTGGGAGCGCGACGACGAGTTCTACGTCTACAATCTCGGCACACTCTAGCGGCCGACCGAACCTCTTACCGGTGCCGCTCAGTGCGCCTCTCCATGGTTCGCCGGAGAGCCCTGCGTGGGGTTGCAGTCCGCAGGCGCAAGTGGTGGCGGGGCGTGAGCAATCAAGGCGAGCCTCGGTGTGAGCGCTGCCAGCGCCCGCACGTAGGCATCGGTGAACACGGTTGCGCAGGCACGTGACAGATGGCTGTATTCCGGCAGCTCGAGTCCCTGCATCGCCGGGTAATCATTGAAATGCACACCACGCACCGCGGCGCGTGCCAGCAAGGTCGCCCAGCCGAGGGCACGCGGCACGGTCTGCTCCTCGAAACCCCGCAGCTCCGGCGCCGAGGGCGGTCGTACGAACACCACCTCGCCACCCCGTGCGCGAATCTTCTCGACCGCAGCGCGCGTTCGCTCGACCGTGCTGGCGATGCCGGCAGCGGGGACCGGCGGTACGGCCCGCGGCCAGGTCGCGCGCTGATGTGTACGCACGCGCTCGTCGTTTTCGACACGCCACCAGAGGTGAGTCTGCCGGTTATCGGTCGTCGTGCCGAGCTTCCAGAGCCGCTCGGGCACGGGGAGCAGCACCCCGACGCGCCAGCCTTCATCCATCTGACGCACCAGCGTGTTCAGTCGGTACTTGTCATCGAGAAAAGCGAGTACGCGCGAGAGGCTCCGATGCAACAGGAATGAAGCGCGCACCGCCGGCGACTCGAAGCGGTAGCGCTCGAGTGCGGGACCACCGAGGCCAGCGCCCGCCCGAAAGTAAGAACGGTCCGCGATGCCGACGATGGCGAGGCCCCGAAAGCCCGGCGCAGCCGCGAGGTTTTCGAGAAACGGCAGACCGTTACTGCCGGCGATGGCGAGTTGCACCGGGCGCACACCGGTGAGCGCCGCGAAGCGGTCGAGATCAGTGTCAAAGAGAATGCGCGAGTCGCCGAGGATGGCGATCGCGACGCCACCGGCGTCGATGCGCCGGCGCTGCTCTGCCCAGAAGGACGGGCCATCGTCCAGGTCGCCGGCCTCGAGGCCGAGCGCGCGCATGCGCCACTCCCAGCCCGCGACGGCGATCATCAGGAGCGTGGCGGCGGCGATGAGCATCCGCGCCCAGGGTTTTGCCGGGATGTCGCGTACCGGTACCGGCTGTGCGACGCCCGGCCGATCGGAGGCGGTGAGGCGTATGAAGCCTGGACGTGTGATGGCGATGTCAGAACTGGAAATAGATGAAGGCATTGCCTGCCCCCTGTTCGATGACGATCGCGAAGGCCAGCAGCATCCAGCCGCCGGTCAGGAGCGGCGTGGGCGTGCGGGCCAGCACGCTCTCGAGCGTGCGAGTGCGCATGAGCCAATGCGCGCTCGCCAGGCCGCCGATGATCGCCGCCACCATGAGGAGCTCGATCCCCGGCAGTATCGGTTTTTCTGCAGCGTTCAGCCCGAACATGCCCCGCAGCACGACCGCCGCCTTGGTGAAGGTCTTCGCCCGGAAGAACACCCAGGTCAGCTGCACAAGCACGTACGTGAGCAAGCCGAGCGCGAACAGCGCCACGGGGCCCGGCTGGTAGCCGGCGAAGCGCTCGCGCAGCCAGCGCTCGGCGGCGAGATAGCTGCCGTGCAGCCCTCCCCAGACCACGAAGGTCCAGCTGGCTCCATGCCACAGGCCGCCGAGCAGCATGGTCGCGAAGAGATTGAAATAGGTGCGCGCCGTGCCGTGACGGTTGCCGCCGAGCGGAATGTAGAGATAGTCACGCAGCCACGAGGAGAGTGTGATGTGCCAGCGCCGCCAGAAGTCCGAGAATCCGATCGCGGCGTATGGAAAGCGGAAATTATCTGGCATGGCGAACCCGAGACACATCGCCGCGCCGATCGCGGTAGTGGAATAACCCGCGAAATCACAGAAGATCTGTCCGCCGAAAGCGAGGGTCGCCGCCCAGGCATCGAGTGCGCCCGGTTGCACATCAGCGTCGTAGACGCGCTCGGCGATCGGTGCGAGAAATCCGTCCGCCAATACCACTTTCTGAAAAAGCCCGATCGTCATGAGGGCGAGTCCAAAGCACAGCTGCTCGGCGCTCGCGCGGTGCGGCTGCTCGAACTGCGGCACGAGCTCGGTCGGCCGCATGATGGGCCCCGCCACGAGATGCGGGAAGAACGTGACGAAGAGCGCATAGTCGAGGAAGTTCCGCGCCGGGAGTGCCCGGCGCAGATACACATCGAGCGTGTACGACATCGTGGCGAACGTGTAGAAGGAAATGCCGACCGGCAGCACGATGGCGTAGTGAGGCGGCTGGTACGCAATGCCGAGCGCGTGCAGGAACGCGGTGAAGTTCTCGAGCAGGAACTGCCCGTACTTGAAGAACCCCAGCATGCCGAGGTTCGCGACCACGGACAGGAGCATCCACGCGCGCCGCACCCCCGGGCGCTCGGCGCGTACGAGTGCTTTCGCTGCCCACCAGTCCACCACGGTCGAGATCCACAGCAGAATCACGAACGGCGGATTCCACGCGGCGTAAAAGAGGTAGCTCGCGATCAGCAGGTTGATCTTCTTCGTCGTCCAGGGAAGCGGCAGGTTGTGAATCGCCAGGACGCAGGCGAAGAAGACTGCAAAGGTGAGCGAGTTGAAGACCATCGGGCACTCGCTGCGGTGTGCGCTCCCTGCCAGATGGGATTGCGGTTAATCTGGCGTCACGCGCGTGGCCGGCGTCACCATACCTCTTTTGCCTGATTATTGCTGCGGCGCGCTGAGGGCGGACGCAGGCGTCAAGAGCGCATGCCCGGAGCGCATGCCCGGTACCCGCCCGGTGGACACTCCTTTTATATTGCGATGCGAAGGCGCGCGCCGTCTTCGTTATGTTCAGGGCGTGAGCGGCCGGGGCTGAGTTACACTCGATACGGACGGCAGGGACCGAAGGCTCATGCGAAGACTCACGAACGAGGAACTCAAGGCAGAGAACGCCCGGCGCCTTCTGCACCCGATGACCCACCCGGGCACGGTGCGCGATGCACTGCCCGATATCATCGCGCGCGGTGAGGGGAGCTGGATCTGGGACCTCGACGGGCATCGCCTGGTCGATGGTGTGGGCGGATTGTGGTGTACGAACCTCGGATTCGGCCGCCGGGAAATCCGTGATGCGATCGTCGCGCAGCTCGATGAGCTCCCTTTCTACAACACCTTTCGCGGAGCCACGCATCCGCGCGCCATCGAGCTGTCGCTGCGGCTCGTGAACCTGATGACACCCGATGGCGTCGGCGCCGTGCACTTCAGCAACGGCGGCTCGGACGCCGTCGAGGGCGCCCTCAAGCTCGCCCGCCAGTACTGGAAAGTGCTCGGCCAGCGCGATCGCACGAAATTCATCTCACTGCGCAAGGGTTATCACGGCACGCACTTTGGCGGCGCGAGCGTGAATGGCAACACGCCTTTCCGGCGCGCCTACGAGCCGCTGCTGCCGGGATGCTTTCACGTCGACACGCCCTGGCTGTACCGCAATCCCTACACGCAGGACCCGCAGGAGCTCGGCCGGATCTGCGCGGAGCTCCTCGAGCGCGAGATCATCTTCCAGGGACCGGACACGGTCGCGGCCTTCATCGCCGAGCCGATCCAGGGTGCGGGCGGGGTGATCGTGCCGCCGCCTAACTACTGGCCGCTCGTGCGCCAGGTGTGCGACCGTCACGGAGTGCTCCTGATCGCCGATGAGGTGGTGACCGGCTTCGGGCGTATCGGGCACATGTTCGGCACACGGCTGTGGGGCGTGAAGGCCGATCTCTGGTGCCTCGCCAAGGGCATCTCCTCGGGCTACATCCCACTCGGAGCGACGGCGATCTCGAGTCGCGTGATGGAGGGATTCATCGGCTCGGACCCGGTGCTCGGCACCGTCAATCACGGCTACACCTACGGAGCTCATCCGATCGCCGCAGCGGCGGCACTCGCGACGCTCGACATCATCGAGAGCGAGAACATCCCGGCGCGCGCTGCGCGCGAGGGGAAATACTTCCTCGAGCGGCTGCACGCGATGAAGCGCTTCCGCATCGTGGGCGATGTCCGGGGCGTCGGCATGATGGCCGGAATCGAGCTGGTGGCCGAGAAGGCGACAAAGGCCGCATTCCCGGTCGGTGCGCCGGAGCTCGCGCGCGTGCATCGCGAAGCCTACAAGCGCGGCGCGATGATCCGCCTCTCGGGCCCGAACATCATTCTCTCCCCGGCGCTCACCATCGAGCGCCCGCAGCTCGACCTGCTATGCGATGCCCTCGAGGGGGCATTCGCCGCGGCCGAGGCGTAACGCCGAGAGACGAACCGCCGTGGCCGGCACCCGAGGCGATTCTCCGATCGCTCCGCCCGATGCAGCACTCTTTCCCGAGCGCGCCGAGCGTCAACGGATCGATGATTACCTGACACGCGCGTTGGCGCTCGCCGATGAGCGGGTGTGCGCAGGTTCCGCCACCCCAACGCTCGATATCGAGGCGCTCCGCCGGGAGCTCGAGGGATTCGATTTCGCAGCCACGCGGCCGCTCACCGAGCTCCTCGACTGGTCGATCGGCATGCTGGAGCACGGGCTGACTCACCTCACGCACCCACGCTACTTCGGCCTCTTCAATCCGGCGCCCACCTTCCCCGCGCAGTGTGCCGACCGCCTGGTCGCGGCCTTCAATCCGCAGGTCGCGAGCTCGGCCACTTCGCCCGCGGCCGTGGCGCTCGAGGCGCACGTCATCCGCAGTGTCGCGCAGCGGGCGGGATTTCCCGCGGGAGCGGGCGGCCACTTCACCTCGGGCGGTTCCGAGGCGAACTACACCGCGATGCTCTGCGCGCTCACGCGTGCGCATCCAGGCTTTGCCGTCGATGGCGCGCGCGCCTTCGCAGGGCAGCCGGTGTTCTACGTCTCGAAGGAATGTCATCACAGCTGGGTCAAGATCGCGCACCAGGCCGGCATCGGGCGCTCGGCCGCGCGGCTCGTCGCCACCGACGGCCGCGGGCGCTTGTCCGTGAGCGCACTCGAGCAGGCGATCGCGGCAGATCTCGCGGGCGGCTGTGTGCCCTTTCTCCTCGTGGCCTCCGCCGGCACGAGCAACGCAGGGATGCTGGATCCGCTCGAAGCCTGCGCCGATCTCGCCGCGCAGCATCAGCTCTGGTATCACGTCGATGCGGCATGGGGCGGGGCGATGATCGCGTCCGAGCGCTTGCGTTGCGTGCTCAAGGGACTCGAGCGTGCGGATTCCGCGACCATCGACGCCCACAAGTGGTTCGCGACGACCATGGGCTGCGGCATGTTCCTGGTGCGCGACCCGACGGCGCTGACCGCGAGTTTCCAGGTGGCGGCGAGCTATATGCCCTCGCACAAGTCATCGATCGATCCCTACATGAATACCGCGCAGTGGTCGCGCCGCTTTCTCGGCCTGCGGCTCTTCCTCTCGCTCGCGGCGGCCGGTTGGGCCGGCCACGCGGCCCACATCGAGCGTGCGGTCGCGCAGACTGCCTGGATCCGCGGTGAGCTCGAGCGCCGCGGCTGGAGCATCGTCAACGACTCACCGTTCGCGCTTCTCAATGTCGTGCCACCCGCGGCGCTCGGCGATCCGAAAACGGTGGTCGCCCGGGTGCTCGCGTCCGGCCGCGCGTGGGTGTCCCTCGCGCGGTTCGAAGAGCGCGACGTGATCCGTATCTGCGTGACGCACGGCGAGACGGGCGATGCTGACCTCGCCATCCTCATCGCGTCACTCGATCCGCGTGGATGAAGGGGACTCGCGCATGCTCGCGATAGTCAGCGCCATGCCGGATGAGATCACCTTGGTCGTCGAGTCGCTGGTGGATGTGAGCACGCAGACGTTGGGGCATCGGCAGTACCACGCTGGAGATCTCGAGGGGACTGCGGTTGTCGTGGTGTTCTCCGGGTGGGGCAAGGTGGCCGCGGCGGCGACGACGACCCAGCTCATCGCCTCGTACGATGTGACGGACATCGTCTTCACCGGAGTTGCGGGCGCGGTGCAGCATGGTCTTGCGATCGGCGATGTCGTCGTGGGCACGGAGCTCATCCAGCACGACATGGACGCGTCCCCGATTTTCCCGCGTTACGAGGTGCCGCTGCTCGGCAAGGCGATGCTGGCGACCGATGCCGGCTTGCGCACGCGGCTGCGCGCCGCCGCGGAGGAGTTCCTGGGAAAGGATTTACCGATCGCCGTGCCGCAGAGCTCACGCGAGTGGTTCCACATCGCATCGCCAAAGGTGATCGATGGAGTCATCGCGAGCGGGGATCAGTTCTTCGACAGCGCAGAGGAAATCGATGCGCTCCGCCGCCGGCTGCCACAGGTCGCATGTGTGGATATGGAAGGGGCGGCGGTGGCGCAGGTCTGCGAGGAATACTCGATGCCGTTTGGCATCGTACGCACCATCTCCGATGCCGCGGATGAGAACGCCCCGCACGATTTTCCGCGATTCTCCCGGGAGATCGCCGGAAGGTACTCGCTCGGCATGCTGGCGAGATTTTTGTCAGCGAGGTAACTGCCCCCCGGCGCTCCCGGTCGCTTGCCGCCCCCGGAGAGCGTGCGGACTTCTCCGGGAGCGGCAACCCTGCAGGCTGCGCCCCTGCGCAGGCGCGGCGCAGGTTGAGTGCCCTCGCGCAGGTGGGTCGGGGCGCGGAGGCCGGGGAGGTCTTTCTGACCTTCCGTACGACCTTGCACGCACTGCAGCATGGCGAGCCCTCGGCGGCGACCGTGGACCTTTATAAGAAGATCCGGGCTGCGCTGGAGCCTGGTCTGGGCGCTGGGCCCCCCATGCCGAGCCCCAGCCGGGCGTAACGCCCCCGAACG
>DATMPW010000066.1:0-8584 GCA_035566915.1 Steroidobacteraceae bacterium
GCCAATCATCACCACCGGCAGCACCACGCCAGCCGAGGCCGGCCGCAGCGAGGTGAGAATGGCGAGCGCCACGGCCGTCCCCGCCAGCCCGAGGGCCAGCAGCAGCGCGCGACAGTTGCGCCCCAGACGGTCGCTCGCCCACCCGGCGAGCAGGACCGACAGCGCGCCAACTCCCGGGAAGATCGCCGACACGACGGCAGCGCGGCTCACGTATTTGCCGGCGAGCACGCCCGAGCGGGCTCGAAGTCACGAGCCTGCAATATTCGGCTGCCAAAGTCCCGGGACTGATGCTTTCGCGCAACAGCGGCCACGGCCGACTGGCGGTGACGGAAGGGGTCCGATAATGTGTCGATGACGCGTTTATTCAAGCTCATTGGCGACCACTGGTATAAAACTCGTGCGGGGCGTTACAGGCTCCAGCGTTTCGAGTGGGAAATTCACAACTACTGACCCTCGGGGAGCAACGCGATGAAGCCGAATCCGAAGATCTCTGCGGCCGTGGCGGCAATACTGGGTGCCTCGGGCACTGCGGTCGTCTTTGCCGCGACACCGGCGGCTGAAACCGCCGCTGAGGCTGGCCTGGGCGAGGTGGTCGTCACCGCGCAGCGCCGCGCCGAGAACCTGCAGGACGTGCCGATCACCGTGCAGGCGATCACCGGCGCACAGCTGCAGCAGCTGAACGTCGTCTCCTTCAACGACCTGTTGAAGTACACCCCCAACGTCAGCTACAGCGGCAACGGCCCGGGCACCGGCAATATCTACATGCGCGGGCTGGGCGGCGTCGGCTCGGGCAACCAGTCGCAGTCGACCACCGCGCCATTTCCCAACGTGGCGCTGTATCTCGATGAGCAGTCGATGCAATTCCCGGCGCGCAACAACGACGTCTACCTCGTCGACATGGAGCGCGTCGAGATCCTCGAAGGTCCGCAGGGCACGCTCTTCGGCGGCGGCGCGCAGGCCGGCGCGATTCGCTACATCACCAACAGGCCGAAGCTGGGCGTCACGGGCGGGGAGGTCAATGCGGCCTACGGCATTACCGCAGGCGGCGATCCCAACACCACGGTCAATGCGACCCTCAATCTGCCCTTTGGCGATTCCGTCGCGCTGCGTGGCGTGATCTTCTCCGAGCGCCGCGGCGGCTACATCGACAACGTTGCGGCGACCATCGGTTACGTGCCCGGCACAGCGCCGGCGACTCTCCCGAACGGGGGCCCGAAGGCCAACAACGCTTTCCTGGTCGAACAGAATACCAACCCCGTCGACTACCAGGGGGTACGCCTGTCCGCGCTGTGGAAGATCAATGACAACTGGGACGCACTGTTGCAGCAGAATTACCAGAACATGGAGGCGGATGGTTACTTCTACGCCTACCCCAACGATGTGAACGGCAAACCGCTAGAGAAGTACCAGCTCACCGCTTTCACGCCCGCCTACAGCAAGGACCGCTACGAGAGCACGGCGCTGACCGTGAACGGCAAGCTGAGTGACCTGCTGAGCATCGTGTATGCGGGCAGCTACATGGTCCGGCACATCGAGGGACAGCAGGACTACTCGAACTACATGCGCAGCTTCGTGGGCTCCTACTACGCCTGCATCGGCACGGGCGCCGGCTATTTCAATGAGAAGAATTTTAAGGGACCGTATCCCGGCCTGACCGGCAAGCCGCTGCAATGCTCCACGCCGGTCGGCAACTGGCACGACTCGGTGCGCAACACCCATATGAGCCACGAGCTGCGGCTCACGACCAACGCGGACTACCGCCTGCGCGGACTCGTCGGAGCGTACTTCGAGAAGTTCGTCATCTTTGACAACATGAACTTCAACTACCTCGGGCTCCCGCAGTGCGACCCGGCGAATCTGGCGGCGGCTGCGGCCGGCGGTCCATCCTGTTTTTCAGCGGTTGGACCGGTGCCGGGTGCCCACTCCATCGATCCCGCGCTGCGCGAGAACTCGAACACGGCCTTCGGCGAAGACGACCAGCGCGGCTACAAGCAGCGGGCCGTCTTCACCTCGATCGACTTCGACATCATCCCCAAGGTGTTGACGGTGACCGGTGGGGTGCGCTTCTACCATTACGACGAGTTCGAGACCGGGTCCGAGTACTACTCCGAGAGCACGAGCACAGGCCTCGTGGTGAATCACGCCAATGGGGCTTGCACCGCGGCAGGACTGTGCGGCTTCCCCATCAACCTGGAAAAGAGCGAGAGCGGGCACCGCTGGCGCGGCAACCTGACCTGGCACATCAACCAGGACCTGATGACGTACTACACGTATTCTGAAGGGTTCCGCCCGGGTGGCTTCAATCGTACATCCTCGCTCCCCGGGCAACCGCCCTCGCTCGCGGGCGTGGCAAAGTACTGCGGCAACATCAACGGCGTGCAGACTGCGCCAGACCCAAGATGCCTGCCCGGCGGCGCCCTGGACGGTCTGAACACCAGTCAGTTCAACAAACCGGCCGGCTTCGACTCGGACCAACTGACCAACCACGAGATCGGTTTCAAGAGCGAGTTCTTTGATCACCATCTGCTCTTCAACGTCTCGGGTTACGTCATGCACTGGACGGACGTGCAGATCTCGCTGTTCGACCCGGTACACCTCGGCAATACCACGTTCAACGTCAACGGGCCGACCTACAAGGTGAAGGGATTCGAGGTGCAGTTCGTCGCGCGGCTCACCGAGGGACTCACGGTGGAAGGATCGAGCTCGGTGAACAGCGCCGAGCAAACGAGCACGCCGTGCCTGCCGAGCAGCCGTCCGAGCGCCGGCAACCCAACCACGATCGGCGACTGCATTACGGTGGTCAAGGAGAACACTTACACGAACCCATACGGCGTGACGGGTACGCGGCCACCGTTCTCACCGCCGTGGATGTTCAACGCCAGGGCGCGGTACGACTGGCATAGCGGGAACTACCACCCCTTCGTCTGGGTGGGTGCGAGCCACGTCGGACCACAAAGCAACGAGCCGGCGAGCTTCCCGGCCGGTGACGATCCGAAGCAGTGTTGCGTCGCCGGGCAGCCGACCACGACGCTGCTGCGCTACGAGATCCCCGGCTACACGACCTACGACGCGGCGCTGGGCGTTTCCAAGGACAATTGGACTGCGCAGATCACGGGCAGCAATCTCTCCAACGAGTATGGCCCGACCAATATCTCGTCCGGGCAGTTCATCAAGTCGGAGATTCCACTGCGTCCGCGCGTGCTGCAAGCGCAGTTCTCCTGGAGCTTCTAGCCGAGGGTGGCGGGTACCGGCCCCTGGCGGGCCGGCTGCGTTAAGATGGGGGCGGACCCGAAGGTCCGCCCGCTTTTTTCGGCACCGCATGGAATCCGCCCCGACCACGATCGTAAGAGCGGCATTGTCCGCGGAGCGTGCGCATCTGCACGAGCTGCTGCGGCAACGCCGGTTTGCCGAGGCGCTCATCGCCGCGCAGGCGCTCCTCGCCGAGTCTCCCGGACAGCGGGATGCGCTCCTGTCTGCAGCCATAGCCCAGCGCTTCCTCGGGCAGACCCCAGCCGCCTTCGTGACACTCGCGACTCTCGAGCGGCATCATCCGCACTTCAGTCGCCTTTATGAGGAGCGTGGACGCTGCCACGTGGCGTTGCGGGAGGCGGCGCCAGCGATCGAGGCGTTTCTCAAGGCCGTGCACCTCAATCACGCGCTGCCCGGAGCGTGGGGAATGCTCGAGGGCCTCTATCGCATGCAGGGAGACGCTCCTAACGCTGCCACGGCGGCGAGCGAGGTGGCGACACTGCGCGGCCTGCCGCAGGAGATCGTGGTCGCAACGGGGCTCTTTCTCGATGGCGAGTTGGAGGCGGCGGAGACTCTGATTCGCTCCTACCTCCTGAGAAACGGCGATCACATCGAGGCGATGCGGCTGCTTGCCCGCCTCGGCATCGCGCGCAAGGTGTACTTCGATGCCCAGGTGCTGCTCGCTGCGATGCTCGAGCGCGCACCCGGCTACCGCAAAGCGCGCGAGGAGTATGCCCTCGTGCTCATCGAGCTGCATCGCCATCAGCAGGCGCGCGAGGAGCTCGAGCAGCTCATGCGGGACGATCCGCACAACCCCGCACTCAAGTCGTTGTACGCAGCCGCGAGCGCGGGACTCGGCGAGCATGAGCGGGCCATCGGCCTCTACCGGGAGTTGCTGCTCGGCACGGCCGCGGATGCCGACACGCACCTCTCGATCGGTCATGCGCTGAAGACACTCGGACAGACCGGGCCGGCGATCGAGGCCTACCGCCGCGCCGCCGCCTGCCGCTTGGACTTCGGCGATGCGTACTGGAGCCTCGCCAATCTGAAGACCTATCGTTTCACCGAGGAGGAGCTGACGCGGATGCAGAGCGTCGTCGCTGCACCCGCGACCTCCCTGATCGACCGCTATCACCTGTGCTTCGCGCTCGGCAAGGCGTACGAAGACGTAGGGGATTTCGCGAGCTCGTTCCATCACTACCGCCTCGGGAACGACCTCAAGCGACCCGAATGCCGCTACAGGGCCGAGCTGATCGAGGGCAACACGCAGCAGCAGATCAGGGTCTGCACCGCGGAGTTCTTTGCCAGCCGTGCCGGCTGGGGGAATCCTTCCCCCGATCCGATCTTCATCATCGGGCTGCCGCGTTCTGGCTCGACGCTCATCGAGCAGATCCTCGCCTCGCACTCGCAGGTGGAAGGGACGCAGGAGCTGCCGAACGTACAGCAGATCGTCAGCCGCCTGCGCGGCTTCGGGCCTGAGGGAGACGATCCGCGCTACCCACGCATCCTCACGACTCTCGAGGCGGAGGAGTTCGGCAAGCTCGGTGAGGAGTATCTCTCCGACACGCGCGTGTATCGGACCGCCAAGCCCTTCTTCATCGACAAGATGCCGAACAACTTCCGGCACGTGGGCCTCATTCACCTCATGCTGCCGAAGGCGCGCATCATCGATGCCCGGCGTGAGCCGATGGCCTGCTGCTTCAGCAACTTCAAGCAGCTGTTCGCGAACGGCCAGGAATTCACCTACAGCATCGAGGAGATCGCCCGCTACTACCGCACCTACCTCGAGCTCATGCGCCACTGGGACCGGGTGCTTCCGGGACGCGTGCTGCGCGTCTACCACGAGGACGTGGTGGATGACCTCGAGGGAAGCGTGCGGCGCCTGCTGGACTTCTGCGGACTCGAGTTCGAGCCGCAGTGCGTCGCATTCCATGAGAACCGGCGCAGCGTGCGCACAGCAAGCTCCGAGCAGGTACGCCAGGGTATTTATCGCCAAGGCCTGGAGCAATGGAAGAATTTCGCGCCATGGCTCGAGCCGCTGCAGAGCGCGCTCGGGGACGCGCTACACAGCTATCGCGATGACGAGCAGCATGAGTCCGGGCCGCAACGATCCATGTCCGTGCGGTAGCGGCCGGAAGTTCAAGCACTGCTGCGGACGCCCGATCGCACCCGCCGCGGCTGCTGCCACCGCCGATCCCCGCGAGATCGGCGCGCTGGTCGGCATGGTGCATGCGGGTCGCCTGCAGGAGGCACAGGCCCGGGCGGACGCGTTGCTGCGCGTCCAGCCCGAGCAGGGCATGCTGTGGAAGATTCTGAGCGTCGCGCTGCTGCGTCAGGGCAAGGATGCACTGCCGGCACTGCGCCGGGCGGCGGAGTTCCTGCCGCGGGATGCCGAGGCGCACGCCAACCTCGGTTCGGAGCTGCGAGTGCGCGGCACGTGGGAGGCGGCGCTCGCGAGCCTGCGCCGGTCGCTCGAGCTCGAGCCCCGCAACCCCGACGCACTCATCGAGGCAGCTGATGTCGAGCGCGCTCTCGGCCGGGAGCGCGATGCGGTGTCACTCTACGAGCGCGCCCTGCAGCTCGACCCGCTCCGGGGCGAGGCGCACAACAACCTCGGAAATGCTTTGCTCGAGCTCGCCCAGCCCGAGGCAGCGGTGCGTTGCTACCGGCAGGCGCTCGCCATCAAGCCGGATGATGCACAGGTGTTGTGCAATCTGGGCAATGCCCTGCGCCAGGTCGGTGAGCTCGAGGAGGCGCTCGACTGCAGCCGGCGGGCGATTGCGCTCGCACCGCGACTCGCCATGGCGCACAACAACCTCGGCCTGCTGCTCACCGGCCGCGGGCAGCGCGCCGAGGCGGTCACGAGCTTTCGCGAGGCGCTGCGGCTCAACCCGCGCTACGTGGAGGCGCTCAATAACCTCGGCAACGTGCTGCGGGAGCAGGGCGAGCAACGCGAAGCGCTCGAGCTCTACCGCCAGGCGCTCCAGTTTGATGCCGCGCGCGCCGACAGTCACTGCAATCTCGGCTACGCGCTGCTCGATGCGCGTCGCGTCGCGGACGCTGCCGCGAGCTTCCGCAGCGCGCTCGCGCTGCAGCCCAACAACGTGTCTGCTCAGCTTGGGCTCGTCGCGGCGCGGCGCGTGCAGGGCCTGACGACCGAGGCGGAGGCGCGGTGCCGCGTGGCACTCGCCGCCGAGCCGCGCAGCAGCGCTGCGCTGTCGCTCCTCGGCGAGCTGTGCGCCGACCGCGGCCGATTCGACGAAGCGCAGGAGTTGTTTGAGCGCGCGATCGCACTGGATGCGGATTTCGTGCCTGCGTACGGCAGCATTGCCGCCCACCGGCGCATGAGCCGCAAGGATAGTGCCTGGCTCGAAGGCGCAGAGAGGTTGCTCGCCCGGCCGCTCCCGCTCGCGGAGCAGATCCACCTGCGCTATGCACTCGGCAAATTCTTCGACGACGTGGGTGAGTGCCATAAAGCCTTCCTCAGTTATCAGGCGGCCAACGAGCTCACCAAACGCTACGGCGCACGCTACGAGCGCGCCCGCTTCACCGGCGTCGTCGATCGGATCATCAGCGTGTGCGATGAGGCCTTCGTGCGTGAGCCGCGCCCCGGGGTGTGCGAGTCCGAGCGGCCGGTATTCATCATCGGCATGCCGCGCTCGGGTACTTCCCTCACCGAGCAGATCCTCGCCTCACACCCGCAGGTGTTCGGCGCCGGGGAGGTGAGCTTCTGGGAACAGGGATTCACCACCCTGGAGCGGGGCGCGGACAGCGGCGGCGCAACAGCGGCTCTCGCAGGTGTCGCGCGCGATTACTTGGCGCGCATTGGCGCACAGGCGGGCGCGGCGTCGCGGGTCACGGACAAGATGCCCGCGAATTTCCTCTACGCCGGGCTAATCCACGCGGCACTGCCGCGGGCGCGCATCATTCACATGCAGCGACATCCGCTCGACACGTGCCTGTCGATCTACTTCCAGAATTTCTTCAACGTGAGCCCCTACGCCAACGACCTTGGCAACCTCGCGCATTACTACGGCGAGTACCGGCGGGTGATGGCGCACTGGCGCCGCACGCTGCCCCCTTCGGCGCTGCTCGAAGCGCCCTACGAAGGGCTGGTCGAGGATGCCGAGGGCTGGACGCGACGGATGCTGGAGTTCATCGGGCTGCCCTGGGATCCGAAGTGCCTGGACTTCCACCGTAGCGATCGTGTGGTCATCACCGCGAGCAAGTGGCAGGTCCGCCAGCAGATCAATGCCAGCTCGGTCGGACGCTGGCGCAACTACGAGCAGTACCTGGCACCGCTGCAGCACCTGGCAGGCCTCGAGGTTGTCACTCAGGCGATGCGCGTGGCGAGCGGCCGTCCTTCATCCGGCGTGTAACCCATTCCGGGGGCATCACTCAGCTCGATCCAGCCCCCGGCGTCGGTCGTGAGGGGCTCCTCCATGAGGAAGTCGCGCCGCGCCAGACTCCACTCGGGCGGATCGAAGGGGTACTCGAGAAAGTGTGCATCGGTGAGACCCGCCACCAGGTGGGCGTTCGCGGTGACCCCCATGCCATTGGTCCAGGTGTGAGGGGTGAAGGTGATGTGGTGCTCCTGAGCCATGAGAGCGATGCGCCGCAGGCCCCTGATGCCACCGACGAGCGCCGCATCCGGCTGCACTACATCGACGCAGCCACCGGTGAGGAGCTCGCGCAGCTCGTGCAGCTGGCGGGTCATCTCGCCGGCGGCGAGCCGCACATCGGTCGCTTCCCGCAGGACACCCATGCCCGCGTAGTGCGCGCGATGGAGCGGCTCCTCCATCCAGTAAACCTCGAGCCGCTCGAGCTCGCGGGCCACCGCGAGCGCATCCTTCAGGCTCCAGGGCGCCTGCGTGTCCCACGCCATCCGCCATCCCTGGTTGCAGTCGACCAGCAGCTCGAGGCGGTTGCCGACGCGCACGCACACGGCTTCGAGCGCGTTGGTGTCATCGCGCCAGTCGCCACGACGGAAACGCAGCTTGAGCGCCGCAAACTCCTGCGCGAGGAAGCGCTCGACCGCGTCCGCCTGGGCCTGCGGATCGCGCAGCGTGCCGGAGGAGGCATGCGGGCTCGCGCGGTTCGTGAGTCCCCCGAGCAGCTTCCAGCACGGCTGTGGCGGCAGGCGTTGGAGGCGCTGAGCGGCGTGTGACGCGCCCCGGGGAGGGAGCAGGCTCCCTGCTCGCCTGCCGCTCCAGCGCACCTTCGAGCCTAAGCGGGCCGCTCTGCCGGCGCTGCCACGTGCGCATTCAGCCGCCACAGAAGGAGGGCGCCGAACGCGGCCAGCGCACTCACCACTGCGAGCGTGATGAATACACCC
>DATMPW010000067.1:0-38381 GCA_035566915.1 Steroidobacteraceae bacterium
GGCAGCTCGTTGCGGAAGTACACATGCTTCGGCACCTTGTAGCCCGCGAGTGATTTGCGGCAGCAGTCGATGACATCGTGCTCGGTGAGCGCGGGATCCTTGCGTACCACGAAGAGCGCCACCACTTCGCCGGAATGTTCATCCCGCTGCGCGACTGCTGCGGCCTCGAGTATCCCGGGACAGTTGGCTGCGACCGACTCGACCTCATTCGGATACACGTTGAATCCCGATACGAGGATCATGTCCTTTTTGCGATCCTCGATGTACACGAATCCCTTCTCATCCATGTGGCCTACATCGCCCGTGCGCAGCCAGCCTCCGGGCAACATCACCTTCGCGGTCTCGTCCGGCCGCTTCCAGTAGCCGCGCATCACCTGCGGGCCGCGCACGCAGATCTCGCCGATCTGGCCGAGCGCGAGGTCCTGGCCGGCATCGTCCTTGATGGCGATTTCGGTCGAGGAGATGGGTAGTCCGATCGAGCCGTTGAAGTCGAGATCCGGAGGATTGATGCTGGCGGCGGGCGAGGTCTCGGTGAGGCCCCAGGCCTGCGTCAGCACGTGGCCGGTCGCCTCCTTCCACCGTTGTGCGACCGTGGCTTGTACCGCCATGCCGCCGCCGAGTGCGGCCCGCAGATGACTGAAGTCGATCCGCTCGAATCCTGGCGCGTGGAGCAGTGCGTTGAACAGTGTGTTGACGCCGGTGATGTAGTTGGGCGGGTACTTCGTCATGTCGCGCACCAGCGCCGGCAGGTCGCGCGGGTTGATGATCAGCACGTTCTTCCAACCCAGCCGCGCGAACAGCAGGCAGTTCGCTTGCAGCGCGAAGATGTGATAGAGCGGAATCGCGGTGACCACGACGCCGCCATCGCTGAATTCCTTCAAGCGCGTACCGAGCCACGCTTCCGACTGCAGCACGTTGGTCGCCACGTTGCCGTGCGACAGCATGGCGCCCTTGGCGACGCCCGTGGTGCCGCCGGTGTACTGCAGGAAGGCCAGATCGTCGGGACCGATCTCAACCGGCGCGAATGGCAGCTTCTTGCCCTGCGCCACCGCCGCCTTGAATGAGATCGCTTGCGGAATGTTCCATGCGGGCACCCGCTTGTGAACGTGGCGCACGATGAAGTTCGCGATGCACGATTTGGGGAAGCTCAGGAAATCACCCACCGCTGTCACCAGCACGCGCTTGACACTGGTGCGCGCCAGCACCTTTTCCACGACGTGCGCGAAGTTCTCGAGCACGAGGATCCCCGTTGCGCCCGAGTCACTCAGCTGGTGCTCGAGCTCCGGCGCGGTGTACAGGGGGTTGGTATTCACGATGGCGAGGCCAGCACGCAGCGCTCCGAAGAGCGCGATGGGGTACTGGAGCGTGTTCGGCAGCATGATTGCGAAACGATCACCCTTGGCGAAACCGGCCTGCTGCAGCCAGGCGGCAAAGGCGCGGCTGAGCTCATCGACCTGTCGATAAGTGAGCGCTGCATCCATCTGCACGTAAGCGATGCGGTCGGCGTGCTCGGCGTAGGTCTTCTCCAGCAGCTCCTTCAACGAGCGCAGCTGACTCGGGTCGATCTCCGCCGGCACTCCCGGCGGGTACGACTTCAGCCAGATTCTGTCCATCAGCGTCCCCCGTTCTGCGGCTTGTTATTGATGAGCGGCTTGAGGTACGGCCAGAGTGTATCGAGAACCATCGGCTCGGCGGCAGCATTGGGATGCAGGCCGTCCTCCTGCATGAACGCCGGATCGAGCGCCACCTTCTCCAGCAGGAAGGGCACGAGCGGCAGATGGTATTGCTGCGCGAGCTCGGGATAGACGCGTGCGAACTCGTCGGTGTAGCGCGGCCCGTAGTTGGGAGGAATGCGGATGCCCACCAACAGCACTCGCGCACCGGACGTCTGCGACAGCTGCACCATGCGGGCAAGGTTGTCGCGCATCGCGCTCACCGGCAGCCCCCGCAGACCATCGTTGGCGCCGAGCTCGAGGATCACGATGGCCGGCGCGTGCAGCGCGAGCGCCCGCGGCAGCCGCTCGAGGCCGCCGCTGCTGGTCTCGCCGCTGGCACTGGCGTTGACAACCTGGTACCCGTACCCTTGTGTCTGCAGGCGCTGCGTAAGCAGCGTTACCCAACCCTGCTCCGGTCGGATTCCGTAAGCGGCGCTCAGGCTGTCGCCGAACACAAGGATCGTACGGGCGGAGGCCACCGCGTTCTGGAGCGCGATGAACGACAACCCTATGCCCAGCGCCCAGGCGCCGGTAACCCGCAGCCATGTTCTCAAGGCTGAAAACCTCTCCAAGCAGGTTAGCAGCCCCGAAGGTTCGCTGACCATTGTCGATGACGTCTCACTCGCCATCGCTGCCGGCGAATCCGTGGCGGTGAGCGGTCCATCGGGCGCCGGCAAGTCGACGCTGCTCGCATTGTTGGCGGGACTCGATCTGCCGACCCGCGGTCGTGTGCTGCTTGAGGGCCAGGATCTCACGCAGCTCGATGAAGACGGCCGCGCGCGGCTGCGTGCCCAGCGGGTTGGCTTTGTGTTCCAGTCGTTTCACCTGATCCCGGCGCTCACCGCGCTCGAGAATGTGATGCTGCCGCTCGAGTTGGCGGGTCGCAGCGATGCCCGCCGCACGGCCGCCGAAACCCTGGCCGGCGTGGGGCTGGCGCGGCGCACCGGGCACTACCCGAGACAGCTCTCCGGCGGGGAACAGCAGCGCGTCGCGATCGCACGTGCGTTCGTCACGCGCCCCGCGGTGCTGTTCGCGGATGAGCCGACCGGGAATCTCGACACCGCGACCGGCGCACGGGTCGGGGAGCTCTTGTTCGAGCTCAACGTCCATGCGCACACGACCCTGGTCCTCGTGACGCACGACCGTGAGCTCGCGGCGCGTTGCGGGCGTGTCGTGCGCATGGAAGCCGGGCGCGCGCTGTGAAGGCGCTGCGCCTGGCATCACGTGCGCTGGCGCGCGAGTGGCGCTCCGGGGAGCTCGGGGTGCTGCTGCTCGCACTCACCGTTGCTGTGGCGGCGCTCACCGGTGTGGGCTTCCTCGTGAGCCGCATCGGCGCCGCGGTCGCACTGCAGGCGAGCGCGGTGCTGGCTGCGGATCTGCGGCTTGGCTCGCCGCAGCCACTCGATGAGGAGTACTTCCGGGAAGCCGGGCGCCGCGGCGTGCAGTCCGCGCGCACCACCAACCTGCTGTCGGTCGTTTTCAACGGCGACGCGAGCCAGCTCACCAACATCGCAGCGGTGACGGCGGCCTACCCACTGCGCGGACGCGTGCTGGTCGCCGATGAGCCATTCGCCAAGGGGACACCTGCCATGGGCATCCCGGCACCGGGTGAAGTGTGGCCGGACTCGAAGCTCCTTGCCGCCGTGGGCGGGCGCGTCGGCTCGACTCTTGCGATCGGTGCGGCGCAGTTCCGTGTGACGCGCGTGCTCATCTCGCGCCCGGACCAGGGTGGCACCTTCGCCGAGCTCGCCCCCAACCTGCTCATGAACTCCGCGAGCCTCCCGGCCACGCTGCTGATCCAGCCGGGCAGCCGGGTGAGCTACAGCGGGCTGTTCGCGGCCGAGCGCTCGCGCATCGATGGCTTCAAGGGCTGGCTCGCCTCACACAAGCGGCGCGGCGAGCGGTTGCGCGACATCACCGAAGCGAGCCCTCAGGTGCGCAACGCCGTGGAGCGTGCCGGACGCTTCCTCGCGCTGGCGAGCCTGGTGAGTGTGCTGCTGTGCGCGATCGCGGTGGCGATGTCGGCGCGACGCTACGTCCATCGTCACCTGGACAGCGTGGCACTCCTGAAGACACTCGGTGCGACCCGCGGTTTCACGCTGGCAGTGTCGGTGCTGCAGCTGCTCGCGCTCGCCTTCATTGCCGCAACCGCAGGCGCCGCGCTCGGCTTCATCGCGCAGGAGTGGCTGCTGCGCACCATCCGTGGGTTGCTGAGCGTCACCGAGCTCCCGGCGGCGAGTGCGACCCCGCTCGCCGTCGGCTTCGTCACTGCCGTCGCGCTGCTCGCGGGATTTGCGCTGCCGCCGCTGCTGCAGTTGTCGCGCGTGCCGGCGCTGCGCGTCCTGCGGCGCGATGTCGGACCGCCGCCTCCGCTGGTGCTGCTCGCCTTCGGCCCGGCACTCGCGGTGGTGCTGCTCCTCATATATTGGATGGTGCCCGAGAGGCGCATGTTCCTGTACTTCACCGGCGGCCTCGCCGTGTTTGTCCTGGTGCTCACCCTCGCAGGAGGGCTGCTGGTTGCCCTCGCCGGCCGGCTCCGCGGGCGCGTCGGCGTAGCGTGGCGCTTCGGCGTGGCGAACCTCAGCCGGCGACGTGCAGAGAGCGTCGTGCAGCTCGTCGCCTTCGGCACCGGCATCATGGTGCTGCTGCTGCTGTCGATCCTGCGAACGGACCTGAACAGCGACTGGCAGCGCACATTGCCGCAGAACCTGCCGAATTATTTCTTCGTCAATATCCCGCCGCAGGCACGCACTGAATTCATGAGCTTCCTGCAGGCGCAGGGCGCGCGCACGACGCGCGTGCTGCCGATGATCCGGGGCCGGCTGGTCGCCATCAACGGGCGGCCGGTGGAAGAAAGCCACGGCGCGCGCGGCGAAGACAACTTCGCGACGCGCGAGCAGAACCTCACCTGGGCGGCCGAGCTCGGGCCCGACAACCGGATCGTCACCGGCCGCTGGTGGAGCCCAGCGGATGCCGGGCAACCGCTGGTATCGCTCGCGAGCGAATTCCAGGAAGCAATCGGCGTCAAGGTCGGCGATCGGCTGACCTTCGACATCGCCGGTGAGACGCGTGAGGTCACGGTCGCGAGCGTTCGCAAGGTGAAGTGGGACACCTTCCAGCCGAACTTCTTCATCGTGTTCGCGCCCGGCGTGCTGGAAGGCACTGCCGGCACCTACCTGACGAGCGCCTATTTCGCACCCGGCGCGGCGCGTTCGCTCGCGCAGCTGGCGCACCGCTTTCCCAGTGTGTCGATCTTCGACATCGATGAGCTGCTCGGTGAGGTGCGCTCGGTGCTGGACAAGGCGGCGCTGGCGGTGCAGAGCGTGTTTGTTTTCACGCTGTTCGCCGGACTGACTGTGCTGCTGGCGGCCGTGCAGTCGAGCCGCGACGAGCGCCGCTACGAGAGCGCCATGTTGCGCACGCTGGGAGCAAGCCGCGGGACCGTGGTGCAGGGGGTGCTGGCTGAGTTTGCCACCCTCGGCACTCTCTCGGGGCTGCTGGCGGCGCTAGGTGCGTCACTCGCCGCTTACTACCTCACGACACGTTGGCTCGAGCTGCACTACGTTTTCGAGTTGCTGCCCTGGATCGAGGGCGTCCTCGGCGGGGCGCTGCTCGTCGCGGCCGGTGGCTGGCTGGCAACCCGCAGCGTGATCGATCAGCCGCCACTCACCACGCTGCGCGCCTGAGCGGCCTCAGCGCTGGATTCCGATCGTGACCCAGGAGTCCGGTTGCGGCTGGCCGCGCCAGTCGAGGCCCTCGAGTGTCAGCTGGTAATTGCCCGGACCGAGGGCTGAGCTGTTGAGCGCAATGCGCAAGTGACCGTTGGAGTCCTTCTCGAGATTGCTGATCACTGCGACGCGTCCCTGGTCGATGCGGTCGATGGTGACGCGAAATGCACGGTACGCGGAGCGCGACTCGTCGATTTTCAGGTCGGCAAGCTGCGCGCTCGGGCCGCCGCCGATGACGATCGCCGGTGAGTTGGATGCGCCTGAGCGGCTCGGCAGAAGGCGAATCTCGCGAGTGCTGGTGGCCGGATCGAGCGCGCGCTCGCTGTTCTGCTTTTGCAGCTCGGCGATGCGGTGACTCTTGCTGCTGCTGTTGGCGGCAACGCCCGCAAGCGTCATGCCCAGCACCACCACCGCGACCGCCAGGCCGAGCGTGACCTGGGGTCTCTGCCATACCGGCGGCGGCGCTTCCTGCCAGGGCTCGGGTTTGCCGCTCGCCTCGAGCAGCCTCAAACCCGCATTGACTCGCTCCGGCAATCCGATCTCATCGAGCAGCTCTGCGTGACCGCGACAGAAGCGCTCGAACTCGGTAGCCGCCTTCAGCGGCAGCCGGCCCGAGAGGTAGCGCTCGACCACCTGGTTGCGCGCGATGAAATCGCGGTCCATCGTCGGTGCCGGTGGCACGGCGGACCCGGACGGGGCGGTCGGCGCGGGTGTTGCAGGAGTCGCAGCAGCGGGTGCCTGCGCTGCGGGCACCGCAGAGCTCGCAGGAGCAGGTGACGCGGACGAGCTGCGGGAGGAGACGCTTTTGGATGCGCTCGCACCAGGGGGCGATGCGTTTCCCGCGGCCGATGGCGCGGGCGTTGGACGGACCTTCGGCGCCGCGGCCGCACGCGCACTGGCCCAGCTGGCGAGACTCGGCGCGTCCAGCTTCGGCGCGGAAGCCTCGGATTTCGTCACTGCGGCCGTCGAAGTTGGCTTACTCGGTGGGGCGGCCGCCTTGGCCACCGCTTCGCCTTTGGTTGCCGGCTGAACGGTCGGCACGGCAGCGGGGTCCGGCCGGCGCGCAGAGGTGAGCTTTCCGGGACGCGGCGCTCCGCTCGCCGCAGCGAGCTTGGTGGCGGCCGCGCTCAGCGATGCGGTCTTCGCGATCGGAACGCGTGCTGCCGCACGCGCGGCCGCGGCATCCGTGGCTGACACGGGCTTGGGTGCTGCCTGGGAGGCCGGCGGCGGCGCCACAACCGGGGACGGTGCAGGCGCAGGCGGTGCAGTGAGCATGTCATCGACTACCGGGTCCTCGAGCACCAGCTCGAGTGCGGGTTCGGGCGCTTTGCTGCTCTGCTCCGTCGCGCTCACGACCGGCACGGCGGTCGACGCCTGTCCGGGCGCGAGGAACATCTCCGGGTCGACGAAATTCAGCCCGGTCTGCTCGGGGTCCTTTGGTTTTGCCGCCTCAGCGGCAGCGACCGGAGCTGCTCCAGCGGCCGGCGTCGGCCCGGCGCGCAACTTGGCGGATTGCAACGGCTCTTCCACCGGCAAGTCCGGGAGAGCCTCCAGCGGCGGGCGAGACGCGACTTCCATACGTAGACATATCTAAGCAATGCTGACCGCTGCACCGCGTCGGGGTGGCTCACAGATCGCCCCAGCGTGTTCGGTGTTCGTGACGCAGTTCACAATACTGCGCGCGCGGAGCCGCGCGCGCGAAGTGCATCACGCACTTCAACGGGCGGAGCCGTTGAGGAAATACTCGACCTTGTCGCGATAGGTGCGCGAGAGCTTGAGCTCATGCCCGCCTTCGAGTGTGAGGAAATACTCGCCGTTCATGTGCGCCCTTAGGCTGCGCACGAGGCGCAGATTGACGATGGTCGAGCGGTGGACGCGCTGGAAGAGCTTGGGATCCAGGATCTCCTCGAGCTCCTTCATCGTGCCGCGCAGAATGTGGGTATCACCGCCTGCGTGGATGCACATGTAGTCTCCCGCGGCATCCACCCACTGAATCGAGGCCACCGGGACGCGTATGGTCTCGCGGCCCTGGCGGATCGGCAGCACCTCGGGGTAGCGCCCGCCGATCGCCTTGGAGCCATGGGTGAGCACCTGATCGAGGGCCAGCTCTCCGCAGCCGGTGATCTCGGCAATGATCTGCAGCAGCCGATCACGCTGATCGGCGGCGCTCTTGGCGCGCACGTGCTCGCGCACGCGCGTGAGCGCGGTGGCAAAGCGCACCTCATCGATCGGCTTGAGCAGGTAGTCGATGGCGCGTGCCTCGAACGCCTGAATGGCGAACTGGTCGTAGGCCGTGACGAACACCACCACAGGCATGGATTGCTGCGGCAGGTGCGCGAGCACCTCGAATCCCGACATGCCGGGCATCTGGATATCGAGGAACACGAGGTCCGGCTTGTACTGCTGGATGGCGGCGAGCGCCTCGCGTCCGTTGGCGCACTGCGCGAGGATCTCGAAGTCCGTCTCGTTCCGCAGCCGGATCTCGACGCCGCGTCGTGAGAGCACCTCGTCATCGACGATCAGCGTGCGTATCTTCATCCGCCCAGTCCTCGGGAGGCGCGCGGCACCGCACGCGCTGCCGGAGCCTCTGCACTCACCGGGGCGATCTCGAGCGGCAGTGCCATCTCGACGCGCACTCCCGGCTGGGCGTTCAGCACCGCGAAGCGGCAGTTCTCACCGTAGAGCACCGCGAGGCGCTCGCGGGTGTTGCGCAGGCCGACACCGCGCCGATCCCCCGCCGGCATCCCTTCGCGCAGACCCGGGCCATCGTCGATCACCGATAGCTCGAGCCGTCCCTCGCGCGCCCGGCCCTCGATGCGCACGCTCCCTCCCTCTTCGCGCGCGGACACCGCGTACTTCAGCGAATTCTCCAGCAGCGGCTGCAGCAGCAGGCTCGGCACGAGCGCATCGAGTGCCCCCTCCTCGATGGCGTACTCGAGGTGCAGGCGCTCACCGAAGCGCAGCCGCTCGGTGCCGAGATACAGGTCGAGCGCCTCGATCTCCTGACGCAGGGTGACTTTCTTCATCGGGTCCTGGTCGAGCGTGTAGCGCAGAAACTCGGACAGGCGCGTCACCGCGTGGTTCGCGTTCTTGTTCTGGTTGTCGAGGATGAGCGTCGAGATGGCATTGAGCGTATTGAACAGGAAGTGCGGGTTGAGCTGGTAGCGCAGCATCTTCAGCTGTGCCTCCTGGGCGAGCGCGACGGCCTTGAGCATCGCCTCCTCCTGCTTGCGCTGCGATTCGTAGAATTTGATGCCGAAGTACAGCACGCTCCAGCACACGAGCAGGTAGGTGGTGGAGAGCGTGCCGCCGAAGAGCTCGAACAGCGTCTGCGCCTGCCAGTCGGGCTCGACGAAGGCCTTGTAGGAGAGGTTGATGACGATGCGCAGCGCGAGCGCGGTGATGTAGCAGGTCGCGAGCACTCCGAGGATGCGCGCGCGTGGCGGCCGGTTCCACAACCGCCGGTAGATGTAGCGCATGGGCATCGACAGCACGAAACCGGCGACCGCCGAGACCGCGATGACGCGCGCGTAGCTCGAGGGCTTCTCGTAGAGCAGCGCACCGAAGTACTGCGTGAGGCCGTACGCCGCCCAGCCGGCGGCGTGCAGGCTCCAGAACAACACGTTGCGGCTGGAGCGGAATTGTTCGAGCGTTGGCATCTTCATGGGTGGCGGGCGGCTGCGCCACGAGCTCTCCGGCGCAGGCAGCCCCATTGAAGCTTAGGACATCCGCGAGCGGGCGTGGCCCCCCGCGGCGCGCAGGCGGCTCGTTTCGTCGCACTGCGTGCCGGCGAGCGGGCAGATGCCCGCCCGGCCGCCCCGGCGGAGGATTACCGTGCAGGAAGCGGGCTCAGGTCGGCCGTAATACCGGGCAAAGGCCAGTGGGGTCGGGGGAGCTCGCGAGCGACTCGAGCGACTGCGTCGCGGCGAGTGCCGCTCCTTGCGCGAAGTCGCAACCGATGGCGGTGAGCCACTGCAGCGCCGCCTGGGAGTCGACCTTCTTCGCGGCGCAGTGGATACCCAGCACCTTGGCGGCCTGCACGGTGGCGACGACCATCGCCTGGCAGAGCTTGTCCTTGAGCGCCGAGGAGGTGAGCTTGGTGTCGATCTTCACCACGCGCACGGCTTTGGAGCGCAGCAGCGCGAGCACCTGCGAATCGAAAGAGAAATCATCGATCACGATCCAGGCACCGACTTTCTCGCACTGCGCGATGAAGCGCTCGACCTGTGCGCGGCGCTGCGTGCACAGCGCCTCGGCGATCTCGAAGCCGAAGGTGTCGCCGGCAATTCCGTGCGAATGCAGTGTCGCGGCGAGCTTCTGCGCGAATCGCTCATCCTCGAGCGTCGCGATCGAGAGGTTGAGCGTGAAACCGGTGGGCTGCGAATTCCAGGCCGCGCGATGCGCGGCAAGCCAACCCATCAGGCGTTGCAGCACCAGGGCGTCCTGGGCTGCGGGGTCGCGCACGTTGCCCGCGGCGCGGGCGATCACCTGGAAACGCCGGGTCTGACCGCCAGCGCGCAGCTTGACGAAGGGCAGCACCTCGAGCTGCGCATTCGCATCGGGCGGGGCGCTCACCACGGCAGCCGTCGTGGGAACGGCAGGTGCAGGCGGTGCGACCGCCGCAGGGGCCGGCGCGGATTGCGACGCCGCGGCCTTCATGCTCGGTGGAATGCGCGGGGGAAAAGGGGAAGCGCGGGCCGCGGCGTGGTGCTTGCCGGGTGGTGCGGAGCGCGCCGCAGGTGGTGCGGGCGGTGGCGCAGCGGGCGCAGGCGCTGCGCCCACCGCGACCCGTTTGACCGGCTTCCCCGGGGGTGCGGGCGCGGGCTCGTCCAATATCTCGAGACTCAACATGTCGGCATCCGCGCTCTCGGTCGGCGGCGGAAGCCTCACGGATGGAGCCGGCCGGGCGACCGGAATGTCGCGCAATGGCGGAAGAGGCTTCTCCGGTCTCAACTCCCCAAGATCGAATTCCAGGATCTGGTCCACTTCTTCAGCCGACATGAGCGACGCGGCGGGCAGCGCCGCGAGGGCCGCCTCGACATCGGGTCCGTCCGGCAGGTCGGACCCACCGGCATTCGCCGGCGCCGCGGGCTCAGCGGCAACCGCCGGTTTAAGCAGCACCGCGAGGCGCAGCATGATAGCGCGCACGGGCGCCGCCGATATTCGCTCGAGCGTGTCATCGCCGAGCGTCTTGGAATCGGCGAGGATCATGGCGATGCCCACCAGCTCGGCGGTGGGAGTGCGCACGGGCAGGAACAGAGCGAGCCGTCCATCCTCCGTGCCCCTCTCGTGGATGCCGAGCGAAGTGTCGGTCGCGAGCACATCGAGTGCTTCGACGACGAGCACGTGCTCATCGGGTCCGAGCGCCCCCTCGCTGAGCCACAGCACGTTCGCCTCGTGGTCGCAGAGAGAAACCGAGTGCAGGCGGCGCGTCGGCAGCACCTGTCGCAATTGCTGGCCGAGGGATTCGACCGTTGCAGGGCCCGAGTGCACCGGGGCAGGCGCGGGCGTGGCCGACACCGGCTTGAGAGCTGGCGGGCGGGCCGCCGAGGCTTTATTTCGCAGCAAGAAAATCCCCCGACCCGGAACGCTGTGAGCGCGGGCAGGCCAAAGCCCACCACCGGATGTCAGGGTGGCAGTGCGCGGCTTGCGGCGCCGTGATTTCCCTCGCGTTCCGTTCGCAAAAGACGACAGGCTCTGCCGTCATTTGTCATATGTCTACCAGTCGCGGCCGCCATTGAGAAAGTCGCGCTTGCCGAGATCCACGCCGTTGTGACGCAGGATGTCGTAGGCGGTGACCACGTGGAAGAACACGTTCGGAATCGCCCAACGCTGCAGGAAATCCAGTCCCTTGAACTCCAGAGTGCGCTCACCGGCAGGCACCTTGATGTCGCGCGCCTCCGATCCCTCGAGCGCGCTCGCCGGCACGCTCTTCAGGAAGTCGATGGTGCGCGCAAGGCGCGCGCGCAGCTGCTCGATGGTGGTTTCGTTGTCTTCGAACCGCGGCGGCTCTTGACCGGCAAGTCGCGCAACGGAGTTCTTTGCGATGTCGGCTGCGATCTGGATCTGTCGCGTGAGTGGCAGCATGTCGGGCGCGAGCCGCGCCGCAAGCAGCACGCCGGCATCGAACTTTCGCTGCGCGGAATTCGCGGCAGCTTTCTCGAGAATCAACGAGAGGTTGCCGAGGGTGTGGGTGAACAGCTCCACCGACAGCGCATGCATCGAGCCTTTCATGAGTCTTCCCTTTCAGTGTTGTTCCGTTCGGGCGAGGGAGCGCAAGTGTACCTCAGACTGGCGCCCGCGCCTTGGCAGTGAAACAATACTGCAACTTCCGGGGGGGATTGAGACCAATATGAATCTTATCTGGACGCCGTCCCAGCTGGCGATGCTGGCCAAGGTTGTGGATCTCAACGGATTCTCGGCAGCGGCCAGGGCGCTCGGGGTGCCCAAGGCGGCGGTCAGCCGCGCGGTCGCCGATCTCGAGAAGACGCTCGGGGTGCGCGTGCTCGAGCGCACCACCCGGCGCATCGCCCTGACAGCGGCCGGGCGGCTCCTCTACCCGCACGCGCGGCGCGTCGGGGAGGAGTCCGACGCTGCGCGCAGCGCCATCGCGAAGCTCCACTCCCCCGAAGGCCGTCCGCTGCGTGTCATCGCCGACCGCACCTATGGACGGGTGCTGCTCGCACCGCTTGTGCCACGCTTTCTCGAGGCGTTTGCTCATGCCCCCCTCGAGGTGGCACTCGATGCAGGGCAGCTCGCTCAAGGTTCCTGGGACGTGGCCATCCGCACCCACCCGCCCTCTGATGAGACGATCGTGCGGCGCCTGCTCGGCGCGCCGCCCGCGCTCTTGTGCGCGACACCCCAGTACCTACAGCAGCGTGGCACGCCTGAGAGGCCCGATGACCTGCGCAACCACGATCTGCTCACTCCGGAGGCCTCCGAGCTCGCCGAGTTTCGCCTCCACCTCGCGCGCGGCGCGCAACGCGCCGAAGTCCCCCTCTCGCCGAAGCTCGCCGTGGATGACCCGGCGGTGCTGCACGCGGCCGCGGCGGCGGGACTTGGGATCGGGCTGCTGCCGGAGTTCTTGTGCCGGCAGGGGCTCGCCACCTCGCGTCTGAAGGCGGTGCTGCCCGAGTGGACTGTCCCGCCTGCGGCGGCGCTGTATGCGCTCTATCCGCTCGCACTCGAATCCGATCCACGCGTGCAGCAGTTTGTCGACTTTCTCGCGGCCAACATCGTGCCGGCGCTCGCGCTGCCGCAGCCGGGGCGCTCTGCCGCGCCGCCTGCCCGTGAGCCGGCGGCGGCTCCCCACGCACAGCTAAACTAGGGTCCGCGCCAGGAGTAGGCGGCGGGCGGGTGCGTTTGGCACCCCGTCGGCCAGGTAATAAAAGGGGTTGATATGTACCGTGCGCCCGTGCGTGAAGTGCGTTTCGTGCTCGAGGAGTTGCTCGGTGCGCAGCGCCTCGCCGCCTCCGCCGAGCTCACCGACTATTCCAACGAGCTCGCGCAGTCGGTACTCGAGGAAGCGGCGCGCTTCGCCGAGACCGTGCTCGAGCCGCTGAACCGCCCCGGCGATGTGCACGGGGCACGCTGGACGGAGAACGGGGTCGTCACCGCCCCGGGGTTTCGCGACGCTTACCGGCAGTTCGTCGAGGGCGGCTGGCCGGCGCTCGGCGCGTTTCCCGAGTTCGGCGGCCAGCGCACGCCCCGGGTGCTCAACAGCGCAGTGGGCGAGTTCTGGGGCTCCGCCAATCTCGCTTTCAAGCTGGGCCCGATGCTCACGCATGGCGCCGTGTATGCGCTCGAGCTCTGCGGCACGCCCGCGCAGAAGCGCACCTTCCTGCCGGCCATGGTGCGCGGGGAGTGGACGGGCACGATGGTGCTCACCGAACCCCAGGCGGGCTCCGATCTCGGCCAGGTGCGCACGCGCGCGGTACCGGAGGGCGATCACTATCGGCTCTTCGGCCAGAAGATCTTTATCACCTGGGGTGATCACGATCTCACCGTCAACACCATCCACATGGTGCTCGCGCGCATCGAGGGCGCGCCTGCGGGTGTCAGGGGAATATCGCTGTTCATCGTGCCGAAAGTGCTGGTGAATGCCGATGGCTCGCTCGGCGCGCGCAACGACGTGCGCTGTCTTTCGATCGAGCACAAGCTCGGAATCCATGCCAGCCCTACCTGCGTGCTCGCCTTCGGAGAGCAGGCCGGCGCCGTGGCATATCTCATCGGAGAGCCCGGACGCGGCCTGGAATACATGTTCGTCATGATGAACAGTGCGCGGCTCTCGGTGGGGAGCGAGGGCTATGCCGTCGGCGAGCGCGCGTTCCAGCGCGCGCTCGAGTGGGCCCGCACCCGCCTGCAGGGCAAGCCCCCGGTGGCGGCGCCTGCCGGACCGGTGCCGATCATCCATCACCCGGATGTGAAGCGCATGCTGCTGCTGATGAAGTCGCAGACCGAGGCATCGCGTGCGCTCACGCTCTACGGCGCTTTCCAGTTCGATCTGGCGGAGTATGACGAGGACGAGCGGGTGCGCGCGGCGGCGCGGGCGCGCGGCGAGCTCCTGACACCGATCATCAAGGGCTGGTGCACCGAGATCGGCAACGAGGTCGCCAGCATCGGCGTGCAGGTGCACGGCGGCATGGGTTTCATCGAAGAGACCGGCGCCGCGCAGTACCTGCGCGATGTGCGCATCACGACGATCTACGAGGGCACGACGGGCATTCAGTCGAACGATCTCATCGGCCGCAAGCTCGCCCGCGACCGCGGCGCCGCGATGGGCGCGCTGCTCGCCGACATGGAGCGCGAGCTCGGCGCCATCGCCGCAAGCGACCCGGCGGTGGAGGAGACGCGCAAGGCAGCGCTCGAGGGAGTGAGTCTTCTCGGCCGGGCAACACGTGCGCTCCTTCTGGCACTGGCGAGTCAGCCCGAGCGCGCGATGGCCGTCTCGGTCCCGTACCTGAAGCTCTGCGGCTATGTCGCAGGCGGCTGGCTGCTCGCGAAGTCGGCCGCCATCGCGGCCGCCCGCCCCGCCGGCGCCGAGCGCGAGTTTTATGCCGCCAAGGTGCACACCGCAGCGTTCTACGCCGCGCAGGTGTTGCCGAGCGCGGCGGCGCTCGCGCGCGTCGTGGAGTCGGGAGGCGCGAGCGTCATCGGGACCGACGCGGCCTTGCTGTAGCCCTCTGCGCAGCGCAAGACAGGGCGCCGCGGCGCGTGCGAATATCGTCGCACACCTCCGGTCACGGATGCGCCGCCATGCACGACACGCCGCTGCGCTTCGATCACCTTGCCCTTCCGGTCTACGACGCGGCGAGGACTCTGCAGTTCTACACCGAGGTCCTGCAACTGCCGCTGGTGGATGCGATCTCGGGAGATGACTGGGGTGGTAAGCCCTGGCTGATGATGTTCTTCGGCACCGGCGGCGGTCAGCTGCTGGCACTCTGCGCGCTACGCGGCGCACAGCCGCCGCGCCCCGATGGCCTGCCGGCGGACGTGCGGCACTACGCCTTCTCGGTGGCTTCAGCCGCTGAGCAGGAGAAGTGGAAGACCCGGCTGCGTGAGCACGGCATTGCCTGCAGCGAAGAGGACCACGGTCCGCAGCACTCGCTCTACTTCTCCGATCCGAACGGCATTGTGCTCGAGGTCACGACGCCGCCGAGTCTTCACGATGTGCAGCCCGATGCGCACGCGGCGCAGCACGTCGAGCGCTGGATCGCAGCCCAGGGCGGCCGCGGCGCTGCGGGACAGGAATGAACCGCCGTGAGCTCCTTCGCACTGCAGTCAGCCTCCTGAGCGCCGCCGCCGTGACAGCGCGTGCCGCGCGCGCGAGCACCGCCGAACTCATCGTTCGCCGCATCCCCTCCAGCGGCGAGCAGATCCCGGTGATCGGTCTGGGCACCTCCGGACCTTTCGAGGTGGGTGAATCGCGTGCCGAGCGGGCGCCGCTCGCGCAGGTGCTGGAAGCCTTCTTTGCGGCCGGGGCGCGCCTCATCGATACCTCGCCGATGTACTCGACCGCCGAGCGCGTGCTCGGGGAGCTACTGACCGATTCCATGCGCCGTCACGCGTTCCTCGCCACCAAGGTGTGGACGCGCGGGGAGCGCGCCGGCATCGAGCAGATGACGCAGTCCGCGCAGCTGCTCAGGCGCGAACACCTCGACCTGATCCAGGTGCACAACCTGACCGATCTCGACACGCAACTGAAGACGCTCCACTCCTGGAAGGAGGGCGGCCGAGTGCGTTATGTCGGCGTAACACACTACACCGTGAGCGCGCACCTCGAGCTGGCGCGAGCCCTCGAGCGCAACCGTCTCGATTTCGTGCAACTCAACTATTCACCCGTCACGCGCGCCGCGGAGCAGCGCTTGCTGCCGCTCGCGGCCGAGCGCGGGGTGGCGGTGCTCGTGAACCGGCCGTTCGAGGACGGCGCACTGTTTGCCGCCGTGCGCGGCAAGCCGCTCCCCGCCTGGGCGGCGGACATCGATGCCGCAAGCTGGGGCCAGCTCGCGCTGAAGTTCGTCGCCTCGCACCCGGCGGTGACCTGCATCATTCCCGCCACCGGCAGGCTCGCGCACCTCGAGGACAATCTCGCCGGCGGCCGCGGCCGGCTCCCCGATGCGCGCGAGCGCGAGGCCATCGCCCAGGCGTTCGCCTGAGCGCGGGCTCCTCGCAGTCATTTGCTCAAGCGGCGCACGCGCCCCCGGCGGCGGCTGCCGCGTGGCACGCGCAGCTGCAGGTGCGGCGGCTCGTTGAGGTTCTCGAGAAACAGCCGCCGCTCGCCGGGGGTGAGCGCGGCCCAGTCGACCTTTTCCGTGTGCGTGCCGCGCAGCTCGCCGTCGCCCACCTGTGCGCGCGCACGGGCGCGGCTCTGGCAACGTGTCGGCAGCCGTGTCGTGCGGCCGCTTCTCAGCAGATCCACCACCGCCGCTGCCACACCCGGGTCGCGGGTCAGATCGCTGTGCGCCACAGGGGCGCAGGCGCTGCGCACTCCGGGAAGCAGCGCACTTGCGAGCGGCACCGTGCCATCGCCGCCGCGCGTGAGCGTATAGACGAACTCCGCGCCGCGCAGGCGCAGCGCGGTGACCGTTTCCTCTCCCACGCCTGCAATGATGGCGAAGCGCTCATCGGGCGGCGCGAGCTGCTGTGGTAACGAGCGCGCCGCCTGCAGTAAGGCAGGGTGCGGCTGCGGTCCGGCCGCGGGCCAGGTCCGCGCATCGAACAGATTGGTGCCGGTGAGGCCGCCGGAGGCGAACGGCAGCAGCTCGTAGAGACTCGGGAAGGTGCTGAAGACATCGGTAGCCAGCGACTCTGCGGAGGCCTGCAGGGCGAGGCACGCCACCTTGCGCACCACTGCATAGGTACCGCGCAGCGCCTGCACGGCGGCGAAGGAACCGCGGTTGGGTGTGCCGAGCAGCACTAGGCGCTCGATGTGGCGCGTGTCGCTGCGCGCGAGCGCGGCGCGGCTCACGAGGCCCCCCAGGCTGTGTGCGACGATCGCCACGCGCTCCGGCCGCAGCGCCTGCAGTTTCGCGGCGAGTGCCTGGCCCGAGTGCGCCACAGGCTGTCGCCAGTCGTAGTCGTGGAATTCGACTGCGAAGCCCTGCGCCCGCAGATGCAGCTTCAGCCGCAGGTACGAGAACAGCACCACACCGAGCGGTACGATCGGTGCAGCGGAAGGCATGCGCAGCGCCGCGAGCCGCCCGCGCTGGATGTCGAGCGGATCGAGCCAGAGTATGTCGTTCGGTAGCGGCTCCGGGCGTGCGAGCCCCAGCTGCGAGCCCATGATCCCCGGCACGATGAGGACGTGCAGAGCACCTGGAGCAGCGCGCGCCGCACGCGCACGTCGTGCGAGCGCCGCGAGCGCCCGGTACTCGGTCGGTCCGAAGTAGTCGGTGAGCTCGCGCCGGCGCGTGCCGCTTGCGAGCCACTCCTCGACCTGCGTATCACTCCACGCGAGGCGGTCGTAGGGAGTGACGTGATCGAGCAGTGAATCGTCAGCCAGCACGCCCTGCGCCGTCGGTTCAGCCGTCACCGAGGGCGCGCACGCGTGCCGTCACAGTGAGGCTGCCGCCACCCTCCAGCAGCAGCGTGAGCGGCACCTCATCGCCCGCAGCGAGCGGTCGCTTGAGGGCGTGCAGCATGATGTGCAGGCCGCCCGGCGCGAAGCGCACCGTCGCCCCGGGAGGGATGCCCAGTGGCTCGTGAGCGCGCATGGTCGACACCCCGTTGACCATCGTCGTCTCGTGAATCATCGCTGCTCCGGCATCGGCGGAGCGTACCCCGCTCACCACCACTGGCTGTGTGCCGCTGTTGTGGAGCGTCAGGTAAGCCGCCGCCACCTCGGCTCCGGGTGTCGCACGGATCCAGGCATCGTGAGCGCTCAGCGCCGGCGGCTGCGCGGCGGCGCCGAAGGCCGGCAGCAGTGCGAGCGCGGCGAGGCAGACGGCAGGCAGCGCGGAATGTCGCAACGGTCGCCTCCTCCGTGGCACGCCTCGGGCGGTGAGCACGGCCCGCGATTATGCCAGACGCAGACGACACGACCGACTATGACGCCGCCGCGCTCGCGCGGCGCACGCGGGCGGCGACCGGCGTCACCGCGTCAGCGACATCCTCACCGCGGCCCGCCATCGGTGACATCGAGGGACCGCGCCGAAGCGCCTGATGAGCGCCGCGGGGGCTTCACCCCCACGCTAGGCGCTGTGGGGGTGCGCCCGCTGGTCGAGCTATTTCAGAACTAATTGTCGGACCAGCTGACTCCCGAGTTGCTTGCGCAGCTTCTCACGATCGGCAGAGGCCGAAGCCGCTTTCGGCAGAGACCCGAATATCTCCTTTACCGCTGGATCCGTGCGCGCCTGCAACTCATCGAACGCCGCCATATTCTTGTACGTCACTGTCAGGATCACGTCCGCGTCGTGCGCGTCTCGCGGAAGGGACTGAAAGACGGCATAGTCGACGATGATCCCCTGCTTCTTATATCCATCCATGAGACGCTTATACGTAACGTCTAGATAGCGCAGGTATTCTTCGAACATACCCGGCTCGGTGCGGACGAAAGACACGACCACGACAGTCCCCTGGGTGTAGGCGTGGTCTTCCTGGGCGCGTGTCACCGATGTCGAGATGGTCAGGATGGCTGCGAGCAGCAGCAGAACGGGCTTCTTCATAGTGATGTCCCCTTGGCAAGCCGATGAAACGGCAGAACGGTTGTTCTTTGCGCTGCAGACTATACCCGTAGTGCCCGGATGCCGTTCGGCGTTCATCCCGGGCGCACACGTCTCAGGCGCAGCGCGCGTCGATCCAGTCGAGCGCCGCGCGCCACAGCGAGTCGCGGTGACGCTCGGCGAAGAAGCCATGGTGTCCGATGGCGCGCACGCCCGCTTCGGATGGTGCGGTCGAGCGCCGCTCGATGGGTGCGTTGGCGTATGACATCAGCAGGGCCTCGACCGCCGCCGGCGTCGCGATCGGGTCGTCGGTGAAGCCCCAGGAAAGCAGTGGGGCGCGCACCGCGGCGAAGCCGGCGTCGCTCATGTCCTCATCGAGGCCTGAGCCGAAGGCCGCCGGACTCAGGCACCACCGCCGCCACTGCAGAAACACCCCGGGCGGCAACGACTCGCCGCTCCACACGACGCTGCGCGGCACGTAGCCGCGCCGGTGCAGCATCAGCGGTCCGTAGAGCTTCCAGAAAAGCAGCGCCTGGTAGCGGAACGGCGCGCGCTGGCGGCGCCAGTAGCCGGTCGAGGCGGCGATCATCACGTGAGCGCGCGCGCGCGCCTGGTTGGGCATGCATCCGATCAGTTGCCCGCCGACGCTGTGGCCGAGCGTAGCGAGCGGCAGCTGGGGGTAGCACCGCGCGAGGGTTTCGAGCGCCGCCGGCATGTCGAGCCGGCCCCACTCGCTCATGCGCGCGCTCTCCGCGGCGAGCGGTGTGCGTGCCGAGACACCGATGCCGCGGTAGTCGTACACCAGGGTGTGATAGCCGCGCTCGGCACAGTAGGCGGCAAACTTAAGGTAGAACTCGCGCCTGAAGCCGGTGGCGCCATTGATGCAGAGAGCACCGTGCGCCGGCATCGCCTCGAGCAGCAACCCGCCGAGTGCGCGCCCATCTCTCGTCTCAAGCGTGAGCGACTGCGGGGATGCGATCACACTCAAGGCGCGTGCTGCGCAATCACCGCGGTGACCGCATTGATGGCCGCTCGCCGTGGCGTGGTCTTACGCCATACCGCGCCGACCTGCCGCGCCGGCGCGGGCCGCACGAACGGCCGCAGCACCACCCCGCGCCCGCTGCGATATGCCCCGCGACCGGCAAGCTCCGGCAGCAGCGTCACACCCGCGCCGGCCGCCACCATCTGGCGTAGGGTCTCGAGACTCGTCGCGCGGAAGTCCTGCGAGTCGCGCACGCCAACGCGGCTGCACACCTCCAGCGCCTGATCGCGCAGGCAATGCCCTTCTTCGAGCAGCAGCAGCCGCTCATGCCGCAGGTCCGCGACGCGCACGCGCTCGCGCGCGGCGAGGGGATGACGATCGGGTACCGCGACCACGAATTCCTCGCGGTAGAGCTCGCGCGACTCGAGTCCTTCGAGTTCCACCGGGAGCGCAAGGATGCCGAGGTCGAGTGCTCCGGCGTGCAGCTTCTCGAGCATCGGATCGGTCTGGTACTCGTACAGATGCAGCTGCAGACGCGGCAGCGCCTTGCGGATGAGGGGTGCCACTTCAGGCAGGAGGTAGGGGCCGATGGTCGGCAGCAGCGCCACCCGTAGCCGTCCGGCGAGCGGATCCTGATGGCTGCGGGCGAGCTCCACCACCTCATCGCTCGCCTCGAGGATGCGCCGCGCCCGCGCGACGATTTCCTCCCCCACCGCGGTGAGTGAGACGTTGCTCGGCGCCCGCTCGATGAGCTGCACTCCGAGGTCCTGCTCGAGCTTCTTCAGCTGAGCGGAGAGGGTTGGCTGGCTCACGAAGCAGCGCGCTGCCGCGCGGCCGAAGTGGCGCTGGTCGGCCACCGCCACGAGGTAGCGCAGGTCCTTCAGCTTCAGCTCCATGCCGGCCCGAGATATATGGCGTCTATCGGATTCATAAAATCCATCGATTGGAATTATACCAGGGACGTCCCCATCATGTGCGTCATGTCGGGCGGAGACCCCATGCCGCCCGCCCCTATTCCAAGGAGTCGAATCGTATGTCAGGTATTGGTCGCCGTTTTCCCGAATTCACGCTTACCGGCGTGGTGTCCAACGACGTCAACAACGCTTTCCAGACCTTCACCCAGGACAGCTTCCCCGGCAAGTGGAAGGTCGTGTTCTTCTGGCCGAAGGACTTCACCTTCGTGTGCCCGACCGAGATCGCGGCCTTCGGCAAGCTCGACAAGGAGTTCCGTGCCCGCGATGCCCAACTGCTCGGCGTGAGCATCGACAGCGAGTTCGTGCATCTCGCCTGGCGCCGCGAGAAGGAGGAGCTTCGCTCGCTTCCCTTCCCCATGCTCGCTGACCTCAAGCGCGAGCTCACCGGTGCCCTCGGCATCCTCGATCCCGATGCGGGAGTCGCGCAGCGTGCGACCTTCATCGTCGATCCTCAGGGCGTGATCCGCTTCGTCTACGTCACGGATCTGAATGTCGGCAGAAGCCCGGAGGAAGTGCTGCGCGTGCTCGATGCGCTGCAGACCGACGAGCTGTGCCCCTGCAACTGGCAGAAGGGTGGAGAGACCCTGAAGGCGGCCTGAGATGAGCACCACCCTTGAGAGTATCCGCGAGGCGCTGCCGGGCTACGCCCGCGACTTGCAGCTCAATCTCGGCGCCGTGCTGACGCCGGCCGGTGCGCCGGGCTTGAGCGAACGGCAGATCTGGGCCGTGGCGCTCGCCGCCGCGAGCGCATCAAGTAACGCGGAGTTCACGCGGCGGCTGCAGGCGCTCGCGGCGCAGCACCTGGACGCCGCACACGTGAACGCGGCGCATGCTGCCGCGGCCATCATGGCGATGAACAATGTCTACTACCGGTTCCTGCACCTGGTGGAGGACGAGGAGTACGCGAAGCTCCCCGCGCGGCTGCGGATGAATGTCATCGGCAACCCCGGCATCGCCAAGGCGGACTTCGAGCTGCTTGCGCTCGCCGTGTCGGCGATCAACGGCTGCGGCAGCTGCGTCGCCTCGCACGAGCGGCAGCTGCGGCAGCACGGCCTCGAGCGCGAGGCGGTGCAGAGCGCGGTGCGCATCGCCGCCACGGTGCACGCCGTGGCGCGCGTGCTCGAGAGCACCGGTGGCGAGCAGCTCGAGAAAGCTGCGGCATGAAGCTTCGCCGGGGCCGCGCGTGCGGCCCCAGCGATGAGAGGCGCATCGCCCGGGCTATCCCCAGCCGCGGGCATGAGCGTATCCGGTGCGCGCCTCGGGGCTCTCCGCGGCGCGAAGCTGCGCGGTATAGTCACGCATCGACGGGTCGGACGCCGTGATGGGCTATGAGCGAAAAGACCGTCATCAAGGAGCAGCTCGCGGCGCTCGCCCGGCATCTTGCCGCCCGGCGCAGCGCTATCCTGCGCAGTTGGCAGCGCTTGGTCGAAGCCGACCCCGAGCTCACCACCTCCTCGAGCCTCTCGCGCGCGCAGTTCACCGATCACATCCCCCAGATGCTCGCAGCGTTCGAGCGGCGTCTGCAGGCCCGCGATCCGGTCGAGAAGGAAGTCGCATTCGAGGACCAGAGAAACAGCGCCGCGGAGCACGGCCTGCATCGCTGGCAGCAGGGCTATCACCAGCGCGAGACCATCCGCGAATGGGGCCACCTGCACTACTCGGTGCTCAACGAGCTGGAAGACTATGGCCTCGCGCACCCCGAGATGCAGGCCACCGTCATGCCGGTCGCGCGCCGCGCCCTGGTGCGCCTGTGCGGCGAGGGTGTGTGCGAGAGCGCCTCCAGTTACGAGCGCCTGCAGCGTACCGAGGCCGCCAGCCGCGTACGTGAGCTCGAGTGGGCACTGTTGCAACTGCAGCGACTCGAGCGGCAGCGTGCCGCGGCTTGGCGTGAGGTGGCACACGATCTGCGCGGTACCGTCGGGGTAGTGAGCAACGCCTCGAGCGCGTTGCTGCACCAGGTCGTCGACGATCCGGAACGCGCCGCGACCTCGAGGATGTTGCAGCGCTCGGTCGATTCGCTGCGCACTTTGCTCACGGACATGGTGGATCTGGCGCGGCTCGAAGCCGGACAGGAGCAGCTGCGCCTCGCGGGCTTCGATGCCGCGGTGCTCCTGCGCGAGTACTGCGACACGGTCAGACCGCTGGCGCAGCAGCGCGGCCTGTTCCTGCACGGCGAAGGACCCGAGTCACTATGGGTTGAGGGTGATGCCGCCAAGGTACAGCGCATCGCGCAGAATCTCGTGCTCAATGCCCTGAATGTCACAGAGCGTGGCGGCGTGCGGCTAGTGTGGGCCGAGCGCAGCGTCGCCGGCGCCGAGCAGTGGCTGCTGTGTGTGCAGGATACCGGCCCGGGATTTCAGGCCGAGTCGCCCGCCGCGCCTCTCGAGGACGCGGTGCGGGAGGCGCAGCAGGCGGAGTCCGGTGTCGATCCTGCGCCGACGCTCAGGTCGCAGTCAGATCCCGATGCGTCGCACGAACGCGGTGGCGAAGGCATTGGCCTCTCGATCGTTAAGCAGCTGTGCGAGTTGCTCGATGCGAGCCTCGAGATGGAGACCTCGCCCGGGGAAGGCACGACGTTCCGCGTGGTGTTTCCGCGCCACTCTGTCAGGCCGCCCCGGTAGCAGGGTCGCGCAAGCAGGCGCGACGCATCGAGGACGCTCATCAACCGATCGCGTACGGTCGACCTGATCCGACCACGGCGCGGGTCGGCGTCGATTCGGAGATCACTGCCATGAAACGATCGATCCTGGCTTTTGTCGCGGGTCTGGTTCTCTGGATCGTGGTCATATCGGTGTTGAACCGCAGCCTGCGAGTCCTGATCGCCGGTTATGCGGCAGCCGAGCCGACGATGAGCTTCACGCTCGGCATGTTGGTGGCGCGACTGGCGATCGGCGTGCTCACCTCGCTCATAGCAGGCGCGGCCGCAGCATGGATCGCCCCGGCGAGCCCACGGATGCCGCTGCTGCTCGGCACCGCGCTGCTGCTCGCCTTCATTCCGGTCCACCTGAGGCTCTGGAGCCTCTTCCCGCTCTGGTACCACTTCGTCTTTCTCGGCACGCTCATTCCGCTCGTTGTGCTGGGATCGAGGCTGCCGCGTGTGCGCATGCAGGCCGGAGCGCCCGCCGGCGGCGCTCGCATGTAGATGGGGCAGAGCGTCGCCGGCGCCAGAGCCTTCAGATCTGCGGCGGGATGAGGCGGTACATCACCGGGGTAACCAGCCGCGCGAGCGGTGTCGAGGTGATCAGCCCGCCGATGATCACCCACGCCATCGGCGAGTACAGTCCGACATTCTCCAGCGCGAGCGGCAGGAGCCCGCCGATCGCCGTCGCGGAGGTGAGTATGTCAATAATTGGATTATTAACGAGACTTACACCGGCTCTCGCAGCCGTCTGCGTATCGATGCTCGCCGGGTGGTGTGCGGCGGCCGCTTTCTCGGCACTTCCGCAGACGCGCGGACCGCTGCGTACCGTGCCCGATGATCTCAATCGCACGGTCGAGGTGGGCCGCCCGCCGCTGCGCATCGTGAGCCTCACTCCCGGTGCCACGGAGATGCTTTTCGCTGCGGGTGCGGGCGCGCAGCTCATCGCAACGGTGCAGTATTCGAGCGAGCCCCCGGCCGCGCGCGCCGTGCAGCGCATCGGCGATGTGGCGGCGATCGACATGGAGCGGCTCGTCGTGCTGCAGCCGGATGTCGTGATCGCGTGGCCCGCCGGCGGCAATCCCGCGCAGCGCGCAAAGATCACTGCAATCGGCATTCCCCTCTATCAGCAGCAGGTCGCACGTCTCGCCGACCTGCCAGGCTCGCTCCGGCGGCTGGGTGTGCTCGCGGGCACCCAGCCGGTAGCTGAGCACGCCGCGGCCTCGCTCGAGGCACGCCTCGGCGCGCTCGAGCGCACCTACTCCGCGGCGACACCGGCACGGGAACGTCCGACGGTACTGCTGCAGGTGTGGAATCGTCCGGTCTATACCGTCGGGGGCCGCCACCTGATGAGCGATGCGCTCGCGCTGTGCGGCGCGCGCAATGTCTTTGCGGATCTTCCCGAGCCCGGGCCGCTCGTCGATACCGAGGCGGTCATCGCGCGCAACCCCGACATCATTCTCGCCGCCGCGCCCCCCGGGGAGGGCGCCGCCTGGGTCGCGGACTGGCAGCGCTTCCCCGGCCTTGCCGCGGTGCGCAATCACCGCGTGGTGGCCTTCGAGAATCAGGCGCTCAGCCGCCTGGGTCCGAGCGTCCTCGACGCTACCGAAGATCTGTGTCGCACGATTGCGCGAATCAGTCGCGGAAGTTCGTGAACTGCAGCGGCACGTCGAGCTTCGCTGCGCGCAGCAGGACGATCGCGCCCTGCAGGTCATCGCGCTGCTTGCCGCTGATGCGCACCTTATCGCCCTGAACGCTCGCCTGCACCTTGAGCTTGGAGTCCTTCACCAATCGCGTGATTTTGCGGCCGGTGTCGGCATCGATACCCTGCCGCAGCACCACTTCCTGCTGCGCACTCGCGAGCGTGGTGCGCGGCTCCCCGATCTGCAGGCACGCGAGATCGATGCCGCGCTTGGAAAGCCGCAGCTTGAGGATCTCGAGCATCTGCCGCAGCTGAAAATCCACCTGCGCTTGCAGCGTGACGGTGAAATCCTTGAGCTCGAAGCGCGCGCCGGTGTCCTTGAAATCGAAGCGCTGCGCGAGCTCGCGGTTCGCCTGGTCGACGGCGTTGGCGACCTCGTGGGTATTGAGCTCGGAGACCGCATCGAAGGAGGGCATGCAGCTACCTCGCAGCGCGCCGGGGCCGGCGCTTCTTCGAGCGCGCCGAGCCGGCCCCGAGTGCCCGTCGGTGGAGCCGTGTGAGCTCGATGAATCGCGGCGTCGGACCGATGTCCTCGTACACCGGATCGCCGTGCTCATCGGTGGAGATCACGCGCTTGCCGGCGACATAGGGCATCGCCGCGGCGAGTTCCTTGAGCGCCACCGTGAGCAGCTCGGTGATCAGCTGCTCCGCGGAGCGACCCGGAAACATGTCGGCGAGCGCGGCGAGCTGCGCGGCGTCATCGACGCTCAAGCGCACGGCGTAGGTTGTGGCGGTGCGTGTTGCGGCGGCGCTCTGGCGCCAGCTGTCGAGCAACTCCTTGAAAATCACCGCAGTGCACCCGTGAAGGGGCGCACGCGCGCCCGCAGCGCGCATTCTAGCCGAAAGGTTCGTGGCGGTTGTGAGCGCTGCCGCCACGCGCGTAGCATCGCCGGCACAAGGAGGTTGTCATGTTCAATCACATCGGGCTCAAGGTGAAAGACATCGACGCCAGCGTGCACTTCTATACCGCGTCGCTCACACCGCTCGGCTACGAGATCACCTCGCAGGATGAGACGGTGGCGGCCTTCACGCACGCGGATGGCTCCTCGCTCTGGCTGTATGCGGACGCGCGGCTCGCGCATTCGCTGGTGCACATCGCCGTCAGTGCGCTCGAGCGCAGCGCGGTCGATGCCTTCCACCGCCAGGGGCTCAAGGCGCGCGGTCGCGACAACGGCGCGCCGGGTGTGCGCCAGGACTACAGCCCGGACTACTACGCGGCGTTCCTCCTCGACCCGGACGGTAACAACATCGAGGCCGTGTGCCTGAAGTCGCAGTGATCCTCGCGGCAAGGAGCTCAGAAAGTCAGGTTCCCGTCGGCTTGACGGGGCGCGCGTCCGGCGGCGATACTCGAGCGCAAATGTCGCACCGGTCCCTCAGCATCGCGCGTCCCTGGTGGTGGCGCCCTCTGTAACGGAGTGGGCTGACGGTTAGCTTTTTTCCCGCGACTCAACGGATCCAACGGCACCAGAAACCCATCTCCGGATCACCCCGGGATGGGTTTTTTGTTGCCTGATCGTTACGGAGACCTCGAGCGTTGCAAGCGATTTTCGACATTACCGGGGACCTCGACACACCGGTCTCGGCGTTCATGAAGCTCGCCGCGTTCCAGCCGCGCTTTCTGCTCGAGAGCGTCGAAGGGGGCGAGCGGCTCGGACGCTTCTCGTTCATCGGTTTCGGCGATGGACTCGAGGTGCGCCTCGATGCGAGCGGGCTCGTGATCGGGGAGGAACGCTCACCGGTGCCGGCGGGTGCCGCGGCGCTGCTCGCAGGCCTGCGCACGGCGCTCGCGCGCGCCCCGCGTCCTCAGCCGGACATCAGCGGCGTGCCACTTGCAGGCGGGCTGGTTGGTTTCGCGGCCTACGACGTCGTGCGCCATTTCGAGCGGCTGCGGGCACGCGCGCCGCGCTCGGGCGGGGTGCCGGCGCTGCATTACGTCGCGCCACGCTCGGTGCTGGTGTTCGATCACCTGACGCGTGGCGTGGCGCTCGTGCATGCGGGCACGGAGGCTGAGCGGCGCTCGCTCCGTACCGAGGTCGTACGCGCACTGCGCGGAGGTCTGCCGAACGGCCGTCGTCCCGGCCGCTACGCACCGCCCACCGCGGCGTTTACGCGCAGCGACTACCTGGCGGGCGTGCGGCGCACGCAGGAATACATCGCGGCGGGCGATGTGTACCAGCTCGTGCTCGCGAGCCGCTTTTCGGGCCACCACGAGCTCGATCCCTTCCAGGTGTATCGCGCTCTGCGCCTGATCAACCCCTCGCCCTACATGTATTACTGCGCGCTCGGTGGCGTCACCGTGGTCGGTTCCTCCCCCGAAGCGCTGGTGAAGCTCAACGCACGCCGCGCGCAGCTGCGCCCCATCGCCGGCACCCGTCCCCGTGGCGCCGATGACGCGAGCGATGCTGCGCGCGAGGCGGAGCTGCTGGCCGATCCCAAGGAGAATGCCGAGCACGTGATGCTGGTGGATCTCGCGCGCAACGATCTCGGGCGCGTGGCGCGCGCCGGCAGCGTGCGCGTCGATCCCTATCGCTCGATCGAGCGCTACAGCCACGTGATGCACATGGTGAGCGGAGTCGAGGGGGAGCTCGCCGCAGGCCGCGATGCCTTCGATTTGTTCGCCGCCGCGTTTCCGGCGGGCACGCTGGTCGGCGCACCGAAGGTGCGTGCGATGGAGATCATCGACGAGCTCGAGCCCGTGAGCCGTGGGCTGTACGGTGGCACGGTCGGCTACTTCGGCGCGCACGGCGACATGGATCACGCCATCACCATCCGCACGCTGGTGTTCGCGGGCGATGAATACAGCTACCAGGCGGGCGCTGGCATCGTCGCCGATAGCGTGCCCGGGACCGAGCACGAGGAAGTGCTCGCGAAGAGTGCCGCCATGGTGCGCGCGCTCGAGCTGGCGGAGGAAGGTCTGTGAAGCCGCGCCTGCTGCTCATCGACAACTACGACTCCTTCACCTATAACCTGGTGCAGGCGTTTCTCGTGCTCGGCGCGGAGGTGGAGGTGCACCGCAACGACGCGCTCACTCCCGCCGCGGCGCGCACGCTCGCGCCCTCCCATCTGTGCATCTCGCCCGGGCCCGGGACACCGCGCGATGCGGGTGTGTCGATGGACATGATCCGCGAATTCGCCGGAAGCATACCGGTGCTCGGCGTGTGTCTCGGGCACCAGTCGATCGTCGAAGTGTTCGGTGGTGAGGTGGTGCGCGCCGGGCGCCTCATGCACGGCAAGACCTCACTCGTGCGGCACGACGCGCGTACGCTGTTTGCCGGCCTGCCACAGCCCTGCGAAGTCGGGCGCTACCACTCGCTCATCGCCGAGCCCGCGAGCCTCCCGGCGGTGCTCGAGGTGAGCGCGCGCACGGATGAGGGCGAGATCATGGGCGTGCGGCACCGCACCCTCGCGGTCGAGGGCGTGCAGTTTCATCCCGAGAGCATCCTCACCCCCGAAGGACCGAGGATGCTCGGCCATTTTCTGCAGTACAGCGCGGGCGTGCGCAGCGGAGAGGGTCGTGTCGGCGCCGCGTGAGCTGCTGCAGCAGCTGCTCGAGCGGCGCGACCTCTCGCAGTCGCAGGCAGAAGGTCTGCTCGCGCATCTCACCGATCCGCAGCTCCCGCCCGCCATGGCCGGAGCGCTGCTCGCGGCGCTCTCGGGCAAGGGCCTCGCGGCGGCCGAGGTGCGTGGGCTCGCCCAGGCGATGCGCCGCCTTGCGCGCCGTCCGGAGCTGCCGCCGGGTCTGCGCTCGATCGATATCGTCGGCACGGGCGGTGATGCTTCCGGGAGCTTCAACATCTCAACCGGCACGGCGCTCCTCACTGCCGCGTGCGGGTTGCCCGTGGTGAAACACGGCAACCGCTCGGTGTCGAGCCGCTGCGGCAGTGCAGATGTGCTCGAGGCACTCGGGCTCAGCGTTCCGCTCGATGCAGCGGCGGCAGGAGCATGCCTCGCCGCGACGCGCTTCACCTATCTCTTTGCGCCGCACTACCACCCTGCGACGGCGCGCGTCGCTCCGATCCGGGCCGCGCTCGGCGTACGTACCGTGTTCAACATTCTCGGTCCGCTGGTGAACCCGGCAGAGCCGCCGCTGCATCTGGTCGGTGCCTTCAGCCTGGAAGTCGCGCGGCTGATGGCCGAGGCTTTCCAGGGCCTCCCGATCGAGCGCACCTTCGTCGTGCACGGCGCCGCCGGATGGGATGAGCCGACGCCCATCGGTCCCTTCACGCTCTTCGATGTGCGCCCGGGCTCGGTCGCTGTGGGCGTGCGCTCCCCGGTCGACTACGGACTGCCGCCGTGTTCGGCGGCTGACCTGGCGGGCGGCGATGCGGCACACAATGCGCGCGCGCTCGCGGCCGTGCTGCGCGGCGAGGACCGTGGCGCACACCGTGATTGCCTGCTCCTCGGCACGGCACTCGCGCTCGAGGTCGCTGGTCTCGTGCGCGAGCCGCGGGAAGGAGTCGCTCGGGCGGCGGCCGCCATCGATGAGGGCCACGCCGCGCGATTGCTCGAGTCTTTGCCGCGGCGGCCCGCGGCCAGCGCGTCCCGCAAGGGGCTCGCTTCCGGGGAGTCCGCCACGTGAGCACCTTTCTCGCCGAAATGGCGGCCGCGAGCGACACGCGGGTGCGGGCGGCGAAGGCGCGTGTCTCCGAAGCGGCGCTCGCGGATCTCGCACGGCGCACACCGGCGGCACCGCCGCTGCGACTTTCGGCGCAAGGTTTCGACCTCATCGCGGAGCTCAAGCTGCGCTCGCCTTCTGCCGGCGCACTCGGTTCGCCGGATGGCGCCGTGGCCGAGCGCGTCACGGCGTACGCGCGGGCCGGTGCCGCCGCGGTATCCGTCCTCACCGAGCCGAGTCGATTCGACGGATCCCTTGCGCATCTGACCGAGGCAGCGCGCGCGCTCTCACCGCTGCGCGTGCCCGCGATGCGCAAGGACTTCCTCATCGATCCCTATCAGGTGCTCGAGGCGCGGGCCGCTGGCGCGGGTGGTGTGCTGCTCATTGTCCGCATGCTCTCGCCCGAGGCCCTCGCGGCGCTCATCGACTGCGCGCGCGCGCACGGACTCTTCGTACTGCTCGAAGCATTCGATGAAGCCGATCTCGAGCGCATGCGGGAGGTCATCGAGAGAGATGCCGGCCGCAGCACGCTGCTCGCGGGAGTGAACTGCCGTGATCTCACGACGCTCGAGGTGATGCCCGGGCGGCTTCTCGAGCTCCTCCCGCTCGTGCCCCGCGGCGTGCCGCGGGTTGCCGAGAGCGGTGTCGCAGGCGCCGCGGATGCAGGGCGGCTGTCCGGCGCGGGATACAGTCTGGTCCTGGTCGGAAGCGCGCTCATGCGCGGTGAGGATCCTGCCGCACTCGCACGGATGCTGCTGGAAGCCGGGCGTGCCGCCCGGGGGGCATCTTAGATGTGGATCAAAATCTGCGGCATGACGACCGCAGCGGCGGTGGACGCGGCGCTCGAAGCACGGGTGGATGCGATCGGTTTCGTGTTCGCGAGCTCGCTGCGCGAGCTCACGCCTGCGGCGGCAGCCACGCTGGCGCGCCCCGCGCGCGGTCGGGTGCGGTGCGTGGCCGTCATGCAGCACCCGACCCAGACGGCCGTCGATGAGGTCCTGCGCATGTTTGCACCCGATCTTCTGCAGAGCGATGCCGGGGATTTCACGAGGCTGCGACTGCCTGCAGCGCTCGATACCCTCGCCGTCGTGCGCGAGGGCGCAGCACCGCCTGCACCGCTCCCTGCCCGGATTATCTTCGAGGGGCCGGCGAGCGGTCGTGGCAGGGTGAGCGACTGGAGCGTCGCCGCCGCGCTCGCTCACCGGACGGAGCTGGTGCTCGCCGGCGGCCTCAGCGAGGCGAATGTGGCCGCCGCGATCGCACACGTGCGTCCCTTCGGGGTGGATGTCTCGAGTAGCGTGGAGCAAAGCCCCGGGGTGAAAAATCCCGCCGCCATCGCGAGGTTCGTGGCAGCGGTCCGCGCCGCAGACGCGGTTTCCGTTTAGTGCGAGAGGAGAACGAACATGTCCCCAACGGCAGCACAGCCCGATGCCGCACAGCTGCTTGCCGCGGCGGTAGCCGGGCGCTATCCCGACGACCGTGGCCGCTTCGGTCCGTTCGGTGGCCGCTATGTGCCCGAGACACTCATTCCGGCGCTCGAGCGGCTCGAGCGGGGAGTGCGCGAGCAGCTGCACTCGCAGGACTTCCGGGCGGAGCTCGACGCGCAGCTCACCGGCTGGGTCGGCCGTCCTACCGCGCTCACTTTTGCGGCGCGTCTCTCGGCAAGCTGGGGCGTTGAGGTCTGGCTGAAGCGGGAGGATCTCGCGCATACCGGCGCGCACAAGATCAACAACGCCATTGGCCAGGCGCTGCTCGCGCGCCGTTTGGGTGCGAAGCGCATCGTCGCCGAGACCGGCGCCGGGCAGCACGGGGTCGCGAGCGCCGCGGCGTGCGCGCGTCTCGGACTACCCTGCACCGTCTACATGGGTGCCATCGACATGGAGCGTCAGGCACCCAACGTGGGGCGCATGCGGCTGCTCGGCGCGCGCGTCGTGCCAGTCGAAAGTGGGGATCGCACGCTGCGCGCTGCGATCGATGAGGCGCTGCGCGACTGGGTGTCGGACCCGCTCGACACCTATTATCTGCTCGGCTCGGTGGTTGGCCCGCATCCCTACCCGTACCTCGTGCGCGAGCTGCAGGCAGTGATCGGTCGCGAGGCGCGCGCGCAGATACTCGCGGCCACCGGGCGTCTGCCCGATGCGCTCATCGCCTGCGTCGGTGGCGGCTCGAACTCCATCGGCGCTTTTCACGCCTTCGTTCCCGACAGCGGGGTCGAGATCATCGGTGTGGAGGCGGGCGGTCGCGGCGCAGCGCTGGGCGAGAACGCCGCCACGGTCGCGCACGGCCGGCCGGGAGTGCTGCACGGGAGCTATTCACTGCTCTTGCAGAACGCGGACGGCCAGATCCAGGAAACGCATTCGGTGTCGGCCGGGCTCGACTACCCGGGCGTCGGTCCCGAGCACGCGCTGCTCGCGGCCTCGGGGCGCGTGCGCTACGAGACGGCGAGCGATGCGGAGGCGCTCGAGGGCGTGCGGCAGCTTTCCGAATCCGAAGGCATCCTGCCAGCGCTCGAGAGCGCGCATGCGCTGGCGGGCGCGGCCCGCTGGGCACGGAAGCACCCGGGCGGCACCGTGCTCATCTGTCTCTCCGGCCGCGGAGATAAGGACATGTCGACCCTGCAGCAGACTCTCCTGAGACCGGAGCGCACGTGAGCCCGCGCGACAGAGTCAGCGGCACCCTTCGCACGGCGGCTGCGAGCGGAGAGCCTGCGCTCGTGGCGTACCTCACGGCCGGCTTCCCGAGCCGCGAGCGTTTTCGCGACCATGTGCGCGCGCTCGCTGCGGCCTCCGATGTGGTCGAGGTGGGCGTGCCCTTCACCGATCCGATGGCCGATGGGGTCACCATTCAGCGCGCCAGCCTCGCCGCACTCGCGCAGGGAGTGAGCCTCGCATGGATCCTCGAGGAGATTGCCGCGCTGCGCGGACTTGAGGCACCGCTTCTCCTCATGAGTTACCTGAACCCGCTGCTCTCCTTCGGCATCGCGCGGCTCGCCGAAAGCGCGGCACGCGCAGGCGTGTCCGGGTTCATCGTGCCGGATCTGCCGCTCGATGAGAGCAGTGAGCTGCGCAGCGCGCTCGATGACTGGCAGCTCGCACTCGTGCAGATGGTCACCCCGGTCACAGGTCGCGAGCGTCTCGCGCAGCTGTGCGCCGGCAGTCAGGGCTTCGTCTATGCGGTCACCATGACGGGCACCACCGGCCGCAACGTCGCGGTGCCCACCGGAGTCCTCGACTACCTCGATCGCGTACGCGCCGCATCGCCGCTGCCGGTGTGCGCGGGTTTCGGCATCCGCAGCCGGGAGCAGGTCGAGCGGCTGCGCGGGCACGTCGACGGCGTCGTCGTCGGATCGGCGCTGGTGGAGGTGCTCGAGCGTGGTGAGGACCCGGGCGCATTTCTGCAGGGACTGCGACCGCGTTAAGTCAAATCCGGCTGGCGGCTGTCGGACAGGCGAAGTTCTGCTTCGGCTACGACAGCGCTGATACGGAGCGTCCGATGTTCCTGCGCGCGTTCCCACCGGACTGCGCAGCTTGCAACCTCGCGTCGTACGCGCACAATTTACATCCTTCGTGCTGTCGAAACACCAGCGAACAAGCAGCACCGGACCAGCACTTCAGACAACCTGACGCCAGGGGAGGTTCTGTTTATGCGCATGCAGATCTGGTCGTGCCGAGCTCTGCTCGGTACGGGACTCCTGTTGCTGAGCAATTCTCTCGCGTGGGGTGCGCCCCCGCACGCGGAGTTCTTTCAATGCGACGAGCCGAATGGAATCCTGTGCGCGGAGCAGCGCAGCAATCCGGGCGGCACCAAGTATTACGTCGGGCACGACGAGCCTTCACTGCTGTTCTACTCGAATGAACGGGGCTCGGGGTACAACAATGTCTACAGGATAAGACTCCCGAAGGATCCACCGCTGCTTCCCAAACAGGATGGCAGCGGAGGAACCTGGAATTTTCAGCTGCACCCGGCCTTCTGGTTCGGGATGGCCATGTGCGACGATCAGGGTACCCCCAATCCGGGAGGATCTCCCGGCCGTCCCAACATCCCGTGCACTCCTGACAGCGACAGCAACATCTTTGACAGCCCCGACCCGGCCGCGCCCGACTACATCGGGAACCACCCGGGCACGGCATTCATGGAGATGCAGTTCTACCCGCCAGGCTGGCTCACCAGCAACAGCGCGACGCAATGGACCGCGGCGCTGAACATTGACAGTTTTCAGAGTAATGACAACACGGGGCAGGTAAATAACCCGGTTTGCTCCAATATCACCCACGACGAATACGTCAACTTTGCCTTTATCCAGACGGATGGGGTGCCATTCCCCCCGGGCTCGCCCAGTCCGCTCGGGCCACTGGTGTCGACCAATGCCAACACGCTCTACATGGATCCCGGTGATGAGCTGATCGTGACACTCGCCGATACCGAGCACGGGTTCAAGGTCACGATCAAGGATCTCACCACCGGTCAAACGGGGTTCATGGTGGCGAGCGGCGCCAATGGATTTGCCTCGGTGCGGTGGGATCCCAATGGAACCAACTGCGACTTTGCCACTCACAACCTGGCGCACGACTTTCATCCCACGTACGCCACCTCGAGTGAGCACACGCGCGTGCCAGGGGCGGCCCATACGTACAACATCGCCTTTTCGGATGAGATCGGGCACTTCGAGTATTGCAACTCGGTGGATAAGGAGGGCGGTAACTGCACCTCGACTGCCGCCAATGATCCCCCGGGGCTCGATGACGCCTTCTGCTTCGATGCGGCATTCGCCGCTCAGTTCGGTCTGATTCCGATCGGTGGCTGCATCGATGGCGATGCCGATTTCGATGGCGTCCCGTACCGGAAGACCGTCTGGCCGGGCACCTTCAGGAACCCATTCCTCGATGCGCTCTTCCATACGCAGCCGGTGATCTTCTCCAGCCCGTTGTTCACCGACCGCAAGGGTCACAAGAAGAATTTCAGCCGCGTCGCTTTCGAAACCGACATGCCGCGCATCGAGTTCGCCACGAACCCGCCGTGTCAGCGGCACCTGTCGAACCCGGCGGATCCGAATCCGGGTGCGGGCTGCGTCAACCCTCCGGTGGGGGCAGACTTCTACCCGATCTTCACCACGCGGCAGGATCACGAGGAAGGGGATCACGAGACATGCCAGTGGCAAGAGGGGGGCCGGTTCCTTCCCGGAACGTCCAACGACTTCGGCGGAAACTCGAAGGCAGAGTACGGGCCCATTCTGGCGAACTTCTACCCAGCGCCGAATGGTCACCCGCAATACATTTACGAGAACTTTCACCGGACGCTGCCGTTCAACCCGTGTCCGACATTTATAGAGGGCGACGAGTAGGCGTCAGCGCTCTGATCATCGGAAAAGCAGAAAGGGCGGTGACCCCGCCCTTTCTGCTTTGCGCGGGAGGGTCGCCCGGGCTAACAGGCTCAACGAGCGGCCTCGCAAGACATTAGACTTCGAAACACCGGCAGAACGATTTCAAGCCCGACGGAACCCTCACGTAGTTACCGAGATTCCCCGTGTTTGACGCGCGGTCGCCTTGCGGCCCGGACGCGCCATCTCGCGAATTCCGCGATCCGCCGACGTGGAGTGCAACTCCCATGTAACTGCCCTCCCCGCCCAGGCGGCTGAGCGGCGGCGCAACGGAACCCTCTTCCCTCCCTTGCGCGATCGCACGGCGCTTGTCCCGAAACCGGCCTTGAACAGTCACTCGTCTCAGTCAGATAAATCGTCCCAAAGCAGACGTTGCAGGGTGGCGTGGAACCCCCTCGGTATTGAAGCGTGGGATCGAACAATCACTTCCCACTACTGCGGGAGAGCGCCGGCCCGTTCTAGTACTCATCTCCCTGACGACCCCCGACTCGTCCCGGCCACGCTAAGTGCATGTAACAGGTAGTGTTGAACGCGTGCCTGTAAAGAGCCCATGTGCGATGCGGTTGGCTTTGGAGCGTACGCGGAGCAAGCTATGCAAGGCACCCGGCGGCGACGGCCCGCGTCTGCAACTCGTCGTTTTGGTCGATTGTAGGAAGGAGGGGGCTTCATATGACACAAGGCAATAAACACGCTTTGGTTACAGGGGCTTCACGTGGCATCGGGAGGGGAATCGCACTCGCGCTGGCGGAGAGCGGTGTCCGGATCGCGATCCATTACTACCAAAATGAAGCGGCCGCACAGGAGACGCTCGGGCAGGTACGCAAGCGTGGGTCTGACGGCGTGCTGGTGCAGGCCGACGTGGTAAACCCTGAACAGATCACCGCCATGTTTCGCAAGGTGAAGAGCGAGTTTCAGACGCTCGACGTCTTCGTTAGCAACGCGCGGCCTGAGGCGTCTGCCTTCTTTCAACCGCCACTGGATATCACTCTGAAGCAGTGGGCCACCGCATTCGACTCGCAGGCCACCGCGTTCTTGGTTGGTGTGCGCGAAGCCCTGCCGCTAATGACCGACGGGGGTAGGATCTTCGCAATTACTTACGCTGAAGGGAGCCGAACCGGCGGGCTGCAACCGTGGGTCGGCATGGGCTCAGCGAAAGCGGCCCTTGAATCACTCGTTCGTTACTTGGCTGTCGCGTGCGCTAAGCGTGGCATCACCGTCAATGCGGTTAGCCCGGGCTGGACGGAGGACAGCGTCTTGAACTCGTTACCGGCCGAGGTCCAGCGTCTGATCCGCGATTGGCACGCGCGTGGTTGGACACCGATGCGTCGACTCGGAACGCCAAAGGACGTCGGGGATGTGGTCGCCCTTCTTTGTTCAGAAAAGGCACGCTGGATCACCGGACAGGTTATTTATGCGGACGGTGGTGCGTCCTTGATGAATCCAGAGGTGCCGCCCGAAATTCAGATCGGATAGATCGGAACCAATTCAGTCTAATGGCGCAATGCGACGCAGCTCGGCTTGCGCCGCATGCGCCGCGGTCGCCGATCGCGCTTCGAATGGCCGCTTTGCTTCCGTTGAACGTCCGCACGCTGGCAGGCCCTGCTGACCGCTCAGGGTCCAAATGCAGTCCTTTCTAATTGGCGGAGAGGGGGAGATTCGAACTCCCGAGCCGCTTGCGCGACCTCCGGTTTTCAAGTCAGACGACAATCACGTAACGGGTACACATACGCACGTAAGTGCCCGGATCGCGTACCCAGGAATACCGCGCAAAACTCAGGAATTCTCAGCGGTTCGTGGACTGCCGCAAATCGAGTGCAAATCCCTGCGCCGACTTAGCGCACTGCGCTCCTCCAGCCCGCCCGCATCCTCGAGACGGCCGCCGGAAGCGGCATAGTCACCGAAGCGCTTCACGGCACGGTGCCGGACGCGGAGATCGTCGCCACAGACATCAACTCGCAATGCTCGACTTCGCTGCGCAGCGGGTCCGCTCGGGCCGGCCTTTCACCCACTTTACTAATAACCGCCCACCGGCGGGCGGGTGGCCGTGAGCGTTGTGGCGGATCAGTGAGACAAGGGTGGGTGGCGGGCCCGGATTTGAGACTTATTTTTGAACGCACGTGAACTTCCGCTCCCGGGTCACGAAGCGACCGTCGGCGGGTCGGTTGCACTTGACGGTCGCTGATCGGCCAACTCCCGACCTAGGCCTGTTCGATCAGGCTTCCACAAAGCGGCCGTACAGGGAGCCGGATCTCGTGGAGGCGGCGCGCTCGATGTGGGCCCCCAATTGTTGATGCCCATTGAACGAGCGTACCATACCATTCCACGGGCGAGCGGCGGCACCAACGTCGCCAGGGAGAGCCAAAATGAAGCGCTCTTGCATCGTCACAGTCGGTTTATTGGGCGCGCTTGCGGGTTGCGGCGGCGGAGGTGGCGGCGGCGGCAGTATGCCGCAGGCACAAATGCCGCAGACACAAAACCTGGAGGCGGCACCCGCGCCGCGGCAACCATTCAACATTCCATCGACAACGCTGACGACCAACGTCGACGGGAACAGCTACACCGCGATCTACAGCCAGACGCCCAACAACGGCACCACGATGTTCGACGGCCAGGCTGCCCATAGCAGCACCATCTCACTGACTATCACAGAAAACGGCTCTACGATCGGCACAGAGGTCAGCACCGCTTACTACCTCGAAAGCCCGTATGAGCCGCTGGGCCTCTCCGGCACGGTGAGCGGCACTGCGTATACGTTCCTTTTCACGAGCACCAATCCCTACCCCTCGACGCTGACCGTCGGCAGCTCGGGTCCGCTAGGCACGGGCACCTATTACCTCTCGGGCACGAACGATGCCGTCGGGTCGCTTACCGAGACGTACTCGGTAACAGCGAATGGCTCCAGCAGTCTGCTGTTGACCACATACGGCAGCGGCACCATCAACGGCTCGTCGGTCAACGAGACGATCACCTACGTCGTCAACAGCTCCGGCGCGGTCACGCTGGACTCCGTGCAGCTCACCGTAAACGGCACGGCATTGGCGTTCACTTTGCCATTCGAGTACTGAGTGCGGAGGGAGACTATCGTGGCGATTACGGACGGCGCGACGCGATAGGAGACTCGCAATCTGAGCAAACGCACTCGATATTCGGCTGTCGCTGTAGCGGCTCGCACCATCACGCTATAGGCCATGGATACGCTGTACGGCGCGCGACTCGTGATCCGTCGGACGGAAACGCAACTACTTCGGCGGCACATAGCGTACCGGTCCAAGACAGAGCGGCTAAAAGGCCAACCACTAGTGGCTGCAGTTTGGATCACTGATGAATAGGGTCTTGCCCTTTCGAACTTTCGAGATAAAAAAATGATGCGTCACGAAGCGGTCACTCGCCAGTGGCTCCTCTGGGTCAACAAGCGACCCTTTCCGATCCCTCTCGGGTTTTCGAGCTGAATGTCCGCAATCGGGAGGCCAATCCGGCCGCAGGCGGCCAA
>DATMPW010000068.1:0-10748 GCA_035566915.1 Steroidobacteraceae bacterium
CGTGCCGCGGGCTGGATCGATCAGCGCGCCGGCATGAATCGCATAAGTCTGAGCCGCGAGAGGTTCCGCGAGCGCAAAGAAGGCCAGTGTGAGCACGACTCTCATGGCGACACCCCCTCAGGCCATCCGGCCTCGACATTAGCGGTTTGACCTGGCACCCGCAAAGTCCGGGCGATACGGCGTCGCCCGCTTGTATCGTTGCGACACACGCCGCTGCGACAGCTATTCGTAAGGGTCAGGCGCTCAGATTCAGCAGATCCGGCCAGCGGTTCCCTCCGGCCTGCCGAAGGGATACAGTGCGCGTGCGCCACCCCCGACGCGATCGACAACGGTCAACAACCAACAACAGGTGCGCGGGGGTGGGACGCCCGATGCGTGCAATCTGGGGAGGGGAGATCATGCAGCCTGTCAGCGTTCGAGCCCTTCGCGTTCACGTCACGGTTCTGACCATCGCCGGACTGACATTGCTCGCCGGCTTTCGCAGTGCGGACGCCCAACAACAGCCCGCGGCGACGACCGGCGGTCTCGAGGAGATCCTCGTCACGGCGCAAAAGCGCGAGCAGAATCCGCAGGAGATCGGCATCTCGCTCTCCGCGATCACCGGTTCCGATCTCGCCGACCTCGGCGTCGCCACCGCCACCGATATCACGAAATCGATGCCGGGTGTGGTGCTGACGCAGCCGAACGGCCCTTCCTCCTTCAGCCTCGCCATCCGCGGCGTGGTGCAGAACGACTTCGCCGACCACCAGGAGAGCCCGGCGGCGATTTACGTCGACGACGTGTATGTCAGCCAGATGATCGGGCTCGCGTTCTCGACCTTCGACATCGATCGCGTCGAGGTTCTGCGGGGACCGCAGGGGACACTCTTTGGTCGCAACGCCACCGGTGGACTTGCACACTTCATTTCGCGCCGCCCGACCGACGAGCCGAGCGGCTATACGGACGTGACCGTCGGCGAGCGCAACCTGTTTCGTGTCGAGGGCGCTTTCGGCGGCGCGATCAGCGACGGCGTCGATGGGCGGATTGCCTTCCAGTCCAATCACTACGATCCGCTCTTCAAGAACGTTTTTGGGCCTGCGAGTGATGCCGAAAATGGTAACGACTGGGGTTTGCGTGCCCAGCTGCTGTTCAAGCTCTCAGGCGGCTCGCAGCTGCTGCTGCTCGGGCGCCTGAGCCGCACTGACGTGCACGCCGGCTCGTGGGAAGAGCGTGCGACGAAGTACATCGGCAACGGAGTCGACGTCTTCGTCGGCCCGAACGAGAACGTCTACAACACATGCGCGGGCTGCAATGCCAGCGGCCTGCCGAACAGCGGTCCGTTCACAATCCGCGACAGCATCAGCGGTTTCACGAGGCTCAAAGGCAGAGGCCTCACCGCCGAGTACACCAGCAGCCTCCCGCAGGGTACGACACTCACCGTCGTCGCCGACTATACGGCGCTGCATAAGGACTACCAGGAGGACTCGGACGCATCGCCCGTGACCTTGTTCCAGTTCTTTAACGGCAGCAAAGTCGACCAGCAGTCGATCGAAGCTCGCCTGAACGGCGGCGACAAGCGACTGAACTGGACCGCTGGACTCTACGGCCTGCGGATCAACGGCAAGTACTACGAAGGCTGGCAGGGACCGTCGTTCTTCACCGCCGAGGAGTTCAACAACGGCTCAAATCCGAATGGCGGGTACGTGCCCGGTGCGTGGCCCTACGGCACGGCTCCCTACTGGAACGATTTCGTCCAGGCGCCCGCAAACGCCGGGCCCTATGCCGGTGGAATTCCGTCGACGAAATCGCCGTATGAGCTCTTGACCAAGTCGTACGCGGGGTTCGCCCAGTTTGAGTACCGCTTCACCGATTTGATCGGCCTGACTCTCGGCGGCCGGGTGACCGAGGACAAGAAGGACTTCCAATTCACCTGGTTTCCGTATGTGTTCTTCCCGCAGAGCACCACCGGCAACATTTTGCAGCTCACGCGGCCTGCCGGCGTCCCGCTCACCGATTACAGCAACAGCCGCTCGGATAGTCTGGTCAGCGGCAAAGCAGAGCTCGACTTCCATCTGGCACCGGACGTACTCACGTACGTGAGCTACAACCGCGGTGTCAAGGGCGGTGGTTACAATGCGCCGCTGTTCCCGGCCTTCATCGCTGACATCAACGGCATGACCTTTAAGCCCGAGACGCTGACCTCCTACGAGGTCGGGCTGAAGAGCGAGTTCTTCGATCACAGGCTGCGCGTGAACGGCGCGGCCTATTACTACGACTACAAGGACTACCAGGCGCTCGTCTACGTGATCGGCCTGTTGCAGCAGGTCGTGAACTCGGACGCCACGCACAAGGGCGCTGAGCTCGAGCTCGAGTGGGCGCCGACCGAATCGTGGCGCTTCGGCGCGGGTATCGCGTACGTCGATGCGATCATCAAGAACGTGCTGGGCAGATGCTGCACGGCGTCGGGCGAGCGCATCAACGGCGACTTTGTGCCGGGCAACGCGCCGAGATGGACCGCTAACGCGATGGCGCGCTACACGCTGCCCGTCGGGACCGGCCACCTGGCCTTCCAGGTCGACGGCAACTATCTTTCAAGTTTTTGGTTCAACCTGACGGACCTGCCGGTCGTCGAGCAGGGGGGCTTCGGCGTCGCGAACGTGCGCCTCAACTACACGCCCGCCAGCGGCAAGTACGAGGTCGGAGTCTCACTCGAGAATCTGGCGGACAAGCACTATGGCACGATGGGCTTCGACAACACCTCTATCAACGGCTTGGCGCAGGTTTACCCAGGTATGCCGCGTTGGTTCAAGGCCCACATCACCTATCACTTCTGAGTGCGCGGCTATAAGCGAGGATTTTTGCCCGGCGTGACATCGTCCCGCACCCGCCAAACACCCTCTGAGTCCATCAATTCTGCTGCGCCACCACCACCTGCGGCAGCGGACACGGTGGGCCTGGCCCGGCAAACACCCGAGTTGCCTGCCGAGTCCGAGGTGGTGAGGGTAGCGTCGGTATAGATAATCGCCGCTTTGCCCACCACCGGGTCGATGGCTACCTGGAAGAGATCGCGCAGGTTGCGGCTGCCTGAGCTACAGCTGGTGCCACCGGTGCAGATGACTCCGTGGTGGTTCGGGTTGGCATTCACCACAGTCTGCGTGAAGCTCCCGCCGGCGAGCTGGGCCAGGTACACGTGCCAATCGGCTGCCGGATCGAGATTCGAGGCGGCGCTGGTCCCATAGTAAACAACATCGACTATACCGTTGTAGGCCGCCACCCAGGGAAACATGGGGGTATTGGCCGGCGCACTGCTGACGGTCAGCGGTGGGCTCCAGTGGCTGCCCTGGTCGCTCGAGCTGGCGAATGACACGCTGTAACGTTTTCGCTCATGGTGTTTGAAGCAAGAATCGGAATGCAAGAGCGATCAACAGATCCGAGCATTGACATTATGTTGAAATCGCTGGATGCAAGCGGAGACATTGCGGCGCGGGTCGAAGCGTTAGACTGGCGGCGCATCGCACAGGATCTCGACGAGAGCGGCAATGCGCTCATCGCAGACCTCCTCAGTGCGTCCGACTGCCGCCTCATCGCCAACTGGTATGCGAACGATGCGCTCTTCCGCGCGCGCGTGGTGATGGCGAGTCACGGATTCGGGCGTGGAGAGTACCGGTATTTTGCTTACCCGTTGCCCGAGCGCGTCGCGAGGATGCGCGCCGCGTTCTATCCGCGACTCGCGCCCATCGCCGATCGCTGGAACGAACGCCTGCGCATAGCGATGCGCTACCCGCGGACGCTCATGCAGTTTCTTGCGCGCTGCCACGAGGCAGGCCAGAAGCGCCCGACCCCGCTGATGCTCCGGTACGGCGCCGGCGACTACAACTGCCTGCACCAGGATCTTTATGGCGAGTGGGTGTTTCCTCTGCAGATGACGATCCTGCTGTCACAGCCAGGCGAAGATTTCACCGGTGGCGAGTTCATCCTGACCGAGCAGCGGCCCCGGATGCAGTCGCGGCCGGAGGTGGTGCCGCTGCGACGCGGCGACGCGGTGATCTTCGCCGTGCATCATCGTCCGGTGGCCGGCAGGCGCGGCGTGTACCGCGTCAACCTTCGCCACGGCGTGAGCCGCGTGCGCTCCGGGCAGCGTCATACACTCGGTATCATCTTCCATGATGCAAAATGAGCAGGCATGGAAACGACCCTTGCCGATGGAGCGCTGAGGTGACGCTGGAGCTGTTCGCACCGCCCGAGACGCCGGCGGCTGCGCGCGAGTCACTGGCGCGAGGAGCGGTGCTGTTGCGCGCATTCGCTGCCTCGCAGTCCCGGGCGCTGGTGGCAGGCTTGCAGGAAATCACCGCACGCAGTCCGTACCGTTGCATGATCACGCGCGGCGGTTACCGCATGTCGGTCGCCATGAGCAACTGCGGGACCATCGGCTGGGTAACGGATGAGACCGGTTACCGCTATGACGTCATTGATCCGCTCACATCGGCGCGCTGGCCCGCGATGCCGCCAGGCTTCCGGGAGCTTGCCACCGCGGCCGCAGCAGCAGCCGGGTTCAATGGCTTCCTGCCCGATGCCTGTCTGATCAGCCGTTACCAGCCCGGGGCGCGCCTGTCGCTCCATCAGGACAAGGATGAGCGCGATCTCGAGTCGCCCATCGTGTCCATCTCTCTCGGGCTGCCGGCGGTCTTCCTCTTCGGCGGGCATCGCCGGTCCGACCGCCCGTGCCGTGTGCCGCTCGTGCATGGTGATGTGGTCGTGTGGGGCGGCCCGTCGCGACTGCGGTTTCACGGGGTGCTGCCGCTTAAGGATGGACGCCACCCGTTGCTCGGGTCCTGCAGGGTGAACCTGTCGCTGCGCAAAGCAGCCTAGCCAGCCGGGGATCGCCTGCCATGCCGGACCCGCTCGCAGCTAGAAATCGGGCTCCTGGCCTGCTTTCCATTTGATACTGCAACCAACGCTCGGCACCTGCTCGCGCGACACCGGCGCACCGCTCAGCAGCGCCTCGCAGGCCGCACGCAGATCTGCACCGGTCACGGGGAGCTTGTTGCCGGGCCCGCTGGCATCAAACTGTCCACGATAGGCGAGCCGCCTGTCGCGATCGAACAGAAAGAAATCCGGCGTACAGACCGCCTGGTACGACTTCGCCACCTGCTGTGACTCGTCGTACAGGTATGGAAACGTGAAGCTCTTGAGCGCGGCGATACGCGCCATCTCCGTGGGCGAGTCCTCCGGATGGCTCTCGACGTCGTTCGAGCTGATCGCCGCGACCGCGAGCCCACGAGGTTCGAACTCGCGCGCGAAGGCGACGAATCCATCGAGGATGTGTTTCACGAATGGACAGTGATTGCAGATGAACGCGACCAGCAGCGCGGGCGAGCCCGCGAAGCTCTCGAGCGAGACTGTGCGACCAGACACGGTATCGCGCAGGGAGAATGGAGGTGCAGTTGTGCCGAGAGGCAGCATGCGTGAATTTCGACGGGCCACGGCTGCTCCTGGTGAATCGAATAGCGGTCGATAGTAACCCCAAGCGCCGGCTGATTCAGCGCGCCCTTCGGCTATGCGGTCCCGTATCGCCCGCGACCCCCGGCGCTGCGGCTGAAATTGACACCTCGCGGTGTGCCGGTCGCTGTTTCATTTCACGGCGTAGCCGCGTGCATCGAGGCAGGCCGCCTGTGCGCGAAAGTAGGCGTTGTGTTTGTCGCGCGCCTGCGCGGAGGCGTCCGCCGCGGTCGGATCGTAGCCGCTTTCCGACACCGACCATGGGTGGCACTCGGCGCGATCCCGCGCCTGCTGATCTGCGGGCTGCCCCTTGGTCGGTTCGGCGAACAGTTGGTCGCCTGCGCCCGCGGTGACCGGCGCGGGAGTCGTGCCGGCGGCGTCAAGTCCAGCCGGAGGAGCGACCACCTGGTACTCGTTGCGGGTGGCATCCCAGACGTAATAGGTATCGTTGGCGTAGTAATAAGCAGTCCGGCCCCACCACACGGTGGTGTAGAAGGGAGGAGGCAGCGGGACGAACAGGCCGGCCGGCGCACCCGACACCACCCAACCGCCGTACCACCACCGTTGCCAGTGCCACGACTGGTCCAAACTGCCCTTCCACCGGTACCAGTTGCCTCCCTGGAAATAGTATCGCTGGCCATCCGGCCCATGAAGATTCGCCAGGCCGCCATCGGGCGGCGTGTGCACGGCGTAGCCGCGGTCGTAGTAGTAACGGTTGTGTGCGAAGCGGGAGTCGAGGTGTTGATGCTCGGCCGGATGCGTCCCCGGCGTGGCAGGGGTTTGAGCGAGTGCCGAGGCGCCAACAAAGGCCGTAAACGCGAGCACCAGGTAACGGTACCCGAGTCTGGATCTGCGGCTCGAGGGCAGCTGCGCATCACGCACCTGGCCAATATACACGAGCCCGCTGGCTCAAGCTGCGCCGGGTCGGCGCCCGCCTGGCGCCGACCCCTGAACCTTCCGTGGGGCGTGTTAATCCAGCTCGCGCTGGCCCGAGAACACGAACGGCAGCGTTTGGATGCCTTCCTTACGCACTGCTTGCAGCTCGTTCGGATCGATGTCGAGTGACTTGAGGATCGTGGCGGCCACCTGTGAACTCAGTACCGGCGTCTTTACCACGCGGTGCTTGAGCGCGGGATTGGACACGATCAGCCCCACATTGGTATCGCCGAAGCTGAAGCCGCCGTGCTCGGCCAGCTTGTTCTTGTTCGCGCCGGTATAGATGGTCCCGTACACCGGCTGTACGATGATGTCCGGCGTGCGGCTGTCGTGCAACGGATCGTTGAACTTCAGCTTCAGCTCCTCGCGCGACATTACCTCATCGATGTACAGCGCCGGTGCGTACTTGTTGAGATACTCGGTGACCAGCTTCGTTTTGCTCTGGTCGGGCAGCCAGATGAGCCCGACGTCATCATCCTGCACCCAGCCGCACGGACCCTCCGGACAGTTATTGCCAGCGTCCGTGATGATCTTCGCCGCCTCGTTCGTGGTGCAGGCGGAGGCGTTCGGGACCGTGCACACCAGGTCGGCAAAATGCCCGGGCTTCACTAGCTTCGCGAAGTTGATGGGCGATTGGCCGTGCTTCGAGGTGACGATGATGAGCGTCGAGTCGTACAGGCCCTGACTCTTCAACGCATCGATGAATTGCCGCAGCGCGTCGTCGGTCCTCTTCAGCCCATAGTCGAGCACCTTCGAGGGCGCACCCGAGCCATCGAGGTAACCGCCTTTCTGCTGGTTGATGGAGGGGTCGGTATCGTTCGGGCAGCCACCGCCAGCGGGGCCGCCCGGATTGTCGAGCAGCAGTTTCTGGCCGACGCTCACCGCCTGGAAGTCCAGGCCGAACACGCTCGGTACGCCGACTGTCTTCGTGCCGTCGTGGTTGAGTCCATGAATCTCATTCAGGACTGCCTTGACCTTGAGGGCATCGTTATCCGCCGTGCACACAACGCTGATGGTGTTGTCGAACCCGGGCGCGTTAGTGATCTCGGGCGTGTAGAGATCGTCGACCCCCTTGCCCGAGGGGCCGTTTACCAGGTCGTATGCCGGATGTTTGTCCGCCCAGGCAGTCCGGCCGGCGTGCTCGGCCTTGATGACCTCGAACAGCGTGTTCACGCGCAGCGCGTTGTGCGGGTACATGCGCACGCAATTACCTTCCGTGTCGCGGTAGAAGGGTAGCGCGTTGGGGTCAATAACGTTCTGCGAGACGTTGTTGACGTAAACGTCGATCGATTCGTCGAAGATCATCTGAGTTCCGGAGGGGCCATTGCAGCCCCCGTGATCGGGTGGCCAGATGGTGCGGTCGTAGCTGTAGTCGTAGAACAGGCCGTGAGTGCGCGGCGACCCGCCGGTCACGAGCGCCAGCAGGCCCGGGAAAGAATCGGAATTTGCGGGTGTGCGTGCATTGGTGAAGGTCACGCCGTCGTCGCTGAGTTCCGCGAGCGCCGAGTGCGGATGAGTCGCGACATAGTTGGCGACGTCGAGGGCATGCAGACCATCGATGCTGATGAGCAGTACTCGCTGCATGCCGCCGCGCTCCCCACCCTCAGCCGGGGCGGTTGCCAGCAGGCCGTGAATCAGCGCAAAGCCCAGCGCCGCAAGAAGCATCGTTCGTCGCATAGAGGTCCCCTTTTCTGGACATAGCAAGCGGAGCGCGAAAACGCATCTTCGGGGCGCTTTGTGACGCTCTGATTAAGGGAGTTCGCCGAGGGAACCTCAGGCGGCTGCGACCCTGAACTGTGCCTCGAGCGCGGCGATGCTTCGGGCAGCCAGGGGCTCGCCCGCGAGCTTTGCCGCGTGCAGCGCCGCCCCGGCATCGGGCGGCAGTCGTGAAGCGACCAGGCGGTACTTACGTGAACGGGCCGTGAGTACCGCTTCGAACGGTGCAAGCAGTAGATCCTGCAGCTGGAAGAGGCCGCCGGAGTACGACAAGGGCAGCTCCAGCTCAGGGGGTACCTGCAATCGATCGCGCACGGCATCGACGATATCGACCAGCTCGCTGGCCGCGTGCCTGAAGAGCGCGATCGCCGCCGCGTCGCCCGCACTCGCCGCCTGCGCAACCAACCTCGACAGCTGAGCCAGCTGACTGCGCTGCGACACGCTTTTGCCGTAGATGGCCGCGCACAGGTCGAGGTCTTCCTCCAGGGCGAAGTGCCGTCGCACGAGCGCGTGCAGTGCAGCGCGCGGGGAGCGGCCATCGCTCATGCGCGAGAAGAGGCGCAGCCCTTCGCGCGCGAGCCAGTGGGCCGAGCCCTCGTCGCTGAACAGCTCACCCCAGCCGCCCGCGCGCGCGCTGCGCCCGCCATACTCCCCGTAAGCGATCGAGCCGGTGCCCGCCACGATGTTGATGCCCTCGGCGCCGGCGAGTGCGCCTGCCCAGCCGCACACCATGTCGTTGCCGCAGCGATAGCGTCCGGCGGGAAGTGCCGCAGCCGGCGCAGCATCGAGCCTTGCCTGGAGCGAGCGGTCCTCGCCGTACGCCGGCAGTCCGAAGAAAGCGAACGTCAGTCCTGCGGGAGCCATGCAGGCGTGCTGCAGGGTGCTCCCGATGCCGTGGGCGAGCATCGCCTCGAGTGTCTCGAGACCAATCTCGAGATGATAGGCGGACCCCTCGGTGTGTGTGCCAAGCACCTTCCCGTCTTCATCGATGAGAAGGAAGCGCGTCTTGCTCCCGCCCCCATCGACGCCGAGATACGTTTTCACGGCGTGCCGCCGTAGGGATAGATCGAGACCCCCTGTACGACGCGGTTGACCGTGCCCGCGGCGTTCGGACTGTCAGGCGAGAGTCCGAGCGACAGTGAGCGCAGCATGCCGAGTGCCTGAGCGAATACGGCATAGGGCAGGCACAGCTCGAGATCAGTGAGAGCAACCGCGTTCTCGCCGAGCACCAGCCTGTCGGCGTGCTCAACGCCGTCCTCACCGCCCGTGAGCGCGATGACGCGCCCCGCCACCGCATCGCGGCGCAGCTCGGTGAGGAGATCGAGCTCGTAGCGGCGCGCGTGCTCATCGTTGCTCAGGAACGCAACCACCAGGGTGCTGCCGTTGAGAATCGTCTTTGGTCCGTGGCGGAATCCGAGCGGGGAGTCGGCGATCGCTATTACCCGGCCGTCGGTGAGCTCGAGCATCTTGAGCGCCGCTTCGCGTGCGAGTCCCTTGAGCTCCTTGCTGCCGAGGTACACGACACGCTCGAACCCGGCGTGCACCAGGCTCGTGAGAAGCGACACGCACGAGTCCAGTACGTGCGCGCCGGCCGCGGCGAGTCGCGCGGCATGTGCATCGTCCGTCGGCACTACCTGCAACGCCGCGGCCGCCGCGAGCAGCATGCCGGTAAAGCTCGAAGTCATCGCGAAGCTCTGATCGTTGCTCGCTTCCGGGAGCAGCAGCGCGTGAGCGGAGTGCATGGCGCCCGCCCTGCGATAGAGCTCGCCCTGATCGTTGCAGGTGACGATCAGATGGTAGCAGCGATCGATGCCCTGCTCGGCGAGCTCCATGGCCGCGACGCTCTCCGGGCTGTTGCCCGAGCGTGCGAAATGCACCGCCAGTGTAGGAATGTGGCGCGCGAGGAAGCGGCCGGGACTCGCCACGATGTCGGTGGTCGCGATGGCCTCTGCACACGGCCAGCCCTGACCCGCGAGCGCGGGCGCGAGGCACTCGCCGATGAAGGACGATGTCCCCGCACCGGTGAGCACCACCCGCAATGGCTCGCCCACCCGCCGCTGCTCGAGAAACCCTGCGAGTGCCGTATCGCTGGCAACGAGCCGCGCGATCTCGCGCCACAGTTGCGGTTGCTGCGCGATCTCACGCGCCGTCCAGTAGGCGCCGCCCGCCGCGATCTGCGCCGCGCTGAGTCCCAGCACTTCCACGAGTTCGCTCACGACCACTGCGCTCAGCGCGTGTAGGCGATGCCGACCACGTAGGTGCGTCCGTACGCGCTATACCCGACGCCGGTGCCACTTTCGCTCTGGCCGACGAGCTGACCTGGCGCCCAGGGCAGCAGCGGATTGCCGTTGAGGTAGCTGCGCGCCACCGAGTTGCTCAGGTTCTTGCCCTCGGCGAAGACTTCGAACCCCTTGCCGAAGCGGTAATGAAGCGATGCGGTGACCCAGTCGAAGGCGTCCGTGATCGCTGGCCAGCCGGGTACGTCGGTGCACTGTGAGCAGTAGGCGGTGTAGCTCGACTGGTGGTCCCAGGTGACATCCGCGCTCCAGGGACCCTTGTCGTAGATCAGGCTGATCGAGTAAGTCGTCGGCGGCGCTGCGTTGATGGCGCCGACGAAG
>DATMPW010000069.1:0-31278 GCA_035566915.1 Steroidobacteraceae bacterium
CTCACCGGCAGGGGGAGAGCCGCCCACCGGTTGAATGCCTCCACCGTCTGCGCAGCGGCGAGCTCGAGACGTCGCGTCTCTTCCAGGCGCGGCCGTGGCAGCACCTTGAGTGAGATCTCGGTAAGGATGCCGAGAATGCCAAGCGAGCCGCACAGCAGCCGCGAGACATCGAACCCGGCGACGTTCTTCATGACCTGTCCGCCGAAGCGCAGCACCTCTCCCTGTGCCGTGAGCAGCCTCGTGCCGAGCACGAAGTCGCGAGCCGCGCCGGCGAACATACGCCGGGGACCCGAGAGCCCGGCGGCGATCACGCCGCCGATGGTTGGGTCGGCACCAAAGGCAGGTGGCTCGAAGGCAAGGAACTGCTCATGCGCGGCGAGCGCCGCCTCCACTTCGGAGAGCGGGGTGCCGGATCGCACGCTGATGACCAGCTCGGAGGGCTCGTAGTCGACGATTCCCTGCCAGCCGCGCAGGTTCATGACCTCACCGGCGAGGCGTTCGCCGTAGAAGTCCTTGGTCCCAGCGCCGCACAGGCGCAGCGGCGTGCCGCTGCGCCCGGCGCCCGCGATGCGTTCGCGCCAATCCTCCAGCACCGATCGGTCTGCTTCGGCCATCCGACTAGAAGCGCGGCAGGTCCGGGTGAGGCAATGCGCCGGCGTGGACGTGCATGCGCCCGTACTCGGCGCAGCGCACCAGTGTCGGAATGAGCTTGCCGGGATTCAGCAGCCCTTCCGGGTCGAACGCCTGCTTGACGGCGAAGAATCCCGCACGCTCGGCGGGTGAGAACTGCACACACATGGAGTTGAGCTTCTCGAGTCCCACGCCGTGCTCACCGGTGATGGTGCCGCCGAGGGTTACGCACAGCTCGAGGATCTCCGCGCCGAAGCGATCGGCACGCTCCCACGATCCAGGCTCGTTGGCATCGAACAGGATCACCGGGTGCAGGTTGCCATCGCCCGCGTGAAAGACGTTCATGCAGCGCAGCGCGTAGCGCGTCTCCATCTGCTCGATCGCCGCGAGTACATGGCCCACGTGCTTGCGCGGAATGGTGCCGTCCATGCAGTAATAATCCGGCGATAATCGGCCCGCCGCCGGAAATGCATTCTTGCGGCCCGACCAGAGGCGCAGCCGCTCGGCCTCGGAGCCCGACACGCGCAGCGCGGTAGCGCCCGCCGCACGCAGCACGCGCTCGATCTCCTCAACCTGCTCGCGCACCTCCTCCGGCGTCCCATCCGACTCCGCGAGAAGGATCGCCGCCGCCTCGAGGTCGTAGCCCGCCTGCACGAACGGCTCGACCGCGGCGGTCGCCTTGCGGTCCATCATCTCGAGCGCTGCGGGAATGATGCCAGCGGCGATGATGGCAGCGACGGCGCAACCGGCGCTCTGCACGTCTGGAAAGGAGGCCATGACGAGCCGCGCGCACGGCGGGCGCGGGATGAGCCTCACGATCACTTCGGTCACGATCAGCAGGAGTCCTTCCGAGCCGATCGCGAGCGCGAGCAGGTCGAGGCCCGGGCCGTCCGGGGCGGGGCCGCCGAGCTCGATGCGCTCCCCATCCACCGTGTAGCCGCGCAGTCCCAGCACGTTGTGCACCGTGAGCCCATATTTCAGGCAGTGCACGCCGCCGGAGTTCTCGGCCACGTTGCCGCCGATCGAGCACGCCACCTGCGAGGAGGGATCCGGTGCGTAATAGAGTCCGTGCCTGGCCGCGGCTTCGGAGACTTTGAGGTTCGGGACTCCGGGCTCGAGGCGCGCGGTGCGATTGATAGGATCGACTTCCAACACCCGGCTCATGCGTGCGCAGGAGAGCAGCACGCCCGCGGGGTGTGGAGTGGCGCCGCCGGAGAGCCCAGTGCCCGACCCGCGCGCAACCAGCGGCACCTTGAGGCGATGGCAGGTGAGCAGCGTCCGTCGCACCTCCTCTTCGGTACGCGGCAGCACGACTACGGCGGGTAGCTCACGAAATACGGTGAGCCCGTCGCACTCGTAGGGGCGACGCTCCTCCGCCCGCTCCAATATGCAGTCCGCGGGCAGGACGGCGCGCAGCGCCGCCGCGATTTCGGTGACCTCGGGTCCGGCCATGGAGCCATCCTAACGCGCGCAGCGAGCGCAGGGCATTCCCCGAGGCGGCCCGGGGTGGACACCAAGGCGCGCGGCGGCCAGTCTCTCGGGTGGCGCTGCCGGAGAAGTGTATGCCGCAAACCGATCAGTTCCGGCGGGCGGCGCTGACGATAATGGGCCTCAAGCCCGGCAGGACACGTTCATGGAACACCAGCCATTGAGCCAACCGGCGCGCCCACGGCGTCCCAGCGGACGGGACGCCAAGATCGCCGCGCGCACCGCCCGCAGCCACGCTTTCGTTCCCTACATCACGCGTAAGATTCCCTACTACGAGGTGCTCGGCACCGAGGGGCTCGAACTCCTAGAGCACAACGCCGACACCATTCTCGAGGAGATCGGCATCGACTTCCGCGACGACGCGGAGTCGCTGCAGCTGTGGAAGGATGCGGGCGCCGACGTCAAGGGCGAGCGCGTGCACTTTCCGCGCGGCATGTGCCGCACCATCGTGCGCCGCTCGGCGCCGAAGGAGTTCACGCAGTACGCACGCAACCCGGCCCGCAACGTGGTGATCGGTGGTAACCGCACGGTATTTGCGCCCGCCTACGGCTCGCCGTTCGTGCGCAACCTCGATGATGGGCGCCGCTATGCGCGCATCGAGGATTTCCGCAATTTCGTCAAGCTCGCCTACATGGCAACCTCGCTCCATCACTCCGGCGGCACCATCTGCGAGCCGGTCGATCTGCCGGTCAACAAGCGGCACTTCGACATGGTGTACAGCCACATGAAGTACAGCGACAAGCCGTACATGGGCTCGGTCACCCATCCGGAGCGTGCCCGCGACACCATCGAGATGACCCGGATCCTGTTCGGCGAAAACTTCGAAGACCCCGCCACCGGCAGGCCACGCACCTGCATCATCAGCCTTGTCAACGCCAACTCGCCGCTCACCTGGGACGCCACCATGCTCGGCGCTCTCAAGACCTATGCGCGGGCGAACCAGGCGGTCATCGTGACGCCTTTCATACTCGCCGGGGCGATGTCGCCGGTGACGGTCGCGGGCACCGCCGCGCAGACTCTCGCCGAGGCGCTCGCCGGCATGGCACTCGCGCAGCTGGTGAATCCGGGTGCGCCGGTAGTGCTCGGCAGCTTCGCCTCATCGCTCTCGATGCAGTCGGGCGCACCGACCTTCGGTACCCCGGAACCGGCGCTGGTGCTGTATGTCATGGCGGCGCTGGCGCGGCGGCTCGCAGTGCCGTTCCGTTCGGGCGGTGCGCTCTGCGCTTCCAAGATCCCCGATGCGCAGGCCGCGTACGAGTCCGCGAACACGCTCGTCCCCACCTGCCTCGGCGGGGTCAACTTTGTGCTGCACACCGCCGGCTGGCTCGAGGGCGGCCTCGCCATGGGGTACGAGAAGTTCGTCATGGATACCGACCAGGCCGGCATGATGCATACGCTGCTCGCCGGCGTGGATCTGAGTGAGAACGGCCAGGCACTCGATGCCATCCGCGAAGTCGGACCCGGCAAGCACTTCCTCGGCTGCGCGCACACGCAGGCCAATTTCCAGACCGCCTTCTACCGCTCGCCGCTCGCGGACAACAACAGCGTCGAGCAGTGGGACGCCGAGGGCGCGAAGGACATGACGCAGCGTGCCAACGCCCTGTGGAAGAAGCAGCTCGCCGAGTACGAGCCGCCGCCCTTCGATCCTGCGGTCGACGAGGCGCTGCTCGATTACATGAACCGCCGCAAGGCGTCCTTTCCCGACTCCAACGTCTGAGCGGGCCGCGGAGCTTGCTCCGGCTCGATGAGTCGCTGACTAGCTGCCGGCGCGCCGCCGGCCGCGAGGCCCCGCGCCGGCGCGCGCGGCAGGCGGCTTCACGGCCGGCAGCGTGACTACCTTGCGCAGCTGAGTGTAAGGCTCGCTCGAGTGGGGAATGCCCATGGCGGCGACGAAATGCGCCTGGAACTTCGGCTCGATGGCGGTCTCGATCTTCTCCACGCGCTGCACCAGCTGCTCGATGGTCTTGCGCGAGTCGCGGTCGAGAAGCGCAATGCGCGCCCCGGTGCCGGCCGCGTTGCCGGCCGAGGAGACGTTGAAGAGATCGCAGTCGGGAATCATGCCGAGGACCATCGCGTACTTGACGTCAATATGGCTACCAAAGGCGCCCGCGAGCCGGATGCGGTCGACATGGTCCGTGCCCATGTGCTCCATGAGCAGCGCCACCCCTGCCCGCAGCGCTGCCTTGCCGAGCTGGATGGCGCGCACGTCGTTCTGAGTGACAGCCAGGTCCGGGGTGCCGCGGTGCACGATGTAGGCATAGGTGCGCCCGGTTTGCACGATACGGTCGCTGCGCCGGGCGAGCTCGCCATCGATTACACCGTCCTGGGTGATGATCCCCGCGAGATACATCTCGGCGATCACCTCGATGATTCCAGAGCCGCAGATGCCGGTGACGCCAGTGGCGGCCACCGCTTCATCGAACCCCGCTTGGTTCGACCACAGGTTGCCGCCGATCACCTTGAACTTCGCTTCGAGCGTATCGCGATCGATGCGCACGCGCTCGATGGCGCCGGGCGCGGCGCGCTGGCCGCTGCTGATCTGTGCGCCCTCGAAGGCAGGCCCCGTGGGACTCGAGCATGCGAGCAGCCGCTTGCTGTTGCCGAACACGATCTCGGCGTTGGTGCCGACATCGACGAGCAGTGTCAGTTTTTCGGAAAGTTCCGGGCGCTCGGACAGCAGCATCCCGGCCGTGTCCGCGCCCACGTGGCCGGCGATGCAGGGCAGGGCGTAGACGCGCGCACCCGGGTGCACCGCGAGCCCGAGCTCGCTCGCGTGCAGGCCGAGTGCCGAGTCGGTCGTGAGCGCAAAGGGCGCGCCACCGAGCTCCGTCGGATCGATGCCGAGCAGCAGGTGATGCATGATGGGGTTGCCCACCACGGTCAGCTCGAGTATGTCCGATACGTCGATGTTGGCTTCGCGCGCCACATCCGCGGCGAGCGCGTTGAGTGCGCCGCGCACGGCGTCCGTCATCTGTTGCGCGCCGCCCGGGTGCATCATGGCGTACGACACCCGGCTCATCAGGTCCTCGCCGAAGCGGATCTGCGGATTCATGGCGCCGCTCGAAGCCACCACCTCGCCGCTTTCGAGATTGCACAGGTGGGCGGCGATTGTGGTCGAGCCGACATCCACCGCGAGGCCGTACACACGGTCGTGGAATCCCGGCCACACGCCGATCAGCTGTGTGCCCGCGTGCACCGCCACGGTGACGCGCCACTCGCCCTTGCGCAGCGCCGCCTGCAGCTTCTGCAGCACGTTCAGATCCGCCCGCAGCGGCCCGAAACTCCATTCTTTGTTGAGCGCCTCGAGGAGACGCTGCAGATCGCCCGCGGGGTCGTGCATGTCCGGCTCGCGCACCTCGACGTAGTGCAGGTGTACGACTGGGTTGAGGGTGATCGGGCGGGCATCGGCCGCCTTACGCACGACCTGGCGATGCACCTGGCTGCTCGCCGGCACATCGATCACCAGGTCGCCCTCGATCTGCGTCGAGCAGGAGAGACGGTGGCCGGCAGGCAGCGGGCGGCGCTGCGCGTAGCTCTGTTCGACCTCACTCAGTGGCGAAAGATGATCGGCGTGCGAGCTCACCCCGTGCTTGGGAAAGTCGCCCTCCATGACGAGCACCTGGCATCGGCCACAGAGCGCCCGCCCGCCGCACACCGAGTCGACATCCACACCGAGGGTGCGTGCTGCCTGCAGTAATTGCGTCCCGCGTGGAAAACGTCCGCGTTTCCCGGAAGGCGTGAAAACGACCAGTGCGTCGGTCTCGCTCATGCAGGGCTCTGGCTGCGCCTCCGGTGACCACCCTCACGGCGGCCGCGCGCTGCGCCCTGCGGCGCCTCGGCGGCGGCGCCCGAGGCCTGCAGCGGCGGCGCTTCGCGGAATCGCTTGATCCAGCGCTCGCAGTGTGGGTCGTGACCCATCATCACGTCCGCCGCCATGCAGGACTTGACGATCTCGAGGTGCATCGGGTTCATGATCGCAGAGGTCAGTCCTGCGCCGATCGCCATGCTGAGGAAGGTGGCGCTGATGCCTTCGCGCGCCGGGAGCCCGAAGCTCACGTTGGAGGCTCCGCAGGTGGTATTCACCTTCAGCTCGTTCTTCAGACGCTGCAACAGGTGCATCACCTGACGGCCCGCCTGGTTGATCGCACCGATCGGCATGACGAGTGGGTCGACCACCACATCGCTGTAGTGGATGCCGTGGTCGGCGGCGCGATGCACGATCTTCTTCGCCACCTCGAAACGCACGTCAGGGTCTTCGGAGATGCCGGTCTCGTCATTGGAGATCGCCACCACCGCTGCGCCGTACTTCTTCACGAGCGGCAGCACCGATTCCAGCCGCTCATCTTCACCGGTTACCGAGTTGACGAGCGGCTTGCCCTTGTACACGGCAAGGCCTGCTTCCAGCGCCCTGACGATCGAGGAGTCGATCGAGAGCGGCACGTCCGTGATCGACTGCACGAGCTGCACGGCCTTGGCGAGAATCGCCGGCTCATCCGCGAGCGGGATGCCGGCGTTCACATCGAGCATGTGGGCGCCGGCCGCCACCTGTGCGAGCGCATCAGACTCGACACGGCTGAAGTTCCCGGCGGCCATCTCGGCGGCAAGGATCTTGCGTCCGGTGGGGTTGATGCGCTCGCCGATCATGACGAAGGGGCGCTCGAGGCCGAGCACGACCTCGCGGGTTTGGGAACTGATGACGGTGTCAGTCATGAAGCCATCCTGTTGGTATTCGCTTGTGGGTCGCGACCGGGGTGCCACGGCTTGCGGCCGTTGAGCACCCCGGAGCGCTCGATGATCTCGGCCACGGTATGTTCCTGGCGATAGGCCATGACGTGCACGCCGTGCACGCCCTTGATCGTGCGGATTTCCTGGATGAGGTCGATACAGAGCTGGCGGCCCTCGGCAGCGGGGTCCGCCGCGCCGGCGAGCCGTTTGACGACCGCATCGGGGATGTGCACGCCCGGCACATGGGTGCGGATCCACTCGGCCGCCTTGGCAGAGCGCAGCGGGCCAACTCCGACGAGGATGAAAACCTTATGCAACAGTCCCAGTTCGTCCACATGCTGCATGAACGTGCGCAGCATCGGCACGTCGTAGCACCACTGGGTCTGGATGAATTGTGCGCCGGCCGCGACCTTCTTCGCGAGCCGCTGCGCGCGCCACTCGACCGGCTGCGCGAACGGATTCTCCGCCGCGCCGAGCAGGACGCGCGGAGCGAAGGTGATCTTGCGCCCGGAGAGGAAATGATGCTCGTCACGCAGCGTGCGGGCGGTCTCGAGCAGCGTCAGCGCGTCGAGATCGAACACCGGCAGCGCCTGTGGATGGTCCCCGGCCTGCACGCCATCGCCAGTGAGGCAGAGCAGGTTGCATACGCCCATGGCTGCCGCACCGAGGATGTCGCCCTGGATGGCGATGCGGTTCTTGTCGCGGCAGGAGATCTGCATCACCGGGGCGTAACCGTTGCGCGTGAGCAGCGCACAGACGGCCATGCTCGACATGTGGCAGTTGGCGCCGCTCCCGTCGGTGGCGTTGATGGCGTCCACGTAGCCATCGAAGACGCGCGCGCGGCGGAAGACGTCCTCGGGATCGGCCGAGTCGGGTGGATCGAGCTCGGTGGTCACTGCGAAATGCCCCGCCCGCAGCAGGCGCTCAAAGCGGCCCGGCGAGGTGTGACCCGGACGGATGGGCAGCGGGTAGCCGGGAACCGGCTCGTCCTCGAAGATCACGGCGCCTCTCCGACCCGCTCGCGTACCACGCGCAGCCAGGAGGACTTGCCCTGCAGCCGCCGATCGACGGCGACCTGCACGTTCTGCAGGCCCTCGGTGCCGCCCGGAATGCGTGCAGCTCCCGCAACAGCCTGCACCCAGACACACATCATCTCGGGGCGCACTTCGCAGTGGCCGTTGGCGCGCACGCCGCCGCACGGACCGTTGCGCAGGTTCTTCGGGCAATTCATCGGACAGGACATGCCGGTGGAGCTCAGGATGCACTGCCCGCACATCCGGCAATCGAACAGCACGCCCTTCACCGAACGCTCGACGGCCGCTACCGGACGCTCGAGCCGCTCGTAGCCGATCCAGCGAAAGAGTGGATGTAGGGCGACGAGCACGGCTTCGAATCCCCGATAGAAAGCGTTGAGCCCCCGGGCGTGACGCACCGACCATTGCCTGACCGCGTGCACCTATGAGCCCGCCGCGAGTCCCTTCGAACGGATCAGCGTCTCGAGCGTGTCATCGCTGTAGGCGGCCTCGATGCGCGCTGCCTCGGCGGCGGCCTCGGCCTGAAGGTCTTCACCGCACGGCCGCGGATCGCTGCGCTTCCAGTCGGCGAGATACGCATCGGAGCTCCCGCGGCCGGCCCGCATCGCGGCGCGGTCGACCGCTTCCTGGAAGCGTGCCGATAACTGCACTTTGGCGGTCTCCCGGCCGTGCCGGACGACCACTTGCGCGGGAATGTCGCGCCAGTAGATGACGCTCAGGCTGGCCATGCCAGCGTGTCCTGGCTCTCGACCAGGGCGGCGAGGCGCGTGCCCAACTCTCCGTATCCGGTGAAGCGATGCTCGAACTGGAAGCCGAAGCGCTCTGCGATGCGCCGTGCCTGCTCTAGGGCCTCCGGCCTCGGCGCCTGCGAGAGGTACACCAGCTTGCGGTAGTTGCGGAAGTATTCCTGGGTGAGCTCCGGATGACGGTCGAGCCCGAGCGGTCGGACCACCAGTCGCTCGAAGTGCCGCAGCAGGAAGTCCGTCAGGTAGAAAGTGCCGGGCTCGCTATCCGCGAGCTGCGCAAAAACGCGCGCGGTGGCGAAGAACTCGTAGCAATGCGCGCCGGGCAGACGCTCGATGCCTTCCTCGCGCAGCACCCGATCGAGCTCGCCGCCCGTGCCGCAGTCGCCGTACGCCACGAACGTCTGCGCGTACTGCCCGCGACTCTCGGCGATTGCCTCACGCACCGCCGGCGCGATGCGCTCGGGGCGGTTGTGCAGCTCCGCTGGCAGGCAGCGAACCTCGAGCGCATTCCAGTCATTCGCGCGCCGGAGAGCTGCGATCTCGCGCGCGAGTGCGCCGCAGGCAATAACCAGCGTGCGTGGGGTCATGTTCACGGGTCGGTCCATGGCAGGTCCGGGCGGCGCGCGCTTGCGGCCCTCAAGCGGCGCTCGCCGCGCGTGCACCGCCTTGCGCCGCGCGGCGCGCAGCGAGCAGGCTCTTGGCGGTCTCTACCGCGATGGCGGCATCACGGCAGTAAGCATCGGCGCCGACGGCCTTGCCGAATTCCTCGTTGAGCGGAGCGCCGCCGACCAGCACGATGAAGTCATTGCGGATTCCGGTCTCCTTCATCTTGTCGATGACGACCTTCATGTAGGGCATGGTCGTCGTGAGGAGGGCCGACATTCCGAGGATATCCGGCTTGTGCTCCGCGAGCGCCGCGAGATACTTCTCCACCGGGTTGTTGATACCGAGATCGATCACCTCGAACCCCGCGCCCTCGAGCATCATCGACACGAGGTTCTTGCCGATGTCGTGGATGTCGCCCTTGACCGTGCCGATCACGATCTTGCCGATCGGGGGCACGCCGGTCTCGGCGAGCAGCGGGCGCAGGATCTCCATGCCGCCCTTCATGGCGTTCGCCGCCAGCAGCACCTCCGGAACGAACAGAATGCCGTCACGGAAATCGATGCCGACGATGCGCATACCTTCGACCAGCGCATCGTTCAGCGTCTTCTCGGCATTCCAGCCCCGCTCGAGGAATAGGCGCGTGGCTTCCACGACCTCTGCCCTGAGCCCGTTGTAGAGGTCATCGTGGACCTGCTCGGTGAGCTCCTGGTCGTTGAGATCGCGTAAGTTGAATTCGGCGTCGGCGTCGGCCATTGTCGAAATCTCCATGCGCGACCTGGGTTTAGCGGCTCGCGCGGCCGCTGCTAGGCGGATGTTAAGGTCAAAGATACCGCCCGGCCTGATTGCTTAGCGACGGCCGCATGTCCGCTTGCGACACCCCGGAAGAGGCACCTTCGCTCACGCGACCGAAGTCACGGTTTGCGCCGCTGCCGCGACGGCCTTGCCCTGGCGTGACTGCCGCTCGGCACTCGGGGGGCAGCCGAACTGAGCCCGGTAGCAGCGCGAGAAATGCGGCGGCGACTGAAAGCCGCAGGCCGTCGTGATGTCGATGATGGGCATCGAGGTCTGTAACAGCAGCTCGCGCGCGCGACGCAGCCGCAGCTGCAGGTAATAGCGCTTCGGCACGCAATTCAGGTGCCGCTTGAACAGCCGCTCGATCTGCCGCCGTGAGAGACCCGTCGCGGTCGCGATCTCATCGAGTGAAAGCGGCTTCTCGATGTTCTCCTCCATGAGCTGCGCCACCTTGATCAGGCTCTCGTGGCTGACTCCGATCTGCGCGCGCAGCGGCACATACTGCCGATCGCGGTCGCTGCGCACGCGCTCGACGATGAACTGCTCGGAGATCAGCTGTGACACGCTCGCTCCGAGCTTGGACTCCACTAGATGCAGCATCAGGTCGAGCGGCGCCACCCCGCCGGAGCAGGTGAAGCGATCCCGGTCGATGCTGAAGAGCTGATCGCTCAGCTGAATGCGCGGGAACTCTTCGCGCAGTGCCGAGAGATTCTCCCAGTGAATGGTTGCGCTGTACTTGTCCAGCAGGCCCGCCTTGGCGAGCGCGTAGCCCCCGGTGCACAGCGCCCCGAGCGGAATACGCCGCTCCGCGAGCCGCCGCAGCGCGGCGAGCATCTTCGGTGACACGGCCTCCTGCACGTTGACTCCGCCGCACACGAACAGAATGTCCACGGCGCCGAGCTGCTCGAGCGCCAGCGTGGGCGAGAGCTGCAGCCCGTTGCTCGCGGGCGTCGGCTGCCCATCGAGGCTCACGATCGACCACTGGTAAACGTTCTGGCCGGTGATGATGTTCGCCATCCGCAGCGGCTCGACCGCATTCGACAGCGCGATCATCGAGTAGCGCGGCAGCGTCAGGAATGCGTACTTGCTGCGGGGCAGTGCCACATGCCCAATTTTACACCCTTCTTGCCTGATTGCGACACAACCGCACGTAACGCCATGGGTGCTCACCAGAATCTGGCCCGAGAGGCCGGAAATGTGGGGTTGTTCTGAGGGCAATGCGCATTAACGATGCGCACAAGCCATGCGCATGGGTGATGCGCATTGATCGTGCGCATGGGTGATGCGCATTAGCCATGCGCATGCGCCCGGAGAGGATATGCCACGCCTGTCAGTGAATCTGCGGAGAGGGCCCTGGAAGTTCAGCGCGCAGCGGTCACCAAACGCCCGACCAACCTCAGCGTCCGCGGTGACCTGATTGAAGCGGCGCGGGCCGCGCGACTCAACCTGTCAGCGCTCCTCGAACGCGCTCTTGAGGAGGAATTAGTGCGAGTGAAGTGGCGCCAATGGCGTCAAGAAAACACCACATGCATCGCGGCCTATAACCGGCACGTGAAGGCGCATGGAGCCTTCGCTCAGATTTGGTTGAGACCGTGATGCCCCAGTTCGCGGTTTACACGAACAGGAATGTGCAGTGCGCGGAATTTTTTCCTCTGCTGGTCGACGTGCAGAGTGAGCTTCTCCGGGACCTGGAGACGCGTGTCGTCATACCACTCGCCAGGGCGGCATCTTTCAGCGGGTTCCCACTCAGATACGTCATGCCCACCGTGGAGCTCGAGGGCAAAGCGTACGTACTGATGACGCCGCAGCTCACGGGACTGTCACGCGTAGCTCTCGGGCCGAGCAGGGGCACCCTGGCGGCTCATGCGCGCGAGATCTCTACGTCCACGGATATATTGTTCAGGGGTTTTCCAGGCCCCTGAGGTCATCGCGTCGCTCGGCCGATTCTGCCGAGGCTTTGCCGGTGGAGCTCGTTACGTCCGCAGCTGCAGATTCTCCGGATCGTAGGGCGACTCGGGCAACACGGTCGCCGGCTTGCGCTCGCCGAGGATCTCGATCGAGAGCTCCGTGCCTGGGGTCACGAATTCGGTGTGCACATAGCCAATGGCGAGGCTCTTCTGCAAGCAGTGCCCGTAATAGCCCGACGTCGCCCGGCCGATCATGCGGCCACCCTTATCGAACAGCGGCTCGTTGCCGAGGGGATCCGCATCGGTCACCTCGTGCACCTCGAGGGTGACGAAGCGATTGGGGACGCCGGCGGTGAGCTGTCGCTCGAGCGCCTCGTGGCCGATGAACGGGCCTTTCTTGAGACGCACGAAGCGGTCGAGACTTGCCTCGAAGGGCGTGTAGTCCGGGGTGATGTCGCTCCCCCACATGCGATAGGATTTCTCGAGCCGCAGCGATTCCATGGCGCGCATGCCGACCATGCCGACACCGTGCGGGGCGCCCGCTTCGAACAGCGCATCGAAGAGGTGATGCGCATACTCGATGGGAAAGTGCAGTTCCCAGCCGAGTGCGCCCACGAAGTTCACCCGCAATGCATAGACATCCACCGCGAGCCCGGCTTCGATGACCTGTGCGGTGAGCCAGGGGAAGGCGCTGTTGTCGAGCGGCGTATCGGTGAGCTGCGCGAGCACCTCGCGCGATTTGGGCCCCGCGAGCACGAAGCAGCCGCGGGTGTTCGTGATGTTGCGCAGGGCCACGGAACCGTCCGCCGGCAGTGACTTCGACAGATAGTCGCTGTCGTAGCGCTCCGCGGCGCCGGCGCTCACGACGTAGAAATGCTGTTCGGCGATCTTGGTGATGGTGAATTCGGAGCGAATGCCGCCGCGTGGCGTCAAGGCATGCGATAGCGCCATACGCCCGATCTTCGCCGGCACCTTGTTGGCGACGAGCCGGTCGAGCCAGCTCTCGGCGCCGGGCCCTGTGACCTCGTGCTTGGTGAATGGTGTCAGGTCGATCACTCCGACGCGCTCGCGCATGAGGCGTGCCTCGTTGCCGACGTGCTCGAAGTAGTTGGTCCGGCGGAAGCTCCACTCGTCACGCCGCGCCACCCCGGGCGGGGCGAACCAGTTAGCACGCTCCCAACCATAACGCTGACCCCACACCGCGCCGCGGGCGCTCAGCTTGTCGTACACGGGGCTCGTCTTTGCCGGGCGTGCGTCCGGGCGCTCTTCGTCCGGGAAATGAATGATGAAGACGTTGCGATAGGTCTCCTCGTTCTTCTTCACCACGTAGCGCTTGCTGGTATAGGGGCCGAAGCGCCGCGGATCCACAGCCAGCATGTCGATGCCCGGCTCGCCCTCGACGATCCACTCGGCGAGCTGCCAGCCCGCGCCGCCCGCGGCGGTGATACCGAAGCTGTGTCCCTCATTGAGCCAGACATTACGCACGCCCCACGCCGGTCCGATGAGGGGACTTCCGTCGGGTGTGTAGGAGATCGGGCCGTTGACGATGTCCTTGATGCCGCAGTGCTCGAGCGCCGGTACGCGGCGGGTGGCGGCCTCGACGTGCGGCACGAGTCGATCGAGATCGCCCGGAAAGAGGCTGCGACCGAACCACTCCGGCACTCCATCGGCGAAGCGTGCCGGTGCGCCTTTTTCATAGGGTCCGAGGATCCAGCCCATGCGCTCCTCGCGCAGGTAATAGGACTTATCCGACTCGCGCAGCACGGCGAGCTCGCGGCCGCCGCGCTGGCGATAGGCCTTGAGCTCGGGGGACTCGTCGTAGACGATGTACTGGTGCTCGACCGGAATCGCCGGGACGTTCAGGCCGAGCAGGCGCCCCGTCTGCCGTGCGTAATTACCGGTCGCGAGCACGACGTGCTCGGTGACGATGTCGCTCCCTTTGGCAGTGCGCACGCGCCATTCCCCGGATGCGGTACGCTCGATGCCAACCGCCTCGGTGTGCTCGTAGATCTCGGCGCCCGCGCCGCGCGCGCCCTTGCGCAGCGCCATGGTGAGGTCCGCCGGCGCGATGTGCCCGTCATCGGGGTGATAGAGCGCGCCGACGATCGCCGGAGTGTCGGCATTGCCACCGAGCTCGAGCAGCGGCCAGAGCTCCTTCACGCGCTGCGGAGTGATCACCTCGAAGGGCACGCCGATGGTGTTGGCGGTGCCGCAGTACTTGTAGTACTCGTCCATGCGCTCGCGGCAGGTTGCGAGGCGCAGATTTCCGGTGACGTGAAAGCTCACGTCCTGCCCGGTCTCCGCCGGCAGGCGTTTGTACAGATCGACCGAGTATTTGTGGAGCTGCCCCACCGTGTAGCTCATGTTGAAGAGCGGCAGGAGCCCGGCGGCGTGCCAGGTCGAGCCCGCGGTGAGCTCGGTGCGCTCGATGAGCGCCACATCCGTCCAGCCTTTCCTCGTCAGGTGATAGAGCGTGCTCACACCAACCGCGCCGCCACCGATCACCAGCACCCGGACATGCGTCTTCACGAGCGTCTCTCCAGTTGCACCCGCTGCCTGGCGTCAGTCGAGCGTGTTCGCCCGCGCGGCCTCGCCAAGAAACTGCGACACGTAGGCCACGAAGGAGCGGGCCACCTCGAGACGGAACTTCTGCGGAGCCCTGCGCCACAGCACCACTTCGGCCTTCGCCAGCACGGTACGCGTACACATGCCGATGGGGAAGGCGCTCTCATCGAGGTCGAGCGGGCAGCCCGCCGCCAACAGCGTTGTCGCCTGCGGACCCCGCAGCTCGCAGGCGCTCTGGCGGTGGCTCACATCCACGAGCGAGTGTGGGAAGTCCGCCAAAGCGGTCTCCAGCGCGCCCGCGAGTGCCGCACCCTCAGCTTCGGGCGCAATGAGCAGCCACTCATCGGGGCCGAGCCAGAGCGCGGCGCGCTCGCCATGGGTGAGGGCCCGGCATGCCTGCGTGGGGAAGCCCACTCCGGCCGCCGCTTCCGCGGCCCGCCGCACCGGGTCGCTGCCGCGCAGGACATGGCGCGCAGCCGGCGGCAGGGACTCGAGGCCCGGCGTCACGGCGAATTGGGGCGGGAGCCGCGCGGCGGTGAGCTCACGCATTGAGACGGGCTCCCTTTGGATCGTAAAAAACGGCCGAGGCGACCTGCACGGGCACCGCCTCACCGCTCTCGAGCGGAACGTACAGCGTCTCGCCCATGTGGGCGCGGCCGCCCGCGACGAGTGCCATGGCGATCGAGCGGCCGAGTGTTGCACTGTGATAGGACGAGGTGACGTGCCCGAGGGGCCGCACCGGCGCCGTTGCACGCGCCTCGCCGAGCACCTGCGCGCCTTCCTCGAGCACCCGTTGGGGGTCGGCGGTGAGGAGACCCACGAGTTGCCGCCGGTCGGTCGATTGCATCGCCGGCCGCTGCAGCGAGCGCTTGCCGACGAAATCCGGCTTGTTGCGGCCGATCGCCCAGGAGAGGCCGGCATCGTCGGGGGTCACCGTCCCGTCGGTGTCCTGGCCGACGATGATGTAGCCTTTCTCGGCGCGCAGCACGTGCATGGTCTCGGTGCCGTAAGCGGTCATGCCATGCGCTTGGCCGGCGGCCCAGACGGCTCCCCACACCGCAGCGCCGAAATCCGCCGGGACGTTGATCTCGAAGCCGAGCTCGCCGGTGAAGCTGACCCGAAAGAGCCGCATCGGCACGCCGCAGATTTGACCGTTTGCGACTCCCATGTGCGGGAGCGCTGCGGCGGCGACGTCGATGTCCACGAGATCGGCGAGCACCCCTCGCGAGTTCGGCCCCTGCACCGCGATCACGGCCCATTGCTCGGTGGTCGAGGTGAGCCACACGGAGAGCTCCGACCACTCGGTCTGCAGGTAGTCCTCCATCATCGCGAGCACCCGGCCCGCGCCGCCGGTGGTGGTAGTGACGTGGAAGCGGTCCGCCGCCAGGCGTGCGACCACGCCGTCGTCGTACACGAAGCCATCATCGCGCAGCAGCACGCCATAGCGCGCGCGGCCGACTCCGAGCGAATCCCACGAGTTGACGTACAAGCGGTTCATGAAAGTGACCGCATCGGGCCCCACCAGCTCGATCTTGCCGAGTGTGGAAGCATCGAATATGCCGCAGGCACCGCGCACCGATCGACACTCACGGGCCACCGCCGCGTGCATATCCTCGGCGCCGCGCGGGAAGTAGCGCGCGCGCTTCCACAGCCCCACATCCTCGAACACCGCGCCTTGCGCGCGCGCCCAGCCGTGCATCGGGGTCGTGCGCACCGGGTCGAAAAGCTCACCGCGCGAAGGGCCCGCGAAGCTGCCGAAGCTCACCGGTGTGTACGGCATGCGGAATGTGGTGAGACCCACCTGCGGAATGGGCTTGCCGAGGGTCCGTGAGACGATGCCGAGCGCATTCAGGTTGGAGGTCTTGCCCTGATCGGTCGCCATTCCCGTGCTCGTGTAGCGTTTGACGTGCTCGATCGATTGAAAGCCCTCGCGCGTGGCGAGCGCCAGGTCACGCGTGGTGACATCGTTTTGCCAGTCGACGAACGACCGGCCGCGCGCTTCTCTCGGACGGCGCAGGGCATCGCTCACGCCGGCGCTGCTCCCGTCTTGCCGGGAGACGGCCACTGCGGCAGTGGCGGAGGGGGCGGGGAGATCTGCGGGGCATACTCCCCGACGAGCGGGATCGGTGGCCGCGCGCGCGGCGGCGGCGCCCGCAGCGGTTCCATCAGCGAGCGCAGCGGCGAGGTCGAATACGCCACGGCATCCGCCCACACTGCGCACCCGCTCAGCCGGAGTGCCGGGGAGAAACGCCTGCAGCCCCTCGTCCCACTGCAGCTTGCCGCGCGACTGAGAGAAAAGATGCACGCTCGGGGTGTGGCCGCCTGACATCAAGACGAGGTCGCACGGCTGCAGCTGTATGGTGGTGAGCTCGCCGCCATCGAGCTGCGCGAGGCGAATGGAGCTCACGCGCCGCCGCCCACTCGTCCCGAGCACCGTGGCACCCGTCAGTACCGGGATGCCGGCCGCGCGGGCGCTGCGTGCGGCGGCCCCATCCCCGGCGCGCACGTCCGCGATGGTGGCGACGAAGACGCCCGCCTGCTGCAACTCGAGGGCCGCCGGATACGCCTCGTCCGTCGCTGTCACCAGCACTGCTCGCGTACCGGCCCGCACGCCATAGCGGTTGAGAAAGGTTTGGGCGGCGCCTGCGAGCATAATTCCCGGCCGATCGTTCCCGGGAAAGACCAGCGGACGCTCGATCGCTCCGGTGGCGAGCACGACCTCGCGGGCACGCACCAGCCACTGGCGCTCGCGCGGCCCTTCGGGCGGCAGCACGGGGAGATGATCGGTGAGGCGTTCGTTGAGGCTCACCAGGTTGTGTGAAAAGTAGCCGAAGGCGGTCGTGCGCGGCAGGAGCGTCACAAGCCTGTTGGCGGCAAGCGCCGCCACGGTGCCGGTAAGCCACTCGGACGGACCACGCCCATCGAGCCGCAGAGCCCCCCGCGGGTCCTGTGAGAGCAGCGCGCCGCCGAACTCCGCCTGCTCATCGCAAAGAAATACCCGCGCACCCGCTGCAGCGGCTGCGACAGCGGCCGCGAGCCCGGCGGGACCCGCACCGACCACCAGCACGTCGCAATGGCCGTAGGTTGCGGCGTAGCGATCGGGGTCCGCGAATCGGGGCGCGACTCCTAATCCCGCGGCTGCGCGGATGCGCGGCTCGTAGAGCGATTTCCACGCCCGTCGCGGCCACATGAAGGTCTTGTAGTAGAAGCCCGCGGGGATGAACGGTGACATCAGGTCATTGATCGCACCGACATCGAACGCGAGACTCGGCCAACGGTTCTGGCTCTCCGCCTCGAGCCCCTCGTACAGTTCGAGCTGTGTCGCCCGTACGTTAGGCGTGTAGCGCGACGCATCACGACGTACCCCGACGAGCGCGTTGGGCTCTTCCGCGCCTGCGGCCAGCACGCCCCGGGGCCGGTGGTACTTGAAGGAGCGCCCCAGGAGATGCACGCCATTGGCGAGGAGGGCCGAGGCGAGTGTGTCACCGGCGTAACCGCCAAAGCACACACCATCGAACCTGAAGGACAGCGGGTGCGAGCGGTCGATGCGCCCGCCGCTTGCCGTGCGCAGCCCCTCGGTCACTGTGAGCCCTTCGCCGGACCAGGCGGCGGCTCGCCGACCTTGTAAGTGGCGAGGAAGTGATCGCTCGTGGTATCGCGCAGCGCATTGAAAAAGCGGCCACAGCCGTGCGTGTGCCGCCAGCGCTCGGCGTGGATCCCACGCTGGTTGTCGCGCAGGTAGAGATAGTGAGTCCACTGCTGCGCGCTCACCTGTGCCGGATCGCGCGGACGGGCGACGTGCGCCTGCCCTCCGTAGACGAATTCCGGCTCGGGCCGCTCGCCGCAGTAGGGGCAATCGATGAGCAGCATGGCGGCGCTGCCTCAGTGCGCGACCGCGGCAGCGGCCGCCTCGTCGATGAGGTTGCCGTCGCGGAAGCGCTCGAGCGTGAAGGGTGCGTTGAGCGGATGCGGCTCATCGCGCGCGATGGTCCAGGCGAACACGTGCGCCGAGCCTGGTGTCGCCTTGAAGCCACCGGTTCCCCAGCCGCAATTCACGTACAGCCCGGGGACCCCGGTCTTACCGATGATCGGCGAGCGATCCGGAGTCACGTCCACGATGCCGCCCCAGCAGCGCAACATGCGCATGCGACGGAACATGGGGAACAGCTCGCAGATCGCCTCGAGCGCGTGGCTGGTGATGTGCGGGCCGCCGCGCTGCGTGTAGGAGGTATAGGCATCCGTGCCCGCGCCGATCACGAGCTCGCCCTTGTCTGACTGGCTGATGTAGGCGTGGATGGTGTTGGACATGACGACGCACGGAAACACCGGCTTCACGGGCTCCGAGACGAGTGCTTGCAGCGGATAGCTCTCGAGCGGCAGCTCCACATCTGCCATCTTGAGAATCACGCTCGTGTGCCCGGCCGCCGCGACACCGATGCGTGGCGCGCGAATCGTGCCGCGGGTGGTCTCCACAGCTTCCACCGCACCTGAGGCGTCGCGGCGGATGCCGGTGACCTCGCAGTTCTCGATGATGTCGACGCCGAGCGCATCGGCGGCGCGGGCGTATCCCCAGGCGACGGCGTCGTGACGTGCGGTGCCGCCGCGGCGTTGCAGGGCGGCGCCGAGCACGGGATAGCGGATGTCGCCGATGTTGAGCAGCGGACAGAAAGCCTTTGCCTCGCGCGGCGTGAGCCACTCGTTGTCGACTCCGGCCGCGCGATTGGCGTGCACATGACGTTTCGCCACCTGCATGTCATGCACCGTGTGCGCCAGCATCATGACTCCGCGCTGCGAGAACATGACGTTGTAGTTGAGCGTCTGCGAGAGGCTTTCCCAGAGCTTCACGGCATGGTCGTAGAGCGCGGCACTTTCCGGAAAGAGATAGTTGGAGCGGATGATCGTGGTGTTGCGACCGGTGTTGCCGCTGCCGATCCAGCCTTTCTCGAGCACGGCGATCTTGCTGAGCCGATGCTCGCTCGCGAGGTAGTAGGCGGTCCCGAGCCCATGACCTCCGCCGCCGACGATGAGCGCGTCGTAAGCGGGTTTGGGCGCGGCATGACGCCACTGCGGCTGCCAGCCGCGCTGGCCCGAAAGTCCCCGGCGCAGCAGCGACAGGCCGGAAAAGCGTTGCATCATTCGATCCTGCAGTTTCTGGCCGTACGTGACGTGCACCCTCGCGTCCGGCGCTTTGAATGAATGCGACATGGGCAGCGACATTCTCGCTGCGGTGCGACTTGACATTCCCGCGGGGGCCACCGGAGCATCCGGCGCTCCTGCAGGGGGGAACGACCATGGAACGACGTGGCTTGCTTTCGCGCCTGGCCTTCGTGCCTCTTCTTGCCGGCGCTGCCGGTGCCGGCGCGGAGGAGCCCAAGAAATCCCTCAAGATCATGTTCAAGAGCGCGTGGGGTTCCGATGACCCCACGAAGGCCGCGTTCGCTTTTCTGCACGGCAATGCGCTCGCCGAAGCGGGGCACACGGTGCAGATCTTCCTGCTCGGCGAGGCGGTGTCGCTCATGCGCGCCTCGGTGGCGCATGCCGTCGTACCCGTCGGGTGGCCGCCACTGGTCGAAGCGCTCACCAAAGCTTCCGCCAACAAGATCCAGATCTATGCCTGCGGCGCCTGCTCGCGGGCCCGCGGCGTCACGGAGGCCGATCTCGGCCAGTGGGGAGCCAAATTCGGAAATCCGACGATCTTCGTGTCGCTGATCGAGTGGGCCGACCGGATCATCACTGAATAACCGTCCGCCCCGAAAACGGATCAAGGCCGCTTTGATGCGCGCCCCGAAGCTTACCGGGCGTTTGTGCGTTATTGCTTGCCGGTGCTCTTCTCCGGCCCCCAGATCAGCGGCAGGTTCGATGCAATCTGTAGATCGATGAGATTGAGCAGCTGACTCTCCACCTGCACGAAACGGGCGGCGAGCGGTGCTCCAAGCGCAGCCCTGACCTTGTCATAGGTGTTGCCCAACAGATCGATGCGCTTTTTGTGATAGGAGATGGCGCCATTCACGATCTCGTCCGCCTTGTTCTCTGACATGTTGTTGTAGTTCTGGGCGTACGCGGTGATATTGCCCAAGCGCACATCGTTGAGCTTGGTGAGCTGCTTGTCGTAGTCCTTGTAAATCGGCCAGAACTTCTTGGCCTGCTCGGCATCGAGGCCCATGGCCTCGCCCATGATCCTGGATTTTTCCGCACGCACGTCCTTGCGCAGCATCTTGATTTCCTGCGCCAGGTTCTGTTTTGAGGTGTCCGCCGACGCGGAACTGGCCGCCGGCGTCGACTGCGCGATGGCTCCCGAACTGCAGACCAATAGGACGGTTGCCGCGAGTCCGACGCCCTTGAATAGACGCTTCATTTCCGATGCTCCCTTGTTATTTCCCGTTGCGGAAAGAATGCTGCGACGGCGCAGCGATCCTCGTGTGTGCAATCGCGGCGGCAATGCTAACTCCAAAGCCTGCACGGCCGCCATCGGACCGGAGTCGTACGGGCCGCCAGATAGGGGGGCGAGGCGCGTCAGACTTCCGCCTGCAGTGAATCAGCATTTGTGGCCAGCGTGTGGGAGGACAGCGTGCCGATATGACGCCAGCCTTTGACGGCGTACCACGTGAGACCTGCTCCGAGAATCACGGCGATGTAAACGAACGCACCCCAGGTGTTGTACCAGGGTGCGCCGTAGACGGCTTCGCGCGGCCAGGCGAGGTTGATCGCCATCCCCGTGCCCCAGAGCACCGCGACGATGTTGACGAACATTCCCCACCTGCCCATGGTGAAGTAGCCACCTGCCACGAGATCTGCGGGGGGCCATTGCCCTTCCAGGCGCTTCTTCAGCAGTGAGCCCGTCACCACCAGGTACGCCAGGTAGATCATGATGACCGCAATCGAGGTCAGCACCGTGAAGATTTTCGGCTGTCCGATGTTGACGACCAGGATCAGCTCGGCAATCACGCCGATCACGACGGCAGGAACGATAGGCGTCTGCGTCTGGGAATTCACCCGCGCCAGCGTCTCCCCGAACGGCAGTGCGTTGTCGCGCGCCATGGCGAAGCTCAATCGGATGGCCGCCGTGTGCACGGCCAGCGAGCACACCGTCACCGCGACCACGATGCAGACCAGGAAGATCTTGCCCAACGGACCCCACATCACCTGCTCGACGATGTATTGCAAGCCGCCGCTGCTGCTGCCGATCCTCGGATCACCCAAATTGGGTGCCGCCATGACCGCGAACACCAGGATTGCACCACCGATGACGAACGAGGCCAGGATAGCCCGCAGAATGGCCCGGGGAGCGGTGCGCCGGGGCTCCAACGTCTCCTCGCCCAGTGAACTGGCGGTGTCGAAGCCGTACATGACGTATCCGGAGGCCAGCGATGCCACCAGGAAATCGGCCAGAAAGCCCCAGCTCTTGCCAGCGCCATAGCCGTTGGCGGAGAAGAAGACTTCGGGACCTCGCTTGATGTTGAGCGCCAGGAAGATCGCTATGAGGCAGGCAGCAATCAGCTCGACGAAGACGCCCGCGCTGTTGATCATCACCATCAACCGCACGCCGAGCGCATTGACGACGGTGGTGAACAGGATCAGGACCGTGCCGAGGATCACCGCGTTCGTGGCGGAATCGTAGGTACCACTGCCGTCGCCGATGATCTGGAAGCCGCTCCACAGCCGCGGCAGGTTGAGTTGCAGCGCCAGCACCACGGCAGATAGGGTGACAATCGACGCAGTGAGCATCAACCAGCCCGAAGACCAACCGACGATCCGGCTGCCCAGTAGCTTGGACCAGTTATAGACCGATCCGGCGATAGGGTATTTGGCGGCCAGTTCCATGAAGCACAGCGCGACCGCCAACTGACCGATGAGCACCATCGGCCAGGACCACAGATAGGCCGGCCCGGCAGTACCGAAGCCGAAATAGAACAGCTGGAAGGTACCGGTGAGTATTGAGATATAACTGACGCCGGCCGCGAAGCTGCCGAACGCCCCGATGCTGCGAGCAAGCGATTCTTTGTAGCCGAAGTGCTCCATGCCGCTGTCGGTCCGTCCGGTAGCCTTGTTCTTAAGCACGCTTTGTCCTCTCTGAAATAGGCTCGACTGATGCAAATTCGTCACCCAGGCGGCCGCTCCATGGGGTGCATCCAGTTGCCCGGGAACACGTCGATGTCGCGGTTCTTCATCGACGCGTAGGCGACCGGCACCGACAGTACGGTAATCTCGGTGTGGTATCCGGGTGGCGCAGCAGGGCGCTGAAGGCGAGCACCGAGAAGCATCCCGATCGCGCTCCCTCACGTGTCCCCTTGACCCCTGAAGTCACGCAATTCATGATCCCCCCGCCACCTTGAATAGCCGTTTAATGAATCGACTGTCAAGCCTCGAAATATCCGGCAAGCCGTTGAGAATTAAAGAAGAGCTGCCATAACGCAACTGCACCAGGGGCACCGGAAATCGACACCCCGGAATGGGTCCGGAGGATGCCGTTGAATACACAATCAACCACCAGAGATCCTGCGCACCGTTCTGGCACTCCCCGCGATGAGGGTGAGGACGCACGCCGCGTGCAGCTGATCGAGGTCACGATCGACAGTCTCGCCGAAGTGGGTTTCGTCGGCACGACTCTCGTAGAGATCGCGGGCCGCGCGGGCGTTTCGCCGGGGCTGGTGGCGCATTACTTCGGCGACAAGGATGGGCTCCTCGAAGCAGCGTTTCGCAAACTCGCGCGCGAGGTCGCGACGAACGCTCGCGAGCGGCTCGCGCTCGCGCGCACGCCGCGCGCACGCGTGCAGGCGGTCATCGATGCCAACCTCGGGCCGGAAAATTTCGACAAGCGCACCGGTACCGCCTGGCTCGCCTTCTGGGGCCAGGTGTTGCATCTCGAGGGACTGAGGAGGGTGCAGACCGCGTACCAGCGGCGCATGTTGTCCAACCTGCGTAGTGACCTGCGCCGGATGATACCGGGGGAGGCTGCCCGCAGCCTCGCTGCGATGATCGCCGCCATGATCGATGGCGTGTGGCTGCGCGCAGCGTTGTCGGAGTGGCAGGAGGCTGACAGCGAGAGCGCGCAGGCACTGCTGACGGCGTTCGTCGAAGGCCGGCTGCGCGAGCTCGCGCGCTCGCAGGCGGCGGACGGCTCAGAGCTCGCCCCGCGCGGTGTGCCAGGCCGCGCATCGCAGGCACAAGACTCGATCAGGGTGATCAATCCGGCGACGGGCGAGGAACTCGCAACGCTCGCCGTGGACGGTCCTGCCCAGGTGGATGCCGCGGTCGCGAGGGCAGGGGCGGCACAGAAGGCCTGGGCCGCCCGGACCTCCGCGGAGCGCGGTCGGGTGCTGCAGCGTGCGGCGCGGTTGCTGCGCGAGCGTAACGATGAGCTCGCCGAGCTCGAGACGCGCAACACCGGCAAACCCATTCAGGAGACGCGCGCGGTCGATGTCATCTCCGGAGCGGAGTGCCTCGAGTACTACGCGGGAATCGCCGCCGGACTCGCCGGCGAGCATCTCGATCTGGGACTGAAGGCCTTCGGCTACACGCGCCGCGAGCCGCTCGGGGTCGTTGCGGGAATCGGCGCCTGGAACTACCCGCTGCAGATCGCCTGCTGGAAGTCCGCGCCGGCGCTCGCCTGCGGCAATGCCATGATCTTCAAGCCCGCCGAGCTCACCCCGCTCACCGCGGTGAAGCTCAGCGAGATCTATCGCGAGGCGGGCTTGCCCGAGGGACTCTTCCAGGTGGTGCAGGGCTACGGGCAGACCGGACAGCTCCTTACGCGACACCCGGGCATCCGCAAGATTTCCCTCACCGGTGAGGTGTCGACCGGAAAGGCGGTGATGGCGGATGCCGCCTCGACGCTCAAGCACGTGACTCTCGAGCTCGGGGGCAAGTCCCCGCTCATCGTTTTCGGCGATGCGCATCTCGACAACGCGGTCTCCGGAGCGCTGCTCGGGAACTTCTACTCGGCCGGAGAGGTGTGCTCGAACGGCACGCGCGTGTTCGTGCACCGCAGCGTGCGAGGGGAATTCATTGAACGTCTGCGCGCGCGCACCGCCGCCATGCGGGTCGGCGACCCGCTCGATCCTGACACGCAGGTGGGCGCGCTCATCTCCGCAGAGCACATGCAGAAGGTGCTGGGTCTGATCGCCCGGGGGCGTGCCCAGGGCGCGCGGCTCATCGTCGGCGGAGCGCGCCTCACCCTTGGGGCGCTCGGGCGCGGCTACTTCGTCGCGCCGACCGTGTTCGACGCCTGTCATGACAGGATGGACATCGTACGCCAGGAGATCTTCGGCCCGGTGATGTCGGTGCTCGAGTTCGAGAGCGAAGAGGAAGTCATCGCGCGTGCCAACGCGACCGAGTTCGGCCTGGCTGCGGGGGTGTTCACCAACGATCTGACGCGCGCTCATCGGGTCATCGCACAGCTCGAGGCGGGCACCTGCTGGATCAATCACTACAACATCACCCCGATCGAGCTCCCCTTCGGTGGAGTGAAGCTGTCGGGGCTCGGACGCGAGAACGGCCGCGCGGCGCTCGAGCACTACACGCAGCTGAAGAGCGTGTACGTCGCGATGGCCGACATCGAGGCGCCCTATTGAGCGCGCCATGACACACGCTGCATCGTGACGGCGCAGACCTTCGATTACGTGATCGTCGGTGCGGGCTCCGCGGGCTGCGTGCTCGCGGACCGCCTCACCGAAAGTGGGCAGGACAGCGTGCTGCTGCTCGAGTACGGCGGCTCGGATCGCTCGATCTGGATCCAGATGCCGAGCGCGCTGAACATCCCGCTCAACATGGCGCGCTTCGACTGGCGCTACTACACCGAGCCCGAGCCGCATCTCAACAACCGTCGCCTGCACGCGCCGCGCGGTAAGGTGCTCGGCGGATCCTCCTCCATCAATGGCCTCGTTTACGTGCGCGGTAATCCACTCGACTTCGAGCGCTGGGAGTCCGAGGGTGCGGCCGGCTGGGGCTACCAGGATGTGCTGCCCTATTTCCGCCGCGCGGAGGCCTACGCCGGCGGCGCCGATGACTATCGCGGCGCGGATGGCAAGCTCTGCACCCGTAGGGGCCTGCTGACCAACCCGCTGCACGACGCATGGCTCGCGGCCGGTCGCGAGGCCGGCTACCCCTTCAGCGCCGACATGAATGGCTTCCAGCAGGAGGGGTTCGCGCGCATGGATATGACCGTCGGGCACGGCCGCCGCTGCAGCGCCGCCAACGCCTACCTGCGCCCGGCGATGCGGCGACCGAATCTCACGGTGCGCACCCACGCTCTGGCGACGAGTACGCAGTTCGCCGGACGGCGCGCGGTCGGAGTCCGCTACCAGCGCGATGGCGAGGCGCATGAGGTGCGGGTGCGGCGCGAGGTGATCCTGTGCGCCGGCGCCGTCAACTCGCCGCAGCTGCTGAAGCTCTCGGGTATCGGCCCGCGTGCCGAGCTCACCGCGCTCGGCATACCGGTGGTGCATGACCTGCCCGGCGTCGGCGAGAACCTCCAGGACCACGTGGAGTTCTACTTCCAGGTGGCGAGCCGCGAGCCGGTCACGCTCTATACACACATGTCGCTCTGGCGCCGTGGACTCATCGGAGCGCGCTGGCTGCTGACGCGGGGCGGACTCGGTGCGAGCAATCACTTCGAGACCGGCGGCTTCATCCGCGGCCGCCCCGGCGTGCGCTACCCCGACATCCAGTTCCATTTCCTGCCGCTCGCGGTGAGCTACGACGGATCCTCACTCGCGCGGGAGCACGGCTTCCAGGCGCATGTCGGGCCCATGCGCTCGGGGAGTACGGGATGGGTACGCCTGAGGTCTGCGGCGGCCACCGACAAGCCGATGATCTTCTTCAATTATATGTCGCGCGACGAGGACTGGGCGGAGATGCGCGCCTGCGTGCGCCTGACGCGCGAGATCTTCGCGCAGCCGGCCTTCGATCGTTACCGGGCGCGTGAGATCCAGCCCGGCGAGCACGTACGCACCGACGAGGAGATCGATGCGTTCATCCGCGCCAAAGCCGAGAGCGCCTTTCATCCAAGCTGCACCTGTAAGATGGGCAGCGTCTCCGACCCCATGGCGGTCGTCGACAGCCAGACGCGCGTGATCGGCCTGGAGGCGCTGCGCGTCGTCGATTCCTCGATCATGCCTTCCATCACCACCGGGAATCTCAACGCCCCGACCATCATGCTGGCCGAGAAGGCCGCCGACCACATCCGCGGCATGCCCCTTCTGCCGCGCACCCACGTACCGTACTACGTGGCGCCCGACTGGGAGAGGCGGCAGCGCTGAATGCAGCCCACGAAATTCCGCTTGCCGTGCGAGACGAGCGCGCATCCATCCGCGAGACGCGAAATTTCGCGCATGTCCCGCTAGCGCGATGATCGCGTGGCTCAAACCTGCGGCGTTCGCCCCTCGGTTGGCTCCCGATCGGGTGGATCCCGCCTATCGGCGCCTGCGCCGGCAGGTGTTCGTCGGGATCTTCGCCGGTTATGCGGCGTATTACCTGGTGCGCAATAACCTCGCGCTCGCGATTCCTGACATCCTCAGGGAGTACCCGCAGTACAGCAAGGCCACACTCGGCAGCGCACTGACGGGCCTCTCGATCGCCTACGGCATGTCGAAGTTCCTCATGGGCTCGGTCTCGGACCGCAGCAACCCCAGATACTTCCTGCCGCTGGGACTCCTGCTGTCGAGCGTCATCATGGCGGCGTTCGGCCTGCTGCCGGTGCTGTCCGCATCGCTCGCGGCGATCGCCGCCGTGCAGGTCCTCAATGGCTGGGTGCAGGGCATGGGTTGGCCGCCTTGCGGCAAGACCATGGTGCACTGGTTCAGTACGCGCGAGCGCGGGCTCACGGTCTCGGTGTGGAACACGGCGCACAACGTTGGTGGTGCGCTGGTGGCGACCTTTGCGCTTGCCGGTGTGGCGCTCTTCCACGACTGGCGTGCCAAGTTCTACTTCAACGCTCTGATTGCTGCGCTGGTGGCGATCGCGGTGCATTTTCTGCTCGCGGACACGCCACAGTCCAAAGGACTTCCGCCGGTGGAGGAGTACCGCAACGACTACCCGCCGGACTACAGCGAAGCAGACGAGCGCACGCTCGGATTCCGGGAGATCCTGTTCACGGCGGTGCTGCGTAACCGCTACCTGTGGGCGATCGCCGTGGCCAACGCCTTCTGCTATTTCGTGCGCTACGGCGTGGTGAACTGGATTCCGACCTACCTCGAGACCGCCAAAGGCTTTTCCTTCAAACAATCGAGCCTCGGCTGGTCGCTCTACGAGTGGGCGGCGATTCCCGGCACCATCGCCTGCGGCTGGATCTCGGACAAGTGGTTCGGAGGCCGGCGCGCGCCGGCCACGCTGCTCTTCATGGCTCTCACGCTCGTCGCGGTCATCGTCTACTGGCTGAACGGCACCGGCCCCTTGTGGATCGACTATGCGGCGCTGATCGCGATCGGCTTCCTCATCTACGGGCCGATCATGATCATCGGTCTGCAGTCACTCGACCTCGTGCCGAAGAAGGCGGCCGGCACCGCTGCGGGGTTCACCGGGTTTTTCGGCTACGTATTCGGCTCGGCGATCGCGGGAACCGGAGTTGGCTGGATCGCCGACCGCTGGGGTTGGGGTGGGGTGTTCGGCACGATGGTGGGCTGCTGTCTGCTCACCATGCTCTGCAGCGCGCTCACCCTCGGCCATCGTACGCAGAGTGCGCCCCGCATGAGTAGCGCCACGGCTAGTCCCGGTAGCGCGTGAGGGCGTCCCCGAGGGCCTCGCGCAGGGGCGGGAGCCACGCCTCGAAGTGCCGCCACTGCTCGAGTGCTTCACGATAGATCGGCTGGCGGACCTGCTCGGAGCTCGCCGTGCGCACACTGCGCTCGGTCTTGTAGAACTCGACGCAGGACGGCTCGAACGCAAGCCCGCAATAATCGAGCAGCCGCCGTACGTTCCCTTCGAGATCGGCCACCACGGCCTCGTAGTGGACGCGCAGCACCCGCCCCGGGAGCACCGCATCCCAATGGCGCATGAGCTCGAGATAGGTCCGGTAGTAGCGCGCGATGTCCTCGACGCTATAGGCAAACTCCTGCCCGTGCGCAAAGAGCTGCTTCAAGTTGCCGAAGCAGCAGGCCATCGGCTCGCGCCGCGTGTCGATGATTTTCGCGTTCGGCAGCATGAGGTGGATGAGCCCGACGTGGCGGAAGTTGTTCGGCATCTTGTCGATGAAGTGCGCCTTGCCACTGCGGTAGCTGCGCGTGTCGTGCAGGTACTTCTCGCCCAGGCGGCGGAAGTCCGCATCGCTCATCTGCGAGAGCACTCCCGGGTAGCGCGGATTCTCCAGCTGCCAGTCGCGGCCCTGCAGCTCTACCACCATGCGGGGTATGTCGGCGAGCTCGTGAGTGCCCTCGACCTCGGTGTGTGAGGCGAGGATCTGCTCGATCAGCGTCGATCCGGAACGCGGCAGGCCCACGATGAATATGGGGTCCGTGGCCTGCGCGCCGCCCCCCTGGTAGCGCGCGAAGAGTTCGGTGGTGCAGATCTCGCTCTGCAGGCGGGTATTGAGCTCGATGACGTCCGGGCGATAGCGGCTCGCGGCGCGCTTGAGCGCATTACCGCGGGCGTAGTACTCGAAGGAAGGCGCGTATTGCTCGCGGTCCTCGAGCGCCTTGCCGAGCGCGAAGCACAGGTGGTAGCGGTCGACCGGCCCGGTGCTCGTGGCCGCTTCCGCGGCGCGCATCTCCTCGAGCTCTGCATCGCTGAAGCGGTAGGTCTTGAGGTTGGCGAGACTCCACCATGCATCGCCGAAGCCCTCGCGCGCCGCAGCGGCGGCGTGATATTCGGCAATCGCCGGTGCTTGGTGGCCGAGAGTCTTCATGGAGTGTGCGATCGAGAGATGCAGCTCGGCGGGGTGTATCGCACCCGGCAGCAGCGCCCGGTAGAGCTCGATGGCACGTTCGTGCTGCCCGAGGCCGACGCAGGTCATGGCGTGCAGCGTGCGGTAATCCCGGTTGGAACGATCCACTGCGAGCAGCTTCTCGGCCTGCGCCTGTGCTTCGAGGTACAGGTGACGTCGGCAGAGCGTCTGCGCGTACTCGAAACGCGCGGCGTGGTAATCGGGCTCGAGATCGAGCACCGCCTCGAGCAGCAGCTGCGCATCATCGAGCACGTCGTGCTCCAGGCCGATGCGCGCGAGCAGCCGCATGGCCTCGACGTGGTGACCGTGCTTGAGCAGAAAATCGCGTACGATCTGCTCGGCCTCGGCGAGTTCTCCGTCGTAGAAGAGCGCCGTCGCGGTGACCACCGCGCCGGGCAGCTTCTTCAGAGTGGCGACGTGCGCGGCGGCCTGCGCGGCATCTGCAGTCTGCCCGGTCATGCGGTAGAGGCCCTCGAGCATGTGCCAACTCGCAGGCAGCGCCGGATTGACGTTCACCCCGCGCACGAAGGCCTCGATCGCTTCCGGCGCACGCTTCAGCGCGACGTGACAGTAACCGCGCTCCTGGTAGAGGCGGCTGAAGCGCGGGTGCACCCGCTCGAGCGTGGCAAGGGTGGCCAGCGCCGATGCGGTGTCCCCGCACATCCGTTGCGACACGGCCCGCAGGTACAGGAGCTCACAGTGCTCAGGGTGAGCGGGCAACAGCACATCGAGCGCCCGCAAGGCGTCCGTGAACCGGTGCCCCTTCACTAGCTCACGAATCGGTCCGATCTCTGCTTCCAGCGCCGCCATACGCAAAATTTCCCCACGCGCGCCAAGATAGCGCGCCCGGGCACCGGCGCCTACGTCAGCCGCACGGGACCGCCATCCCTCAGAAGCTATATCCAAAGGTACCCGTGATCACTCTCGGCCTGAGCGGCGTCTGCGCGGTGATGAACTGCTGCGAGCTGATGAAGGTGCTGGCGTTCGAATTGTTCAAGTTCTCGCAGGACAAGCTGAATCGCCAGGCATCCTTCGAGACGCCGATCGCCGCGTCGTAGGTGGTATAGGCCGGATTCTCGAACCGGCCCCTCGAGGTGCTCACGGTGCCGCCGAGGTGGTAGGTCGGATTCGCTCCCGCCTGCGTGAAGGAATGAGCAGTGTGAAAAGCACCCGCCTGGATGTACGGCACGTAACCGGCGATGTGCCACTCGTAGCGTGCGTGCAGACTGAACTCCACGGGCGGCGCGTTCGCGCTCGGGGAGCCGGTCGTGCCGAACGGGTTCTGCACCGGTTGGCAAACGAACAGGAACAGGTTGCAGGCGTTGGTGATCGGCTTGCCGTAGCCGGGCGCTGCAGGATTGTTCACGAGCAGTGCCGGTGAATTCTTCTGCTCGCTGCTGTTCCAGGCGGCGGCACCCTGCAGCGTGAACCCGTCCAGTATCTGAGCCACCAGCTGCGTCTCCACGCCCTTGATCTCGAAGTCCTGACCGTTGGTGTCGTAGAAGAGGTTGCCGACCACACCCGGGTTGAAGAACTCGATCTGCACGTTGTTCCAGTTCTCCTTGTACACCGCGCCGTTCCAGAGCAGGCGATGGTTGAAGAACTCCGTCTTCCACCCGATCTCGTTGTTGGTCAGATTGTCCGAGGTGTACGAGCGGGGGATGAGGTACTGCGCCACGTTGGGTGACCCGGCTCCCGGGTTGGGGGGTGGCAGTTGAGTGTAAGCATGCGGCGAACCGCCGTTCTGGTTGAACCCGCCCGGTCGGAAGCCCTGCGAGAACGTGTAATACAGCATGACATCCGGTGTGACGTGCCAGGTCAGATTCGCCCGGCTTCTGGTGCCGGTCTCGGTGTCCTTGAGATGGTCGGAGTCGAGGTTGTAGCTGTAATACAGAGCGCCAAACGAAGGC
>DATMPW010000070.1:0-23155 GCA_035566915.1 Steroidobacteraceae bacterium
TCGGGGTCCAAACCTGCGAGTCGGCGCTGCCGCCGCGCACGCTGGTCATGTCCTTGCTGTCGATTTCCTTGCTCAGATTCTCGATCCGCATTTCAGTTCTCCTAAAGTGGTAAAGATGTTGAGTTGGATTAACGTTTGAGCATGTGCTCAGTGATCGATAGTGCAGGCGCCGTGCCAGGCGGCGTTGCGACCGCGCGGAGCTGCCGCAAATGATTGAATAAGGTGGAAATAGTTTTCGCTCCGAGCTCTCCGGAGGGCTGCGGGCGGCTCGTGATCTGATGGGTGTCGGGCAACAGAGCGCGAGGAATCTGTAGGGCTGCTCGCGACACTTGAACGCATCGAAGAGTGTCCCGCAGGCGCAGCTCCCCTCCGACCAGGGTCTTAGTCCCGAGTCGCGCGCTTCCGCCTCTGGGTGTTCATCCGCTGTAGTTCGATGCAAAGAGGCTCTGACCCTGCGATCTACCACGCACTGCGGGTTCCGAGCGACGGCTTTTCCCGAATTTCAGCGGCCAAACCCGAAGGGCTGCTTGTGGGCCGGCAGCCGCGACTGCCGAACAACCCAACAGCGGACGATGCCATCTCCCGGCGGCCCGGTCAGCAATTGCGGGAATTTAGGGCATCGATTCTCACGGCCCACCGTGTCGCCGGCCACGGCAAACGGCTCTGTAGCTTGAAGCGGAGCCGGCGGTATGTCTCAAACGCGACGGAGCTTCCTGCAAACCAGTGCGGCCGCTGGCGCACTTTTCGCACTAGCACCTAAGTTAGTGGCCGATGCCTTGGATTTCGATCCGGACCGCGTTTCCGAACGCTGCCCAACTCTTACCGGAGAGTGAGCGTCGTATTGCAGGCACTCTAGTTCCGGGGTTCCGGGACGACTGGACGAGGTGCAGAACGGACTCGCCAAGCAGTCCACTGTGCGCCAGCCCACCTGTCCTTCGGTCGAAACACTACTGAAGGTGTCACGACTGTTCTGTCGGGATGAGAGACTCAAAAAGAGGGACGAAACTCTGACCACTACTCAGGGGCATGAGGGCTTTGCGTGCTCTTAGGCAGCGGGAGATGTTCGATGGAATCGTCGTCACGCAGGTACGCCTACCAGCGCGCGGTGACTCCGAAAGAGTTGCTGGAGGCGATCCAAAAGGCGATCACCCCACGGACTCGGTTGATCCTGGGCAGATCCTTTGCGTCCGTTCACCGGCCGACTACGCGCGTCCGCGCTGCACCAAGCTCCTGGTTGATGGAGCTCGCGGCTTCGGCCACATGAACGCAGACATCCAGCGGCTAGACCGCGATTTCTATGCCGCCTCATCTCATCACTGCGCCGCGGGCCACGTGGGACCGGCATCCTCTACGCGCGAGCAGAGCATGTCCCTTCCATTCCCGCGCTCGACGGTTATTTCGCCGTAGCGCGCTATAAAAGCGCCGGCACAAAAGAATTCACACCGGCGTTCGACGACACCAGCATGCGCAAGTATGAGCATGCGGGCACGCAATCGCCGGTGGAACTCTCACTCGGGTAGATGCTTGACTTCCACCAGCCCGGCCACTCGCAAGTGGTGGTCACGCCGGACGCTGAGCCGGTTGCATGTGCTTTCTGCACTCGACCGTGTGCGCGAGCGAGCATCCGCTTCGTTATCAGCATGCCCGAGGTGGCAGCCCGGTGCGTGAATCCCGCCCGCCGGAGCCCGTGCGGAGGGGCGGGGCGGGTAACGCGCGTCCCTACCGCGATACTCCGGCAAATTCACCAAGACATTCAGCATACAAATTCACCAAAGTATTCAGCATAGTAATCACACGAGCTTTTTCTGCCCACCAGATTCCCGGCCGGCGTAGGGCTGCTTAAGCGCGCTCTTTTGCCGAGAGCGTAGCGGGTAAAGAACAGGAGTTTTCCGCCGCAGTTCGCACGTGTTCGGCGCAGCCCGTTTGTCGCGTTGGTGAAAGCGTGCCGTCATCAGATTCGCAGCTGCGCGTCGGCTTGGACCGCTACGAATGTGTAATTTTCGGCCGCCGTTGCCACGCCCCGCCCGTCATCGATTTTCTTAAGGCTATGTATGGCGCATGCGGCTCCGCGGCTGTCTGCGCCGCATGACCTTCGGCACTACCGGGTCAGGACTTCTGCCACGGACAATAAGCCCGCAATAGTTGGCCTTGTTGGAGACGCGGCAATGAAACCCAAGCACGCGATGTTTGCAGGGAGCGCCGAGCGCTACCAGCTGCAACTGCGGATTGTGACTCCGGAGTCCCGCCGCCAGACGCTCTGGGATCGTTCGGGCGCCGGACGCAAGTTCGCCCTCCGTGAAGTCCTCCTCGAGCAGCTTTCCGGACATCCGCGCTGAAAGCAGCACATGAAGCCTCATCGATCGTCTTTCGATCCGACGTATATCCGATGGCGTGAGAATTTCGCGCTCTTCGAATCGAGGTGCTTCGAGGCGCTCTGTGAGTTTGTGCGAGTACATTTCGACGACTTGCTCGACCGCTTCTACCGGGAGGGCCACGAGTCGACGGACGACGACTTCCCGGCGTGGGCATTCGAGCATTACCTGCGAGAGACCGAGCGGACGGGGGATAGGGAGGACGTGCGGTGACCGAGCCAAGCACGCACGTTCTCTTCGAACAAACGGAGAGATCGACCACCTGTCGGAGGCTGACGCAATGAGCTGGAAGTGGAACACCGACCCGCTGAGCTGGAAGGACAAGTGCTCGGTGTGCCAGCAACCGCTGCGCGTACCGGGAGACGGCGGCATCGTGACATGGACCGACAGGAAGCACTACCACGTCTGGTGCATATTGGATCGGCTGGCCTCAGGGAGCCCGATCCCGCAGGTGGCAATGGCGGATAGTGTGTCGCACTGGGGACCGGCACCGTGAACTCGCACTCGCACGTGAGCCTAATTCGAGCGGGTCGACACCGAAACAGAGTAGCGGCCGAAAGTCGCACACGGGTCTACAGCCCATGAGTCGCAAACGATATGTCGGAGATATTCCGCACCTGCGTGGCAAGACAGCGATGGTGCGGTCGCGTGTGGGCGCCCCAAGTCAGGTGATGGCGCAGTTCGAAGAGCCATATCTGCGGGAAGCGCGGGGATGGTGGCAGTTCTTCGAGGCCGACTTCCAGGCCACCGTGTGAAACGCGCCCACCGGGATCGCGGCATCTTAGGTATCTGAACCCCGTGCTCAGTGAGTACGGAGAAGCCAATGGCCAGTAAAGGATGGGATCCGCCGCGTGGTCGAGCGGCTGCACGCCGAGACGGATCGGCGCAGTGGACGGTTCGACACGGCCGAGACCGTGACGCGTATTAACCGGCTGCTTCGGGGTTGGGCCGAGTACTTTTGTCTCGGCCCGGTCAGCAGAAGCTACTGGGCGCTTGATCGCTACACGGTGCGTCGGCTCCGCCGATGGTTGTGCTGCAAGCACAAAATGGCGAGTCGCGGTCGGACGCAGTTCCCGGATGGGTGGGTACTTCTACGATCGGTTGGGACGTCTGCGGATATCGCGGGGCGCTGGATCAGACACTAAAAGACTCCGGCCGGCGGTTTCAAAAGGCCCGCCGGCCGGAGAATGAACAGCGCGCGGGGGGTGGCGCGACTGTTCCTAATCGTCGACGCCGAAGTACTCGGCGATTGTCAGGCAGTTGGGGTTCTCGCCTGCGGGGATACAGATGTGATCGCTCTTGTGCAGGCGCGAGAGTGTGCAGACTTCGGCTGCCGTCCCCTCCGGGAACTCGTGGTCGGATTCCTCGCGCAGCGCGGCGCGCATCGCCTGCTCCTCGCTCTCGGCCAGCACGTACACCGCCGCCTTCCACGTCAGTTCGCATCGGTAGAGCTTCATGGCCCTTGTTCCTCTGCGCTCTCAGCTTCCATGAAACTGCAGGCGCAACGGCGCGCCAGCTCTGGGTTCGTCATCGTCAGTCACCTCGGCGGATGGACACACACAAGTCTGTGGCGCGCTCTCAACTCCAATGATTGCTCGCAGCTGCGCGTCGAACTGTCGTCGGCGCCAAGGCGCAATGGGCGGTAGCTCGTCAATGCTGCGCGCTGTCGACGCATCAGCTTCGCGGGCAGTGCCCGCAGGCTCGGGTCGTTTCAGGAAAATCACTTTGCCCATGTCACGCCGCCGCGCGTTCAGTCCTGTTCGGTGTCCCGTTGCGCCAACCGCTCTCGGTACTTCATGGCTGCGAGCGTATCGGCCCGGCGGTACGCCATGAAGAGACGAAAGTCATGTCGCAAGGCATCAGCGCAAGGCACCGTGCTTCAGATGATGAAAGCGGCCAGCGCGCTGAGCGATGAGGCGGGCCCTCCCGATCGTGAGACGGGTCGGCGTGAGTTTGCGGGGGTTAGCGGTGCAGTAACTGCACCAGCGAGGGCGCGTGCGGGCAGTCTAGTTCCCTTGGAAGGCGGGCACGCGGACGCTGTGTGTTCGCCGGACCGACGTCTCTTTCGATGTCCTCATAGCCGGCGCTGTCGAGTGCTGGCGTCACCAGAGGCCGCGTCGTATGAGCTCAGCCTTCAGCCACTCCGGCAGTTGCAGGCGGTCCATGAAACGCCACCTATCGCCACAGCTGCCGCACAACACGGACTTGCCATCGGGCTGCGCACGACCGCTCGCAGTGCGTCTGAACTCCCTAACGAGCGACAGGTGCTCCGTGTGCTGGCAAGCGCTCATGCGGCGGCACTCAACGCCCAGCGGGCGAGTCACCCTGAGACGGCGACGGCAACGGTGCATTGAAGTCGGCGCCGCACTTCGGACAGAAGTGAAAATCCCTCTCGACTCCATCGTTGTAGAACTGGTCGAGGCCGCAGTTTGGGCAGCGCAATGCGTTACTGATCGACGCGCCGAAGGCTATGAATATACCGAAGATCACGCAGAACACCGGCATCTCGAACGAGGTGTGATGCTGAACGTCGAAGTAGGCGAATGCCCCGAGACCGAGAGCGCCTGAGAGTCCGAGCGCGACGAGGGAGCGTCGGGCGCGCAAGAGTTCTTGGCGGGTCGTAGGCGTCTTCATGTGCGCGAACACTACCGGCCCCAGGGTACTGCCCGAGCGCGACCACTGCGCGGCGGCGGCGTCAGCCAGCGTTGGCGGCCATTCATGCAGCCTTCCTCACGCCAACGCTCGAGCGCGCCTGCGGTGCGCTCGCCAGGCTCATCGCGAGCGGCGACGGTGCGCCCTTGAGTGCTTTAGGCAATGGCGCGCCGGGATTGCAGCCCGCCCAAGCGATCGCGATAGGATCGAGCTTCGAGGGCGGATGCAGCGCTGGCGCCTCATATTGCGTGTGACGGTGGAGCCGGCGATAGGCGAGTGCGCTAAGGGCGAGAGCGCCTATGTGCCCGAGCAAGGCGAGGTCGCGGTGGTCGCAAAAGATCTTTTGTCGCATCGTAGTCCTTTCCGTGTGCCTGTGCGCGAACACTACCGGCCCCGGGCTTGGCTGACAGGTGCCAAAGGTCACGCTACCCTGCCCCCGCCGCCAACCCGTTCCTCACAATGAATTTCCGGCTGAGATTCACTACAGCGTGAACGCCACTCGAGCAATCACCGTTCGGCCGAACGTTCAGCTTGTTCGGCGCCTCGGGTGGAGTTGATGAGCGCACCAACGTAGTGGTGTTGGGACTGTGGGCGCGAGCAATTACGACTCCCGGTCAGGTATCCATGAGTGCGCCAGCAGGCGACTGGGTTTTTCAGCTGCTGGTCCAACGCTTGGGTGAGCCTGATTCGCGCCCCGCGGGGCTGAAAATCAGTCCCGAATCGAGGCCCGTTGTCGCAGACGCGGTACGCGTAGTGCAGGGAGTTAGCCGTGGTCTGTGGGCGTGCGTAACCGCGGGCAAACGCATGCAATTTCTTCGCTCTGAGCGCCCGCCCAGGATCAACGGGACCTGATCAACTTCCGGCGCTCGCTGTAGCCTGCGCACCGATGCCAGGAACCCTGGAGAAGATAGCGAGGTTCTTCTCGAGTGCTTCACGCGTGTAACGATAGCCGAGCTCGATGGTGTGCTCGAAGGCGCGCCAATCGAGCAGGTCGATGCGCTCCAGTGGCGGTTTCAGCACCAGATCGGCGAGTGCGCGTCGACTCACGGTGGCCGCGACGCTGTTGATCATGCTGGCGCGTTGCAGTATCTGCAGGATATTGATTGAGGCGGGACGACGCCTCAGCCACGCCGCCAGATGCCACGCCGAGGGAACCTCGGTCATTTCGATACCCGTCTCCAGCATCCGGTCCGCTCCGGCGTCAACCGCGACAACGGTGCCGGGCAGTGTCTCGCGCATGACATCGACGGGAAGGTTGTTGATGGTCGCGCCGTCCACGTGCACCTGTGCCTGCGTGACAACCGGCGGGAGGATGCCGGGGATGGCCGCCGAGGCGCGCAGCCACAGCCACACCAGCCCGCGGCGATGGATCTGCGCCTGTCCGGTTACGGCAAGCGCAGATCCTCGATGCAGGTCTCTCCGAACTCCGCGCGCAGCAGCCGTCCGACACGTCGGCCGGCAACGAGCGAGACCAGCGGCAGCGTGTAGTCGCCGAGCGGGTTGGAGGCGACGAACGAGCGACGGAAGCGCTCGATCATCTCCTCGTAGCTCCAGCCTGCAGCCCAGCCGGCCCCGACAATGGCGCCGATGCTGGTGGCTCCGATGGCATCGATCGGCAGCCGCGCCTCCTCCAGCGCACGCCGCGCGCCGATGTGAGCGAAGCCGCGTGCCCCGCCGCCCGACAGGACGATACCCAGAGCACGCCCGGTGATTAGCCGTCCAACGCGCGCGATATCACTCGGGCTGCGCACGTGATGGTGACGCTTGCGCGGCTGCAGCTCGAGCCAACGCCGTTGATGGAGCGCGCTTTTGGAGCCTTCGTGCAGGAGGACGATTTCGGTGGCCGAGGCCGTGGCCGGATCGTCGTGCCTTGCCTGCAGTGCCGCCCAGGCCCGCGGCGCCCAGTCGCATCGCGCCAGCAGCAGCAGGGAATCGGCTTGCCGCAGGCACAGTTTGCTCCAGTTGCTCGCGTGCGGATCGGAGACATACAGAACGAAATCGTTAGCGCGCTCGAGGCGGTGAAACCAGGACTCGTCCGGTCGCTCCCCTCACTGCTCAGCACAAGCTGAGCGCGACCGAATCGCCGAAGTTGCTCGGCGAGACTCAAGCCAAATGCGGCGGCATCGACCTCCAGCCCGTTGGGCACTATCGCGAAGGTCTTTGGTCTCGCGTCCGGCAGAACCTCCGGCCGCTGCAGCGCTTCGATACGCTGGATCAGGTTGTTGGCGATGCGGCGCAGGCTCTGTGGATGGCTCGCCACCAGCTTCTCGAACGTTCTCACCGGGAGTCGGGCGACTTCGCTGTTGCGCAGTTGGGGCTCAGATCTCTGAGCAGCGGTAGCGCGGCCGTGAGCGCCAGCAGGTTACGACGCTCCAGGGCACTTTGGATTAGGGTGTCAGGACCCGGGCTCATGACACACGGCAGCACCAACCGTGCACCGCAGCAATTCGGCGGCGGAGGGCCTCTAGACTGCGGAGCTTCGGATCGGGGCGCTGGTTGACTGACTCATTTGTGTTACGTAGGCTCGGACCAGATCATCATACGTATAAATGTCCGGCCATGTTCCGGTCAGCGTCGGGCACCCGCGCGGCAGCCTGCATGCGAGAACACCGCGTGTTCAAGTGCACGGTTAGCACTGCGCTTCTTGCTGCGGTGCAAGCGGTTGGAGCCTCGACTTTGAGCGGTGTCGTCGCGATCCTCCAGGGCGGGGCGACCGTGATCCGCGCGATCTCCCAGTTTGGCGCGGTAGAGGGCATGCGACTATTCGGCGATGATCTGTGGTGGATGTTCATCCGTCCGGTCGCGCGCATCTCCGCACTCGCCGACCGTATCAGCCTGGGCCAGCTGGACACTCCCGGCTTCCGCATCCGCAGTCGCGACGAGATCCGCACGCTCGCAGACTCCCTCGCCCGGCTGCGCAAGAGCCTGGTACAGGCCATGAAAATGCTCGAAGCGTAGCCCTTCATGGAGCTACCTCCCAAGGGTTTTCCGGGAGCCCTCCCCGAGTCCGCACCGGAGCGGCTCGGGAAGTACCCGCTGCTGGGCGTGATCGGCAAAGGCTCGATGGGTGTCATCTACAAGTCGTTTGACCCGCACATCAAGCGCCCGGTGGCACTCAAGACCATCCGCCGCGACTTGGTCGATGGGGACCGCACCGAGGATTTCCCGGCACGCTTTCGCCAGGAGGCGCAGGCCGCCGGCGGCCTGGCGCATCCCGGCATCGTCGCCGTCTACGAGTACGGCGAGCAGGACGCATATGCATATATGGCCATGGAGTACGTGGAAGGGCGCAGCCTGCGCGAATGCTTCGAGGGCCGGGTGTCTTTCAGCGTCGCACAGGTGGTCGATATCGTGTCGCAACTCCTCGAGGCCCTGCAGTACGCGCACGAGCAGGGCGTGTGGCACCGTGACATCAAGCCGGCCAACATCCTGCTCATGAGCAATGGCCGGGTGAAGGTCACGGACTTCGGGATTGCGCGCATCGAGTCTTCCATGTTGACTCAGTTGGGCACGATCATGGGAACCCCGGGCTTCATCGCGCCCGAGATGTACCTGAGCGACTCGTTCGACAATCGCATCGACCTGTTTGCCGCCGGCGTGGTGCTGTATCAGCTGCTCGCCGGCACGCCGCCATTTGTCGGGTCGCCGGAGAAGGTGATGTTCAAGGTCTGTTACGAGACGCCGTTGCCTCCGTCGGTGGCAGGTCGTCTGCCAGCGTGGCGACCCTTCGATGCCGTCGTGATACGCGCGCTCGCCCGGCGCCCCGAGGATCGCTTCGCCACCGCCGGGCAGTTTCTCGAGGCGTTGCGGCTGGCCCATGCGCAGCTGAACAGCGGTCCGGACGGACCCGACGAAACTATCATCCGCCCGCGCCCGTCCGCCGCCGGAAATTCGCGCCCCTCCACCAGGGAGTCGGTCAGCCAGCCGCCGAGCCAGCCACCCTCCGCGGACGCTCTTTCGGCCACGGGGTGGAACATGGACGAGCTGGCGAGGGTGGAGAAGCGGCTCGCGCTCTTCCTCGGCCCGGTCGCACGGGTGATGGTGCGCCGTGCAGCCACGAAGACTAACGACATTGTCTCCATGACGCTCTCGCTCGCAGAGAAGATCAGCAGCCACAAAGACCGTGACGCGTTCCTGAAGGGCGCGGGAATTCACACGAAGCCGGCAGCGCCACCACCCCGCCCGAGCTCCCAGGAGGAGACGATCGGACCCGCGCACGCCGCCGCGGGCAAGGCGGCGCGCGTGCCCCGGCCGCTGACGCCTGAGGACATCACCCGCGCCGTGCAGCTGCTCGCCGTGCGGGTCGGACCGATCGCCCAGGTCCTGGCCAAGCGCGCCGCGCGACCCGGCTGCAGCCGCGAGCAGTTCATCGCGGCCCTCGCCGCTTACCTGAGCGACGACGCCGAGCGTGCGGGCTTTCTCCGCGCGCTGGGTTAACCGAGCGCGGCGGTCGGGTCGGGAGGTTGCACCCCGGGGGGCGAGCCCGCACCGGGCTGCCGTCCCGGAGCGCAGTTCCAGCGCGTACGGCGCCCAAGGCAAAACGCACTCGGCCTGCCCCGACGGCCGGACAGACGCGCCGCACGCGCGCCTGCCGGTCAATGAATACCACGTCGATCGCATAGCGCATGTGCTGAACCAATCCCGGACCGGTGGCCGCGGCTATTGGAACTTCGCGGCCGCTCTTGCAGCTGACCGTGGGCTCGGCGAGCGTCCAGCCCTCACCCGCCTGCTCAGTAACATCCAGCGTGGACCAGAGATTCGCGGCGATCCCGAACAACACGCCGATGGGAGGATGGGGAATGTTCCGGGTCGTCGCGTTCAGGCGGATCGCCGCGTTGAGCCGCCGTTCGTGGCACCCGCCCAGTTGACGCCGAGTCGCCGTAATGGCTGCTTGGAGATCTCCGGACTCGCACGTCCATGTAGACCATCTTGTCGGTCTGCACGGCTAGCGCCGGTTTGCGCACCGGGACGGTGCTGATGATCTGCGGATAGGATCTTCTGCAGCGCCTCGAGCCTGCTAGCGCTCCGGGCGCTTGTAGTCGCCCCAGATCAGAACGTGGCCGTCGACCTGTCTCACCGAGATCCCGGGCTACCCTGCCAGCAGATCCTGCACGTCGCGCACGATCTGGGAGATGTCGAAGCTGCGAACCGCGACCTCGTAGCTGAGTTGTGCCCCGTTGCGTGTCCAGACGCGCAGCGATGTAGTGCCGGCGGCCTCGCCGATCAGCACTACATGGTTCGACGCAACCGCGGTCGCCCGCAGCACCGCACAGTTGCCGACCGCGATGCGGGTAACGTTGGGCAGATCGAGCACGTGGACCTCGCCGTGATACAGCGTGAGCGGAGGTCCCTTGACCACGTTCCCTGACGGGCGGCTCTCCTCGCCGTCGGACGGCGTGGTGCGCATCCTCGGCGTCGGCGTGGACGGGGGTGGCCGCTCCGGTGCAGCGGCAGGCTCTGACTCGGGGTAGATTTGCGCGGCGCCGTTGGCAGCGGCAAGCGCCACTCGCACTGCCAGGCTGAGGGGTATCCAGTAACGCTGAAATTTCGCTTTCATTGTTCGGCTCCGCTCTGTTTCCGTTGTCGGGACCTCCCGGCCCCCGTTGCGGCGATCCTGCGCGAGTCACCCGGGCGCGCATAGTGACCAACGACACGCCAGAAAGGCGCGCAACGTGGGCGTATGACCAAAGACAGGCGCCGGTGCGCACCGCACGCGGGTGCGCGGCGAAAAAATACGCCGGCTGCCCGTTGGGGCGGCCGGCGTCAGCGATGAACGCGCCGGTGCGTGATCTACACGCGGGCGGCTTTTACGACTCTCCTGCCACTAGGTGAGGTGTCTGCCAGTTCAAAGCGTATTCAATTGATCCGAGCACGCCTGGCGATCAGCGCATCGCTCGATGCCTGCGTTATGGCGTCGCTGGGACGCAGGGCAAAGGAGGCGCGCACGCCGGACTCGATGCGCCGCAGTTCGCGCGCCGCACGCCCGTCCGGTACCACGGGTGCAAGCCGGGTTGAGAGATCGAGCATCATTGCATAGCGCTCTGGACTCACTTTCATGGCGGCATCTCCTGTTGTCCGATGGCGCAATCGTGCGCGGAGCTTGCTGTCGTTCATAGTGACTAACGACACCCCGGCGCCGCTCGGCGCGCGCTGCAAGTGACCAAAGGCACACCGCACCGCTCCTGCACCGGGGCCCACTTCTCTTGCGCTGGTGCCGTTCTACCAGAATGCGTTCACGACCGACGCGGCGACTCGTATTTCGAACGCGATGAGTGACGCGAGTTCGGACCTCGTCCGGGACAACCTCGACATCGAGCGGCTCAATCCGAGTGGTGAAGCATTCAGGGATTTCGGTCTTCGGGATGCCGACAATCGCACCTACAATCCGAACCCCAGTCTGGAGTTTCGCGAACCAGGAGCCAGAGCGGACTCACGATCGAGGAGACCGATCTCCTCACGATCCGCGTCACTTACGACGAGCCGATCAAGGTGCCGCTGATGCAATTCGCGTTCAAGAGCGTGATGTGCGGCGACGACACGGGCAATTAACCTGTGAGGGCCGGAAGCGGGACACCCTCATCGGACTGCGCCAACTATTACAGCCGCGGACGCATGCCGATCGTGGCCTACGCGACTGTCAGATGCAGTCGCCCGCCCGGCAGCAGCGCCGGGCGGCGCAACGGGCACGCGGCGCCTGAGTCCCACGCGCAATCGGGCTCGAGACTGGACACCGTCGGCGTCACGGCGCTAGCCTCAGCGCGCCGGCATTGGGGAAACTGCCATGGACACGAGTAAGAAGGTACTCCTGGTCGATGACCACGATCTGGTGCGTTTCGGGACCAGCCTCCTGCTGGAGTCGCTCGACGAGGTGCACTGCGCCATCACCCCCTGCCGCTCGCTCGACGAAGCGCGCACCGCCTGCCGCGAAAGCGGCCCGTTCGACCTGGTGCTGCTCGATTTGAACCTGCCCGATGCCAAGGGGCTGCAAGGCCTGCGCACGCTGCGTGAGGAGTGCCCGAACATTCGGTTCGCAATGCTCACCGGCACGCAGGACGAATTCGTCATCCGCCAGGCGCAGGCGATGGGCGCGGTCGGCTATCTGCTGAAGTCGTGGACCCCCGAGCGGCTCAAGCAGGCGCTCAAGTCCCTGCTGCGGCCGCCGTCCCCGGCACCGGCCGCCTCAACGCTGGCCGAGCGCTTCCCGAAGCTCGCCGGCACTTCGCACTACGATCGCGTCGCGGAACTCGGGCGGCGCCACCTCGAGATCCTCGAGCTGATCCTCGAGGGCTGCAGCAACCAGGAGATCAGCAAGGCGACCGAGCTCTCGCTGGGCACGGTGAAGAACTACGTGTCCGCCATCCTCCTGGCGCTCGATGTGGACTCGCGGTCGCACCTGATCAGTCTTTTCCACTGAGCGGCGGTCCGCCTCTCATGCGGCGTGACCCGCCAACGCCATGAACGCCAACGCCGACGCCGGCGTACTGGGCGCTGTGACGCCCGAGGCCCGCGCGGCGCGCGCCGATCCGCGGGTTGCCGAAGTACTGTACCGCACCGCGCTCACCGGCGATCGCTGGGCGGTGTTGACGACGATGCTCGGTGCCCTGTTCGTGGCATCGGTCGTCGGGCAGCAGCGCGCCTACCCCGTGCCGTGGCTCTGGTGCGCCGCGTGCGTCGTGCTTGCCGGGCTGCGCCTGCTGCTCTTTCAACCGCGGCTCCTGGGCCAGCCGTCAGCTGTCGCACCGCCTCCGCTTGTCGGTCGCTGGCTCGGACTGCTGTTCGTGACTTCCGCAATCTGGGGGGCGGGCCCGCCGCTGTTCATTCTCGCTGACCCCTCGGCCGAGGCACTGCTCACGGGAATTCTCCTGGCGGCGGCGGGTCTCTCGGCGCCGCTCGTAGCCGCCTCGCGCTCCGCGGTCTACTTGTCGCTGTTGCCGGCGCTGGTACCGTTGCTCCTGACGCTGATGCTCGCGCCGTCGGCCGGGATGTTGCCGGGCTCCGCGCATTTGCTGCTGCTCGCCGCGCTCGCGGCCGTATTCCTGCTGGTGTTGCTGCGCCTGACGCTGAATCAGAACGACTCGCTCGCGCTGCTGCTGGCGGTGCGCTTCAACAACGAAGACCTGGTGCAGCAGCTGCGCTCGCAGATCGAAGTGGCGGCCCGCGCTAACCAGGAGAAGACCCGCTTCATCGCCTCGGCGGCCCATGATCTGCGCCAGCCGCTGCACGCGCTGGGAATGTTCTGTGCCGCGCTCGAGCAGCATCTGCACGACACCCCGGAAAAGCCGCTGGTGCGCAACATGATGAATGCCATCGAGGCACTCGAGGGCTCTTTCGGCGCGATGCTGGACATCTCGCGGCTCGACGCGGGAGTGGTGCAGAAGGCGCCGCAGACCTTTCCCATCCGCGACGTCTTTCGCCGCCTGTACCAGCAGTTCGGCGGCGATGCCGAGGCGCGCGATCTATCGCTGCGCTTTCGCGCCACGCGCCGCATCGTGCGTAGCGACCCACTCCTGCTCGAGCGGGTGCTCGCCAATCTCCTGCAGAATGCGCTGCGCTACACGCGCGATGGCGGAGTGCTGGTCGCGGCGCGCCGCCACCCGCGCGGCGTCGCCCTGGAAGTCTGGGACACCGGCGTTGGCATTCCCGAAGACCAGCGCGAGATGATCTTTCGCGAGTTCTACCAGCTCGACAATCCCGAGCGGGATCGCGGCCGCGGGTTGGGCATGGGACTCGCGATCGTGCAGCGGCTGTGCAATCTGCTCGAGCATTCGCTCGAAGTGCGGTCGACTATTGGCCGCGGTAGCGTGTTTCGCGTGGTCGTACCGGCCGGGGATGCCAATGCGATCGACGCCGCGTCGCTCGAGGCCGATACCTTGCCGCCGCGCAAGCTCGGCGCGGTCACCGTGCTGCTGATCGATGACGAGGTCACCATCCGCGAAGCCACGCGTGAGCTGCTGCGCCCGTTGCACGTCGACGTCCTCGTGGCGGGCACCATTGCCGAAGCCGTCGCGCTCGCGACCGAGGCGCGCGATCGAATAGACCTGGTGCTGTCCGACTGGCGACTGCGCGGCCAGGAAAACGGCTTCGAGGCAGTGCGCGCCGTGCGGGCGGTGGCCGGTGAGACTACCCCGGCCGTTCTGATCACCGGCGACACCTCGCCCGAGCTGCTGACGCTGGCGCACGAGGGCGGTCTGGTGATCCTCCACAAGCCCCTGCAGCCGCGCGTCCTCGTCCGCCTGGTCAAGCATCTGCGGCGCTGAGCGCGCTGCGGCACCGCACCATGCCGTGCCAAGGTCCAAGGAACCGCCGTCCGGATTCAGGCACTGCCGTCCGGGGTCAACTGACTTTGGTAAATTGCCGCGCGTGGTACGTCTCCGTTCAACTAGACACAGCCGGGTTGTGGCGCCGGCACCCGGGATGGCGCGACTAAAGCGGGGATTGTGAGTCATCCATGACCCTGGTCCTGCACAGCATTGCGCTCAATGAGGCACCGATGAGTCAACCGCTCGTCGGCCGGTTCGACGAGCGCGGCGGCACGATCGGGCGTTCGGACAACGCCACCTTCACCCTGCCGGATCCCGAACGGATGATCTCCCGCGTCCAGGCGCAGGTCCTGCACCGCGACGACGGCTACTGGATCGAGAACGTCAGCGCGGCCAGCCCGATCCTGCACAACGGACGACCATTGAGTGCCGGCATGAGGGTTCAGCTGCGCGATGGCGACGAGCTACGCATCGGCGGCTACACACTGCAGGCTGCTTTCGAGCACGACGAGACCAGCGCCACCATCCTGCGGGGTCGCACCGTGATCACGCATCGGGACAAGCTCGAGGGCAGTCCCGCACCCCCACCGGCGGCAGCGGCGACGGAGCCGCCCACGCCGGCAGCCAGTGCGCCGCGCGAGATTTCGCCGGTTTCCCGCCAACCGGCCGCTGCCGCGCAGTCGCTGCCGGGCGCGGAGGCGCTGTGGCGCAGCTTTCTTGATGGCGCCGGGATCGACTCTGCGCTCCCGAATACTCCGACGCCTGAGCTCCTCGCCGACATCGGCACGATGATGCGGATCACAATCGGCGGGATTCACCGTCTGGTCGCGATGCGCGCCCTGGCCAAGGACGAAATGCAGGCGCAGATGACCGTGATCCAGGTGCGTGGTAACAACCCGCTGAAATTCGCGCCCGACGCCACCGTGGCCTTGCAGCTGCTGTTGCAACCGCCGGCGCGCGGCTTCCTCGGTGGCCCGGCGGCGCTGCGCGATGCGCTGATCGACCTGCAGTCGCATCAGGTCGGGATGATGGCGGGAATGCGCGCGGCACTGGAGGCCGTCCTCGACCGCTTCGATCCCGAGAAGCTCGAGGCCCTGCTCGCCAAGCGCTCGGTGTTTGACTCGCTGCGGCCGGCCCATCGCCGCGCCCGCCTCTGGGACGTGTATGTCGAGCACTACCGCGCGCTGCGGGGCGAGGCGCAGAAGGATTTCGAGCGCTTCTTCGGCGAGGCGTTTCGCGAAGCCTATGAGGCTCAGGTCCGCAGCCTCGAAGCCGCGCACGAGTCGGGCGCCGCCGTGGGGCCCAGAGTCGGCGGAGGCTCCCGGTGAAGCACTTCGCCCTGCAGGTCGCGCAGCGATCGGGTGTCGGCTCGCGGGCCCGCAACGAGGATTGCCTCGCGGTCGAGCGGCAGGGGGCCTTCTGGTGCCTGGTGTTGTCCGACGGCGCTGGCGGCCATGCCGCCGGCGAGCGCGCCGCGCGGCTGGTCGTCGAACGCGTGCTCGGCGGTTTTCGCAGCCGCCCTCCGGTCGACGGCCGCGATCTCGCGGAGCTGCTGCTTGATGCGCATGACGCGGTCGTTGCGGGTCAGCGCCAAAGCGCAGCGACGACCGGGGCCTCCGCGATGCACGCCACCGTCGTCGTCCTCGTCATAGACACTCAAAAAGGTGTGGCACTGTGGGGTCACGTCGGCGACTCGCGACTGTACCAGTGGCGCGCGGCCCAGCTGATTGCAGTGACGCGCGACGACAGCGTCCTGCAGTGGGTGCTCGACACGGGGCTGGTGGACGCCGCGCGCATGGACAAGGTCCCGAACCGGAGCGTGCTGCTGGCGGCGCTCGGCTCCGAAGAGGAAGCCGCCCCGCACGTATCGGAGCCGCTCGAGCTGCAGCGCGCCGACGCGTTCCTGCTATGCAGCGACGGTTGGTGGGGCGGACTCGAGCCGGAGGTGTTCTCGAAATCGCTTGCGGAGGCCCCGACGCCTGAGGACTGGCTCGATGCCATGATGGCTGCGAAGCTGGCGCGAGCCGACCCACACCAGGACAACTACTCGGCGATCGCCTGCTGGATCGGCGAGCCGCTCGAGGCCGGCGAGTCGGCATCAGAGGCTGAGACCTGGCCGCCGCGCCCGCGGCACGGCGACGAGCATCCGCGCTGAGGCTCGGCCGGTGCGCCGCGGTTCACGCCACCCGGTTGGCTACCACAACGTGAAACTCACGGTGATCTCGAAGGGATCGATGCAACATTAATCTGGCTTAACGCCCAGCGGCACTCAGACGGTGGTCACCGCTCTTACCCGGCGAGTACGTAAGCTGCCCAAGCAACTGCGCCGCTCCTTGACCTGGGACCGGGGTAAGGAGGCACACAAGGACTTCTCGCTCGCTACCGATGTGAGGGTCTACTTCTGCGATCCACACAGTCCCTGGCAACGCGGCTCGAACGAGAGCACCAACGGCTTGCTGCCTCAGTACTTTCCCAAGAAGACCGATCTCTCGGGTTACTCGCAGGCCCACCTCGACAGAGTTGCTTTGAAGCTGAACCAAAGACCTCGGGAGACGCTAGGATTTCAAACACCTGCAAACAAACTAAACGCTTGCGTTGCATCGATCCATTGAGTCCGCAACGCATACCGGTAAGCCCGTAAAGGCACCAAGACCGATCTGGGCGTGGTAGTGGCACACATTATCCCGGAGGACATCTGAACAGGCCGAAGCCGGACGCTCAGCCCCGCTGCTGCCGCGCTAGCGCGACTTTGACTGATGTCGATAGGTCCGGCTGCCGGCTCGCGTGCGCTGTTTGACAGACGCTCACGCCTTGCAAGCGCCAACCGGGAGCAGTCATCGCAAGGCGCTCATGAATAGAGGAGGTGCGCTTGCCGTGTGTTTGTTTTGGAGTTAGGGGTCGCTGGCGAGGAATACTGCCGTTGCAGTTTGGCAGCGCGAAGCCATAGCGAGCATCAAATAAGTACCGCACCAAAGCTGAAGCTTTGGCTGATGCTCAAGGTCCCTGCAGACCGCGCAATTTGCCACCCGGCTCTCATATGCGAGTGCTTGCTGGCACCTCGCCCGTGTAGCATAGTTCATGGGACAGCAGCCATAACAAAATGAATGCGCTTGGGTGATAACGGCGCATTTGCGCAGGTTGGCTCTCCCTATGACCCAACTCAGCCGGTACATCCTCCTCGAGAAGATCGGTAGCAGCGTTCTCGGAGCCCTTTACAAGGCCCAGGACACTGCGACTGGTTCCTTGGTGGCTCTCAAGGTGCTGCAGCTCGGCCTCTTAGATGATGTGAGCAGCGATGAGATGGATGCGCGCCTGCAGCGCGACTTCGAAGCGGCAACGCGTCTTCAGCATCCAGGTATCGCGCGTGTGTTCGAGATCCGGCGTGACGGTCGCACCGCGCTGATTGCCAGCGAACTGGTCGAAGGTCCGACCATTACTTCGCTTACAAAGAACCAGACAGGCTCAGACCTCTCCCAGGTCGTTGCCGCTACCGTACAGCTTCTCGAGGCGCTCGACTTCGCGCATATCCAGTCAGTGATTCATCGGGATGTGAAACCGTCGAACGTTCTGATTCAGGGTGGGCGCATCAAGATCACCGACTTTGGCATGGCGGACCTGGCAGCCCGAAACCGCTACGACACGGGTGCCTTGGTCGGTGAGAGCGAGTACATGGCCCCAGAGCAATTCCTGAGTGGGACCATCGACAAGCGCTGCGACATTCACGCCGTCGGCACGATCCTTTATCAGCTGCTCACGGGCAAATCACCCTTTCGAGGCGATCCACACACTGCCGCCGCGATGTTCAATGTCCTGCAACTCGTACCCCCGCCGCCGTCCGAGGTCAGGTCCGGGCTGTCGTCTGCGTTCGATCTGGTGGTCGCCCGCGCGCTCGCTAAATTGCCCGCTGAGCGCTTCGTGACGGCCCGTGAGTTTCGAAATGAGTTGTTTGCGGCTTACGTCACGCTGATGGGCCGACCGCCGCCCGAAAGTCTCGTCCCTGTGACCATCACACCGCCGGCGCCAGCACAGGAGGACTCGACCGTCGTCCAGCGCAGGCGGACGCTGCAGATCCTTAGCGCAGTCACCCGGGAGCAGCCTGCAGAGCCCCGGGCTCCTGCCGAAATCCCCCGGGGGTATCAGCCGGAAAAGCCGCCGCCATCGCCCGTTGTTGAATCATTCGGACCGCGTTCGCCGGCACCGCTGAGAGCTGCCGCCGCTTCCGGCCCTGCATCCTCTCAGCCACCGGAGCCGGTGAAACGATCGGCACCTGAAGCGGTGCGTGCGCAGCCAGCGCCAGTCAGCGAGGCCGTGTCTGAACCGACCCTACCTGAGGAGAGTGCGCCCGACATGCGCGAGGCCGCTGGTGCAGCAGGCGCGTCGTTGGAGTCCCCGGAACTCGTGCGCCGACCCGTCGCGGCGGAGCGGATATCGGCGGAGGCCCGACGCAGGGAACCTGACAGGGTGATGCCTTCATCGGGAGGTACTGTCCTCGCGCGGCCGGAGGCTGCCATGGCCGCCCCTGCGGCTGCCGATCCTCAGGAGCTCATGAGTCAGACAGTTCCGCCGGACGCGGCGCTGGCACAGCCGGTGCGAGCGAAAGAGCGTGGCGCGGATGGGCTAGTGTACGGAGGCACCGTGCTCGCGTCGCCTACCAGGGCTGCCGCGGGTCAAGGGTCCCTTCCGCAGGAGCTCGTGCGCCAGGCACTCGCCGTGAATGCTGTGCTCGCGCAACCCGCGCGAACAGAGCGACCCGAGAGTGGACGCGTGCCCTCGACGGAGAACGACCGCACACCGATTTTTTATCCCGGGACGCCCGCGGCGTCAGTCGTTGCTCCCGGGCTCCGCTCGAAATTGGCGTCGATGACCGCAGAGCCCGCTCCCGTCGCCAGCACGCCAATCGAGCCGCGCGCGCGCCCAGGCAGTGCTCCGTCGGCAGAGAGCCCGACTGGGCCGATGCCGACCCGCGCCGCGCCACTGCCACCGAAGCGGATCATTCCGTTGACGGATGCGTCCATTGCGCACGGCGGACGCGTGCTCGCCCAGTTCATCGGCCCAATCGCCATAGTCTTCAGCCGCCGGGCGGCACAGGACGCGCACGATGAGCGCGGGTATTTTGAGCTGCTGGCAGCGCACCTCGAGGATCCTGACGAGCGCACGCAGTTTTTCCGCAAAGTCCGGCAGCGGCCCGCATAACCCGGGCGCTCTCCTCATCAAACGACCCAAGAATGACACCGGTCGGTTCAAGTCTGACGGGAACCGCGGGTCGCTGCCGAGAGCGCGCCGCTATCAGCGACGTCGCTGCACCTCCCGAATGAAGCGGTCACGCTCCGGCCCCGCGGCTATCTTCTCCGCGAGCAACGCATAAAGCTGCGCCTCGTCGGATGCGGTCTTGGCAGCCTTACGCGTCACGATCGTCGCGATGGGGCCGATGTAACGCGCGAGCAGCTGACTGGCGCGTTGCGTGCCCTCCGCCGTCAACGGAAGCGCCGGACCGATTCCCGGCGTCACGCCCGGGCCCGCCGGGTTGTTGCGCTCGGCGAAGAGCAGAAACTGTCGCCGTTCCTCCGGGCTTTGCAGGCGGCTGGCCAGCAGCTGATACAGCTCTTGGCGGCTCGCCGTCGTGGCCGCTGCATCGCGCACCAGGATCCGTGCCATCGGACCGACCAAGGGCAGGAGCTGCCGCTCGATCTCGGCCAACTGCTCCCGGGACCACGCGACAAGTGAGCCTGGCGCGCCCCCGGATCGCAACGGCGTGGAGGGGACTTTCGGCGCCAGCCGTGGATCCGCAGATTTGGGCGGCTGCGGTGGGCCGGGCGCTACCGCGCGCTGTACAGCGGCCGGCTGACGGTGAATGGCGGTCGCGATCAGCCGTGCGCTGTGCGACAGCGTCGGCGACGGGGGTTTCGGCGATATCACCTGCCAGCTCGCGCGCAACGCCTGCTGGAAATCCAGCGCCGAGGTGTAACGATTGGCCGGCAGCTTCTCCAGCGCCTTCGCGACGATCGCATCGAAGACCTTGGGGATCGAAGCATCGACGGATGACATCGGCTTCGGCACTTCGTGGCAAACTTTGTACATGACCTCGGAGGAGCTGCCCGTGAAGGGCGGCGATCCGGTGAGCAGCTCATACAGCACGGCCCCCGCTGCGTGAATATCGCAGCGGTGATCGACCACACCGCCCATGTACTGCTCGGGCGCCATGTACTGCGGCGTGCCGACCAGCAACCCGGTCTGCGTGGTAACGCGTGGACCGATCCTCGCAATGCCGAAGTCGGTGATCTTCACCAGGCCATCGCGCGTCACCAGCAGATTCGAGGGCTTGACGTCCCGGTGCACGACGTCCTTGCCGTGCGCGTACGCCAGGCCGCCTAACACCTGCTGCATCGCGCTGATTGCATCCTCCAGATGCAGCTCCGGACGCTGTTTGACGTACTCATCCAGCGCACATCCCTGCACATACTCCATCGCGATGTAAGCGCCGACCGGGTCCTGGTCGTCGTAGTCGAATATGGTGACGATCGCCGGGTAATTCAGGCGCGCCACGGCACGCGCCTCGTTGCGGAAGCGTTCGCGCAGCTGTTCGGGTGCAACATCCTGCACCCGATCGAGGTGCACGATCTTGAGAGCCACCATTCGCTCGAGCGTCGGATCGAAGGCACGGTATACCGTCCCCATGCCACCTGAGCCGATGGCATCCACAATCTCGTACTTGCCGACGATGCGCGGTATTGTCATAAGCGAATTGGGTGCGGACCTCGATTACTGCAGCATGTTCATGGCTTCGACGAGGCTGCGCCGCATGCGATTGAACGACGCCCCGAGCGTGGAGATCTCATCGCGGCCCTTTGAGGGGAAATCCGGCGCCTCCATGTTGCCCTTGCTGACCTCATCAGCGATGCCGGCAAGTCTGCGGACGGGCCGCACGACCAGCAAGGCAAGCAGAAGATTCAGGGCCAGGAACTGGAACAGAAACAGGCCGATCATGCAAGGGTCCGTCCGCGTCGCCGAGTCGCACGCGCAGAGGCACGGCCTGGCCGAACATGAGGGTGTCTTGTTGTTTGTTGGTCACGCACATACCCCTCGGCTCCCTCGAGCTCACCGGCCCAGAGTCCGCGCGCGTCCGTCCATCCTCTCAACTTAGTGTATCGCAATGCGGAGGCTAGGTTCGCCACGGGGGAAGTGGTGCCGCCCGTTGCGCAATCGTGTCCAAGCGGCTGCGACATGCGCGGACAGGCAACGGCCGCGGCTCAGCGAGACAGCCGGGACACCTCGTCGTCGCTGTGTCCGCGATAACCAGCTTCCGAGCGTGAGCTGAGCCCGAACTGCAACTCCTGCGACAACGGTTAGGCGCGCCAAGCGATGGAAATTGGGCGGCGCTATATCGCCTTACGAGTTAATGCGGCACCGCGGCAGGACGATCCAGGCTCCCACTGGCGGCAGGACCGGTGCCGCTCAAAATGGTGGGGGGGAGTGCAGTTCGTATTTTGCGGCGCGTCCGCCCGCGGGCTCGTCTAACCGGCTGAGATCTAGCTGAAGAAGTCGCATCCAGCGTCGGCCCAGCACACCCCGGGCTTTTTGCGCCTGGGATCCGTAGCAGCCTGCGCCAGGACTCTTTCTGGCCCGCTACCCCGTCTGACGCCGCGTGCTCGCACACGGTGGGGAAGTCCGATTATCAGATTGATCCGATTTTCTCCGGAATAGCGCGTTTCTGGTTGAAGGCATGAAGCATTGACCACGTCGCCCGACCGGCAACTGATGAAGGCGACGGGGGAGGTCACCAACCACAATCAACGCGAGGATGAAATGTCATGAATACTCGTACACTCGGACTGAGCCGTTTCGCTGCTGCCGCCTGCGCCACGCTGATCACCGCAGTCAGCGGCTGGGCGTTCGTGAACTCAACTGCCTCCAGCGAGCGCGACCCATTTCAGTTCGCCTCGGTCATGGCCGCGAATGCCAAGGCGCACGTTGCACAGCTGCAGAGCCGCACGGCCTACATTTGCCGGAACAAGTCCGAGCGCCCGGCCCACCCGGTGTCTGGCTCCGCTCCGGTATGCCTCAAGGGCTGAGTGGTGCCCTGGTCGGAACGGGCAGCGCGAGAGGGTGGGCCGGTCGGCTCCGCCCTAGCGTGCTGCTCGAAGGACTCGCTTGCCCTGTGAATTTTGCGGATCCCTGAAGACCAAGTTCCTGCCTGGACAAGCTCATCAAAGACTTCCCGAAGGCCCTGGTGGACGACCTGAATAAGAACGTGCGCGGCAGTCGGTAAGCCAGGCGTGCTGATCGACATCCCGTCCTCGCGGAACGGGCGAGCGTGATACTTCTTGTGGTCACGCATCGTGCGGCGTCGCTTTCTCATGCGGTATCCCTACGCCAGTGGTGCAGCGGCGTTTCAGCCCTCCGGGGCGAGAGCCAGTCTCCCTTGGAATTTTGCTTCCAGCCGCGAGAATTCCAGTGCGCTGATGCTGTGCGCTATGACTTTCGTCTCTTCCTGGCGTACCGCCCGGCGCTATACGCTCGCAGCCATGAAATACCGCAAGCGTTATATCGGCTGTCGCCCTTACCGGAAGCTCGGGGGCTGGATTTGTCCGAAGTGTAGGGCAAGGGGATATGCCGCAAGCCATGTCTGCCCCGAGTAACGTCAAGCCACGTCGGCAGCGAATCCGTTAGATGTTATTTCGCTGGTGACAAGGACTCTCAACACCCGCGAAAACTGGCCAACCCGGTCATTAGATCAGGACTACGCGCGCACGTAAAGCAGCTGATAATTGAAGTTACGGAGCGCGCCATACCCGACCAGCTGGGCCTCGATGCGCTCAACAGCATTCCAGGCACCGGCGCGCAAGTCGCGCTCGATGACACGACTCTCTCCGG
>DATMPW010000071.1:0-16862 GCA_035566915.1 Steroidobacteraceae bacterium
TCCGCTCAAGGGACAGAGTTTCGTCGTTCCGCTGGCGCTCCCCGGTGATGACGTGACGCCGGAGAAGTTCATCACCTTCTGGTGCGACGGTCGCAGCGCGCTCTATCTCCACCCCAACGTCTGGCACGGAGCGGTCGTGCCCCTCGATGACGAGGCGGAGTTCCTCGACCGCCAGGGGCGCGTGCATGCACGCGTCTCGGTCAACTTCGTCACCGAATTCGGCTGCTATCTGGCCGCTCCGCTGCGCCGTCCATAGCCCAGCGGCGCGGATTTCAGCCGCAGTGCAACGCCTACCCGCTCGCGCCGAGAGCGAGGCTCGCCATCGACACCAACATCGCGAACATCGAGTTTCGTTGCCGAGCTCGGCTGCTACCCGGGGCTCCGCTGCTGTACCCGCAGAAAAAAGAGGACCGGCGCGATGGTCCGCACCGGTCCCGATTTCCGCAAAGTGCCAGCACTGACCCTACAGCCCGTGCAGCACCCTCTTGGCCTTCTCACTCATAGTCTTCGGCTTGGCGGCAGCGGCACCCTGAACAGAAGCCGCGCTCTGAGCGGCCGCCGCTGACGGGAGGGCCCTGGAGGCAGCTGCCCCGGAGTGCATATCTTCGTCGCCCTCGCCCTGCTGCAGCGGGCCCTTGACATGATCGAACGGCACCGTCGCTGCAAACGTGGGCAGGTTATGGGCGCGCGCGTGCGTCGCCGCCTCGTATCCGGAGGCAAGTCTGATCAGCGTTGGCTCGCTGAACGCGGTTCCGAAGAAGCTGATGCCGAGCGGCACACCGAAGACCGCACCCGCCGGCACTTGCACGATCGGATAGCCCCCGGCCGCCGCAATGCTGGAGGTTCCGAAGATGAAATGGTCGCCGTAGAGCAGGTCGGTGGACCACGCCGGATTGTCGGTCGCAGAGACAATCGCATCGAGGTGCTGCGCGCTGAGCGCCCCGTCGACGTTGGTCACCGTGAAGTCGTGGTCCATCTTGAGCGCCTGGTTGTAGGTCACGTTGCCGAATGCGGGCTGCGGGTCGTCGGGGCCGGGCGCCATTGACTCGCAGAGGTCGAAGATGTCCTGGTTGAAGAACGGCATCTCGACGGCCGCGTGGGCGTTGTTGAAGTCGATGGCGCTCTGCAGCGTGCCGCCCGCCACCGGCACGCCGCTGCGCGTGGCGAAATACGCCGCGACGTCATTGCGGAAGTCGAAACAGAGGACCTCGAACTCGCCGGGACCTCCCGCGAAGTTGTAGCCGAGCGCGTCAAGGTCTACGAGCGTCGCGCCGGCATCGGTCAGCGCCTTGAAGGCGGCTTCCACGGCGGCGGTCACCGGTGCCGGCGTCGTGACGTTGGTGAACCCGTTGAGTCCCTGCCGGGTGATGCCGAGGACCGCTCCCTTGAGCCCGTTCGGGTCGAGGAATTTCGTGTAATCCGTGGGGATATTCGTGGGCCGCGTCTTGCCCGTCCCCTGCCAGCCGAGCGGCACTCCGCCGGTCGCTGGGTCGCGCCCATCGGAGCTCACGCTCTGGATCACGCTCAAGGCCGCCGCGGCATCGGCCACCGTGCGTGTGTGCGGACCAATCGTGTCCTGGGTGTGGGAGATGGGCACGACCCCGGCGCGGCTGGTGAGGCCGACCGTGGGTTTGAGGCCCACCACGCCGTTCGCATTTCCGGGACAGACGATGCTTCCGTCAGTTTCCGAGCCGAGCGATACGGTGGCGAAGTTCGACGAGGCGGCGGCGCCCGATCCGGAACTCGAGCCACAGGGATTGCGGTCAATACCGTAAGGGTTGTGCGCCTGACCGCCACGACCGGACCAGCCGCTGATCGATTCGAATGAGCGGAAATTTGCCCACTCTGACAAGGTGGTCTTTCCGAGGATGACCGCACCGCCGGCACGCAGATTCGCGGCAACCGTGGAATCGCGCGACGCGGGCTGTCCCACGAGCGCAAACGATCCCGCGCTGGTCTGCATCCTGTCGCCAGTGCCGATGTTGTCTTTCAGGAGCACGGGTATGCCGTGCAGGGGGCCCAACACCTTGCCCTGTCTGCGCAGCTCGTCCGCCCTGCGCGCCATCGCCAGCGCATCTGGGTTGAGCTCCATGATGGAATTGACACCCGGGCCGGTTGAGTCGAGTTCCTCGATGCGCTCGATATAGGCACGGGTCAGCTTCTCCGAGGTCAGGTGCCCAGCCGCCATCTCGGCCTGCAGCTGCGCCACGGTGGCTTCTAGAAAGGGGAATTTGTCCTTGTCCTTGTCTTTCGAGTCGGCTTGGGCCACAAGCGGCACAAGCATCAGCGAGACGAGAATGAGAATGCGTCCTGCCATGCGCGATGTCATGGGTATTCCTCCGATTGTGACGGAAGCATGAGCGGCGCAGGACCGCACGGAATCCGGTTATCTCCCCGCACCGCCCTTGTTGGTTTGAGAAGACCTGTTGGTCCCTTCTTGCGCGACCTGTTGGTTTGTTGTGCGCCCCCGGATGCTACGCTCCAGAAAATTCCGCTTCAATCGCCCGACTGTCACCGCGTAGCGACATCTCCCGGTTGTCGTTCCCGTAAGCCGCAGCCAGCGTGGCAGTTCTGCGCATGCTTCCGTACCGAAAGACTGCGGGACGCGCGCTCATAGCGCGTCCTGTCGGAACTTCGGTAATCGCCGAACTATCGTAAGCTCTCACTGGCAGGGAGCTGCGCGGCGCGCGATTCGCGCGGCGGCACCGCGGTAGTGGCACACGGCCCGGACCGATGCGATCATCGCCCGATGAAACTCGACCTCGGCTTTGTGCGCCGGCAGTTCCCGGCGTTTGCGGAGAGCTCGCTCGCGGGGCAGGCCTTCTTTGAGAATGCCGGCGGCTCCTACGCCTGCGGGCCGGTGATCAGCCGCCTCGGAGAGTATTACCGGCGGCTGAAAGTTCAGCCCTACTACGACTTCCCCGCCTCGACCGAGGCCGGACAGTGGATGGATGCCTCCCGCGTACGGCTCGCCGAATACCTCGGCGTGACGGCGCGCGAGGTGCATTTCGGTCCCTCGACCTCACAGAACACGTACGTGCTCGCGCAGGCATTCCGGGCACTTCTCAAGCCGGGCGATGAGATCATCGTGACGAACCAGGACCACGAAGGTAACAGCGGTTCGTGGCGACGGCTCGCGGCGCACGGCGTGACGGTACGCGAATGGCGTGTCGATCCGGACACCGGAGCACTGGCCGAGGCCGACCTGGAGCGGCTCCTTACCGAGCGCACGCGCCTGCTGACCTTCCCGCACGCGTCCAACGTCGTCGCCCACATCAATCCGGTCGCGCGCATCACCGCGCGGGCTCGCGCCGCCGGCGTCATCACCGTCGTCGATGGGGTGGCGTGGGCACCTCACGGTCTACCCGATGTGGGAGAGCTGGGTGCCGACATCTATCTGTTCTCCCTCTACAAGACCTACGGTCCGCATCAGGGCCTGATGGTCGTGCGTGGCGGGTTGGTCGAGCGGCTCGGGAATGAGAATCATTGGTTCAACGTAAACGAGCCGCTCAAGCGGCTCGTGCCTGCCGAGCCCGATCATGCCCAGGTCGCCGCCGCACGCGGCATCGCGGAGTACTTCGACGCGCTCGATGCGCACCACGGCGGGGGCGGTGATCCCGCGGGTTCCGGCGGCACCAGCGCGCGTGCCGCGCGCGTGCGCGCGCTGCTGCGCGGCGCGGAAGTGCCGCTGCTCGCGGCGCTGCTCGAGTATCTCGGCACGCGCCGCGACATTCGCCTGCTCGGACCTTCGGTCCCCGAGCAACGCGCGGCCACCGTGGCATTCGTGACCGAGACGATCGAACCGGGTGAGATGGTGCGCTCGCTGGCCGCGCGCGGCTTCATGGCCGGTAACGGCAACTTTTATGCGGTGCGGGTGCTCGAAGGAATGAACGTCAACCCGGATCGCGGTGCGGTCCGCCTCTCGCTGCTGCACTACAACTCGATGGATGAAGTGACCGGGGTCATCGAAGCGCTCGAGGAGATCCTCGGCACGCAGGCACCGCCCCGTTCAGTGCGGCGCGCGACTTAGCCTAGAGTACCCTTGCCGCGGCGTGGATCGCACGCGAGCTGGAAGAGGTGCCATGAGGATCATCGTCACCGCGCTGAGCGTCGCCGCGGGTGCGCTCGCGATGCCCGTTCACGCCACGGAAGCCGCCATGACCGCCGCGGACCTGAAAGAGCTGTGCTCCGGGTCGGACCACGTCAGTCGCAATGTCTGTCGCATCTATATCCTCGGAGTCACCGAGGGCATCTCCCAGGGACTGAGCATTGCTGCCGGCAAGGGCTCGAGACCCTGTATCCCTGAAGGGGTCTCAGCGGAGCGCCTGGAGAAAACGGTCAAGTCGAAGCTGGAAGAGGATCTCTCGGTCGCCCCGGCGCGAGGCACGACAGATGCGGCAGGCTTTCTCAGCATCACGCTGGCAGAAGCGTTTCCTTGCCGGTCATGAACCGCGCGCTCATCCTGCTCGGGGTGAGCCTCATCATCCTCGGTCTCGGGTGGTCGTGGTTCAGGCAGCTGCCGCTGTTTCGTCTCCCGGGCGATATCGTGATCGAGCGGCCGGGGGTTCGCTTCTTCTTTCCGATCACGACCATGCTGCTCATCAGCGCACTGATCTCGCTCGCCGCCTGGGTTCTGCGGCGGTAGACCCGACTCGACCGTGAGCGTGTCCGCTACGACAAAGTAGGACCATCAGCCAATTGACGCTGAGGAAGCCTCACTCGGACGATGCGGGTTACTTTCACAATCCACACCCGAGGGGCGAGACATGGCGAGGACCGCGGAGAGAAAGCGCCTCGAAGAAGCGCGCCGTGAAATTCTCCCGTGGAAGAAATGGGGCCCCTACCTGAGCGAGCGACAGTGGGGGACCGTGCGGGAGGACTACAGCGAGGACGGCAACGCCTGGGATTACTTCAGCCACGACCAGGCGCGATCGCGTGCCTATCACTGGGGCGAGGATGGCATCGGAGGAATCTGCGATGAGCGGCAGCGTCTTTGCTTCGCCCTCACGCTGTGGAACGGCAAGGACCCGATTCTCAAGGAGCGCATGTTCGGCCTGACGAACGGCGAAGGGAATCATGGCGAGGACGTCAAGGAGTACTACTTCTACCTCGACAGCACCCCGACCCACTCGTACATGAAGTACCTCTACAAGTACCCGCAACGCGCATACCCCTACGATCGAATCATCGTCACCAACCGCGAGCGCAGCCGGCACGAGCCGGAATTCGAGTTACTCGACACCGGTGTGTTCGATGACGACCGCTACTTTGATGTATTCATCGAGTATGCCAAGGGGGCGCCAGAGGACCTGCTGATCCGCATCAGTGTGACCAACCGCGGCGACGAAGCGGCCAGACTGCACCTGCTGCCGACCCTGTGGTTCCGCAACACCTGGAGCTGGTCGAGCGGTGCGGCGAAGCCATCGTTGAGGAATCTCAGCACCTCATCCGGCGTCACCACCGTACTCGCCTCGCATGGTGAGCTCGGTGACCGCGAGCTGCGCTGCGAAGGCACGCCCACGCTGCTTTTCACCGAGAACGAGACCAACAACCAGCGCCTCTTCGGCACGGCCAATCCGACGCGCTACGTCAAGGATGCCTTCCACGAGTACCTGATCGAGCAGCGCACGGACGCGGTGAATGCCGCCCAGACGGGCACCAAAGCGGCGGCGCATTACGAGCTCGACGTTCCTGCCGGCGGGACCTCCACCATCCGCCTGCGCCTGCTCGACACGGCCCCACGCAGCACGCCCGCGCTCTTCGGCTCGGTGTTCGATGAGCTGTTTTCGATGCGGCTGCGCGAAGCGGATGAGTTCTATAAGGAGATCACCCCGGCGGCGCTCAGCGCCGATGAGGCAAGTGTCATGCGCCAGGCGCTCGCTGGCATGCTGTGGAGCAAGCAGTACTACTCGTTCGACGCCCGGCGTTGGCTCCATGAGCATGGCGCAAATCCGCTCGAGGGCGGAGTGCGGCAGATCCGTAACCGCGACTGGTACCACATGCTGAACGAGCACGTGATCTCGATGCCGGACAAGTGGGAGTACCCGTGGTACGCCTCCTGGGACCTGGCGTTCCACTGCATTGCGCTGTCAGCGGTAGATACCGACTTCGCCCGCGAGCAGCTGAGTTTGATGCTGCGCGAGATCTACATGCACCCGAGCGGCCAGATACCCGCTTACGAGTGGAACTACAGCGACACCAACCCACCGGTACATGCCTGGGCGACGCTGTTCATTCACCGCTTCGGCCAGATCATGGGCGAGCCGTCCGACATCGAATTTCTCAAGCGCACCTTCCTCAAGCTCGAGCTCAATTTCAACTGGTGGGTCAACCGCAAGGATCGCGCCGGCAAGAATGTCTTCGAAGGCGGGTTCCTCGGTCTCGACAACATCGGCGTGTTCGACCGCAGCGCGCCGCTGCCCACCGGTGGGTACCTCGAGCAGGCCGACGGCACGGCCTGGGTCGCGTTGTTCTGCCAGAACATGATCGATCTCTCGGTCGAGATCGCTGCAGTCGATCGCAGTTTCTCCGACATGGTCATCAAGTTCGTCGAGCATTTCTTTTGGATTGCGCAAGGCATGAACCACACCGGTCCTGGCGGCATGTGGGATGAGGAAGACGGCTTCTATTACGACGTGTTGCGGCTCCCGGACGGCTCCGCACGGCGCCTGAAGGTGCGCTCGATGGTGGGGCTGCTGCCGCTGTGCGCGACCAGTGTCATCGAGGAGTGGCAGCGCGAGTCCGTGAGAGCCCTGTCCGAAGCCTGGCTCAGCCGCATGGAGCGCATGCCGGAGCTGCTCGATAGTGTGCACGCCACCGGCGCGGAGCACCGTGGCGTAGCGGGCCGCGGAGTCCTCTCGCTCGTCAATGAGCAGCGGCTGCGACGCATCCTCGCGCGCATGCTGGATGAGCAGGAGTTCCTGAGCCCTTACGGCATCCGCGCACTTTCGCGCCATCACCTCGAGCATCCGTACGAGTTCGACGTCAGCGGTCAGCGCTACCGCGTGAGCTATCTGCCTGCCGAGTCGGACAGCGGAATGTTCGGCGGAAATTCCAACTGGCGCGGTCCGATCTGGATGCCGGTGAACGTGCTGATCGTCCGCGCGCTCGTCCAGTACTACCTCTACTACGGCGACGCCTTCAAGATCGAGTGCCCCACCGGCTCAGGCAAACTGATGAATCTCTACGAGGTGAGCCGCGAGCTCACCGCGCGTCTCGCGCGCATCTTCCTGCGCGATGCCGGCGGCCGTCGTGCCGTGTACGGCGGCACCGAGAAGTTTCAGACCGACCCCCACTGGCGCGACTACATCCTGTTCTACGAATACTTCCACGGTGACAACGGCGCGGGCCTCGGCGCGAGCCATCAGACCGGCTGGACCGGGCTGATCGCGCGGCTGCTCCAGCTCTATGGCGCCGTGGATCCGCAGCGACTGCTCACGGCGGGCGTGGCCCGGCAGATGTCATCGGCGGCATGAGCGATGGAAGGTGCGCTGGTGTGGATTCCTATTACCCCGGGGAGCATGACATGAGAAGAACGGTTACTCGATTGGTGGCCGTGGCCTGCGCGTGGCTGGCGTGCACGATGGCAACGAATGCGCAGACCGCAGCGCCTCCATCGACGGCCCCGGCGGACAAGGGCCAGCATGTGGTCAGCGACCAGGACCTCGCTCTGCTTCGCAAGGATCTCCGCTCGCAGAAAAAGCAGCTGATCGCGCAGAACCTCACACTCTCGGATGCGGAAGCGACCAAGTTCTGGCCGATCTACGACCAGTACGTCGCGGAGCTGACGAAGATCAACGACAAGAAGTACGCCACCATCCAGGCGTATGCCGATCGCTTCGGCACCCTCTCGGACGATGAGGCCCAGTCGCTCATCAAGAACTGGCTGGACGTGGATATCGCGGCTGCGCAATTACGCGCGAAGTACCTGCCGATCGTGTCGAAGGCGATAGGCGGCCGCAAGGGGGCGACGTTCGCCCAGATCGATCGCCGCATCGCCTCGCTCGTCGACCTGCAGCTCGGATCGAAGATACCGCTGGTGCAGAGTCAGTAGGTACGGTTGCGCCGCTACGCGGAGCCGGGCTCGGGCTGCGCTGCAGGCGCAAGTCGCGGCGACTTCTCGGCATGATGATCGGCGGCCAGCAGCATGTAGAACGCCGGCACCACGAACAGCGTAAACAGCGTCCCGATCGAGAGCCCCGTCGCGATCACCAGACCCATGGAGAAGCGCCCGGCAGCACCAGCGCCGCTCGCGATCACGAGCGGAATGACACCGAGCACCATCGCCGCGGTGGTCATCAGGATCGGCCGCAGGCGGACGCCGGCCGCATGCTCGATGGCATCGCCCTTACTCAAGCCCGCGCGCTGCGACTCGTTGGCAAACTGCACGATCAGAATGCCGTGCTTGGAGATGAGTCCCATGAGCGTGACGAGTCCAACCTGGGTGAAGATGTTGAGGCTCGAGATCAGGTTGACGAAGATGAGCGCACCAAACAGCGCCATCGGCACCGACACCAGGATCACCAGCGGATCGCGCAGGCTGTTGAACTGTGCGGCGAGCGCCAGGAATACGATGATCACCGCGAGTAGCAGCGTGGTGGCAAAGCCGCCGGCCTCCTGCACGAACTGGCGCGACTGCCCGGTGTAATCCAGCGAGTAGCCGGACGGCGCAACCTGCACGAGTGTGTCGCGGAAGAACTGCAGCGCCTCGCCCTGCGACATCTGGGTGGCCCCGGAGATCGTGGCCGAGTTCAGCTGCTGAAAGTGGTTGATCGACTGCGGCACCACCTGGCGCTTCAGGCTCGCCATTGTGGATGCTGGCATGACCGCGCCGTCGGGGGCGCGCACGTAATAGTCCAGCACCTGGTCGGGGTTCAGGCGATCCGCCTGCAGCACCTGCGGAATGACCTTGTAGGAGCGCCCGGCGATGGAGAAATAGTTGACGTAGTTGCCGCCCAGCGCCGCGCCGAGCGCACTGCCAACATCCTGTTGCGTCAGGCCGAGGGAACTGATGAGGTCGCGGTCGACGACTACGGTCGACTGGGGCTTATTGATCTTGAGGTCGACATCGACGAAGAAGAACTTGCCGCTCTCCTGGGCCCTGTGCAGGACCGCCTGGGCTACCTCGTTCAGGTTCTGGAAGGGCTCGGTCGAGTTGATGACCACCTGGACCGGCGCACCCTGCGCACCAGGCAGTGCGGGCAGCGAGAAAACGAACACCTGGCCACCGGCGATCGAGCCCCACTTCTGCTGCAGCACCTGCTGCAGCTGGGCGGCCGAGCGCTTGCGCTGGTCCCAGGGCTTGAACACCATGCCGCCGAGTCCGGTACCGGGCTGGATGATCTGGAACAGCATCTGGTACTCGGGCACGGTTTTACCGAGCTCGAACATCTCCTGCGAGTAGCCGAGCATCTGCTGCACCGTGGCATTCGGCAGCGCCTGCAACTGGTAGAAGAGGAACCCCTGGTCCTCTTCCGGGGCGAGCTCCTTCTTCGAGGTCATGCCGAGCAGGATGGTCGCACCGAACAGCATCAGGCCCATGACGACCACCACGGTGTAGGTCTGCAGCAGGTTGTGTAGCAGCCGCTGGTAGGCATGCCGCACACGCTCGAACTGCCGGTCGATGAACTTGACGAAGCGTCCGCTCTCCTGCTCGCTGCTGAAGAAGCGCGAGCACATCATCGGCGACAGGGTGAGAGCCACGATGGCGGATACGGTGACCGCACCGGCGAGCGTGAAGGCGAATTCGGTGAACAGCGCCCCGGTCAAACCCTTCTGGAAACCGATCGGCACATACACCGCCACCAGCACCACGGTCATCGCCAGAATCGGGCCGCCGAGCTCGCGCGCGGCGAGGAGCGAAGCCTCGAGCGGACTCTTGCCCTCCTCCTTCATGTGGCGGTCGACGTTCTCCACCACGATGATCGCGTCATCCACCACCAGGCCGATCGCCAGCACCAGGGCGAGGAGCGTCAGCAGGTTCATCGAGTAGCCGAGCGCCAGCATGATGAAGAACGTGCCGATCAGCGACAGCGGCATGGCTACCACCGGGATGATCACGGCGCGGAGTGAGCCGAGGAACAGGTAGATCACCACGGTGACGATGAGGAGCGCCTGCACCAGCGTCTTGATCACCTCGCGGATCGAGGAGACCACGAACTGGGTGCTGTCGTAGACGATCTCGCCCTGGAGCCCCGTCGGCAGCTGCGACTGGATGTCGGGCAGCACGTTACGGACGCGCTTGACCACCTCGAGGATGTTGGAATCCGGCGCGACCTTGATACCGATGAAGACGGCGAGCTTGCCGCTGAAGGACACGTTGAAGTTGTAATCCTCGGCGCCCAGCACGACGGTCGCCACGTCCTGCAGGCGCACGATCGCCCCGTTCACCTGCTTGACCGCGAGCTGCTTGAATTCCTCGACCGTATGCAGCTCCGTGCCGGCGGTGAGATCGACGCTCACCATCTGACCCTTGGTGGTGCCGACGGCCGCCAGGTAATTGTTGCTGCTCAACGCCTGAAACACGTCCGCCGCGGTCACGCCATGGGCGGCGAGGCGCGCCGGGTCCAGCCAGGCGCGCAACGCGAACTGCCGCCCGCCGAGTATTTCCGCACTCTGCACGCCAGGAACCGCGTCGAGCTTCGGTTTGACCAGGCGCGCGAGATAATCGGTGATGCTGTTGGACGGCAGCACGTCGCTGCGGAAGCCCAGGTACGCGGCATCGATCGTCTGACCGACGGCAATGTTGAGCACGGGCTGCTGCGCCTGCGGCGGCAGCTGGTTACGGACGGAGGTGACCTGCGTCTGGATCTCGGTGAGCGCGCGGTTGGCGTCGTAGTTCAGGCGCAGCGTCGCGGTGATGGTCGAGAGACCATTCACACTCGTCGAGGAGAGGTAATCGATCCCCTGCGCCTGGGCGATCGCCTGCTCGAGCGGCTGGGTGATGAAGCCGGCGACGGTGTCCGCATCGGCGCCGTAGTAGGCAGTGGTCACCGTGACCACGGCGTTCTGGGTCTTCGGATACTGGCGCACGGGCAGCTCGGTGAGCGCGCGCGCGCCGAGCACCAGGATGAGCGCGCTGACGACGATCGCCAGCACCGGCTTATTGATGAAGGTGTCGGTAAAGTTCATCGCTCGTTCCGTGTCAGCCTGGCACCGGGCACTCGCCGACGGGGACGCCCGCTTCAATGCTCCTGCGGTGTGGGGTTCGGGTTGTCGGACGGCTGCACGCGATTGTCGATCCGCACCGCTACGCCATTCTTGAGCTTGATCTGACCGCTGCTCACCACGACGGCGCCCTCTTTCAGACCCTTGAGAACCGCCACCTGGTCGCCGCGGGTCGGCCCGGTCGTCACGAACACCTGACGCACCACCAGATCGTTCTCGCCGATCTGTGGCTGCGGCGAACCCGACTTGCGGCTGGTCTTCTGCGGCGCCGGATCCGCCGGATCGGCATTCTGCGCGGCGGCGGCGGCCTGTTCCTGGTCGGCTTCGCGCTTGGTCTCCACCACATACACGGTCTCGCCGTAGGGGTTGTAGACGACCGCGGTCTGCGGGAGCGTGAGATAGCTCTTCTGTGCTCCCGCATCCACGCCGACGTTGACGAACATGCCGGGCGTCAATACCCGGTCCGGGTTGGGCACCTTGCCTTCGACCTGCACGTTGCGCGTATCGACATCGACCTTGGGGTTCACGGCACTGACCGCGCCGTCGAAGGACTTGCCCGGGAAAGCATCGAGCGTCACGGCGATCTTCTGGCCAACGCGCAGCTCGGCGAGATTTCGCTGCGGCAGGTGGAAATCCACGTAAATCGGATCGAGCTGCTGCAGGGTCACGATGGTGGTACCGGCGTTGAGATACGTGCCCGGATTGATGGTGATGATGCCCGCTCGACCGTCAAACGGCGCGCGCAGCTGCTTTTTGGCGACGTTCACCTTCTGCTGGGCCACCGCGGCCTGTTTTGCCTTGAGGTCGGCCGCCGCCTGGTCGTAATCGGCCTTGCTGATCACCTGCACGACTGCCTGTTGCTGCGCGCGCGAGAACGTCACCTCGGCGAGCGCCTCCGTTGCCTCGAGCTGGTGCAACTGGGCTACATCCTCGGTGTCCCGCAACTGCAGGAGCACCTGCCCGGCCTTCACTTCGGCTCCCGACTTCACGTTGACGGCGGTGACGAGTCCCGCGATGTCGAGCGCCAGATCCGCGCCGCGCAGCGCGCGCAGCGTACCGATGCCGCGCAACTCCGGCTGCCATTCCTGATAAGTCGCCTTGGCGGTGCTCACCACGGCCGGCGGCGGCGGCTTGAAGCTCTTCATCATCGCCATGATCGACATCACCTTGATCCCGGCGATGATCGCGATCAGCGCCACCACCGCACCGATCATGATCAGCATGCGTTTAGCGGTGCTCGGCTTCGTCTCGACCCGCGTCTGCATGCGGGGGCTCTCCTTAACGCGAACTGATTCCCGTGTTCGCGTGCACGGCGTTGCGAGTTCTTAAGTCCCGGATGAGCCGCGGCCAGATGCGGTCCCGGGGGTCGCTATTGTGCCGCGATGTGACAGCAAGTGTCCCTCTCTAAAGAAAGAGACGGTGCCGTGTTCAGCCCATGCAGGCCCGGTTAGGCGCCGACACTGTATGGCTCGCGCCGTGGCGGCAGACCCGCTGGCCGCCGGCAGCGGCGGTCTCGACCAGGGGACGCAAACAGGCGGCAAGGCGACTTGACCGGCGACGAGAGTTGACCCCGGCTTAAGCTCGCTCTATGGAAGGCGCGGCTGCCGCTACTTTTCCGGAAGGGGCCGCGGCCACGCCACGACAGCGCGCAAGCTCTCCAATCGTGTAGTTGAGAGTGCGCACGCAGCTGGCAACTGCTTCACTGCTACTGTCGCGCCCGCTCATAACCGTACTGACACCTTTTTTGCGGACGTCGGACCCGTGGATGGGTCGCGTGAGCCTGCACGGCAACGCCCGACGGCATAGAATCGGCCTGCGATGGTTTGCGATGCGAGGCGGAGGCCAGTGTCGCCGGCGAAGAGCGTGTTGTGCTTGCACCGTCTCGCAGCGGGTGCGCTGGGCGCACTGCTGGCGTTCTTCGGCGCGTCGTGGCCGACGACCGCCGAAGAGGCCAAGCCGCTGACTGCCATCCTGCTCGTCGCTCAAGGCGAGCTGCGTGATCCCAATTTCGCCGACTCGATCGTGCTGGTGATGAATCATCTCGGTCCCGCCCCTGTCGGTCTGGTCGTCAACCGGCCGACCGAGATCCCGGTCTCGCACCTGTTTCCCGACCTCAAGCGCCTCACGTCGCTGCACGACAAGGTGTACTTCGGCGGTCCCGTCCAAATAGGTTCCGTGTGGTTCCTGTTTCGTGCCGCCCGGGCGCCCGAGCATGCTGTCCAGGCCTTCAGCGGCATCTATCTGAGCGCGAACCGCGACTTGCTGCTGCAGCTGTTGGCCCGCGACAAGCCCATGGACAACCTCCGCATCTTCATCGGGCATGCGGGATGGGCTCCGGGACAGCTCGAATCCGAAATCGAGCGCGGCGCCTGGACGCTCGAGCGCGCCGATGCGGACGCGATCTTTAAAGGCAAGTCCGAGCACCCCTGGCCCGCGCCAGAGCACCCGGATCGCAGCACCTGACGATCCACGATACGCGCGAGCTTGCATTTCACGATCGCGCCCGACCGGCGTAGGCTGCAGGGACGATGACTGAGAAGTCGCTCCCGAGCCATGCCCGCGCGGTCATCATCGGTGGAGGCGTTGCCGGGTGTTCGGTCGCCTACCATCTCGCGAGGCTCGGGTGGACGGAGGTCGTGCTCCTCGAGCGCGAGCAACTCACCTCCGGTACCACGTGGCACGCAGCGGGTCTTCTGACCACGCTCCGCGACACCGAGACACAGACCCGGCTAGCCGCGTACACGCAGCAGCTCTATCGGCGCCTGGAAGAGGAGACCGGCCAGGCGACCGGCCTCATCGAGTGCGGCTCGATTCAGCTCGCCCTCACCCCCGCGAAGGCGGAAGAGATGCGCCGCGGGTATCGCGCCGCGCAGAGCTGGGGTATCGAGTGTCAGGAAATCAGCGCTGCGGAAGTGCAGCGCATCTGGCCACTCGCCTACGTCGGCGACGTGCAGGCCGCCTTCCACTTCCCGAGAGACGGGCGCATCAATCCGACCGACGTCACCCGTGCACTCGCCAGAGGGGCACGGCAGGCGGGCGTTGCCATATTCGAGAAATGCCCGGTCACCGCCATCGAGCAGAAGGATGGCCGTGTCACCGCGGTCGAGAGTGCGCTCGGTCGGATCGCGACCGACACGGTGGTGAATTGCGGCGGCATCTGGGCGCGGCAGATCGGACGCATGGCCGGAGTCGACGTGCCGCTCCAGGCCGCGGAGCACTACTACCTGATCTCCGAGCCCGTTGCCGGAGTGCACCCCAAGCTGCCGATCCTGCGCGACCCCGGCCGCAGCACCTACATCCGTGAGGAAGCCGGCAAGCTGATGGTCGGCATCTTCGAGGACGTGGCCCGACCCTGGAACGCGGCGGGCATCCCGGCGGATTTTGCCTTCGGGGAGATACCACCCGACTGGGACCGCATGCAGCCGCATCTCGAGCGCGCCTGCGACCGCGTCCCGATTCTCGCGCAGACGGGCGTCAAGCTGCTGTTCTGCGGGCCAGAATCCTTCACCGCGGATCACAACTATCTGATGGGTGAGGCGCCCAACCTGAAGGGTTTGTTCGTCGCCGCCGGCTTCAATTCACTCGGTATCCTCTCGGGCGGTGGCGTCGGATACGTCATGGCCGACTGGATCGCACATGGGAGCGCGCCGATGGACGTCTGGTCGGTGAACATCCGGCGCACGCATGCCTGGCAGAACAATGCGCGTTACCTCGCCGATCGGGTCGTCGAAACTCTCGGGATCGGATACCAGGATCACTGGCCGTTCCGGCAATGGAGCACGGCGCGCGGCGTGAAACGCAGCATCCTGCACGATCGCGTTGCCGCCGCGGGGGCGTGCTTCGGAGAGTCTGCGGGTTGGGAGCGACCCAACTGGTATGCACGCCCGGGACAGAAGCCTGCCTACGAGTACAGCTGGGGCCGACAGAACTGGTTCGCCAACCATGCACAGGAGCACCGCGCCGTGCGCGAGGCGGTTGGACTCTTCGAGCAGTCTTCCTTTGCGAAGATTCTCGTGCAGGGGCGCGATGCGGAGCGCGCGCTGAATCTCATCGCCACCGCCGACTGCCGCGTGCCCATCGGCAAAGTGCTGTACGCGCAGTTCCTCAACGATCGTGGCGGGATCGAGGCGGATGTAACCATCACCCGCCTCGCGATCGACCGCTTCATGGTGGTCACCGCAGCCTTCACCGCTACCCACGTCATGGCGTGGCTACGCGAGCACATCGCGGCGGACAGCCGCTGCGTCGTCACCGACGTGAGCGATGCCTGGTGCATGCTCAACCTCCAGGGCCCGCGCTCGCGAGCGCTGCTGTCGGGCATCGCAAGTGGCGACTGGTCGAACGAGGCCTTCCCGTTCGGCACGGCGCGCGAGGTGCAGATCGGCTACCAGCAGGCGCTCGCACTCCGGGTGACTTACGTCGGAGAGCTGGGCTGGGAGCTGTACGTACCCGTCCCCTTCGCCATCGCCGTGTACGACGCGATCGTCGAGGCGGGGAAGCCGCTCGGCTTGCGGCACTGCGGCTACCATGCGCTCAACTCGCTGCGCATCGAGAAGGCGTATCGCGATTGGTCGCACGACATCGGTCCCGACGATACACCGCTCGACGCGGGACTCGCGTTCACGTGCGCGTGGACGAAGCCCGAAGGGTTCATCGGCCGCGACGCGCTGCTCGCAGCGCGATCGCAGCCGCGCCGCCGGCGCCTCGTGCAGTTCCTGCTCTCCGATGCCGAGCCGATGCTGTATCACAACGAGCCGATACTCCTGGCAGGCGGGCGCGTGGGCCTCATCACCTCGGGAATGTTCGCTCACACGCTCGGCGCATCAGCCGGCTTGGGCTATGTTAGCGACGAACGCGGTGTGTCCGAGGAACTGATCGCCTCCGGGCGCTTCGAGATTCTGATCGGGAATCGCACCGTAGCGGCTCGCGCATCGCTGCGGCCGCTCTATGACCCAGACGGCACACGCCCGCGCAGCTAGCGGGAGCGGTGCGGCTGACCGGGGTTTGCCGGGCATACCGCGAACGCAGGTGTATCAGTCGGTTCGCCCGTTCTCTGTGTCGAATTCCCGCAGCTTTTGTCTGAGAAAATCAGCGGCGAGAATCACCCGGCCATCTGCGAAGCGGAGCTCGTAGGGTCTGCCCGAGACAGAAGACTCCGAGCCGCAGTAGCGGATGAAGTCCTCGGCAGTGTGCACACGTGACCCGGCGGCGCGCAGCTTCGTGCGCAGATGGTCGACCGCCGCCTGGCTGTCATAAGCCTTCCCATTGCGGATGAATTGTGCGTCGTGGAGTAAGCCAACGGCCGCCAGAAGGTATTCAATCCGCGAGCGCTCGATCGGCGCGGGATCGCCCGCGCGTGCTATCGCCGCGAGGCTCAATAGCGCTACTGCCAAGACCCTGGACATCGGTACTGTGGATTTCCTGTCGACCTCGATTGCTGCGCATCACCGGCCGGCCGCATGGGCGGGGTCGGCAGTCCATCGGCTCAGATCCTTACGGCCTTACTTCCCGGCATTCGTGCCCGAGAACGCAGCGTACAGCCCGAGCGAGGCATACACGCCAGCCGCGGCATAATCGGCCGCACGGGAGTCCGCCCTGAGCCGCGCGACCTGTTTTCTCGCGGCCGCAGTGAGCATGGCGTAGACCGAATCCGTGCAGGCGGCGATGAGCACGAATATGGCGCCCAGTGCGACGCA
>DATMPW010000072.1:0-72954 GCA_035566915.1 Steroidobacteraceae bacterium
CGACTCGATCGAGGAGCAGGCGCTGCTCGAGGCCGTGCTCGAGGAGAGTAAGCCTGCGCTGCCGGCAACGGTGCGCCATCTGCACTACCTGCTCGCGACGCCATATCGCTATCGCCCGCACATCGGCTCGCGCTTTCGCGCAGCGCTCGAGCCGGGCGTCTGGTACGGGGCCGAGGCGCTGCGTACCGGGCTGGCAGAGAAGAGCTACTGGCGTCTGCGGTTCCTGCTCGACTCGCCCGCCACGCCCGACCTGAAGCCCGTGCCACACACCGCCTTCCGGGCCGCCGTGCGCAGCCGCGCCGCGCTCGATCTGACGCGCACGCCGCTCGTGCGCGAGCGCACGGCGTGGACCCAGCCCAGAAGCTACGAGAGCACACAGGCGCTCGCGGCCGCGGCACGCGCGGCTCACATCGAGATCATCCGCTACGAGTCGGTGCGCGATCCCGAGCACGCCGCGTGCGCGGCCGTTCTCGACCCACGCGTGTTCGGCCGCGGCCAGCCCCAGGCGCTCGAGACCTGGTTCATCGCCGCCGCGCGCAGCCTCGTGCGTTGCGCTCTGCAGGGGAGCGCCGTGCCGCAGTTTGAATTCAGCGCGGCGCAGCTGCTGGGCGAGGGATGAGCCCGGCTGGGATGCGCACTAACGACCGGGTGGCCGCGCTCCCTGCGCCGGGCTCACCAGTGCGATCACGCCGAATGCCGGGTGGTCGAAGTAGTTGCGGTCGTAGAAACGCACCCGTCGGCTCTCGTTGATGGTGAAGGGAGTGGCGGGACCTGCACCAAGCCCCTGAGGCGGAGACGGCATGGCGTAGGTGAGCGCCATCCCGAGGTGCAGCCACTGGCCGCGCTCGAGGAAGACGTTGCCGGAGAGGCCAGGCACATCGACACCGAGCTTCTGCACCGTGAAGCCGGCGCGCGTTCCCCAGGAGCTTGCGGTCTGCGACCACGCCGTGTGCGCGACCGGGACATAAAGGCCACTGGCACGCAGGCGGTTCTCGAGCTCGCCGAGCTGCCACGCAGAGGAGGGGACGGCCGCGACGAAGCGTCCGACCTGCGCGGCGCCGCTCGCTGACTCCTCGCCGGCGACGCTGCGGGCGCCCGCCTGCGCGCTCCAGTCCTCCGGGCCGCCGAGCGCGCTGGTGGCACGAAACACGATGATCTCGATGTTGTAGACGGTGCTGCCGGGGCCGGGCGCGGGCGCCGGTGCCGGCTCCTGCGAGAGCGATGGCGATGGCGATGAGCTGCCGCAAAGCAGCCCGACGAGAAGCAGAGCCAGCAGGAGTGGCGGCGCATGACGAGCAACCATGCGAGCCATTCTACATGCACGCTAGAGGCACGAGCGTCAGTGGATGCGCGGGCGCTCGCCGAGACTCCGCAGCAACTGCGCGGCGTACTCGAACCGTGCGTTCTCGGCCGGCAGTTGGCGCGACACCCGCAGCTTCAATGGACCCTCGAGGCGATACTCGCGCGCGCCCTTCTGGATCATGCGCACCAGCGTCGAGGGATCGACAGCCGAGCGCTCCTCGAACAGCACCGAGCCGCCCTGCGGGCCGAGGTCGAGCCGCCTCACCCCGATCGCCCGCGCACGGAGTTTGAGCTTGGCGATGCGCAGCAGGTTCTGCGCCGCGGGCGGCAGCGGACCGAAGCGATCGTGCAGTTCCGCGGTGAGCTCATCGAGCGACGCCTCGCTCGGTGCGGCGGCGATGCGCTTGTAGAGCGAGAGCCGCACGTGCACGTCACCCACATACGCCTCCGGCAGAAACGCGGGCAGGCGCAGCTCCACCTCGGTGGCGGCGGCGAGCGGCTGATCGAGCAACGGCTCGCGGCCGGCCTTCAGGGCTTTGACGGCGTGTTCCAGCATGTCCAGATACAGCGACAGGCCGATCTCGGTCATCTGGCCGCTCTGCTGCTCGCCGAGCAGCTCACCGGCGCCCCGGATCTCGAGGTCGTGCGTGGCGAGCACGAAGCCGGCACCGAGCTCCTCCATCGATTCGATGGCCTCGAGCCTTTTCGCGGCATCGCGCGGCAGCCCCTGGCGTGGGGGCGCGATGAGGTAGGCGTAGGCGCGGTGGTGCGAGCGGCCGACGCGGCCGCGCAACTGGTGCAGCTGCGCGAGGCCCATGTGATCGGCGCGGTTGATCATGATGGTGTTGGCGGTCGGCACGTCGATGCCACTTTCGATGATGGTGGTGCACACCAGCACGCTGAAGCGGCGGTGATAGAAGTCGACCATGAGCTGCTCGAGATCGCGCTCGCGCATCTGGCCGTGGCCGATGCGCACACTCGCCTCCGGCACGAGCGTCTGCACCTCCGCGGCGATCTTCTCGATGGTGCGCACCTCGTTGTGCACGAAGTAGATCTGGCCCCCGCGCCGTAGCTCGCGCAGCGCCGCCTCGCGCAGCGTCGGAGCGTGCCACTCGATGAGAAAAGTCTTGATGGCCAGCCGCTCGGCAGGTGCCGTCGTGATGAGCGACAGGTCACGCAGCCCGCCGAGCGCCATGTTGAGGGTGCGAGGAATCGGAGTGGCGGTGAGGGTGAGTACGTGCACGTTGGCGCGCAGCGCCTGCAGGCGCTGCTTGTCGCGCACCCCGAAGCGATGCTCCTCATCGATGATCAGGAGGCCCAGGTCCTTGAAGCGCGCGTGCGCGTGCAGCAGACGATGCGTCGCGATCACGACGTCGACCTTGCCCTGCTCGAGACCCTCGAGAACGGCCTGCGTGTCCTTCGAGGAGCCAAAGCGCGACAGTCCCTCCACCCGCACCGGCCAGTCGGCAAAGCGATCGCGGAAATTCCCCAGGTGCTGCTGCACGAGCAGCGTGGTCGGCGCGAGCACCGCGACCTGCTTGCCCGCCTGCGCGGCGACGAACGCCGCCCGCATCGCCACCTCGGTCTTGCCGAAGCCGACATCGCCGCAGACGATGCGGTCCATCGGGCGATCGCCGGCGAGATCCGCGAGCACCTGGCGTATCGCCTGCGTCTGGTCCTCGGTCTCCTCGAACGGGAAGGCGTTGGCGAACGCCTGGTAGTCGAGCTCGCTCACCGCAAGCGTGAGACCCGGCTGCGCCTTGCGCCGTGCATTCAGGTCGAGCAGCTCGGCGGCCACATCGCGGATCTGCTCCGCTGCGCGTCGGCGCGCGCGCGCCCACTGGTCGGTGCCGAGCTTGTGCAGCGGCGCGTGCTCCGGTGCTGCGCCCGTGTAACGGCTCACCAGATGCAGCGCGTGCACCGGCACGTAGATACGGTCGCCGTCCTGGTACTCGAGCACCAGGAACTCACCGGGCTGGCCGCCGACCTCCATCGGCTGCAGTCCCAGATAGCGGCCGACGCCATACTCCTCGTGCACCACCGGGGAGCCCGGGTTGAGGTCCTGCAGATCGCGCAGGATCGCCTCGGGGTCCGAGACACGCTTGGCGCGCCTGCGCTCGACGGGCGCGCGCGGTCCGAAGAGCTGCGCCTCGGCGACGACCGCGACCGGCGGAGTGGTGAGGGTCAAACCGCGCAGATCCGGCGCCACGGTGAGCGCAAGGCGTGCATCGCCCGCAACAAATGCGTCCCAACTCTCGAGGATGCTCACCGCGTGGTGATGGGCGCGCAGCATCTCGTGCAGCACTTCCCGCCGGCCGGCGGAGTCGGCTGCCACCAGCACGCGACCTTCGAACGAGCGCAGGAAGGCATCGAGCGGCGCGAACGGTTCGGCAGCGCGCACGTCGATGCGCAGCTCACGCGGTGCGCTCGTGGGGAAGTTGCGCACCGCGGCCGATTCGCCCTGCAGCTCGATATCGGCCTTGAAGGGATCGAGTGTGATGCTGGCAAAAGCGTCGAGGTGTGCCTCGAGCTGCGCCGGCTCCAGGAAGAGCTCCGCGGGCTTCAGCAGCGGTCGCTCGAGATCATGGCGGCGCTCCTCGTAGCGCTCACTGATCTCCTGCCAGCCCTTGATCAGCGATCCCGCCAGGGAAGCATCGTGCACGATCACGGCATCGGGCGGCAGGTAGTCGAACAGCGTCGCCATCGACTCGAAGAACAGCGGCTGGTAGAACTCCACGCCCGCCGGCGCCAGACCCTCGCTCACTCCGCGGTAGACGCTGCCCCGGTTGGGGTCACCCTCGAAGCGCGTGCGGTAGCGGCGGCGGAAGTCCTTGACCGCCTGTGGGTCGAGCGGAACCTCGCGCGCCGGCAGCAGCCGCACACTCGGCAGCGTATCGAGCGAGCGTTGCGTGTCCGGATCGAAGCGACGGATGGCCTCGATCTCATCATCGAACAGGTCGATGCGCAGCGGCGTCGCGGCGCCCATGGGGAACACATCGAGGAGCGAGCCGCGCACGGCGAACTCCCCGGGGCTCACCACCTGGCTCACGCTGGCGTAACCGGCTTCGATGAGCCGGTCCCTGAATGACTCGATGGCGAGTGGTTGACCCTTGAGAAGGTCGAACGCCCGGCCCTGCACGTATTGCCGCGGCGGCAGCCGCTGCAACAGGGTGTCCGCGGTGACGATCAGGCAACCGCTGCGGGTGTGCGGCAGCTCGTACAGCGTCTGCAGGCGCTCGGAGATGATGTCCGGGTGCGGGGAGAACAGATCGTACGGCAGGACTTCCCAATCGGGCAGCCGCAGCAGCGGCAACTTCCCCGAAGTAAAGAAGCGCAGCTCCGAGGAGAACCGCTCGAGCTCACGGGCACCATCGGCGATCAGCACGTACAGCCGGTGATCCGCGCGCGCGGCTTCCGCGAGCGCGAGCGCCGCAGCGCTGCCGTACAGCTGATGCCAGTGCAGGCGTGGCGCGGCGCCGCCCGGCGTCGGTGGGAGAAGGAGGGCGGACATCGGGTCAGCTTACCTAAGTGCGCCCACCGCCGTGGACCCACCCCCGCGGAAATCAGGCTGCGATCGGCCCTTCCGTCACCTGCATGCGCCTCATGCGCGGCACGCAGTAGATGTCGATCGGGTGCGAGCGGCCGCGCAGCCGCAGCGCGGGCAGTGCGGTCGCACCGACGTCCACACCACGCGTATCGAGCGAGTGCTTGAGCGCGCTCGAGAACAGGATCTCGCCCGCCCGCGCCCGCTGGCACAGCCGCGCGGCGATGTTTACCGTGTCGCCGATGATCGTGTAGCTCATGTAGGCGGAGGAGCCGATGTTGCCCGCCACCACGTCTCCTTCGTTGATGCCGATCCCGAGGCCCGCTTCGACGTGGTAGCGCTCCTTCCACGAGCGCGCGAGCGCGCCGAAGCTCTCGAGCATCTCGCGCGCGGTGCACACCGCCCGCTGCGCGCTGTCCGGTTGCTCGAGCGGCACGCCGAAGCCGAGCATCAGGCAGTCCCCGGCCATGTGGAATACAGTGCCCTCGTGGCGGAAGGTGATCTCGGTCAGCAGCGAGAAGTACTCATTCAGCAGCGGCACGACTCGTGGCGCCTCGAGCTGTTCTGAGATGCTGGTGAAGCCGCGCAGGTCGGCAAACAGCACGACCGCGTGGGCGCGCGCCTGGGGCGTCGACAGGAGCGTATCGCGCAGCTGCGCGTCCTCGAGGATCTTGTCGGCGACCTTCGGGGAGACGTAGCGGCGGAAGGTCTGCCTCAGAATCTCCTCGCGCCGGCGGATTTCCGCTTCGAGCTGTGCGGCGGCAGTTTTCCTGCGCACCGCCCCGGCACGTACCAGGGTCTCGATGTGTGCCCTTAAGGCTTCGTCCAATCCCACTGAATCCTCAAGAAATTCTTCTCTTGAGCGGGAGCCTAGCACATTAAAGTTAAATGTCTTGCTCTCTGCGGAGATACGGGAAAGCACTCAGTGCCGCCGGCGCGGGCGGCCGTGTAGATGAGAGTTAAGGAGGCGCGGAAATCGGCTCGCGGGCCGAAAGCGAGGCTAGGTGCCCGCCGTCACCGAGTTGCCCGTGGCCATCGCGTTGCCGGTGACCACCGAGTCGATCACGCGATCATGCTCGAAAAACACCGCGAAACCACTGTAGTCCCAGCGGGTGATCGGCGGTTGCTGCTGCGAGCTGCCGCCGACTGCGGGATGTCGAGTGGACGGCGCGCCGAACTGCTTCTCGACCTGGTCCATGGTGAGGCCACGCTTTGGACGTTCGAGCTGGGAGTCGCGCACCTGCACCTGATCGTTCACCACGATGGTTTCGGCAACAGCGGCGCTGATGAGCGCACAGCCGCACAGCAATGCGGCGAGAATGCGGGTCTGCATGCCAAGACTCTCCTCGAGACTCGTTGCGACTATAACACTGCAAGAAATCTGTCAAAGCCCGCCCCGCGGGCACCGTGCCGATTTGTGACGCAGGTCTGATAAGGGGCCCAACTGTGGTTAAATCGCGACGATGTTTCATCCACTGCCGATCTATGTCGGCCTGCGCTACGTGCGCGCGCGCTCGAGCCGTTTCTTCGTGTCCTTCATCACCTGGGCTTCGCTCATCGGGGTGTGCGTGGGAGTGGCGGCGCTGATCGTCATTCTCTCGGTGATGAATGGCTTCGAGAGCGAGCTGCGCGATCGGCTGCTCTCGCTCAGCGCCCCGGTGCGGGTCACGGCGGCGCCCACCTACGCGCAGGCATCCGCCGCCGCGGGCGATGCGGCGCAACCGGACTGGCCGCATGTCGCGCAGCTCGCGCGCGCCACCGACGGCGTCACGGATGCCGCGCCTTACGCTGAGGTTCAGGCGCTCGCGGTGCACGGGCCGGAGATGGTCCCGGTGCTGTTGCGTGGCATCGATCCTGCCGCCCCTGCCACCGTCGCCGAACTCGGGCACTCCATCGCACAGGGGCGCCTCGAGGATCTCAGCGCGAGGTCCGGACGAGCGATCGTTGGCGAGGTGATCGCCGAGCGGCTCGGGCTCTCGCCAGGCGACCGCCTCACGCTTCTCGTGCCGACGCTGGCTGCGGATGGCACTCCCGCCCCGAAGCTGCGCGAGTTACAGGTCGCAGGCGTGTTCGAGGTGGGGCTGCAGGACCACGATGCCACGCTGATATTCGCCAACCTCGAGGACGTACGCGGTCTCGGGCCCGCGGGCACGGTGAGCGAGGGGTTGCGGGTGCGCGTGCAGGATGTGCTCGCCGCACCTGTGGTGGCCGCGCGGCTGCGGGCGCAGCTGCCGCGGGCGCTCGAGGTGAGCGACTGGACGCGGGACAACGCCAACTACTTTCGCGCCATCCGCATCGAGAAGACCATGATGTCGCTCATCCTGCTGCTGATCGTCGCGGTCGCCGCGTTCAACATCGTCGCGATGCTCGTGATGGTGGTGACCGACAAACGCACGGACATCGCCATCATGCGCACCTTCGGGGCCGCGCCTCGACGGGTAATGGGTATCTTCATCACGCAGGGACTGGTGATCGGTTGGCTCGGGGTCGCCCTCGGGGCGGCGCTCGGACTGCTGCTGGCGCTGCACGTCGACAGCATCGTGCCCTTTCTCGAGCGCACCTTCCGCTTCCAGATCATGGATGCGGATGTCTACTACATCACGGCGATTCCCTCCGAGGTCCATTGGGGCAACGTGGCCACCATCGCACTCGCGGCGCTGCTGCTGACCGCCCTCGCCACGATCTACCCCGCCGTCCGCGCGGCGCGCACCGCGCCCGCTGAGGCGCTGCGTTACGAATAGTCCGATGAGCGCCTACGAATGGCTGATCGGCACACGTTACCTGCGCTCGACGCACCGGCGCGGATTCGTGTCCTTCGTGGCGCTGATGTCCGTCTGCGGGCTGATGCTCGGTGTGGCCACGCTGATCGTGGTGCTGTCGGTGATGAACGGCTTCGAGCGCGAGCTGCGCAATCGCATTCTCGCGGTCACCTCGCACGCCACCATCGCCGGGCTCGACGGCACCCTGCCCGAGTGGCAGGCGGTGCAGGATGCGGTGCGCCGGCAGAGCGGGGTGCAGGCAGCAGTTCCCTACATCGCGAGCCAGGCCATGTTCGCCCACGATACGGTCATGGCGGGGGCCAGCGTGCGCGGGGTGCTGCCGCAGGAAGAGCGCACCGCCACCGGTCTCGCGCAGCATCTCGTGGCAGGCCGGCTCGAGGACCTCACGGCGGGCGGATACGGCATCATCCTCGGCAGTGCGCTCGCGCACGAGCTGCACGCGGGCGTCGGTGACAGCATCGTGCTGATTGCACCGGAAGGCACTGCGACGCCCACGGGCGTGGTGCCGCGCATGCGCCGCTTCCGCGTGGTGGGGCTCTTCAGCAGCGGCATGTACGAGTTCGACCGCGGGCTCGCACTCACGCATCTGGAGGATGCGGCGCGGCTGTTTCGCTCCGCCCGCGGAGTGACCGGGCTGCGCCTGGCGTTTACCAACCCGCTGCAGGCCCCGACACTGGTGCGTCAGGTTGCCCGCCGGGTGTCACAGGAGCTCGGCATCCCGGGGTTCTACGTCACCGACTGGACCCAGGACCACGCCAATTTCTTCCGCTCCATCGAGATCACCAAGTCGATGCTGTTCGTGATCCTGCTCATGCTGGTCGCCGTGGCAGCGTTCAACATCGTCGCAACGCTGGTCATGATCGTGAAGGAGAAGCAGACGGACATTGCCATCCTGCGCACGCTCGGGGCCGCGCCGCGCAACGTGTTGCTGACCTTCGCGATACAGGGGGTGCTCATCGGGCTGGCCGGCACGCTGGCCGGAGCCGCGCTCGGTACGCTGCTCGCTGACAATCTCGAGAGCCTGGTGGCGGCGCTCGAGCGGCTGCTCGGCACGCAGTTCCTGGACGCGCGCGTCTACTACATGAGCGACTTGCCGGCCTATGTGGAGCTCGTCGATGTGCTCAGGGTGTGCGCGGTCGCGCTGGTGCTGTGCGTGCTCGCCACCATCTACCCGGCGTGGCGCGCGGCGCGCACCGCGCCCGCGGAAGCGCTGCGCCATGAGTGACAGCGTTCTCGAGGCGCAGGCGGTACACAAGAGCTTCCGCCAGGGGCCGGTGGTGCTCGAGGTGCTGCGCGGCGTGGCGCTGCGGGTGGCGCCGGGAGAGCGCGTGGCGATCGTGGGCGCATCGGGCTCGGGCAAGACCACGCTGCTGCAGATTCTCGGCGGACTCGATCCCCCGAGCTCCGGGGTGGTGCGCGTCGCGGGACGCGACATCCACTCACTCAGCGAAAGTGAGCGCGGAGTGCTGCGTAACCGCACGCTCGGCTTCGTCTATCAGTTCCACCACCTCCTGCCGGAGTTCTCGGCGCTGGAGAACGTAGCCATGCCGCTTCTGGTCCGGCGCAGCACGGTCGCCGCAGCACGCAGCGCGGCTTGCGCCCTGCTCGAGCGAGTAGGCCTCCGCGAGCGGCTCGATCACCGGCCGCACCAGCTCTCCGGAGGCGAGCGTCAGCGGGCCGCGGTCGCACGCGCACTGGTGACGCAGCCGAGCGTCGTGCTCGCGGACGAGCCCACCGGCAATCTCGATGGCACCAACGCCGAGAGCGTCTTCGCCCTGATGCTCGAGCTCAATCGCGAGCGCGGTACGAGCCTGGTGGTGGTGACGCACGACGTGCGACTCGCCGGCCGCATGGAGCGCGTCTACGAGCTCGAGGGCGGGACGCTCAACACTCGAGCCGAGAAATGAGGAGGTGTGTGCCGGCTCATGCCGAGGCGGATTGAGTGGCGTGACGCTCGTGGCGTGTGCGATAGCGGCTGGTCACGTTCCAGCGCCACACCAGCTCGAGGGAGATCCATCCGAGCACGCCGAACAGCACAGCACACGCGACGCAACCGACGACGAACGGCTCCCATACCGGGGTGAGTCCATGCCGGAACCATTCCCAGGTGGGATGGAACTTGAAGTGGCCCGGCGGAGTGTGCAGGAGCGCGCTCCCCATCCGGTAGGCGAAGTAGTAGACCGGCATGAAGGTGAAGGGGTTCACGAAAAAGGTCGTGCCGCAGATGACCGGAACGTTGAGCCGCCAGATGATCGCGATGGTGCAGGCCGTGAGCAGGTGTACCGGCAGCGGGATGAAGCAGATCGCGAGCCCCGCGCCGAAGGCGTAGGTCACGCCCCGGCGGTGCAGCGTCCACAGATGCGGGTCGGAGATGCGCGCGCCGAAGATCCGCACGAACCAGCGATCCTGCAGCGAGTGCGGGGCCGGGACGATCCTTTTCAGCAGCTGGCGCGGCATGGGCCCCGCTGACTGTACCAGAACACCCCGGTGCGCAACGTGCGCTGCGCCCGGGACGCAGTTCCTTGAGCGGCGACGCTCCTCCGGTATGATGCCGCCTCTGCAGTTGCGGCTCGTGTGAGGATTGTCGTCGGATGTGGGAAATAGTGCGGGCGGGCGGCCCGCTGATGTGGCCGATCATTCTGTGCTCGATCACCGCCGCGGCCATCATTCTGGAGCGGCTGTGGACGCTGCAGGACAAGCGCGTGCTGCCGCGGGAGCTGCCGCAGAAGGTCTGGCAGCTCATCGAGTCCAACCAGGTGAACGACAAGGTGATCGCAGCGCTCGAGCAGAACTCCCCGCTCGGGCGATTGCTCGCCACCGGCCTCGCCAACCGTCACCGGCCGCGCGAGATGCTCATGGAACGTCTCGAGGACACCGGCCGGCACGTGGTGCACGAGCTGGAACGGTTCCTCAACACCCTCGGCACGATCGCCGGCGTCTCGCCGCTCCTCGGGCTGCTCGGCACCGTGACTGGCATCATCCGCTCCTTCAACGTCATCGAGGCGGGTGGCATGGGCGATCCGCGCGCGCTCTCGGGCGGCATCGCCGAGGCGCTGATCTGCACGGTCGCCGGCCTGTGCGTCGCCATTCCCGCGCTCATCTTCTACCGCTACCTGCGCGGCAGGGTTGACGGCATCGTGGTGGAGATGGAGAAGCAGGCCATCCGCATGGCGGACGCCCTGGAAACAGCGCGCGGGCGCGAGCGCCCGGCGCCTGCGGCCGTCCCTTTCGAGCCGGTACGGTCTGAGGCTGTCAGGTGAACCTCAAGCCGCGTAGCCACGAAGAGCCGGAGATCAACGTCGTCTCGCTCATCGACGTGGTGCTGCTGCTGGTGGTGTTTTTCATCCTCTCGAGCAGATTCTCCGACGAGGGACGGCTGCGCGTGCACCTGCCGCAGGCGAGCGCGGTGCCTGCGCAGAAGGTCAGCGGCGAGCCGCTGGTGGTGAGCGTGACGCAGCAGGGGAGCTATCTGGTGAATCAGCGCGAGCTGATCAACTCGAGTCCCGAGACGCTGCGCGCGGCGCTCCTCAAGGAAGCCGGCGGCAACCGTGCCGTGCGCGTCACGCTGCGGGCCGACGCGCGTGCCACTCACCAGTCGGTCATCACCGCCATGGACGTGCTCGGGCGCCTGGGCTTCGCCGAGGTTAATATCGCAACGGTCAAGGAAGAGCCGGCGAGCAAGCCTTGAACGACACGAGCCGAGCGGCGCGCGCGACCGGGAGCAAGCTGCCCCGCGACGGCGACGGTGCGCTCCCCACCTACCGACGGCTCCTCGGCTATCTCGCGCCGCACAGCGGCCGCTTCATCCTCGGCATGCTCGGCGGAGCGCTGTTCGCTGCCACCATGATCAGCTTTGCGCTGGTCGCCAAGAAATTCGGCGACGGCACTCTCGTGCATCAGGACCCGCGCACCATCGTGTGGATCCCGGTCGCGCTCGTGGGACTGTTCGTGCTGCGCGGCATCGGCGACTTCACGCAGACGTTCTTCATGGGCGAGATAGGCCGCGAGATCATAAGTCAGCTGCGCCGCGAGCTCTTTCGTCACATCCTGCAGCTGCCGATCGGCTACTTCGACCGCAATTCCTCCAGCGCGCTGCTGTCGCGCCTTACCTACAACAGCGAGCAGATCGCGCAGGCCACCACCGATTCGGTTGTCGTGGTGGTGCGCACCACGCTCACCATCATCGGCTCGCTCGGCTTCCTGCTGTGGCTGAATGTGCGGCTGACACTGATCGCGCTCGTTCTGAGTCCGCTGGTCGGGTGGCTGGTCTCGATCATCAACCACAAGTTCCGCCGCTACGGCCGCCGCATTCAGGATTCGATGGGCGATGTCACCCGCGTTGCCAAGGAAACCCTCGAGGCTCCGCGCCTCATCAAGGTGTACAACGCCCAGGAGCACTTCAGCCGCCAGTTCGACGCGGTCGACGCGCACAACCTGCGCTCCAACATGAAGCTGATCCTGACGCGCGGAATATCCAATCCGGTGGTGCAGCTGGTGACCGCCATCGGCGCGGCCATCGTGCTCTCGATTGCCATCCGCGACGCGGTCCACCAGCGCATGAGCATGGGGGACCTGCTCGGCTTCATTACGGCGCTCGTCAGCATCGCGCAGCCGCTGCGCGACCTGGTGGGGGTGGCCGGACCGCTGCAGCAGGGTATTGCCGCGGGACAGAGCCTGTTCGAGGTGCTCGACGAGCCGCCCGAGCCGCAGGGCGGCGCCTGGCGATCGCCCCGCGTGCGCGGCGCGGTGGAGTTCGAGCACGTGTCGTTCAGCTACCCGGCCGGCGGGCGCGGGGCGGCTGCCGAGAGCGAGCTGCCGAAGGCCCTGGTCGACGTGTCGCTGCAGGTGGCGCCAGGCGAGACGCTCGCGGTCGTCGGTCGCTCGGGCAGCGGCAAGTCGACACTGGTCAACCTGCTGCCGCGGTTCTACGACGTGATCAGCGGCAGCGTACGCGTCGACGGCCGTGACGTGCGCGAGTTCGAGCTGAAAAATCTGCGCGAGCAGATCGCGGTGGTCAGCCAGGAAGTGGTGCTGTTCAACGACACCATCCGCGACAACATCGCCCTCGGCCGCGAGGTGCCCGACGCCGACATCGAGCGTGCCGCCGAAGCGGCGCATATCCTCGAGTTCATCCGCACTCAGCCCGGCGGGCTCGATGCGCTGGTCGGCGATCGCGGCATGCTGCTCTCGGGCGGACAGCGTCAGCGCATCGCCATCGCCCGGGCGCTGCTCAAGGACGCGCCGATACTGATCCTCGATGAAGCCACTTCCGCCCTCGACACCGAATCCGAGCGGTACATCCAGGCCGCGCTCGGTGAGCTGCTGCGCAATCGCACGACCTTCGTCATCGCGCATCGTCTTTCCACCGTGGAGCAGGCCGACCGCATCGTGGTGGTCAACGCCGGCACCATCGCCGAGAGCGGTACGCATGCGCAGCTGCTGGCGCACGGCGGCCTGTACGCCCAGCTGCACCGGCTGCAGTTCTCCGACTGACGAGTCCTGCGGCGATGGAGCGGCAGCTGACGCAGCTGTGGTATCGCGAGCACGCAGGCGCTGCGCTCCTGCAACCGCTCGCCTGGGCTTACGGGGTGGTGGTGGCGCTGCGCCGGCGCGCCTATCGATCCGGATGGGCGCGCAGTGCGAACGCCGGGCGGCCGGTCGTGGTGGTCGGCAATCTCACCGTGGGCGGTACCGGCAAGACACCGCTCACCCTGTGGCTGGCGCGCGCGCTCGGCGCGGAGGGGCTGCGCGTCGGCATCGTCGCGCGCGGCTACGGCAGCCGTAACGGCCGCGGACCGCGACGAGTCGAAGCTGCCTCCGGCTGGCAGGAGGTCGGCGATGAGCCGCTCATCCTGGCGCGCCGCAGCGGCTGCCCGACCGTGGTCGGCATCGATCGGCTCGCCGCGGCGCGCGCACTCGCCGCCCAGGGCGTGGATGTCATCCTCGCCGATGACGGCCTGCAGCACCTGCGGCTTGCGCGTGATTGCGAGATCGTGGTGGTCGATGGCGCGCGCGGCGTCGGCAACGGCCAGCTGCTGCCGGCCGGGCCACTGCGCGAGCCCGCGACCCGGTTGCTGCAGGTCGATGCCATAGTGGTCAACGGCAACGCGACCCACGGCTCGCTGGCTGCGCTGCTGCCCTCGGCAGTGCTTGGCATGCAGCTCGCGGCCAGCGAGGCGGTCAGCATCGATGAGCGCGTGCGGCGGCCGCTCGCGTCCTTTCAGGGGCAGAGCGTGCACGCCGTGGCCGGCATCGGCAATCCACAGCGCTTCTTTGCTGAGTTGCGGGGTCATGGCATGGAAGTGATCGAGCACGCGTTTCCCGATCACCATCCGCTCACCGCGGGCGAGGTGGCATTCGCCGACGCGCTCCCCGTGCTCATGACCGAGAAAGATGCCGTAAAATGCAGCGCATTCGCCAACCCGCGGCTGTGGTACGTGCCTGTCACCGCGCGGCTCGCGCCGCGGGATGCGCAAGAGCTGCTGACACGCGTGCTGGCGAAGGTGCGCGGCACCGCCCGCGCGGGAGGTGCTTAGCTGTGGATGCACGATTGCTCGAGATACTCGCCTGCCCGGTGTGCAAGGGACCACTGCAGTTCCGACGCGAGGCCCAGGTGTTGGTTTGCCGCATGGACCGGCTCGCATACCCGATTCGCGACGCGGTACCCGTGATGCTCGAGGAAGAGGCGCGTCAGCTCGCGGCCGATGATCCGCTGCTCGATCGCTGAAGCGTGCAGCAGCGACCTCAGCAAGGTCCGCAGTCGTTCCGGGTGGTGATACCGGCGCGGCATGCCTCCACAAGGCTTCCCGGTAAGGCGTTGCTGCCGATCGGCGGCAAGCCGATGCTGCAGTGGGTGTACGAGCGCGCCCGTGCGGCCGGTGCGCACGAGGTGCTGATCGCCACCGACGATGAGCGGATCGACACAGCCGCACGGACATTCGGCGCAGAGCCAGTGATGACCGCGAGCACACATGCGTCCGGCACCGACCGCATTGCGGAGGTGGCCCGCAAGCGCAACTGGGCGGCTGAAGAAATCGTGGTAAACGTGCAGGGCGATGAGCCTCTCATGCCACCGGCGGTGATCGCTCAGGTCGCGCAGCTGCTCGCGGCGCACACCGATGCGCAGGTGGCGACGCTCGCTACGCCGCTCGAATCGCTCGAGCAACTATTCGATCCCGACGTCGTCAAGGTGGTGACGGACGCACAGGGATTCGCGCTGTACTTCAGCCGTGCGCCCATTCCCTGGAATCGCGACGGCGCCCGCGCGGGACTCGCGAGTCAGCGGGATTTCGCCGGTGCGCGGCGCCATCGCGGCATTTATGCCTATCGCGTTGCGCAGCTGCTGCGCCTTGCGCATCTGCCGCCCGGGAGCCTCGAGGAGCGCGAGAATCTCGAGCAGCTGCGGGCGCTCGAACACGGGGTGCGGATCGTCGTCGGGGATGCGCTCGAGAGGCCCGGCCCGGACGTGAACACGCTCGCAGATCTCGAACGTGTCAGGGGTCTCATCGCGCCATCCGGCTCACGAGCGGGCTAGACTGAACATGTCTCGAGGATGTCGCGCCACGCTCACAATTGCTCACACCGGACTTCCGCGCTGGCCGCGCCCGAGGCGCGACGGTGGAACTTGTCGCCACGCAGCGGCGTCAAAACTGCAGGAAGTTCCGTGTGTTGCATTGTCAACGTTGGGCTTGCGTACGGCGTTTTTCGATAGACAGGTTTTGATCCTGGAGTTGTCTCGATGAAGATTCTCAGCCACACAACCGTTCGCAGCGCCATGCTGGCCATGACGCTCGCGGGCCATGCGGCACTCTTGGCCGGCTGTGCGACGACTCCGCCTCCCGAGCAGCGGCCCGCACCACCACCGCCGCCGCCGGTCGGAACGGTGTACGCGCCGCAGCCGCCGACACAGGTGAACTCCGATGTCTACGCTTATCCGATGCGCGGTCAGCCCCCACAGCAGCAGGACCGCGATCACTATGACTGCAGCATCTGGGCGACGCAGCAGACGGGCTTCGACCCGAGCGCGCCGGGTGTGCCGCCGCAGCACCAGGTGCACGTCGTGAGCGGGCCCGCGCCCGGATCAGGGACTGCCGCCGGCGTCGTCACCGGCGCCATTCTCGGTGCCGTTATCGGCGGCCCGTACCACGGACCGGGACCTGCGCTCGCAGGCGCAGTCGTCGGTGGCGCGATCGGCACCGCAGCGGAGCAGAGTGCCCGCCAGTCGCAGACGGTGACCGTCACCGATCAGCGCGCACTCGCCCAGGTCCAGCAGAAGGCCGCCAATTACCGGCGAGCACTCGGTGCCTGTCTCGATGCACGCGGCTACAGCGTGAAGTGACCCGATGAGCACACGGAACTGGAATCGGGCGTTCGGTGCCGCCACGGGCGCGCTGTTGATCTTGATGACCGGCGGTGCGCTGGCGCAGCAGGCCGAGCACGGCCATGGAGGACACGCGCCGCGCGCGGCACCCTCCGCGGCGCATTACGACAACCGCTACAGTCACAACCGCTACTACACGACGCACGGCGTCGAAGTGGCCAGTATCCCGGGCAGACCCTACGTGCTCGCGCACGGAGGCGGGCACTACTACTATTCCGGTGGCGTCTGGTACGCCCCCCGCGGGCCGAATTTCGTGGTCGTAGGCCCCCCGGTCGGAGTGTTTGTGCCGGTGCTGCCGCCGTTCTACACCACGGTCTGGTTCGGCGGGGTTCCATACTACTACGCCAACGAAAGCTACTACGTGTACGGCGGCCCGCAGGGTTATGAGGTGGTCGAACCGCCGGGCGATCCGAGCAGCGCGGTTCAGGGCCCGCAGGGGCCGGCCTACCCCGGTGCGCCACCGCCGGCACCGGGCGGTGGGCAGCCGGAGGGTGAGGACATCTACGTCTACCCGCAGCAGGGGCAATCACCGGACCAGCAATCCAACGACCGCTACGAGTGTCACAAGTGGGCTTCGTCGCAGACGGGCTTTGATCCCACCCAGGCTGGCGGCGGCGTGGCCCCGGACCAGACCGTCGCCAAGGGCGAGGATTACCGGCGTGCCATGCGCGCGTGCCTCGAGGGCCGCGGCTACAGCGTAAGATAGGATCCGTGCGGGTCCTGTTCGTTTGTCTCGGCAATATCTGTCGTTCACCGACGGCTGAGGCCGTGGTGCGCACGCTTGCCGCGCTCGAGGCGCCCGAGCTCGGACTCGAGGTCGACTCCGCAGGCACCGCCGGTTATCACATCGGCGAGCCTCCCGACCCACGCATGCAGGCTGCAGCGGCCCGCCGCGGTTATCAGCTCAAGGCCCTGCGTGCACGCATCGTCGAGCCAGGGGATTTCGAGCGCTTCGATCTCATCCTCGCCATGGACCGCGAGAACCTCGCGGTGCTGAGCCGGCGGGCGCCGGAGCACGCACGCGAGCGCGTGCGTCTGTTTCTGGAGTTCTCCCCTCAACCCGAGCCGCAGGAAGTTCCCGATCCCTACTACGGCGGACCCAACGGTTTCGAAGAGGTGCTCGATCTCGTCGAGAGCGCCGCCCGCGGGCTGCTGGGCTATCTGCGTCAGCGCGCCCGCGCGGCTTAGTGCCCGAGCGCGCGGGTGTCCGCGCTGCTCGCGGTCATTCCTCGGGACCGCGGTTGCCGGTGTCCTTCGGCGGGGGCGCCGATGACCACACCACGTAAGGCTTGTTGGGAGCGCCGCTCGGCTCGGGCCTCGGGCCCGGCTCGAAGTGTGCAAGGGGTGCGCTCTCGTGAGGAGGAGTACCCGGCTCGCGCGGCGCCGGCGGCTCGGCATGGTACTCGCGTGCTGCGGGCTCCCGCGCTTCGGGGCGAGGTTCAGCCGCGGGCTCGTGCACCTCATGTTCAGCGGACGGGCTGGGCAGGTCGTGCTGGCCGTTGCCGGAAGCGCCCGGCGAAACTGGCGCAAAGGATTCCCCCGCAGTGACATCGGCTGCGCCCGATGACCCAACGCCCTCGCGTGCGCCGCCGCCACCGCGTCGTCCGCGACGCCGTCCGCGGCGGCCGCGGCTACGGCCGTCCGGTCGTTCCGCACGCCCTTCGAGCGGTGGGGCCGAGCCCTGCACCGCGCCAGCGAGATCCTGACGGGCTGCCTCGGGCGGGCTGCTGCGCTCACCGTTGTTGTGGTCGACGTTGCGTTCGTTAGAGCGATCAGTAACCCGCTCGGCGGCGCGCTCGCCGCCGCGTTCGGTCAGCGGCTCGCGCCGTCGACTGCGGTCGCGATTGCGATCCCGATCACCATGATCGCGACCGCGCTCCCGGTCGCGCCCGTCGCGCCCGTCGCGCCGGCCCTCGCGCTCGCGACGCGCACCATCGGCGTAACGGCCGTGGCGGGAGTGCTCGCGCCGGCCGTCTCGCCGCTGCCCCTCATCACTCCGTGGTGCACGTGCGACGGGTGCAGCGCTCAGCTCCGGCGCGGGCCCGGGCGCTGCTGCCACGGGCTCACCCGCGAGCATTCTCTTGAAACGTGACCAGAAACCTTCCTGTGCCGTAGCCGCGGTGGCAGGTGGCACCGCCGCTGGCTGCGCGGCGATGGGGGCGGTGGTGGTGGGTATCAGCGGCGCCACGGCAGCTTCCTGGGGAGGCTTCCGGTCCTGTGCACCGGGCTCCGCGACTTCGGGCGCCGCCGACATGAGGTAAGTCGCCTGACGCTGCTCGGGCAGCTCCAACTCGTCTTCGCGCACGCGCTTGATGGAGTACTCCGGAGTCTGGATATTCTCGTTCGGCACGATGATGAGCTCCGCCTCGCTCTTGTCCTCGAGGGTTCGGAGCCATTCCCGCTTTTCATTGATGAGGTAGGTAGCCACGGACACCGGCACCTGCGCGATCACGCGCGCAGTACGATCCTTGCGCAGCTCCTCGCCGATCAGCCGCAGCACGGCGAGCGCCATCGACTCGACGCTGCGGATGCTGCCGATGCCCACGCAACGCGGGCAGACGATATGACTCGTCTCCCCGAGCGAGGGCCGCAGCCGCTGCCGTGACATCTCGAGCAGCCCAAAGCGCGACAGCCGCCCGATCTGGATGCGCGCCCGGTCCATCTTCACCGCATCACGAAGGCGATCCTCGACGTCCCGCTGGTTTTTGCTCGCCTCCATATCGATGAAGTCGATGACGATCAGGCCGCCGATGTCGCGGATGCGCAGCTGCCGTGCGATTTCATCGGCCGCCTCCAGATTGGTATTCGTTGCCGTGGTCTCGATGTCGCTGCCGCGCGTCGCGCGCGCGGAATTGATGTCGATCGATACCAGCGCCTCGCTGTAATCGATCACGATGCTGCCCCCGGAGGGCAGCTGTACCTTGTGCGCGTACGCGGACTCGATCTGGCTTTCGATCTGGAAGCGGGTGAAGAGCGGGATGTCGTCCGTGTAGAGCTTCAGGCGCCGCTGCGCATCGGCCGGCATGAAGCGCTGCATGTACTCCTGGGCCTTCTGGAACGCCGCCGGGCTGTCGACCAGCACCTCGGCGATGTCATCGGAGAGGTAGTCACGCATGGCCCGCGTGACGGCGTCGCTCTCGCGAAACACCAGAAACGGCGCCGGGCGGTCCTTGGCGGCGGCTTCGATCTGCTCCCACTGGACCTTGAGGTTGTCGAGGTCCCACTGCAGCTCGGGGGCCGAGCGGCCGACACCGGCCGTGCGCACGATGGCACCCATGCCATCGGGGATCTTCAGCTGGTTCATGACTTCGCGCATCTGGTCACGGTCCTCGCCCTCGATGCGGCGCGAGACGCCTCCGGCGCGCGGATTGTTCGGCATCAGCACGAGGAAGCGCCCGGCCAGACTGACGAAGGTCGTGAGCGCAGCGCCCTTGTTGCCACGCTCCTCCTTTTCGACCTGTACGATGACTTCCTGGCCCTCCGAGAGCAGCTCGCGGATGTTCATCCGCCCGCCCTGGGGCGTCTGGCGGAAATACTCCTTGGAAACCTCCTTCAGCGGGAGGAACCCGTGGCGTTGGGCGCCGTAATCGACGAAGCACGCCTCGAGGGAAGGTTCGATGCGCGAGATACGCGCCTTGTAGACGTTGGCTTTCTTCTGTTCGCGGGAAGGTAACTCGATACTCAGGTCAAACAGCTTCTGTCCATCAACCAGAGCGACGCGCAACTCCTCTTCCTGAGTTGCATTCACTAGCATTCTCTTCATGTGCCCCTACTGTGCAGTAAAGGGCCGGCAAGCACACCGCGGGAGGCCACGGGAACTCATGCCCGCGGCAGCGAAGATTTCCTGAACCCGGCGAATGAGAGAGAGTCTCGTTATTCACGTTGATGACCGCGGTCCAATAGGGCGGTCGTAAAGGTAACCTTCGGTGAACTCAACCGACGGCGCCCACTGCGGAAGTCCGAAGCCTCGGTATTCGACGCAGCTGACGCGTTCCTGGCGGCCCAAGCGATGGCCTCGATTCAAGAGACCAACTAAACGGGCGACGGCACTGCCGCCGCCGATTGGCGCGTCCGCTCGGCGGACGACGGCGAGAGTATACTCGACAGACCGTTGTAGAAACAATGTCTTACGCCAAAAACTCCACGCCGCCGCAGAAGCCGGGCGAAAGCCGCTCGAGCGTGCAGCATTTCGAGGTCGGCGAGGAGGAGGCCGGACAGCGCCTCGACAACTACGTCCAGCGGCGCCTCGGTGGGCTTCCCCGAAGCCGGGTCTACCGGGTGATCCGCAAAGGCGAAGTGCGAGTCAATGGACACCGCGCAGGCCCGGAACAGCGCCTGCAGCTGCACGATCGGGTCCGTATTCCGCCGGTGCGGCTCGCATCCCCCCGCGAGCCGGGCCAGCCACCGAGCGAGCTCGTCACGCGCCTGGAGCGCGCCATCGTGCACGAGGACCAGAGGCTCCTCGTGCTGGATAAGCCCACCGGCGTCGCAGCGCATGGGGGCAGTGGCGTGAGCTTCGGCGTCATCGAGGCATTGCGCGCAGCGCGACCCGACGAGACGCTCGAGCTCGTGCACCGGCTCGATCGCGAGACCAGCGGCTGCCTGTTGATCGCCCGCCGCAGAGCCGCGCTACGCGAGCTGCACGGGCTCATGCGCGACAATGCCTTGGAGAAGCGCTACCTGGTGCTGGTGAGGGGCAAGTGGGACCTCGGTGCCAAGCGTATCGACGTGCCGCTGCGTACCGATACGCGCGTCGGCGGCGAGCGCACCGTGCGCCCCGGATCCTCGGGCAAGCCCTCGGTGAGCGACTTCAGGCCGGTCCAGTTCTTTGGCAGGACCGCAACGCTCATGGAAGTGATGCTACACACGGGACGAACGCACCAGATCCGCGTGCACGCCGCACACGCCGGTCATCCGGTGGCGGGTGATGAGAAGTACGGCGATGCGGCTTTCAACGAGATGCTGCGCGGTATGGGTCTCAAACGGATGTTCCTGCACGCCCACAGCCTGAGTTTCTCCTGGCCACGGGGCGGGGAGTTCAGTATCAACACCCCGCTGCCCGCGGAGCTTTCGACACTGATCGATGTGCTCGTCGCGCATCCCGGCAGAGCACGACGCGGACGCCTCAGGGGAGCGCAAAGCCCGCCTGGCGCAGCGCCCCGGCGAGCCAAATCAGTGGCAGGCCGATGAGGGCGGTGGGATCGCGGCTCTCGATGCATTCGAACAGCGCGATGCCGAGCGATTCCGCCCGAAAGCCTCCGGCGCAGTCGTAGGGCCGCTCGCGCGCGACGTAACGCTCGATCTCCCCGGCGCTCAGCGCGCGGACCAGCACGCTGGTCGTATCGACGTGCGCGAGGTGAACCTCGCGGCTGCCGCCGAGCACCGCACAGGCCGTGTAGAAGAGCGCCGTGCGGCCGCTGAGCGCCTCGAGCTGCTGACGGCTGCCCACCGCACACCCTGGCTTGTCGAGAAGCCGCTCGCCGCACGCGGCAACCTGGTCGGCTCCGATGACCACCGCCTGCGGGTGTCCGCGCGCCACTGCACGCGCCTTCTCCAGCGCGAGCCGCATGGCCCGGTCGGCGGGGGATTCGTGGGCGATGTGCGCCTCGCTCACCCCCGGCGCGAGCGTCTCGAACGGCAGCCCGAGTCGGGTGAGCAGCTCCCGCCGGTAAACGGAGGTGGAGGCGAGGATCAGCGCAGCCACTAAGCTCTCTCGGCGATGAGAATCGCCTTCAGGAAACAATGATTTAGCCCAGTCTCGGCTTTGACTTGGGCGAGGTCGATACCTATTATACGCGCCCCATGCGAGGGCCCCGGGAAATGGCGCCTCTCCCAAAGAGGTGCGTGTTGACTGTGCGGGGCAAGCGCAGTTTCCCGGAGGGCTAGTTGACGCCCTGGTCGCAACCGCTCGAGGTCGATCGGCTGGCCGACGGCGGAGCCGCCGTCGACTTTGCTGTCCCGCTCGCTGAGCTTTCCGGATTGCGCTCGTTGCGTTCCGGGGTGGCCGGCAGCGTGCGCGGCCGCGCGCATTTTGGGCGCGAGGAGGGCATGCCGGTCGCTGATCTGCGATTCAGCGGCACGGTCACTCTTCAGTGTCAGCGGTGTCTGCAACCGTTGGAGCGGCCGATCGAGGCAGAGAGCCGTATCGCGCTGATTGGCTCGGAGTCGGAGACCGCTCGCGTGCCCCTCGAGCGCGAGCCGGTGCTGGCTCCCGGCGGCCGCATCAGCATCGGCGAGCTCCTCACGGAGGAGCTGCTGCTGGCGGTGCCGATCGTGCCGCTGCACGAGGACCGCGAGCGCTGCGCGACGGAGTCCGTGGCGGGAGAACCAGCCCAGGGTGGCGAGACCCATCGGCCGTTCGCGAACCTCGGGGACCTGTTGAAGCGTTAGAGTTGCAGAATTCGATCCAGGAGCTGATCCATGGCTGTTCAGAAGAGCCGCAAGACGCCGTCGCGTCGCGGCATGCACCGCTCGCACGACGGACTCGGGAAGCCCGCACTGTCGAGCGATCCGCAATCGGGCGAGACACACCTCCGCCACCGCATCACCCCTGACGGTTTCTACCGCGGCCGGCGGGTGCTCGAGAAGCCCGCCGACGCGGAAGACAAGGACTGAGCGCGGATCGCTCCGACACTCCCCGGTGCCGGCGTGCTGCCGATCGCCATCGACGTGATGAGCGGCGATTATGAGCCGCGCGAGTACCTTGCCGGCGCGTTGCGCGCGCTCGCGGATGATCCACAGCTCAAGGCTCTTCTGGTGGGTGAGCCCGGGCTGATCGGCGCTGCGCTCGCACCGCTGCCCACCGCGGTGCGTGAGCGCGCGACGGTGGTGGCGGCCACTCAGGTGGTCAGCATGGAGGAGACACCTCGCGAAGCCATCCGTCGCAAGAAGGACTCCTCGATGCGGGTCGCGGTCGATCAGGTGCACGGCGGGCACGCCGCGGCCTGCGTCAGCGCCGGCAACACCGGAGCACTCACGGCGATCGCGCATTTCGTGCTCAAGACACTCCCTGGCGTCGAGCGGGCCGCAATCATCTCGGCAATTCCCGCCGCGCACGGCCACACCTACATGCTCGATCTCGGCGCCAACACCAAGGCGACCCCTGGGCAGCTGCGGCAGTTCGCTGCGATGGGCGCCATCGTCGCCCGCGATATGTATGGCGTGTCTTCTCCGCGTATCGGCCTGCTCAACATCGGTGAGGAGGACATCAAGGGGCACGAGGTCGTGCAGGAAGCGCATGCGTTGATCGGCGCGAGCGGCCTCAACTACGTCGGATTCGTGGAGGGAGACGACATCTTCTCGGGTGACGTCGATGTAGTCGTGACCGACGGTTTCACTGGCAACGTGGCTCTCAAGACCATGGAGGGTGTCGCAGGGTTGATCGCCGACCGCCTGCGCCAGGAATTCCAGATGTCGCTGCTCGACCGCCTGGCCGGTCTCATCGCCCGCCCCGTGCTGCGGCGTGCGGCGGCGGGGCTCGACCCACGCCGCTACAACGGCGCCTGCATGGTCGGACTCTCCGGGATCGTGGTAAAAAGCCACGGCCGCGCTGACGGTGTGGCTTTTGCGCGTGCCATCGGCACGGCGGTGCTTGCGGCGCGGCGCGGACTGATGTCACACATTGCGCAGGCACTGCAGGCGGAAGGGGCGGTGAATTGATTTATTCACGTGTTGCTGGCACCGGCTCGTACCTGCCGAAGAAGATCGTCACCAACCACGACCTTGAGAAGATGGTCGATACCACCGATGAGTGGATCCGCTCGCGCACCGGCATCGAGCGGCGCCACATCGCCGCCGACGGAGAAACTACGGTCGACCTCGCCGAGCATGCCGCACGAGCTGCGCTCGAGGCAGCGGGAGTCGCGCCGGCCGAGGTCGACTTCATCGCTTTCGGCACCACCACCCCGGACCTGGTGTTCCCCAACTGCGGTACGCTCCTGCAGCAGCGTCTCGGCTGCCGCGGAGTGCCGGCCTTCAGCGTCGAGACCGCGTGCGCAGGCTTCATGTACGCACTGTCGATCGCGGACAAGTACGTCCGCTCCGGGGAGGCGCGGCGGGCGCTCGTGATCGGCGCCGAAACACTCTCGCGCATCACCGACTGGAGCGACCGGGCGACCGCGGTGCTGTTCGCCGATGGTGCGGGTGCGGTGGTGCTCGAGCCCGCGCCGACACCTGGCGTGCTCTCGACCCATCTGCACTCGGACGGCGAGTACAAGGATCTGCTTTATTGCGGCAGCGGCGTCTCGAAGGGCTTTGGGTCGAAGCTCGCCATCAGTATGGCCGGGAGCGAAGTCTTCAAGGTCGCGGTCACCAAGCTCGGGCAGGTCGTCGATGAGACCCTCGCCGCTAACGGTCTCGATCGAACTGCGCTCGACTGGCTCGTGCCCCACCAGGCGAACATTCGCATCATCCAGGCGACCGCACGCAAGCTCGACCTGCCCATGGAGCGGGTGATCGTCACCGTGCAGGATCACGGCAACACCTCGGCCGCGTCAGTACCGCTGGCACTCGATGTGGCCGTGCGCGATGGGCGGATCCGCCGCGGAGAGCTGCTGCTGCTGGAGGCCTTCGGAGGTGGCTTCACCTGGGGTTCGGCGCTCGTTCGCTACTGAGCGCCGTCGCGGCAAACCCGCTACTAGAGATGATCGCGTCAGCGAAGTAAATGGGCCTTAAGTCCTACTTATGATGGTGAGCCAAGTCCTCACAGTCAGGTCCCGGAGGGGTGTTCTGACTCCTAACAAGAGGTGTGATCATGAAAATGCGAACGGGGATCGTGGGTCTCGCGCTCATTGCGCCGCTGTCGGTTGCCTGGGGGGCCAAGGCCGTCGATCCGGAGACGATGACAAAGGTGGCGTGCTCGGACCTTCATTTCGGCACGGCCTTTCTGCAGAAGTATCCGCATGCACTGGACGCCTGCATCGAAGGACGGCAGGACAAGAGCGGCGCGAAGTACGCGAAGTTTCACGCCAAGATCTATCTCAACAGCTCCGACCGTACCACGGTGCAGTTGCTGGACGCCAAGGGTGCCACCAAGACGACCTTCAGCTTCAAGCCAAAGCCGGACTCGACGATCACGGTCAACGGAAAGAAGTCCCGTGTCCAGGACCTGAGTGCGGGCGATGAACTCTTCTTCTGGGTGCCGGAGACGCGCTTGACCGCCGGGTCGTTGCCGGCGGCGAGTGCGCAATCCTGGACGGTGTTGCCGCCGCTAGAAGCGCAGAAGTAGCGTTTTTACCGGCCTTTTCCTCGCCTCGCGCGGCGCCGCCGCCGCGCGGCGGCGAGCCGCCGAGCTCAGGCATAAAAAAACGCCGCGCATCTGCGCGGCGTTTTGATCTTCGAGAGACCTGGTTTTACTTCGACACCGACCGCTTGAACATGCGGTCGATCTTCTCATTCGTCGCGTCGCAGCACGACTGGCTGGCATGTGCCGCCGCCAACGCCTGGTTGGCCGTGCTCTGCGCACCGCTCGCCGCCTGGCTGGCCGACTGCGCGGCGCTGTTGGCCGAATCGGCTGAGCTCTTGGCGCCCGACACATCACTGGCGTTCTTGGCCACCTGGGCCTTCAGATCGTCGATCTGTGCCTGGATGGGCTTCAGATCCGTACAAGCTACCATTCCGGCTACCGCTGCAACGGCAGCCGCGACCTTCACAACACTCGCGCACTTCATAAACGTCCCCTTTGGGTTGTTGATTCGGGATCCCTAGATAACGGATGCGGCTCCCGTGATGCAAGTCCGTATTCGCCGAAAGGTAACTGCACCAAATTTGCCTCGGGAATGCAACTCCAACACCGATCTGTCTTTTACATGCGACAGTTTGATAGGTGGAGCGTAAGCGTGTGTGAGAGGCGAGCGGGACGAGTTGGAGGCAGATTTGGCATGGAATTTTCGTCCCGCAGGGGCAGCGCGAGAGCCAAGGGGGCTTGCCGCGGGGGTGCCTGTTGGCGCGGCGGGCACAGTTCCTTGTCAGTCTTTGATCGCGAGGGAGAGAGAGCTGGCAGCGAGGCTCGAGTTGCAGCTGTGTTGTTTTCGGGGAGGCAGCCGTGGAGAGCGTTGCGGGTGGCAGCAATGGCTCTCGCAGCGGGCTGTCCGAAGGTGCCTTGCGGGACTTGGGGAGCGGGCAGGTGCAGGAAGAAATGAGGCTCTTGCTGCGGCCCTCGATCTGGATATAATTACATGCCTGTATATTTAAACAGGCAGGCTCAAAATGTCCGACCTTACCCCTCGCCAGACACAGATCCTGCGCCTGATCCAGCGGTTCATAGCCGAAACCGGAATGCCGCCGACTCGGGCGGAGATAGCCCACGAGCTCGGGTTCCGTTCGGCAAACGCTGCCGAGGAGCATTTGCGGGCGCTTGCCCGTAAGGGCGTCATCGCACTCGTGCCGGGCACCTCGAGAGGGATACAGCTGAAGGACACCATACGCGAACAGATGGGACTGCCGCTCATCGGACGGGTGGCCGCCGGCAAACCCATCTTCTCGGAGGAAAATTTCGAGTCGCGGCTGCAGATCGATCCGGGTGTATTCCAGCCGCGGCCGCACTACCTCCTGAAGGTGATCGGTATGAGCATGAAGGATGCCGGCATCCTCGATGGGGATCTGGTCGCGGTGCACCGCACATCCGAAGTACGCAGCCGACAGATCGTGGTCGCGCGGCTCGAGAATGAGGTCACCGTGAAGCGCTACCGCCAGGAAGGCTCGGTCGTATGGCTGTTGCCCGAGAACAGCGAGTTCGAGCCGATCAGGGTGGATCTGAAGGAGGAGCCGCTGCTCATCGAGGGAATCGTCGTGGGCGTGGTGCGGCGCGGACGCGCGAGCGGGCTGATGTGAGCGCGTGTCGCTGCGCTCCGGCAATGCCTTTCCCGCCAGAGGTTCAATCAAAGTTCGTTCGTGAGCTGACATGGTGGCCGGCGATCCGAAAATCACTCGGCTGCTCGAGCATCCCGCCATCTGGCGCGGGCGCAGCGCCACGCGACGATCGGGATTGTCCACCGGATTTGCGGCGCTCGATGAGCACCTCCCCGACCAAGGCTGGCCGCGCACCGGTCTGATCGAGATCCTGGTTTCCCGTTTCGGCAGCGGTGAGCTGACACTGCTCGTGCCCGCACTGGCGGCGCTGACACGCGCCGCCGCGGCACGCTGGTGTGTATGGGTGGCACCGCCGCTCGTGCCGTTTGCGCCGGCGCTCGCTTCCTGCGGAGTGGTGCTCGATCGGATAGCGGTCGTCGGTGGCGCACGCCCTTTGTGGGCTTTCGAGCAGACGCTCGGCTCGGGCGCCTGCGATGCAGTGCTCGGCTGGGTGCGGCAGCCGAAACCGCGGGATATCCGCCGCCTGCAGCTCGCCGCCGAGCGCGGCCGCACGCTCGGTGTGTTGTTTCGACCGCGCGGCGCGGCGCGCGCAGCCTCCGCCGCGGTGCTACGGCTGAGCGTCGAGCCGTTGGCTGCCGGAGTGCGCCTGACTCTTATCAAAGGGCGCAGCGCCTGGCGCGGTGCGCTCGATCTCCCCTGGCCCGGCAGTTGAGTCATGCGCCCCCTGCCATCCGCCGGCCTATCACCGGCCCGAACGGATCCCGCACCGGCGAATGCGCCGCTGCGCAGCGTGCGGCGTGCGGTGCACGCCCCCTCATCCCGAGAGCTCTGGGCCGCACTGCACCTGAGCGGATTCGAGCCGGTGCCAGGCCTCGAACAGCTGGCGACCCTTGCGCAACGCTTCACTCCGCGCGTGAGTCTCGCACCCCCCGATGGACTGTTGCTCGAAGTCGCGGGGAGCCTGCACCTGTTCGGAGGAGTGGAGAGTCTGCGGCGTGAGCTCACCGGGGAGTGCCTGCGTTTTCAGGTCCGGCCCGTGCTCGCACTCGCCCCCACACCGCTTGCGGCACTCACCGCGGCGCGTGCCGGTCAGGCGCTGGTAATCACCGACCTCGCGCAGCTCGTAAGTCTGCTCGCGCCCCTGCCGCTCGATGCTCTGCGCTGGCCGGAGGAAACACGTGCACGCCTGGCACGCGCCGGCGTGCGCACCATTGGCGCCGTGCTGCGCTTGCCGCGCGCGGGTTTCGCGCGCCGCTTCGGTGTGGCGCAGCTCGCCATGCTCGATGCGCTCACCGGGCGCACCCGCGAGGTGCGCGCATCTCATCGAGCGCCCGTGCGCTTTCGCCGCCGCCATGAGCTCGACTACGAGGTGAGTGATCATGACCGGCTGCTCGCGGCACTCGAACCACCGTTCGAGGCGCTCGATGTTTTTCTTACCGCGCATCAGCTCGGGGTGGTGGAGCTCGAATGCCGCCTCGTGCACCGCAATGCCCCACCGACGAGTTGCGTGCTCACCCTGGCGGCGCCGTGCACCGACGGGCCGCAGCTGAGTGCGCTTTTCGGAGAGCGTCTGCATACGCTGCAGCTGCCGGAACCGGTACGTGCGCTCGAGCTGCGAGCGGATCAGCTGATGCCGCTATGCTCGCCATTTCGTGGCCTGTGGCAGCCCGGTGAGCAGGGCGGTGAGGCGGGTGAAGAGAGCGAGGGTCTCATTGACCGCTTACGTGCCAGATTGGGTCCCGAGGCAGTGCATGGCCTCGTGCTGCGCGCGGAACACCGGCCGGAATTCGCCTGGGCAGTGACGCGGCCGCCGGCAGTCGCACCGCGGCGCGCGGCAGCCGCTGGGGCACCCCCAAAAGCGTTGGATGAGGCAGCGCTACCCACCAAACCCTTGTGGCTTCTACCCACGCCCCGTCCGCTCGCTGCGCAGGAGGGTCTCCCTCGCCGTCGCGGACCTCTGCGGCTGATGAGTGAGCCAGAGCGGATCGAGACCGGCTGGTGGGATGGAGGGGAAGTCGCGCGTGACTACTACACGGCCGTAGACCGCCATGGCGTGCGGCTGTGGGTGTTTCGGGAGCGTGAGGAACCGCACAGGTGGTTTCTGCACGGGGTCTTCGGATGAGTTGTGCGATTGAAATGGCACTACCGCCGACAACATGCGAACCCGCATATGCGGAGCTGCATTGCCTCTCGAATTTCACCTTCCTGCGCGGCGCCTCGCATCCGCACGAGTTAGTCGAGCAGGCCGATGCGCTCGGCTACAGCGCGCTCGCCATCACCGATGAGTGCTCGGTGGCCGGGGTGGTGCGGGCGCACATGGCAGCGAAGCGCCGTCAGCTGAAACTCATCATCGGCGCGGAGTTCCGCCTCAGCTGCGGACTGAAGTTCGTTGCGCTTGCCATCGATCGGCAGGGTTATGGGCAGCTGTGCCGTCTCATCACCCGCGGCCGCCGGGCAGCCGTCAAAGGACAATACGCGCTCACGCGCGAGGATCTTCAGGCGCTGCGTCCCGAGCAGTGCTTCATCCTGTGGCTGCCCTCGGCGCGGCCGCTGCCCGAAGAGCTGCACTGGCTCGCCGCGCGCTTTTCCCCTCGCCGCGTTCGCCTCGCGGTGGAGCTGCTGCGCGAGGGGGAGCATGGCGGGCGCCTCGCCACGCTGACGCGCATCGGCGCCGAGTGTGGCATCGGACTCATCGCCAGCGGCGATGTGCACATGCACGTGCGCGGCCGACGTCGCCTGCAGGATGCACTCACCGCGATCCGCCTGAACGAGCCGATCGCGCAGCTCGGCACGCGGCTCTACGCCAATGGCGAGCGTTACCTGCGCGAGCGCGAGCGCCTCAAGCGGCTGTACCCGCGCGAATTGCTCGCCGCCACCGTGGAGCTGGCGCAGAGCTGTCACTTCTCACTCGATGAGCTGCGCTACGAGTATCCACACGAGCTGGTGCCGCCCGGTGAGACCCCGACGAGCTATCTGCGGCGCCTGACGGAAGAGGGTGCGCGCTGGCGCTGGCCAGGCGGGGTGCCTGCAGCCGAGCGCACCGCGATCGAGCACGAGCTCGCGCTCATCGAAGAGCTGCACTACGAGCCTTATTTCCTCACCGTGCACGACATCGTCGCTTACGCGCGCCGCCAGGGCATCCTGTGCCAGGGGCGTGGGTCGGCGGCGAACTCGCGCGTGTGCTATTGCCTGGGCGTGACGTCGGTGGATCCGGAGCGCGGGGCGGCGCTGCTGTTCGAGCGCTTCATCTCGCGCGAGCGCAACGAGCCGCCCGACATCGATATCGACTTCGAGCACGAGCGGCGCGAGGAGGTGCTGCAGTATGTCTACGGCAAGTACGGCCGCGAGCGCGCGGCGCTCGCCGCCACCGTCATCATGTACCGCCCGCGCAGCGCGCTGCGCGATCTCGGCAAGGCCTTCGGTCTCACGCCCGAGAAGAGCGGCCGCCTCGCAAAGGTCATGCAGTGGTGGGACGGCAGCGCGACCATTCCCGAGCGGGTGCGCGAGGCCGGCTTCGATGCCGCGAGCCCGTGGCTGCGACGGCTGCTGCCGCTCGCCTGTGAGCTGACGGCCTTCCCCGGTTTCCCCAGGCACCTGTCACAGCACGTCGGCGGCTTCGTGATCGCGCAGGGACTGCTGGAAGAGCTGGTGCCCATCGAGAACGCCGCCATGCCCGAGCGGACCGTGGTGCAGTGGGACAAGGACGACCTGAACGATCTCGGCCTGCTGAAGGTAGATCTGCTCGCGCTCGGGATGCTGACGGCGCTGAAGCGCGCCTTTGCGCTGGTGAACGACTATCGCGGCACGCACTACACGCTCGGGGAGCTGCCGGCCGAGGATCCTGAGGTTTACGACATGGTGTGCCGCGCCGACACCATCGGCGTCTTCCAGATCGAGTCGCGTGCGCAGATGGCCATGCTGCCGCGCCTCAAGCCGCGCTGTTACTACGATCTCGTGATCGAGGTCGCGATCGTGCGCCCCGGTCCCATCCAGGGCGACATGGTGCATCCGTATCTGCGCCGCCGCTCCCGCGCGGAGGCGGTGGAGTATCCCGGGGAGGAGGTGCGCGCAGTACTGCATCGCACGCTCGGCGTGCCGATCTTCCAGGAGCAGGTGATGCAGATCGCGATCGTCGCCGCGGGTTTCTCGCCGGGGGAGGCGGATGCGCTGCGCCGTGCGATGGGCGCCTGGAAGAGGAGCGGGGGACTCGACCCGTTTCGCGAGCGGCTGCTCGAGGGCATGCGTGCCAAGGGCTATCCGCAGGAATTCGCGCAGCGGATCTACCAACAGATGCTTGGCTTCGGGGAATACGGTTTCCCTGAATGTGTTGTGGGTGAAACACGGGTAGTGGACGCTGACTCGGGGCGATGGATAAGCATCGACGAAATCGTATCCGGGCGTGTCCAACTGAAGACCACGATTGCCTGCGACGACGATTTGCGCTTGCGTCCACGAAGGGTTCTCGCGGTCCGAGCGAGCGGAGTAAAACCCGTATGGCGCCTGCGGACAGCTCTAGGCCATACGATTGTTGCCACGGCGGAGCATCCTTTCCTGACCATGGGGGGGTGGCATCAGCTCGGAAAGCTGCAAGTCGGTGACCATGTGGCGGCAGCGCGTTCGCTGCCGATAGAGCAGCTGGCAGGCTCTGATGTTTATTGGGACAAGGTGGTGGGGATCGAGGAGCTTCCACCCCAAGCAACCTATGATTTGCAGATAGAGGGGAATCACAACTTCCTGGCGAACAATCTAGTCGTGCACAATTCGCATGCCATGAGCTTCGCGCTGCTGGTGTACGACTCCGCCTGGCTCAAGTGTCACGAGCCCGCGGCCTTCGCCTGCGCGCTGCTCAACAGCCAGCCGATGGGCTTTTATGCCCCGGCGCAGCTGGTGCGCGATGCGCGGGCGCACGGTGTCGAGGTGCGACCGGTGGATGCGTGTATCAGTACCTGGGACGCGACGCTCGAGCGGCGGGAAGATGGCGAGCCGGCGCTGCGGCTGGGCCTGCGCCTCGTGAAGTCGCTGTCGGAGGCTGGTGCCTCGCGCCTCGTGGCGGCGCGCGTGGCGCAGCCCTTCGCGAGTATCGAGGATCTCGCCGCCCGCGCGGCACTCGATCGCGGCGATCTCGAGGCGCTCGCCGCAGCCGGGGCGCTCGCCGCCCTGAGCGGTAATCGGCATCTCGCCTTCTGGGAAGTCGCGGGCACGGAACGGCCGCTGCCGCTCGCACCGGCAGCCACAGGCCCGGCAAGTGCGGTCGAGGGACGACCGCTGCTCAGCGCGCCGACCGAAGGCCAGGCGATTGCGGCGGACTACGCATCCCTCGGACTCACCCTCGGAAGACATCCGCTCGCACTGTTGCGCAAGCATCTGAGCGCTGCAGCGCTCATCCCCGCGGCCGAGCTCATCGCGGCTGGCCACGGCGCCCGCGTGCGCACCGCGGGCATCGTGCTCATGCGCCAGCGACCGGCGACTGCGAGCGGCGTCACCTTCCTCACCCTCGAGGACGAGAGCGGACAGGTGAATGTCATCGTCTGGGAGAGCGTCGGCCGGGAGCAACGCCGCGCTCTCATCGAGTCGCGGCTGCTCGAGGTGCACGGCGAGCTGCAGCACCAGGAGGGCGTCACGCACCTCATCGCTCACCGTCTCATCGATCGCTCCCCACTGCTCGGTGAGCTCACGACGCGCTCGCGGGATTTTCACTGACATTCAACCACTGTTGAGTGACGGTCCGCAGCGCCCGCGCGCGGCGCGGGCGGTGCCGCACTGTTATGTCCAGACGCGCTCATGCGACTCTGCCGCGGGTGACATAACAACCGCGCCGCAAGCAATGTTTGCGACGCAGATCCCACTCCAGGCGCGTCGTGTCCCTGTCTGGCGACAGGGGCTTGCAGGACAATGTTCGCGAACACCAACACGAGAATTGGATGCGGTCATGTCGATGAAGACGTACAGGGAGCGTTGGTTGCTGGCAGCGTGCACGTTGCTGCTGCTGTTGGCGCTGGTGGTCTGCATGAACCTCGAGCCGCCGGCCGCCACGGTGGCGGCCACGGGCGCATTGCCGCCTGCGGGGGGCTCTGCGGCGCAGACCCCCGCAGCGAATGCTGCGCAAGCGCCGCGCCCGGCTGCACCTCCCGAGCGGCAGAGCTATATCGTACAGGCGCGCAGCGCCGGCGAGGCCGGCAGCGCCGTGGTGCGCGCCGGCGGCCTGGTCACGGGCGATCTGTCCATCATCCGCGCGGTCAGTGCGGAGCTCGCCGCCGCGGAGCTGGAGAAGTTGCGCCATGCAGAGGTTCCCGGGCTGCAGGTCTACGTCGATGCGCCCGTCACCGCGAGCTCGGCGCGCGGCAGCCTGCCCGAGACCTACTACCCGAGCGAGGTGGCGGCGCAGCCGCTGCAGCTCGGCGGCATCACCGGTCAGGGCGTGACGGTGGCCGTGGTCGATTCAGGAATCTGGAGTCAGCTCGGACCCGACCAGAGCGCTCCCGGCCAGACCCGCAGCCGCGTGCTGGCACAGTACGACGTGATCGCCGCGAGTCAGCAACCGCCGGTCACGCAATTGCTGGGCAGCCTCACTACCGCGGTTGCGAGCAACAACACCAGCATCAACGATCTCTACGGGCACGGCACGCACGTGTCCTCGATCATCGCCAGTAGTGGCGTCGCGACCACCGGTAACTTCCAGGGCGTCGCCCCAGGGGTGAATCTCGTCTCGGTGCGCGTGCTCGATGCCAACGGCGTCGGCAGTTACTCGAACGTGATCAAGGGAATCCAGTGGGTGCTGGCCCAGAAGCTGCGCTACAACATCCGCGTCATGAACCTGTCCCTGAGCGGGCCGCCGAGCTCGTTCTACTGGCAGGACCCGCTCGACCAGGCGGTGATCGCGGCCTGGGACGCCGGCGTCGTGGTGGTCGCGGCAGCCGGAAACCTCGGACCCAAGCCGATGAGCGTCGGCGTACCCGGTAACGTACCGTACGTGATCACCGTCGGCGCGGTCACCGACAACTACCACCCGCTGCAGCCGAGGCGCTATACGCTGGCCTCGTTCTCATCCGTCGGCCCGACCTTCGAGGGTTTCGTGAAGCCCGAGGTCGTGGCCATGGGCGGACACATCCTCGCGTACGCGCCCAACAACGGCACGCTCGCCCAGGAGTTCCCGCAGTGGGTCACCCCGACTTTCGACGACTTCACCATGTCGGGCACGTCGCAGGCTGCGGCGGTCACGAGCGGCGTGGTCGCACTCATGCTGCAGGTAAACCCCTCGCTCAGTCCTGACGACGTCAAGTGCCGCCTGATGTCCAGCGCGCACCCCGCCGTCAACTCCAACGGCACACTCGCCTACTCGGTGTTCCAGCAGGGTGCGGGTCTCCTCAGCGCCCAAGACGCGGTCTACAGCACGGCGAGCGGCTGCGCCAACCAGGGACTGAACGCGGCCCTTGATGTGCTCGGCCTGCAGCACTACGGCGGGCGTGCTAACCAAGACCCCGGCACGGGCGAGTTCTACATCATGGCTGTTGGCCCCTCGGGCGGCGGCAACTCAGGCGGCGGACTCATCGGCGGGGTGGTGTCGCTCGTCGGACAGCTGTTGTGGGGCGTCGAGGCGCTCGGCGACGGACTGGAATGGAACGGCAGCTATACCGGTGGCAGTGGTTACACCTGGAGCAGCGGTTATACCTGGAGCAGCGGCTACACCTGGAGCAGCGGGTACACCTGGAGCAGCGGTTACACCTGGAGCAGTGGCTATACCTGGAGCAGCGGCAGCACCGCGAGTGCCGGCTACAGCGGCGTCAGCAACATTCCGGCGCAGCAGTAAGGTCGTGGCAGTGACCATCCGGGGAGCGCGATGCGCGTCCGCAGTCTCGTCTGCACCCTCATAGCGGGCGCGCTCGCGTGCGCAGCGGGCGGGCTCGTGCAAGCGGCCGCACCCGTTCCGCAGGTGCGGCCGATGTATTTCGAGCACCTGACGATGCGCGACGGACTCTCCCAGAGCACCGTCGAGGGCATGCTGCAGGATTCACGCGGCTATCTGTGGCTGGCAACCGAGAGCGGGCTCGACCGCTACGACGGCTATTCGGTGCGCGTCTACCACCGTGAGCGCGGCAACCCACGGGCGCTGGCGAGTGACTACGTGTGGACGATCGCCGAGGACGCGCACGGGGATCTCTGGCTCGCAACCATCGGCGGCGGAGTCGAGCGCTGGCAGCGCGCCAGCGATCAGTTCCAGCAGTTTCGCCACGACCCGCGGCAGCCGGCGTCGCTCGCCAGCGATGCGGTGCGAACGCTGCTCATCGACGGGGACGGCCGCATCTGGGCCGGCACGCTCGATCGCGGCGTCGACGTGCTCGACCCGCTCACCGGCACAGCGCGCCATTTCCGGCACCGCGATGGTGACCCGCACTCCCTCGGCGCCGACGCGGTGTTCGCGCTGCATCAGGACCATTCCGGCGGCATCTGGGTCGGCACCGACGGTGGTCTGAGCCGCTACGAGCCCGCCTCCGGCACGTTCATCAACTACGGCAAGTCCGCCGACGGCGCGGGTCTTTCCGACCTGCAGGTGCGCGTCATCAGCGAGGATCACACCGGCGCGCTGTGGATCGGCACCCTGCACGGCGGTCTCGATCGGCTCGAGCCCGGAAGCGGCCGCGTCACCTCCTTCCGGCACGACCGGGCCAACCCGCGCTCACTCAGCCACGATCGTGTGACCGCGATCCTCGAGGACGACGCGCAGCGCTTGTGGGTGGCAACGGCCGACGGCCTCAATCTGTTCGATCGCTCGGGCGAAGGCTTCGTGCACTACGGTAACGACCCCGACAATCCGCAGAGTCTGCGCGACAGCAACGTCATGTCGCTCTACCAGGACCGCGGCGGCGTGCTGTGGGTCGGTACCCGCTCGGGCGGTGCGAGTCATTGGAATCCCAACAGCTGGTCGCTCGGGCACTATCGCAGCGCGAGTTTCCGCGACACGCAGGTGACGAGCTTCGCCGACGACGGCGCAGGTCGCGTCTGGGTCGGCACGATGGGCGCCGGCCTGATCGAAATCGACGTGCGCAGCGGTCAGGAGCGCCGCTACGGACGCAATACCACCGGCGTGAGCCTGAGCGACGACCACGTCATGGCGCTGCTTTATGACCAGCGCGGCGCCCTGTGGATCGGCACCATGTCAGGGGGTCTCGACCGCCTCGATCTGGCGAGCGGCGAGGTCAGGGTGTGGAGCGCGGCCGCGGCCCGCGGCACACCGCCCGAGCGTTCGCTGCCTGCGGACGGTGTGATGTCGCTGTACCAGGATCGGCAAGGCAACGTGTGGGTTGGAACCTTCGGCGGCGGAGTCGCGAGCATCGAGCCTGCGAGTGGCCGTGTCTCGCGCTACCCTTACGGCGGCGAGTCGGAAGACGCGTTGAGTGATGCGCATGCCAGCGCCATCGCCGAGGACACCCGCGGCAATCTGTGGATCGGCACCGTCGGCGGCGGACTCAATCTGCTCGAGCGCTCGAGCGGCCGTTTCTACCACTACCGGCGCGACGATCGCGACGCGGGGAGCCTGGCAGACGATGCCGTATTCGCGCTGCACGTCGATCGGCGCGGCGAAGTGTGGGTGGGCACTGCCAGCGGCGGTCTCGATCACCTGATCGGGGGCTCGCAGGCGCCACGCGAGGTGCGGTTCGAAAACTTCGCAGCCATGCTGCCGAGCCGCGTGGTGTACGGGATCGAGTCCGACGGCGCCGGACGACTGTGGCTCAGCACCGCCAACGGCCTGGTGCGGCTCGAGCCGCGCACGCGTGCGGTCAAGGTGTTTCACGAGTGGCAAGGCCTGCAGGGCGAGGACTTCAACCTCAACGCCCACTACCAGGACCGTGACGGGACGCTGTACTTCGGCGGCAACAACGGCTTCAACGCCTTCGCGCCCACTGCGGCGGAGTTCACCGCGCCGCCGCCGCACCTGGTGCTGACCTCCGCGGCACGGCTCAACCGGGCGCTGCCGCCGCAGGAGCTGCCGCGGCCGGACCGGCCGTTAGCGCTTGGCTACGATGACAAGCTGGTGAGCTTCGAGTTCGCCGCGCTGGATTTCACCTCGCCCGCCAACAACCGCTACTCCTACCGCCTCGAGGGCTTCGATTCGGCCTGGATCGACGCCGGCGCCCTGAACCGCGCGACATACACCAACCTCGACGCGGGCGATTACGTGCTGCGGGTGCGTGCCGCCAACGCCGACGGCGCCTGGAGTCCCGAGGAACTACACGTCCCGTTGCACGTGGCGCCCGCGCCATGGAACACCGCGGCCGCGCGCGCCGCGTACGTCGCCGTCACGTTGCTGCTGCTCGCGTACGTGTGGCGCCGCGTGCAGGCGCGCCGCCTGCTCGCCCGCCGCTACAGCCGCCACCTCGAGGAGACCGTACGCCAGCGCACCCATGAGCTGGAAGAGCGCAACGCGCAGCTGCAGGTGCTGGCGCGAGCCAAGAGCGACTTCGTCGCACGCATGAGCCACGAGCTGCGTACGCCGATGAACGGCGTGCTCGGCATGACCAATCTGCTGCTCGATACACGCCTGGATGTGGCGCAGCGCCGCTTTGCCGAAGGTATCCATCGCTCGGCTGACTCGCTGCTCGCCATCGTGAGCGACGTTCTGGACCTGTCGAAACTCGAAGCGCACAAGCTGCGGCTCGATCCCACCGAAGCGGATCTCGTGGAGCTCATCGAGCAGACCGCCGAGGTGCTCGCGGCGCGCGCTGCGGGCAAGGGCATCGAGCTGTTGTTCGATGCGCCGCTCGCACCCCTGCCGCGGGTGCAGGCGGATGCCGTGCGCCTGCGGCAGGTGCTGATCAACCTCGGCGGCAACGCCGTCAAGTTCACGGAGAAGGGCGAAGTGACCTTCCGCCTGGTACCGCTCTCGGACGGGGCAGGGAGCCTGCGCGTGCGCTTCGACGTGGCGGACACTGGCATCGGCATTGCACCCGAGAATCAGCGGCGGATCTTCGACGAGTTTGCTCAGGAGGATGCCTCCACCACCCGGCGCTTCGGGGGCACCGGCCTTGGACTCGCCATCTCGCGGCAAATCGTTGAACTGATGGGTGGAGAGCTCACGGTCGCGAGCTCGCCCGGTGTGGGCTCCACGTTCTCGTTCGAAGTGACGCTGCCGCTCGCGACCGGCAAGGCGCACGCCGTGGCGCCGCCGCCGCGGCTCGACGGGATGCGGGTGCTGATCGCCGACGACAGCGCCGCTGCGCGCGTGCTCATGGCGAACGTGCTGCGCGCCTGGGGCGCCCGCGTGACGCAGGTCTCGTCCCTCGAAGCGGCGCTCGCGGAACTGCGCGGCGCCGCCTACGAGGCGGTCCTCATCGATGATCCGCTGCCCGAGGACGCCGGGCAGGGCCTGCTGCAGCAGCTTACCGCGTTGCTCGCAGTGCGCCCGCGCGTGATCCGACTCGTGAGCTTCACAAACCTGACACCGGTGGCGGCGGGCGCGAACCGCTGGTGCGACGCCGAAGTCACCAAGCCGTTGCGGCTCGGCCGGCTGCACGCAGCCCTCTCCGGCTGTCCGACCGCAGGCGAGGACACGGTGCGTGTTGCGCGGTTGCGCGGGCTCTCGCCGCTCAGCGGGCGCGTCCTGGTGGTCGAGGATCAGGCCCTGAACCGCGAAGTGGCTGAGGGCATGCTGGCCGCCATCGGGGTCGACTGCGACACCGCCGCCGACGGCCGCGAGGCTCTGGAGAAGCTCGCCCGCGAACGCTTCGATGCCGTACTCATGGATTGCGAGATGCCAGTGATGGACGGGCTGACGGCTACGCGCGCGCTGCGCGAGCGCGAGGCAGGCGCGGCGCGTGTGCCGGTGATCGCACTCACCGCAGACGGCACCCACGCCGGACGCACGGCGTGCCTCGCCGCGGGCATGAACGACTACCTTGCGAAACCAGTCACACGCGAGGCGCTGCACGCGATGCTCGTGCGCTGGCTCCCGACAGCGCGCATGCCGGCGCCGTCCGCTGCAGGCGAAGCCGCGGCCGCACCTGCCGACGCAGCCCCGCTGCGCTCCACCGGTACGGAGGACGCCGCGGCGGACGCTCGCGTCGCGGAGGCGTTGCTCGATCACGCGACGCTCGAGGCCCTGCGTGCGCTGCCGCCACGCGGCGAGCGCGACATGCTCAGCCACATCGCCGAGGGCTATCTCGCCGACTCGCAACGCCTGGTCGCCGACATTGAGCGCGCCGTCAGCGCGGGCCAGGCGCCCGAGCTGGCGCGCGCGGCGCACGCCTGGCGCTCCTGCAACGGCCACATCGGCGCGCACGGCCTGGTGCGCCTCTGCCGCGAGCTCGAGGCCTGCGGGCGCGCTGGCGACCTGCGCAGCGCGCCGGCGCTGCTCGCACGGATTCGTAGTGCGTACGCACGCGTGGGCGACGAATTGCGGACCGAGATCCGGAGATCCGCGTGAGCGGCAAGGGTGTCAGGGTGCGGGTGCTCGTGGCGGACGACGACCGGCTGCTGCGCGAGATCGCCGTCGCCACCCTCGAGGGCGCGGGGTTCGCCGTGGAGACCGTGCCGAGCGGGGATGCGGCAGTGGCAGCCTGCGCGCCGGACATGCCCGATATCGTGTTGCTCGATGTCGAAATGCCCGAGGGCGATGGCTACCAGGCCTGCACCAGCATCCGCACGCTCCCGGGTGGGTGCGACGTGCCCATCGTGATGGTGACCGGCCTCGATGACCCGATGTCGATCAATCTCGCCTATGACGCCGGCGCGACCGACTTCGTGGTGAAGCCGATCAACTGGGCGCTGCTCGTGCACCGCATCCGCTACGTGCTGCGCGGCGCGCGCACCATTGAGGCGCTGCGTCTGTCGGAGCAGAAGAACGCGGCGCTCCTCAAAGCCATTCCGGATGGCATCTTCCTGCTGAACGCCGCAGGCACGGTGAGTCACTGCTACTCGCCGCCTGCGGGACTCGCCATGCCGACGCACGGCCGGGCATTCCACCTCGGCGAGCTCCTTCCCGAGGGCACGCTGACGCAGGCCATGCAATGCCTCCAAGCGACGCTCCGTGGCACTCCCGCGGCCTTCGAGTTCTCGCGGCAGGGTGACGCGGTCGATGGGCCACACTTCGAGTGCCGTTATCTGCCCAATGCGGGCGGCCAGGTGCTCGCCATCGTGCGCGACATCACCCAGCGCAAGCGGACCGAGGCGCATATCCACCGGCTGGCGTACTTCGATGCGCTGACAGGACTCCCGAACCGCGAGTGGATCGGCGACTACCTTTCGCGGACGCTTGGCGAGGCGGCGCCGCTGGGCGGGCGCATTGCGCTGCTCTATATCGACCTGGACCAGTTCAAGCGTATCAACGATACGCTCGGCCACGAGACCGGCGATGCGCTGCTTGCCCAGGTCGCCGAGCGGCTGACCGGGGCCCTGGCGTACACCGGCGAAAGAGCACGCCTGGCGCGGGTCGGCGGTGATGAGTTCATCGTGGTGCTGAGCGGCAACCCGGCAATGGCGGACGCGGAACAGGCGGCGCAGCGGATTCAGACCGCACTCGTCGCCCCGTTTCAGCAGGGCGGCTACGAGTTTGTGGTGACCTCGAGCATCGGCATCGCGCTCTTTCCGGAACACGGTACCGATGGGCAGACGTTGCTGAAGCATGCCGACGGCGCCATGTACGAAGCCAAGGCGAGCGGGCGCAACCAGTTCCGCGTGTTCACCAGTGCCGTCAATGCCCGAATGACCAAGCGCCTGTCGCTGGAGATGGAGCTGCGCCGAGCCTTCGAGAGCTCACAGCTCGAGGTGTACTACCAGCCGCAGTACGACGCTCATAGTCTGCGGCTCGCGGGCGCGGAGGCGTTGCTGCGCTGGTTCCACCCGCGGCGCGGGCAGATCTCCACCAGCGACTTCATTGCGGTAGCCGAGGAGACCGGACTGATTGGGGACATCGGCCGCTGGACCCTGCAAAAGGTGTGCCGCGACCTGCAGGAGTGGCGCGCCGCGGCGCTCCGGGTGCCTTCGGTCGCGCTCAACGTGTCGGGTCGCGATTTTCTGCGCAAGGACGTGCTGCTGCGGGTCTCGCGGGTGGTCGAGGAGGCGCACCTGCCCGCATCGCTGTTCGAGCTCGAGCTCACCGAAGGGGTGCTGATGCAGGATGTCGATGGCGGACAGCGCTCCCTGCAGGCGCTCAAGGAGTTTGGCTTCGCACTCGCCATCGATGACTTCGGCACCGGCTACTGCTCGTTGAGTTACCTCAAGCGCTTTCCCCTGGACACACTCAAGATCGATCGCGCCTTCGTCAACGACATCAGCGTCGACGCGGAGAATGCGGCCATCGTGCGCGCGATCATCGGCCTCGGCCACAACCTCAGTTTGAAGCTCGTGGCGGAGGGGGTGGAAACGCTCGAGCAGCTGCAGTTTTTACGTGCGGAGGGCTGCGATCTCATCCAGGGCTTCCTCATGAGCCGGGCGATTCCGGCCGCTGCCTTCGCAGACCTGTTGCGTGGCACAGCGGCGGCGGCGGGCAGCGCGGGCGGGTGCGTGCACGGAGCGGGCGTCGGGAGCTAACGCGGCTTGCGGCGCTTGCGCGGGGTGTCACCCTCGTCGCCGATCTCGTAGTCCTCGAAGTCGCTGGTGAGCTCGGCGGTGTGCTTTTCCTCGAGCAGCCGCTCGAGGCGCCGCCACGCGGGGTCCCCCGCCTTCTGTCCGCGGCGTTTGGCAAGATCGAGGTCCTTGATGACCTGATCGAGATCGACGTCACCATCCTCGATGACGGGCTCGTCGGCCTCTTCGTCCTCGAATTCGTCTGATTCCGGCTTCTCGCTCATGCGGGGCGGCAGTCTGCGGGAATTGGACGGCGCGAACTTAAATCAGACCCGGCAGGACTGCAATGTCGGGCGCGGGGTTTGTGAAGCACTCCCTTTTTTGGGGTGTGTCCGGGCGCGGGGGCCCCTCAGTGAATCAACTGATTGATCTCGAAAATTGGCAGGAGCATGGCGAACACGATCCCCATGACGAATAGCCCCATGAATACGATCAGCAACGGGCCGAGGAGGCCGACCATTGCGGCCAGCAGGCCGTCGAGTTCCCGTTCCTGGCTGATGGCCGCTCGGTCGAGCATGCTCTCGAGCTTCCCGCTCGACTCGCCGCTCGAGATCAGGTGGATGGTCATCGGCGGAAAGAGCCGGCTCGCGGCGAGCGAGCGGCCAATCGGCGCGCCCTCGCGTACCCGCGCGGCCGCCTCGGTCACCGCATCACGCATGGGGAGATTGTTGATCACCTCGCCCGCAATGCGCATCGCCTCGAGCACCGGCACCGCGCTCGCCGAGAGGATGCTGAACGTGCGCGTGAACCGCGCGGTGTTGAAACCACGCGCGAGCTTGCCAATCAGCGGCATGCGCAGCTGCAGGCGGTGGAAGCGGCGGCGGGCCTCGGGGTTGCGCAGCCTGCGCCGGAACAGCACGACGGCGACCACGACGCCGATGAGGAGGTAGATCCCGTAGGAGCGCAGGAAGCCGCTGGTGGCAATCAGCACCTGGGTCATCAGCGGCAGCTTCGCCTTGCTCGACTCGAACACCGCCACCACCTGCGGCACGACGTACACGAGCAGCGCGGAGACGATCCCGAAGCACAGCACCGTCAGCACGATCGGGTAGAGCATCGCCGCCAACACCTTCTGGCGCAGCTGGTCGCGCCCCTCGGTGTAGTCCGCGAGCCGCTCGAGCACGCCATCGAGATGCCCGGCCTGCTCGCCGGCGGCGACCGTGGCGCGGTAGATCTCGGGGAAGACTCGCGGAAACTCGGCGAAGCCATCGGCGAGGGTGTGGCCTTCCATGACCCGCGCACGCACGCCGAGCACGATGCTCTGCACCCGCGGCTTCTCGGTCTGCTGCGATACTGCGAGCAGCGACTCCTCGAGCGGGAGTCCCGCACGCACCAGTGTCGCAAGCTGCCGGGTGAACAGCGCCAGGTCCGCCGCCGAGACCCGCCGCATGAGGCTGAAGGAGCGCTGGCGCTTCGCCTCTTTCTGCGCGACCTCGCCAACCGTTACCGGCAGCAGCTGCTGCTCGCGCAGCAGCTGGCGGATGTGCCGCGGGGTGTCACCTTCAAGTATCCCCTTGCGCTCCTTACCGGAGGCGTCGAGCGCGGTGTATTCGAACGCGCCCATGGCTTTAGCTCGGCTGAAACTCGCCTGTGGCGGGCAAGGCAGTCAATCCCGTCAGTCCTCGCGCGTGACGCGCAGCACTTCCTCGATGGTGGTCTCGCCACGCAGCACCCGCGAGCGGCCATCGTCGCGGATCGAGGGGGTGCTGAGGCGCGCGTGGCGTTCGATCTCCTGCTCCGATACCCCGTCGTGAATCATGGTGCGCATGGTGTCATCGACGATGATGAGCTCGTAGATGCCGGAGCGGCCGCGATAGCCGCCCGCCGCGTCCCGCCCGGGGCGGTAGAGCGTCGGCGAGGGCTCATCGGGGTGCAAGTTGAGCAGCCGCCGCTCGTATTCGCCCGCCTGGAACGGCTGCTTGGTGTCGGGATTGAGGACGCGCACGAGGCGCTGCGCGAGCACGCCGATGAGGCTCGAGGAGAGCAGGAAGGGCTCGATCCCCATGTCGCGCAGGCGGGTGATGGCGCCGGCGGCGGTGTTGGTATGCAGGGTCGAGAGCACCAGATGGCCGGTGAGACTCGCCTGCACGGCGATCTGTGCGGTCTCGAGATCGCGGATCTCCCCGATCAGCACCACGTCCGGGTCCTGACGCAGGATCGCGCGCAGACCGCGCGCGAAGGTCATCTCGACCTTGGTGTTGACCTGGGTCTGGCCGATGCCGTCGATGTAGTACTCGATCGGATCTTCCACGGTCATGATGTTCTGCGTGTTGTCGTTCAGGCGCTCGAGCGCGGCGTAGAGCGTCGTGGTCTTGCCGGAGCCCGTGGGACCTGTGACGAGAATGATGCCGTGCGGCTTGTGGATCAGCTCATCCATCGCCGCCTGAGTGCGCGGATCCATACCGAGGGAGTTGAGGTCGAGCCTGCCTGCCTGCTTATCGAGGATACGCAGCACCACCCGCTCGCCGTGCCCGGAAGGTATGGTCGAGACACGGACATCGACCGCACGGCCTGCGATCTTCAGGCTGATGCGCCCATCCTGCGGCAGGCGCTTCTCGGCGATGTCGAGACGCGACATCACCTTCACGCGCGAGACCACGAGCGGGGCCACCGCGCGGCGCGACTGCAGCACTTCGCGCAGCACCCCATCGACGCGGAAGCGGATCACCAGACGGTTCTCGAAAGGCTCGATGTGGATGTCGGAGGCGTTCTCCTTGACCGCCTGGGTGAGCACGGCGTTGATCAGGCGGATGATCGGGGCATCGTCTTCACTGTCGAGCAGATCGGCCTGCTCTGGCAGATCCTGCGCGAGGTGAGCGAGATCGGTGGTCTCATCGAGCCCCTCGACCGCCTGCATGGCATCCGAGCCCGCTTCGTAAGCCTGACGCAGCAGCGCATCGAACTGCGCTTCCGGCACGCGCTCGAGCCGCAGTGAGCGGCGCAGGTAGCGCCGGACCTCGGCGAGCGCCTGCGGCGCGGCGGTGTCCCGATAGATGCACTCGGCGACGCCATCGACGACGCGATTGACCAGCACGCCGTGGCGCTTGGCGAAGGCGAATGACAGGCGCCTGCCGGAGGCGCCGTCGGCGCCCGCGGCCTGGGGTTGGGCGGCGTCGTTCATGGCTTGCCTTGTGGTGGCGTAGTGCTTTCGGCAGGCGGTGGCGCGTTGCCGGCCGGGGTCGCCGTGTTGTCGGGCGCCGCAGTGCCGGACGGGATGATCAGCACCCCCCCGGGCGGGGGCAGGACGGACTTCGGCGGCGGTTGCGTCGCGCCCGGAGCATTGGGCGAGGGCTGCCCGGTGGCGCTGTCGGTACCCGGTGGTGGCGGGGGCGGCAGCGGCGGGAGCTTCCCGGGAGGCGTGCCGGGCAGAAGCGGCGGGATGTCGCTCGGGCTCAGATGGAAGATCGGCTTCTGCTGATCCTGCATGTAGTTGTACTTGAGCTCGGTCTCGTATGCCGCCTGGTTCGCATCGCGCATGATCTTCGGGCGGAGGAAGATCATCAGGTTCGTCTTGCTGGAGGTCTGGTTACGCGTCTTGAAGAGAAGTCCCAGGATCGGGATGGCGCCGAGGTAGGGCACACGGCTCTCACCCTTGGAGGTGTCGTCCTCGATGAGCCCGCCGAGCACCACGATGCCGCCATCCTCGATCAGCACCGTGGTGCTGACCGTGCGCTTGTTGGTCACGAGATCCACGGCGCCCGCCGGCTTCTGACCGAGGCTCGAGCTCTCGATCGAGATCTTCAGCATGACCTGGCTGCCCTCGGCGGAGATGGTCGGGGTGATCTTGAGTATCGTGCCCACCTCCTCGCGCTGAATCGTCTGGAACGGATTCACCGCACCGCCGACCACCGCGGTGTTGTTGGCGGTGTACTGACCGGTGATGAAGGGCACCTCCTGCGCCACCTTGAGCTCCGCTTCCTGGTTGTCCATGGTCATCGCCGAGGGCGTGGCGATGATGTTGTTATTGGTATCGGAGCGGATCGCGCGCACGATGGCGGCGAAGTTCAGGCCGGCGACGGCAACGCGCCCGACGCCGATGGTCGTGCCCTGCAGCAGCGTCGTGCTGACGTTGGCCGGGTTCTGTATGGCACCCGCCAGATCCACGATGCTGGTGCCGCCGATGGGGCTCACGAAGGCGCCGGCCGGGACATTGGAGCCGCTCTTGGAGTAGGCGGCCCAGTTGACCCCGAGCTCGGCGTCCTTGTTGTAGTCGATGTCGGCGATGATCGCCTCGACCAGCACCTGCGGCCGGCGGATGTCGAGCTTGTCGATGATCGCCATCATGGCGCGCATCAGCTTCGCAGGTGCGGTAATGATGAGAGCGTTGTTGGTGGGGTCGGCCCAGACCATCGCACTCTTCTCCGCCGACTGCGCCACGCTCCCCGCCGCGCCCTGCGAGGAGGGGCCCGCCGCCGCAGCCGCGATGCCGGTCATCTGTTCCTTGAGCTTCGGCGCCAGCTTTTCCGCGTTCGCATAGTGCAGGTAGCGCACGCGCGTGTCGCCGCCTGCTTCGAGCGGTGTGTCGAGATGAGCAATGAGCGCGCGCAGTCGCAGACGCTGCGACTGGTCGCCGCCGACCAGCACGCTGTTGGAGCGCTCATCCGCCACGACCTTGACGGCGGTGCCCTCGGCGGCGGCTGCGCCCTGGTAAAGGGAGTTCACCACGCGCACGACCTCGGCCGCGCCAGCGTTCTGCAGCGGCACGATCTCCACGTCCTGGTTTCCCACCTGGTCGATGCGCCGGATGATGCGCATCATGCGGTTCACGTTGCTGGCGCGGTCGGTGATGATGAGGATGTTGGACGCGGGGTAAGCGACCAGGTGCCCGTACTGCGGAATCATGGGCCGCAGGATCGGTACCAGCGCGGGCGCATTCACGTTGCGGACATCGACCACCTGGGTGACGATCTCATCGGAGGTCGCGCTTACCCTGTCGGGAAGATCGATCGCCGGCAGCGTGCGCGCGTTGGTGTCGGGCAGGATCTTGACGACATTGCCGGAGGGCACGGCGATGAAGCCGTACACCTGCAGTATGGAGAGGAACGCCTCGTAGAACGCTTCCGGCGACATCGCGGTCGATGAGAGCATCGTGACCTGCGCCCGTACGCGCGGGTCGATGATGAAGTTCTTGCCGGTGGCGGCGCTCACCGCTTCGGCGATCTGCGTGATGTCCGCATCCTTGAAATTCGGGGTGATGCGTTGCGCCTGCTGCGCCGATACGAGCGAGCCGCTCAGCACGATGGCGAGAGCGCACACAGCCAATGAGCGAAAACCTGTCACTGAACCCATTCCCCCCGCGAGCGGCCGTTACTGGCCGCGGCCCTCGCCGACCGGCTCCGGGCCGGCCGGTGAGGCTGACGCCCGCTCTCCCGCGGGCGTTCCCGGAGCTGGCGCGAACGGTGCACCGGCGTTCCCGCCTGGGCTCATGGCGGCCGCACCACCCGCGGGCTCCTGCCCCGCCAGGCTGTCGGCCTCCTGCGCGACCTGTGCAATGTTCAATACCAGATCCTGCTGCTGGCCGTTACGAATCACCGTGACGTGCGCCTCACTGGAGCTACCGAGGGTATGCAGGATCTGCTCGCCGCGGTCGCGGTCATCGAGCGGGGTTCCGTTGATGGCGGTCACCTGGTCCCCGGGCCGCAGTCCCAGGCGCATGAAGGCCATGCGGTCGCGCCCGGGGTAGACCCGAAAGCCGTTCATACGGCCGTGATCCATGACCGGCTGCGGCCGCATGACGTCCGCAAGGAGCCCGGGCTGCTCGCTGATCATGCGCCGCATGCGCTCGATCGAGCCGCCCTCGCCCTGCAGCACGGCAGCGGAGGGCGGCGGGGCATTGCCGACGTTCAGCTGGCGCGGCAGTGCGAGCGACTCGAGCTGCCCGTCACGGTCGATCACCACGCGATCGCTGTACACCGAATGCAGTTTCGCCCCCCCCGGCACGTTGTCTCCCACCGCATACACCTTGGCGGTCTGTGCGGTCTGTCCAAGGATCGCCAGGCCGTTTTGAGGATCATTGCCAGCAATGGTTCCGGTCAGCACCAGCGGAATACTGGTCTGTGGCGCGTTCGCCCCATCCTGCTTCGGGGCCGGCGCGGCACCGAACAGGTGCGCGTTGGTGATCGCGGCGAGATCGAGCGGATGGCTCGGGGAGGAGTTGCGCGCCGCCGGTGCCGTCGCTCCCCGGCGGCCGGCGCCAGCGAGATCGGTCACGATGAGCGCCGCCTGCACGCCGAGGGCGAGTGCGAGCACCCAGGTGGCGAGACGCGGGCCCTCCTTGAGCAATAGCGCCCGCCAGCGCTCCTGCGCCGGGAAGCTTTCGAGCCAGGAAGCGGCGTTCATAGACTTAAGCGCAAGCGATCGATCACGGACCTTCGCACGGCGCAAGCAGGGTACGCCACGCCATAGCCCGCGCAATCATACGGGCCTCGCGCTTGGGCTCTCAAGCGATTGTTTCTGCAGGAGTAACTACGCCACATTCTGGCAGGCTTGTGTTGCCGTTTCGCGACCCCTATAAAGACATCTATGCCCGATCTGCATCCGGTCCGCCCTGACAGCGGCGTCCTCGTCGAAGAGGCGAAACCGGAGGTCAAACAGCCGCCTCTCTATCGGGTAGTACTGCTGAATGACGACTACACCCCCATGGAGTTTGTGGTCGATGTGCTCGAAAAGTTCTTTACGATGAACCGCCCGACCGCCACACGCATCATGCTCGAGGTCCACACCAAAGGTAAGGGAGTGTGCGGGGTCTTCACATACGAGATCGCGGAAACTAAGGTGGCACAGGTGACGACCTATGCGCGCGATCATCAGCATCCGCTGATGTGTACGCTCGAGGAAGCCTGAGCGGCCTCAAGCCGTGGAGAAACCGGGAACTAACGACTCGCGCCGAATGCCCAATTGAAAGGTTCGCTGAAGTGTTATCGAACGAGCTCGAATACTGTCTCAATGACGCGTTCCATCAGGCGCGCGAGGCACGTCACGAGTACCTGACGGTCGAGCACCTGCTGCTCGCGATCCTCGACACGCCCAAGGTGCGCGAGGTGCTGCGTGCCTGCGGGGCCGACCTCGCGAAGTTGAAGCAGGAGCTGCGCGACCACATCGAGCAGTCGACACCGCGCCTCGAGGAGGGCGAGGAGCGCGAGGTGCAGCCGACGCTCGGCTTCCAGCGCGTACTGCAACGGGCCGTGTTCCACGTGCAGTCGAGCGGGAAGAAAGAGGTCGGCGTCCACAACGTGCTGGTGGCGATCTTCAGCGAGAAGCAGAGCCACGCCGTGTTCCTGCTCAACCGCCAGCGCGTGACGCGCCTCGACGTGGTCAACTACATCGCTCACGGGCTCTCGAAGATTGCCGAGGAGAAGACCTCGGAGAAAGATGAGTCATCCACCGATGCGGAGCGCGAGGGCGAGGGCGGCAGCGCACTCGAGAAGTACACCAGCAACCTCAACCGCATGGCACAGGACGGCCGCATCGACCCGCTCATCGGCCGCAAGCTCGAGGTCGAGCGCACCATCGAGATCCTCTGCCGGCGCCGCAAGAACAACCCGCTGTACGTCGGCGAGGCGGGTGTCGGCAAGACCGCGATTGCCGAGGGGCTCGCGCGGCTGATCGTGGAGGGTCAGGTGCCGGAGGTGCTCTCCGATTGCACCCTCTTCGCGCTCGACATGGGTGCGCTCATCGCCGGCACCAAGTACCGCGGCGATTTCGAGAAGCGCCTCAAGGGCGTGATCAGCGAGCTCAAGAAGCTTCCGGGCGCGATCCTGTTCATCGATGAGATCCACACCGTGATCGGGGCCGGCGCCGCCTCGGGCGGTGTCATGGACGCCTCCAATCTCATCAAGCCGGTGCTCACCAACGGCGAGATCCGCTGCATCGGCTCGACCACCTATCAGGAATACCGTCACATCTTCGAGAAGGACCACGCGCTCGCCCGGCGTTTCCAGAAGATCGACGTCGTCGAGCCCTCGGTGGCGGAAACCATCGACATCCTCTTCGGGCTCAAGCCGCGCTTCGAGGAGCACCACGGCATCACTTATGCGGATGAGGCGCTGCGTGCCGCGGCCGAGCTCGCGGCGCGCCACATCAACGACCGGCACCTGCCGGACAAGGCCATCGACGTGGTCGATGAGGCCGGCGCCCGCGCACGGTTGAAGCCCGTGGCCGAGCGCGAGTCGACGGTTGAAGTGCGTCACATCGAGGACGTGGTCGCGCGCATGGCGCGCATCCCGGCCAAGAGCGTCTCGACCTCCGATCGCGAGGTCCTCAAGAACCTCGAGCGCAATCTGAAACTCGTCATCTTCGGGCAGGATCGGGCGATCGAGGCGCTCGCCGCTGCCATCAAGATGGCGCGCTCCGGGCTCGGCGAGGCGCGCAAGCCGGTGGGCAACTTCCTCTTTGCAGGTCCCACCGGTGTCGGCAAGACCGAGGTGACGCGTCAGCTCGCCATTGCCATGGGCGTGGAGTTTCTGCGCTTCGACATGTCCGAGTACATGGAGCGTCACACGGTGTCGCGACTCATCGGCGCACCGCCCGGGTACGTCGGCTTCGATCAGGGGGGACTGCTGACCGAGGCCATCACCAAGCACCCGCATTGCGTGCTGCTGCTCGATGAGATCGAGAAGGCGCACCCGGATGTTTTCAACCTCCTGCTGCAGGTGATGGATCACGGCACACTCACCGACAACAACGGCCGCAAGGCCGACTTCCGCCACGTCATCATCGTGATGACCACCAACGCGGGTGCGCAGGAGATGGCCCGTCCCTCGATCGGCTTCACGCACGTGGATAACGCGAGCGATGGCATGGAGGCGATCCGGCGCATCTTCACGCCCGAGTTCCGCAACCGCCTCGATGCGGTCATCCAGTTCGCGGCGCTCGATCCGGTGACCATCGAGCGCGTGGTCGACAAGCTGATCCTGGAAGTGGAGTCGCAGCTGGAGCAGAAGGGCGTCACCATTACGCTCGATGACGCCGCACGGCGCTGGATCGCGGAGAAGGGCTACGACGCCAAGATGGGCGCGCGCCCCATGGCGCGCACGATCCAGGAGCACATCAAGCGGCCGCTGGCGGAGGAGCTGCTGTTCGGACGTCTCGCCGGCGGCGGACACGTGCGCGTGTCGGTCGCGCCGGACGGCTCATCGCTCAGCTTGACGTGCGAGCCGGCACAGTCGCCGACCGTGCCGGCTTAGGGTGGGGTTCAGCGGCCGCGGTAGATGATGCGGCCCTTGGTGAGATCGTACGGGGTCATTTCCACGGTGACTGCATCGCCAGTCAGGATGCGGATGTAGTTCTTGCGCATCTTGCCGGAGATGTGCGCCGTCACCACGTGGCCATTCTTCAGCTTTACCCGGAATGTCGTGTTGGGCAGGGTCTCGACGACCTCGCCCTCCATCTGTATCGCATCTTCTTTGGACATACCGCCCTGAACGACTTTACGGGGCGCGAATTGGATCACAAAGCGCGCCGCTCTGGCTAGCCACCCCACGAAATCAAGCTCGCCACGCGTTGCGAGCACACAGCGAGAATCAAGATGCTTGAGTTCGTGGGGACCCCACCAGCCACCCCGCTCGTCAAGGTGGCAAGAGCGGAGCGCAAGCGCCGCGCGCGTGCTCGCGCAGCAGCGCCCGGAACTGCGTGCGGGGAATGGTGCGTGCGCCGAGGCTGGCGAGGTGCCGTGAGGGAAGCTGACAGTCGATGGCGACGATCGCGTTCGGATGGCACAGCCCCACCAGGTGCGCGAGCGCGGCCTTGGAGGAGTCACGGGCGCGACTGAACATCGATTCTCCGAAGAACACCCCGCCGAGGCGCACGCCATAGAGCCCACCCACCAGCGCCCCCGCGCGCCATACCTCCACGCTGTGGCCGCAGCCGAGGCGGTGCAGCTCGAGGTAGGCCGCACGCATCTCGGATGTGATCCAGGTGCCGGGACTCGCCGCACGCGGTGCCGCGCATCCATCGATCACGCCGGCAAAATCGCGGTCGACCGAGAGGGTGAAACCGCCGTTGCGCAGCGTCTTGGCGAGACTGCGCGTACAGCGAAATTCCTCGGGAAAGAGTAGCGCGCGCGGGTCCGGCGACCACCACAGCACCGGCTGTCCCGGGGAGTACCAGGGAAAGATACCGCCGCGATAGGCCGCGATGAGCCGCTCGGGGGAGAGATCCCCGCCCGCGGCGAGGAGTCCCGCGGGTTCCTCCAGAGCCTGCTCGAGTGGCGGAAACCACTCGGGCGCATCCTGCGGTGAGAGCCAGGTGATCCTCTTCATCCGAGGCGCCCGAGGGTGCGGCGTTCGCGGTAGGGTACGTGACCCTGCACCTCGAGCGCGTAAGCATCCACCGCCGCGCCCTCGCGCTCCAGGTACTCGCCGATGGCGGCGCGAAAATCAGGATCGGCAATGTAGTGCGCCGACCACGTGATTGCCGGCTCGAAGCCCCGGCTGACCTTGTGCTCCCCCTGGGTGCCCGGCTCGAAGCGCTCGATGCGTCGCTCGATGCAGAACTCGATCCCCTGGTGATAGCACGCCTCGAAATGCAGGCTGTGATACTCCGCGGCCGCGCCCCAGTAACGGCCATAGAGCGCCTCACCGCTCAGGAAGTAGATCGCGACCGCCACGACCGTCCGTCCGTGCAACGCGAGCTTGACCATCAGCGACTCCGGCATGGTGCGCGCGGCTTCGCCGAAAAATGCACGCGTCAGGTAGGGCTCATGGCCGTGACGCAGGAAGGTGTCGCGGTGCAGCGCATAGAGGCGATCGAGCAGCGGCTCATCGAGCTCGCCGCCCAGGCGCGTCTCGAAGTGCACTCCGGCCTCCGCGACCCGGCGCCGCTCGCGCCGCGCCTTCTTGCGCTTCTCGGCGGTGAAGGTGGCGAGATAGTGCTCGAAGCTGGTGTAGCCGCGATTGGTCCAGTGGAACTGGCAATCACGCCGCAGCAGCCAGCCACGTCGCGCGCACGCCGCGCGGGCCGTCTCATCGAGGAACAGGGCGTGCACGCCCGAGAGGCCGTGGGTCGCGGCGTAGCGCTCGAGCTCAGCGAGCAGCCGCGCGGCGAGCGCGTCGCGGTCGAGATCGGGGCGCACGAGCAGACGCCGACCGGTGGCGGGCGTAAAGGGTGCCGCAAGCGTCAGCTTCGGGTAGTAGCGGCGGCCGAGGCGCTCGTAGCCACGTGCCCAGGCGAAGTCGAACACGAACTCGCCGTATGAATGGGTCTTGACGAAGGCCGCCGCCCCGGCGGCCACACCGCGCGCATCGCGCAGCGTCAGGTAGCGCGGCTCCCAGCCGCTACCTCGCCCGAGGCAGCGCGATTGTTCCAGCGCAACGAGGAACTCATGGCGCGTGAAGGGATTGTCGGCGGCGCCGAGCGCGTTCCACTGCGCGGCGTCGAGCTCCCCGATGCTGTGGTGGTACTCGGGCCTCATCACACCGATATCCGTGCCCGCGGCTCCTGCTGCGGCTCCGCCGCGGGCATCTCGAGATAGCGGTCCGCATCAAGCGCCGCCATGCAGCCGGCGCCCGCGGAGGTAATCGCCTGGCGGTAGACATGATCGGCGACATCGCCCGCAGCGAATACTCCGGGGACGCTGGTGGCGGTCGCGTCACCGTCGAGGCCGGCGCGCACGATGAGGTAGCCCTCGCGCATGGCGAGCTGGCCGCTGAAGAGCGAGGTGTTGGGCGTGTGCCCGATCGCGACGAAGAGGCCCGTCAGCTCGAGCTCGCGCGGCCCGGCGCCGCTCAGCGATCGCAGCCGTACGCTGTTGACGCCATGCTCGTTGCCGAGCACCTCGTCGATGGTGTGATTCCAGATGACCGAGATCTTGCCGGCGTGCACTTCGCGGAACAGCCGGTCCTGCAGAATCTTCTCCGCACGCAGCTTGTCGCGGCGGTGTATCAGCGTCACGTGCTGCGCAATGTGCGAAAGGTACAGCGCCTCCTCAACCGCGGTGTTGCCACCGCCGACCACGGCGACGCGATGCCCGCGGAAGAAAAATCCATCGCAGGTTGCGCACGCCGAAACGCCGCGGCCGCGGAACCTCTCCTCCGACGGCAGCCCCAGGTATTTCGCGGTCGCACCGGTGGCGATGATGAGCGCATCGCAGCTGTAGTGACCGATGTCGCCTTTCAGCAGGAAGGGCCGCACCGACAGATCCACCGCCTGCACGTGATCGACGACGATCTCGGTCGCAAAGCGCTCGGCGTGGCGTTTCATGCGGTCCATCAATGCCGGCCCCTGCAGGCCTTCGACGTCGCCCGGCCAGTTATCGACGTCGGTCGTGGTCATCAGCTGTCCGCCCTGCTCGACGCCGGTGATCAGCAGCGGCGCACGATTGGCGCGCGCGGCGTACACCGCTGCGCTGTAGCCGGCGGGGCCTGAGCCCAGGATGATGAGACGACTGTGGCGGGTGCTCGTCATGGGTATCTCACGGTACCAAGCCCTATAATGGCAGCCATCTATCTTAAGACGGAGCACGTGGATTGGCGGAATCTTCCGCGCAGGCGCGCAGTGCGTCGCGTTTCACTACGGCCGTGAGCCGCGGCCTGCGCGAGAGCGCCATCATCGCGCTCGCCATCGTGGCCCTGGTGCTGTTCATGGCGCTCGCCACTTACAGCCCAGAGGATCCGGGATTCTCCTTCACCGGCAGCTCCGGCGCCGTGCACAACCGCATCGGCGTCATCGGCGCCTGGGTCGCAGATGTACTGTTCTTTCTGTTCGGCCGCCCGGCGTTCCTGTTCCCGCTGGTGCTCGCCGCGGCGTGCTGGGGTCTGCAGCGACGATTGCGCACCGAGAGCGGCGGCTCGCGCGCCAACTCGCTGGTGCGCATGGTCGGTTTCGTGCTGGTGCTGGTCGCGAGCTGTGCACTGACGACGCTCCACTGGCAGCCCGGTGTGCTGCGCCAGAGCGCGGGCGGAGTCGTCGGCAGCGTGGTCGGCGGCGGTCTGGCCGCCGGGGTCGATTTCCTCGGTGCGACACTTCTCATGATCGCCGCCTGGATGGCGGGGCTGTCACTTGCGTTCGGCGTGTCCTGGCTCACGGTGGTTGATCGGCTGGGGGCCGCTACCTGGGCGGGCGTCAGCTGGCTACGGGCTCGCTGGAGCTCATCGCGGGATGCGGCCGAGGGCCGCGAGCGGCGGCAGGCGCGCAAGGAATCGGTGGAGAGTGCGCAGAAGAAATCCGCGACGCGCGCTCCGCCGCGCATCGAAGCGCCCTCGCCTGCGGTCGAGAAGAGCGCACGCGTCGAGCGTGAGCGACAGGTGCCGCTGTTCGATCCACCCAAGGCGAGCGAGCTGCCGCCGCTCAAGCTCCTCGATGACCCGCCGCCGCGCGAGCCGCTTTACTCCGCCGAGGCACTCGAGGCGCTCTCGCGGCTCGTGGAGATGAAGCTCAAGGACTTCGCCATCGATGCCGAGGTGGTGGCGGTGCAGCCGGGGCCCGTGGTGACCCGCTTCGAGCTGCGTCCGGCACCGGGAGTGAAGGCGAGCCAGATCACCGCGCTCGCCAAGGACCTGGCACGCGCACTCTCGGTGCTGTCGGTGCGGGTGGTGGAGGTCATTCCGGGCAAGAGCGTGATGGGGCTGGAGATCGCCAACGAGAAGCGCGAGGTGGTCACCCTCGGCGAGATCATCCGCTCCAAGGCATATGACGAGATGCATTCGCCGCTTGCGCTCGCGCTCGGCAAGGACATCGGCGGGGCCCCGGTGGTCGCCGACCTCACGCGCATGCCGCACCTGCTGATCGCGGGCACCACGGGCTCCGGCAAGTCAGTCGGCATCAACGCAATGGTGCTGTCACTGCTTTACAAGTCGACCGCCGAGCACGTGCGCCTCATCATGATCGATCCGAAGATGCTCGAGCTTTCGGTGTACGAGGGCATTCCGCATCTGCTCGCGCCGGTGGTCACGGACATGAAGCAGGCGGCCAACGCGCTGCGCTGGTGCGTGGCGGAGATGGAGCGCCGCTACCAGCTGATGGCCGCGCTCGGCGTGCGCAACATCGCCGGCTTCAACCGCCGCGTCAAGGAAGCGGACGATGCGGGCAAGCCGATCCGCGACCCGGTGATGATGCTCAAGGCGGCCAACGACCCGAGCATCGACCAGCGCGAGATTCCCGATCTCACCCCGCTCCCGTACGTGGTCGTGGTGGTCGATGAGCTCGCGGACCTCATGCTGGTCGTCGGCAAGAAAGTCGAGGAGCTCATCACGCGTCTCGCGCAGAAGGCACGCGCCTCGGGCCTTCACCTGGTGCTCGCCACGCAGCGTCCCTCGGTTGACGTCATCACCGGTCTCATCAAGGCCAACATTCCCTGCCGCATCGCTTTCCAGGTCTCCGCGCGCGTCGACTCGCGCACCATCCTCGACCAGATGGGCGCCGAGACGCTGCTCGGCCACGGTGACATGCTGTATCTGCCGCCGGGCACCTCGGTACCGACGCGCGTGCACGGCGCGTTCGTCTCCGACCAGGAGGTGCATCGGGTGGTCGAGGCGCTGAAGACTCCGGCACCGCCCAACTACATCGAAGAGGTGCTCTCGGGACCGAAGGCGCCGATTCCCGGCCTCTCCGGTGAGGAAGGCGAGAGCGGCAACGGCGGCGAGGACGCGGAAGCCGATCCGCTCTACGACGAGGCGGTGCGCATCGTCACCACCGAGCGTAAACCCTCCATTTCCTACGTGCAGCGACGCCTGAAGATCGGTTACAACCGGGCGGCGCGGTTGCTGGAAGCGATGGAGCTCGCCGGGCTCGTCGGCCCGCTGCAGGCGAATGGCGCGAGGGACGTGCTCGCGCCGGCTCCGCCGGAGGACTGAGGTGCTGCCTCGAAGCTTGCCGGTGCTGGTGATGACGGCCCTGCTCGCGACGACGGCTGGTCCCGCAGCGACGGGCAGTCCCGCGGCGGCAGTGGCGTCTGCCGCGCCGGCCGCTGCCACCGCGCCCGCCAACTCCGCGCCTACGCCCCTCGACAAGTATCTCGATGATCTGCACACGCTACGCACCAGCTTCCTGCAGACACTCGCCGATCCGCACGGCCGCGAGATCGACCGCGCCACCGGCACGCTGATCGTGCAGCGGCCGGGCAGATTCAGCTGGGACGTCCATCCGCAGCCCGTGGCGAACGATGCCTCTGGCGCGAACGCCACCCGTGCGACCGGCGCAGGCGGCGCTGGGCAGCTCATGGTGTGTGACGGAACGAACCTCTGGTTCTATGACCGTGACCTGCAACAGGTCACGGTGAAGCCGGTCGATGCCGCGTTGTCTGCGACACCCGCAATGCTGCTCTCGGGCGCGGTGGACGTGCGCAAGAGCTTCACGATCTCGCAGGTCGGCGAGCGCGAGGGGCTCGACTGGGTGCTCGTGGAGCCCGCGGGGACACAGGCGGATTTTCGCAGTGCGCTGTTCGGTTTCGAGCGTGCTGAGCTGCGGCGCATGATTCTCGAGGACAAGCTCGATCAGACGGCCACGATCGTTTTCCAGAAGATCGAGCGCAACGGGCCGGTGCGCCCTGGCGAAGTGAGCTTCAAGCCGCCAGCGGGAGCCGATGTCATCGGCACACCACGCAAGTGAACGATCCGCCGCGACCGCTCGCGGACCGTATGCGGCCGCGGAGCCTCGCCGAGTTCCTCGGGCAGCGCCACCTGCTCGGACCCGGCAAGCCGCTCTCGGCCAGCATCGAGTCGGGGCAGCTGCACTCGCTGATTCTCTGGGGACCACCGGGCACCGGTAAGACCACGCTCGCGCGCCTGATCGCCAAGGCAGCGAACGCGCACTTCATCGCACTCTCGGCGGTGATGGCCGGCGTCAAGGACATTCGCGCCGCGGTCGAGGCGGCGCGCGAGGCCCGTGCCACGCATGGCCGCCCGACGCTGCTGTTTCTCGATGAGGTGCATCGATTCAACAAGGCGCAGCAGGACACCTTTCTCCCGTACCTCGAGGACGGGACGTTGATTTTCATCGGCGCCACCACCGAGAACCCCTCGTTCGAGGTGATCAGCGCGCTGCTTTCCCGCGCGCGCGTGTACGTACTGCGACCGCTATCGATCGAGGATCTGCTGTCGCTGCTGCACGCCGCGCTCACCGATGTCGAACGCGGCTTGGGAAGAGAGCAGCTCGAGGCCGAGCCCGCCGCGCTCGATCTGCTGGCGCGGGCTGCCGACGGCGATGCGCGCCGCGCACTCAACATGCTCGAGCTCGCGGCCGCACTCGCCGAGACTGAGGGCACGCGACGACTGACGCTCGTGATGGCGCAGGAGGTGGCCGGTGGCACGCAGCGGAGATTCGACAAGGGGGGCGATCAGTTCTACGACCAGATCTCCGCGCTCCACAAGGCGGTGCGCGGCACCGATCCCGACGGAGCGCTCTACTGGCTGTGCCGCATGCTCGATGGCGGCTGCGATCCCATCTACATCGCCCGGCGGGTGACGCGCATGGCGGTGGAGGATATCGGCCTTGCCGATCCGCGGGCGCTCGCGCTCTGCATCGATGCCTGGCAGGCGTATCAGCGCCTCGGCACGCCCGAGGGGGAGCTCGCGATCGCGACCGCGGTCGTGTATCTCGCCTGCGCGCCGAAGAGTAACGCGGTGTATGTCGCCATGGGCGAGGCGATGGCTGACGTGGAGGAGTTCGGTACCCTCGATGTGCCTGCGCGGCTACGCAACGCACCTACGCGGCTGATGAAGGAGCTCGGCTACGGGCGCGGCTATCGCTACGCGCACGATGAGGCCGATGCCTTCGCGGCCGGCGAGCGTTATCTGCCGGATGAGATGCCGGATCGGCGATACTATCGGCCGGTCCCGCGTGGGCTGGAAGTGAAAATAGGCGAGGCGCTCGCACGGCTGCGGTCGCACCCGCCAACGAAAGGCTAGGCCCGGTGATCGATCCGAAGCTGCTGCGCTCCGATCCGGACGCCGTGGCGCGCAACCTCGCGCGACGCGGCTTTGTGCTCGATGTAAGCGCGCTCATGGCGCTGGAGGAGAAGCGCAAGCCCTGGGCGGTGGAGGTCGACCGCCTGCGCGCCGAGCGCAACGCGCAGGCGAGGGCAGTCGGTCAGGCGAAGGCGCGAGGCGAGGACCCGAGCGCTCTCATTGCACGCGGCGAAGGCCTCACCGCGGAGCTCGCGCGCGCCGAGAGCGAGCTCGAGAGCGTGCAGCGCGAGCTCGAGCAGTGGCAACTGGGGCTTCCCAATCTGCTGCACGAGTCCGTGCCCGAGGGCCGCGACGACAGTGCCAACCGGGAGCTCTCGCGCTGGGGCGAGCCGCGCCGGTTCGACTTCCCTGTGCGCGATCATGTGGAAATCGGCGAGCGGCTCGGCGGGCTCGACTTCGAAGCCGCGGCGCGCGTCTCCGGGGCGCGCTTCGTGGTGATGCGCGGTCAGGTGGCACGACTGCATCGTGCGCTCGGGCAGTTCATGCTCGATGTGCACACGCGCGAGCACGGTTACACCGAGGTGTACGTCCCGTATCTGGTGCGCCCGGAGGCACTCACCGGCACCGGACAGCTGCCTAAATTCGCCGCGGATCTGTTCGCGATACACGGCGGCCCACATGCGTACTTTCTGATTCCGACCGCCGAGGTGCCGGTCACCAATCTGGTACGCGGGGAGATCCTGAGCGCCGCAGCGCTGCCACTCAAGTACGTGGCACACACGCCGTGCTTCCGCTCGGAAGCGGGCGCCGCCGGCAAGGACACGCGCGGGATGATCCGCAATCACCAGTTCGACAAGGTGGAGCTGGTGCAGATCGTGCGTCCGGCGGATTCCTATGCGGCGCTCGAGGAGCTCACCGCACACGCCGAGACCGTGCTGCAGCGGCTCGACGTTCCTTTCCGCCGCGTGGCGCTCTCCGGCGGCGATGTCGGTTTCAGCAGCGCCAAGACCTACGACCTCGAGGCGTGGCTGCCCTCGCAGCAGCGCTATCGCGAGATCTCCTCGTGCAGCAATTTCGAAGCATTCCAGGCGCGGCGCATGCAGGCACGCTGGCGCAACCCCGAGAGCGGCAAGCCCGAACCCGTGCACACGCTGAATGGCTCGGGGCTCGCGGTCGGGCGCACGCTGGTCGCGGTGCTGGAGAACCATCAGCAGGCGGATGGCTCGGTGAGCGTGCCGTCGGCGCTGCAGCCCTGGGTGGGCGGGCTGACGCGGCTCACCGCGTAGACTATCGATTATCGATAGCCCTATACTGGATTCAATGAAGCGCCCGTCGCGCAAGGATGGTCCGCTGCGCCCGCGCGACCCGCTGTTCAACAGCTCGGTGCAGAAGGCGCTCGCCATGCTGGAGACTTTCGGCGGCGAGCGGCGCACGCTCGGCCTCGCGGAGCTTGCGGCGGCGGCGGGCATGACCATCAGCTCCGCACAGCGCTGCATCCACACGTTGCTGCGTCTCGGTTACCTGCGCCGCGACGCGCGGCTGCGCCGCTGGGTACTGACCCCACGGGCCTTGTCACTCACAGAAGCCTACTTGTCCGGGCACGCGCTGCTCGAGCACGCTAGCGCGCATCTCATCGCGCTGAACCAGGCGAGCGGCGAGTCGGTGAGCCTGTCGGAGCCCGACGGCACCGACATGGTGTTCATCGCACGCTTTCCGAGCCTGCAACCGTTCCATATCCACATGCCGGTCGGACGGCGGCTGCCAATGTACTGCACCGCCTCGGGGCGAGCCTACCTCTCGGCACTGCCGCCGGCGGCGGCGCGCCGCATCCTGGCGCGCTCGCGGCTCGAGGCGCATACCTCGCAGACGCTGACCGACTTGCAACAGATCTGCAAGCGTATCGATGCGGCGCGCGAATCGGGTTATGCCTGGTCGGATCAGGAGTATTACCGCGGCGATGTCACGATCGCTGCTGCCGTGCTCGGTGAAGACGGGCAACCGCTCGCCGCAGTGAACATCTCCGCGCCCACGAGCCGCTGGACGCTGGCACAGCTGCGCGCGAAGCTCTCGCCGCTGCTGCTGCAGAGCGCCCAGGTCGCCTCGCTCGGGCACACGCGCAGGCCAGAGCGGCGCGTGGCGAGATAACGGGGGAGGACATGTCGGAACTCAGCCGCTCACTGCAGCCCCGCCACGTCACCATGATCTCGATCGGCGGCATCATCGGTGCGGGGCTGTTCGTCGGCAGCAGCGCCTCGATCGCGGCGACCGGGCCGGCCATCGTGCTGAGCTATCTGATCACCGGCACGCTGGTGCTCCTGGTGATGCGCATGCTGGGAGAAATGGCGGTGGCTCTGCCCGCGGTGCGCTCGTTCACCGAGTTCGCGCGCGTGGGCCTCGGTCCCTGGGCAGGCTTCGTCGCCGGCTGGCTGTACTGGTACTTCTGGATCATCGTCGTGCCGGTCGAGGCGATCGCCGGGGCCACCATCCTCCACGGCTGGCTCGGCCTGCCCGCATGGCTCCTGGGGATCGTGCTGATGGGCGTCATGACCGGCGTCAATCTCCTGTCGGCCCGCTCGTATGGCGAGTTCGAGTTCTGGTTCGCCTCGATCAAGGTGGCAGCGATACTGGTGTTCATCGCGTTCGCCGCGGCCTACGCCTGCGGCTACCTCTCGCCCACCGGGCCGACCTTCGCGAACCTGACCCGCTACGGCGGCTTCGTTCCCAAGGGATGGGTTTCGGTGCTCGCCGGGGCGGTGACCGTGTATTTCTCGCTCACCGGCGCGGAAATCACCACCATCGCGGCTGCAGAGTCGCGCGAGCCGGCGCGCGCGGTCGCCCGCATGAGCAGCGCCGTCATCGTGCGCATCCTCACGTTCTACGTGGGGTCGGTGCTGCTCATCGTCACGGTCGTGCCGTGGATCGAGGTGCGGCCCGGGGAGTCGCCGTTCACTCTGGCACTCAACACCATGCACTTCCCCTGGGCGGGCGTCGCGATGAGCGCCATCATTCTCACCGCGGTGCTCTCGTGCCTGAACTCCGCTTTCTATGTGTGCTCGCGCGTGCTGTTCGTGCTGGCCGAGCACGGCGATGCCCCCCAATGGCTGGTGCAGCTGAATGCGCGGCGCGTGCCGACGCGCTCGGTGTGGGTGGGAAGCCTCGCCGGAGTGCTGGGCATCCTGGCGGCGATCAATTACCCGCAAACGGTGTTTGCTTTCCTCGTGAACGCCTCGGGCGCACTCATGGTGTTCATCTACATGATCGTCGCGCTCGCGCACATTCGCTTGCGCCGCGCGCGCGAGGCGCGCGGTGAGCCCGAGCCGGCGCTCACCATGTGGCTGTTCCCGTGGGCGAGCTATGCCGCACTCAGCGGCATGGCGGCGATACTCATCGCGATGGCGCTCACCCCCGGGGAGCTTGCGACGGAGCTTCGCGTCAGCGTGCTCGCGCTCACGGTAGCCGTGATTGCTTACCTCATCCTCGACGCGCGCCGCAAGGCGCGCACCACGCGCCTCATGCCGGCGACACCGCCGACGGACGGATCATGACGACGGCGGGCGTCACACGGCGACGGTTCATCATCACCTCTGCCGCGGTGGGCGGAGCGCTGGTGCTCGGCGTCGCGGTGCGCGGACTGCGCCGGGGCCCCGCAGGCAGCACCACGACGAGTGGTGTACTGAATGCCTTCGTGCGCGTCGCACCCAGCGGCCAGATCACACTCGTGCTGCCCAAGGTCGAAATGGGGCAGGGCACCTATACGTCGCTCCCGATGCTGATCGCCGAGGAACTGGAGGTGGATCTCGACAAGGTGGCGGTCGAAGCCGCGCCGCCGGATCGGGCGGTCTACGGATTCCCGGTCGATCCGAAGGCGCCCGAGGGCATCGAGCGTGATCAGGCCACCGGCATCTCGCCCTCCATCATCCAGTGCTGGGCGCCGCTGCGGCAGGCAGGTGCGACCGCACGCGTCATGCTGGTCGAGGCCGCGGCCAGGCGGTGGCGCGTTCCGCTCGAAAGCTGTCATGCCGAACACGGGGAGGTCGTCCACGCAGCGTCCGGGCGGCGTCTCGGCTACGGGGCTCTCGCGCTCGCTGCTGCGGCGTTGCCGGTACCGCCTCCACCAGCGCTCAAGGAGCCGAAGAATTTCCGTCTGATCGCTCGAGCGACGCCACGACGCGATACACCCGCGACGGTCAACGGCACAGCCGTATTCGGCATCGATGCGCGGCCACCGCACGCCAAGGTGGCGGTGATTGCGATCTCGCCAGTCGCGGGGGGCCGCATCCTCGAGCCGCTCGCGAGCGATGCAGCGCTAGCGGTGCGTGGCGTCACGCAGGTGGTGAACGAGGGCGATGCCGTCGCGGTCGTCGCCGAGCACACCTGGGCAGCAATGCAAGGGATGAAGGCGCTCAAGCCCCAGTGGGAGGACGGCGAGAACGCCGCCGTGCAGCAGCGAGCGATCGTCGCAGCGCTCGAGGCTGCGGTTCACGAGCCCGGGGTGGTTGCCGCCACGAAGGGCAACCCCGGTGCAGCCGGGGCACGCGCCGCGACTCACGTCAGTGCGGTGTATCACCAGCCCTTCCTTGCGCATGCGTCGCTCGAGCCGATGAACTGCACCGTCGACTGGCGCGAGGGCGCTTGCGAGATATGGGTGGGCACGCAGGCGCCGGACCGCGCGGTCGCGAAGCTCGCGCTGCTCGGGCTCAAGCCCGAGCAGATCCAGCTCCATAACCATCTCATCGGTGGTGCCTTCGGTCGGCGCCTGCAGGTCGATGGCATCCTGATTGCAGCGCGCATCGCACGACACGTGACGGGTCCCGTGCGCGTGTTATGGCCGCGCGAGCAGGACATCCAGCACGACCGCTACCGTCCTTACTACATCGATCGTCTCTCCGCAGCGCTCGATGCTCACGGAAATCCACTCAGTTGGCGTCACACGATCGCGGGGGCGGGCCTGTGGGCGCTCTACTACGGCGAGGGAACGGTGCAGAAGGGAGTGGATTTTGACGCCGTGTCCTGCGCTGCGGATCTGATCTATCCGCTGGAGAACATGGAGGTGCGCTTCGTGCGGCGCGACCCTCTCGCCGTCCCGACTGGATGGTGGCGTGGGGCTGGCGCGACCCGCAGTGTGTTCGTGGTCGAGAGCTTCACCGATGAGCTGGCCGCGGCAGCACAACAGGATCCGGTGCGCTACCGCCGATCGCTCCTCAAGGACCCGCGCATGCGCGCCGTCCTCGACCTTGCCGCCGATCGGGCCGGCTGGCGCCTGGCACTGCCGGCGGGCAGCGGCCGCGGAGTGTCGATCCAGCACGCCTTCGGCAGCTACCTGGCGCAGGTGGTCGAGGTCAGCGTGAACGAAAAAGGTCAGCCGCGCGTTGAGCGTGTGGTGTGTGCCATGGATTGCGGCCAGGTGGTGAATCCCGATGGAGTGCGCGCGCAGCTCGAGGGCGGCGTCACCTTTGGGCTGAGCGCCGCGCTCGGCAACGAGATTACCCTCGCCAACGGCCGCGTGCAGCAGAGTAACTTCAATGATTTTCCGTCGCTGCGCATCAACGAGGCGCCGCGGGTCGAGACACACCTGCTCTCGAGCGCGGAGGCGCCGGGTGGTGTCGGTGCAACTGGCACCGCGTGCGTGGCGGCTGCGCTGTGCAACGCCATTTTCGCGGCCACCGGCAAGCGGGTGCGCACCTTGCCGGTCAGCCGCGGGCTGCGGGCTTGAGCGCGTGACAGAGTTCCGACTAAAGTGCCGCGGCGAGGGCGGCGGAACAACTGACAGGGGAAACGATCATGGGGCGCATTCACGACAGGCAATCGGTGTGGGAACGCAGCGGTGGCAGGGGATGGATCGCAGCAGTGGCGGTTCTCGCGTGTGCGGCGGGTCCCGGCCGCGCTTCGGCGCAGGAGCAAGCCCCAGGGACCGAGACGAGCGCGGCGGCTGGCGCGCTGCAGGAAGTGGTCGTCACGGCGACCCGACGCGAGGAGAGCCTCTCGAAGGTGCCGATCAGCGTGACTGCGCTCACCCAGGAGGCACTCGATAGTCGCGGCATCAAGGACTTCTCGGAAGTCGCGCGCTTCACCCCTGGGGTGAACTTCGACAACTCCGGCACCAACAACATCTCGATCCGCGGCATCTCCGGCACGGGTGGCGCCGGTACCACCGGCATCTACATCGACGACACGCCTATTCAGCTGCGGGCGCTCGCCTTCAATCCTGATGAGGCGCTGCCGAAGTCCTTCGACCTCGACCGCATTGAAGTGCTGCGCGGGCCGCAGGGGACGCTATTCGGCTCGGGGTCCGAAGGCGGCACGGTGCGCTACATCACCACGCAGCCCAGTCTCACCAAGACGAGCATCTACGGTCGCGCGGAGCTGGCCACGACCCAGGGGGGCGATCCGAGCTACGAGGCCGGCGTCGCCGTCGGCGGGCCGCTGGTCGACGGCAAACTCGGTGCGCGCCTCACCGTCTGGTATCGCCGCGACGGCGGCTGGATCGACCACATCGATCCCTACACGGGCGCGGTCGACGACAAGAACGCCAACCACGAAGAGTCCACCTTGCTACGGCTGGCATTCCTGTGGGCGCCGTCGGACAAGTGGTCCATCACTCCGAGCATCTACTACCAGGATCAAAAGGTACACAACATCTCGAATTACTGGCCGCTGTATTCCAGTGCGGGAAACAATCACTTCGCGAGCGCCGACCCGGACGAGCGCAACTCGCCCGACACGTTCTACCTGCCGGCGCTCAAGATCCAGGGCGATCTGGGCTCGGTGACCTTTATCTCGAACACCTCCTTCTACCACCGCGAGAATACGACCGGGTATGAAGCCACGCTGTACAACCTCGGCTACTACCAGACGCAGAACGCGGCGCCGATATTTTTCTATACCCCACCTCCAAACAGCCCGTGGCTGGTGCCATACCCGCTTCTCGATGGCAATGGCCTGCACGTGCCGGGGCTGAACTATCGCGCCTCGGGCTCGAGCGTCCAGAACGGGCAGGAGAACCTCACCCAGGAATTCCGCCTGCAGTCGAACGACCCGGACGCGCGGCTGGTATGGACCACCGGCATCTTCGCCAACGACAACCGCCAGACTTACCTCGAGCAGATCCACGATCCGCAGCTCAATCAGCTGACGCAGACGGTTCTTGGTGTGCCGTATACGCAGGTGTTCTGTAGTGCCTTCGACGCCGCCGGGAACTGCACGCAGCCCTGGCCCTACGATCCGCAATATCCGTTGGATTCGTACTTCCTCAGGACGAGCTCGACGGATAAACAGCTGGCGGTATTCGCGGAGGTGACCTACGGGCTGACGGATCAACTCAAGCTCACCGTCGGCGCGCGCTACTCGCACCTGAAATACTCGTTCGAAACCCTCACGGGCGGTCCGCAGCTGTACGCGCCCACGCGAGCGGGCACCGGCGACATCACCGAGAACCCCGTCACCCCCAAGGTGAGTCTGCAGTACCAGATGGATACGAACGATCTGTATTACGCGACTTTCGCCAAGGGCTTCCGGCCCGGCGGTGCGAACAACCCGATTCCGAACGCGGCATGCCCCACGGACTTCGGCAACTTCGGCTTCGACCACGTCGGGACCGACCCGGGCGGGTCACTTGGCACCTTCAACTCCGATTCAGTGAAGAGCTACGAGGTGGGCGCGAAGAACAACTTCAACAACCGCGTGCGCCTGGCCACCAGCATCTACTACATTCAGTGGAACAACATTCAGCAGCTCATCGTCCCGCCGGTCTGCCAGATCTCCTTTATCGCCAACACGGGCAACGCCACCGTGAAGGGCGCGGATCTGCAGGCGGACTTCTCCGTGACGAGCGCGTTCACGGTAGAGCTCGCCCTGGGCTACACGCAGGCGCGCTACAACAAGGCCTTCCGCTTCAATCAGGCCTCCTGCGCAACAACCGGAGGTACGCCGCCAGCGTGCGCGAGCGATCCCCGCCCCCTGGTCGCGAACGGCGATGCCATCGTGAGCGCGAGCAGCGAGACCGGCGGCGGGCAGCCGACGGCACCGTTCACCGCGGCTCTCGCGCTCGAGTACCACTTCCCCGTCTTGGCGCGCGATACTTTCGTGCGCCTCGACGGTCAATACGCGGCACACGCCAAGTGGCCGACCGCAGGCCTGGACCCCAACACCTCACAGTACCAATCGGTGAATTACATTACGCCGTCGACGACCTTCGTCAGCTTCCGCGCCGGCATGCAGTTCGACCAGTTGTCACTGCAGGCCTTCGTCGACAATCTCACCGACTCGCACACGATCACGGATTACAACTTCACGATCGATCCGCTGGTAGCCGGTGTCTCGCGGCTGCAGCGCAACTACACTTTCCGGCCGCGAACCTTCGGCATCACCGCCATTTACCGCCGGTAGCCGGCGCACTAGAGATCGCGGCGCGCAGGGGTCGCCGCAGCGGGGTGTGGCAGTTGCGGCCGCGCGCCGTTTCAGTACTGCGCGGCGGGGGCTGCGCCGCTTGCGGCGAGGGAGCGCACGACCTCGCGCCGTCTCACCTGAACGTCGGCGAGGGGCATGCGGCGCACGCTCGTCACCTCATCGACCGTAAAGGGTGCGGGCAGCGGGTCACCTGGCGCGCCGTAGCTCGTGGCGAGCCAGTTGAGCACGGCGGCGAGCTGCGCGTCGGGCAGCGCGGAGCTGGCCGCTCCCGGCACGCGCAGCACGTAGTCACGTCCCTCCGCAGTGCGCATGAAGAGCGCGAGCGCACCGGCGAGCGGCGGGATCTTTCCAGGCACACCCTGCGCCTGAGCGCCATGACAGCCCATGCAGTAGAGCATGTAGTCCTGTGCGGGGCTCGCGCGCAGCGCGACGCTGAAGAGGCTTGCTCCCAGCGCAACGGTGAGCGTCGCAAGAGGTGGCAACACGTTCAGGACCCGGCCGCAGCGAGGCTCTTGCGGTGCTCGCGCACCGCGGCGCCATCGATCGCATGCGCGCGCTCGGCAGCGATTTCGGCGGCGCTGATCGGTTTCACGTCGGGCGCTGCGTGCGCCAGATCAAACACCACGAAGTTCAGTGTCGCGGCGAGCGTCGCATCATCGAGCCGCCCGAAATCCGGCATCTGAGAGTTGAAGCGCACTTCGCCGATGCTGATTTCGCCAAACATTCCATACAGCACCGTCATGGCAAGCTGCCGCCGTCCTTCCGCGCTCGCGGCATAACGCGCCGGATAGGAGACAATCGGCGGCGCGAGCCCGGGGATCCCCGCGCCGGCAGGTCCATGGCACATGGCGCAATTACTCTGGAAAGTCGCAGCGCCTTCGGGATAGGCGGGCGCGTCGGCCGCGCACGCTGCAGGCCACGGCGCGAAGCCAGTGGCGAGGCCCCCCATGAGCCCTAGCGAGAGCGTGAACCGGGCCTTGCCGCGCACGGGAGCCGTCTCGTGCGTGGCCCGGCGGGAGCTCATTTCTCCGCGACCCCGAGGATCACCGACACCGTGCAGTGGTAATTGACGTCGGCATTCGCCATGCACCAGTTGAGATCGTTGTTGCGCGAGGGCCGATAGATCGGTTTCTCGCGCTCGTTGCGATTGCAGTCGCAGTTGGCGCAGGTGCTCTTCCCGCAGCAGTCGTTATACGACACGATATAGTCGCGGCCGTCAGCAGAGTTATGACAAGTCCCGACCCACGAGATAGGCGAGGAGGCAGTTCCCGGGGGGCAGGAGGAAGAGGTGCCGCCACAACAGGAACAAAGGAAGCCGTCGATCGCGCAGTATTTCCAATACTCGCAGCTCTCCGGGCTATCGGGTTTGGCCGCCGCAGCGTGGGCGCGGCTCGCGCGATCCACGGGCAGCAATGGGAGCAGCGCCGCGCCGGTCAGCAGCTGTCCGAGCGACGCCAGCAGACTGCGCCGCGAGGTGCGTTGCGCCAGCGAGCGGGTGGAGCGTTCGAGCAGCTGATCGAATGTACCCATCATGTACCCCGTGCCGTTAGGGATTGAGCAACATCCAGGGCGACTGCGCGGCGTGTTTATCGATATGCCGCAGCCGGCCGGTGAGGGCGTCGAACACCGCCAGATCTCCGCTCTCCGTTGCGGCGAACAGGATCGGCGCAGGATCCTGCGACACCTGCACGGCGATCGTGCGCGAGAGCCCCTGCACCTTGACCGGCCAGCGTGCCAGCCGACGGTGAGTGGCGAGGTCATAGACCCAGATTTCCGTGCCGCCGTCCTTGTGCGTGCCTTCGCCGCCCTCGTGCATCGGTACGTAAAGCCGCCCGAGCTCTTTGTGGATGGCGCCCACCTGATAGGCGCCCGGTCGCCAGTGTCCCTTCTCAGCCGGCCCGAGCAGCGACCACGCTGCGGCAAACGCCGGCTGCTCCGCGCTGAAGTCGATGTCGTGCACCTCACCGAGGAAGGACAGGAAGAGGTAGCCGCGATTAGTCGGGATGCCTTGCACGAACACCGGATCGATGTCGGCATTGAAGAAGGGGTCCGACATGGTGCGCGCGAGCTCGCGCCCTTGCGCATCGAGCGTCACCGTGAGCAGCCGCCCGCTCTCGCAGAGCGAAGAGACGCGATAGCGGCCGGAAGGGATGACCAGCACGCAGCCGGCCGTGTCGATCTCTCCGAGTACGGTACCCGCTGCCGGATCGAGCACACCGAACGAGGCGGCCGGAGTCATGTACGCAGCATAGAGAAAGTGCCCATCAACGCTGTAGGCCAGGTTGAAGAGGCTGGGCCCCGCCTCGGCACGCTTGCCAGGCACGACGATCTCGTGCGTCACCGTGAGTGTCGTGTTGTCCGTGAACTCAACGACGTCGGTGCGCGCGCCGTGGCTGCCACGCGCAAAGTAGGTTGCGGCCACCGCTGTGGTCGCCCCGTCCGGGGAGAGACTGACGCTGGTGTAGAACCCAGCGCTGATCTGCCCGAGCCGCCGGTGGCTGTCGCCATCGTAGAGATACACCCGGGCATCGATCTCGTTGTCGAATACCTCGTCGTAAACGTAGACCCAGTGCCGACTGGGTGGCGGCAGGCGCTCGATGGTGAGGTGTTCGGGTGGCAGGGGCGGGGCGGCCAGCGCGTGCGCCGCCAGCAGTGGCCACGACAATGCCGCGCAGAGCAGGTGGGCAGATCGCATCAGTCTCCCCGTAGGGCCGCGGGTGCTTCGGTGGCGACACTCGGCTGCGTGTCGGGTCGCGGCCTGGCGCGAGTCTCGCACAACAGCGCAGGCCGCGAAAGCCGCGGGCTCGGGCATAATGGTCATCGGGCGCATGGCGCATGGAAAGCGCCCCCAGCGACCGGCGCCTACGGTACGATAGGGAACAATCGATAATCGATACACCATGTCGGCGCTGAAGCTGCAATCGCTGTGGTCGGTCACCGCCCCTCCCGGGCCGCTCTGCAGTCCGCTCACCGGAGCGCAGCGCGCCCAGGCGGCGGTGATCGGCGCCGGCTACACCGGGCTGTCCGCGGCGCTGCACCTGGCCGAGGCCGGGCGCGAGGTCGTGGTCGTGGAGGCGGCGGAGATCGGCGAGCGCGCTTCCGGGCTCAACGGCGGTCAGGTCATTCCCGGCGTCAAGCCGGACCCTGACACTCTGGAGCGGCTGCTCGGGCCCTACACGGGCGGACGCCTGGTGGCCACCACCGGTGCAGGTCCCGACCTGGTGTTCGAGCTCATCGCGCGGCATGGCATCGAGTGCGAGGCAAAGCGCGCCGGCTGGCTCCAGCCAGCTACCTCGGAGGCCGCGCTGGAGCAGCTCGCGCGCCGCGTGGTGCAATGGCTGCGGCGCGGTGCAGCGGTTTCGCTGCTCTCGCGCAGCGAAGTGCTGCAGCTCACCGGCTCGGCGATCTATTGCGGTGGTCTCCTCGATCGGCGCGGCGGCACGGTGCAGCCGCTCGCATACCTGCGCGGGCTCGCGCAGGCGGTGCTGCGCACCGGGGGGCGCATTCATACGCACAGCCCGGCGCTGCGTCTCGCACGGCGCACCGGGGCGTGGAGCATCGATACACCTCAGGGCAGTGTCAGCGCTCCGGTCGTCATCATCGCAACCGATGCCTACACGGACTCGATCAGTGAGGAACTGCGGCGCACGATGGTGCCTGTGCCGTCCTTCCAGGTGGCGACCGCGCCCATCCCCGCGGAGCTGCGCAGCACGATACTCCCGGAAGGGCAAGCCGCGTCCGACACGTGGCACCTGCTGCGCTACTTCCGCCTCGATGCCGGCGGCCGTCTCGTGCTCGGCTCGCGCGGCACTTTCTCCCAGTCGCCACAGCTGCGCGATGTGCAGTATCACTACCATGCGGTGCACGAGATCTACCCGCAGCTCAAAGGCATACCTTTCGAGTATCACTGGGGAGGTCTCGTCGCCATGACCCAGGACCAGCTGCCGCATCTGCACGAGCCGGCGCCGGGACTGCTCGCCGGACTCGGTTACAACGGTCGCGGCGTGGCCATGGCCACCGTCATGGGGCGGCTGCTGGCGCGGCGTGCACTCGGTGCGCAGGTGGCCGAGCTCGGCTTTCCCGTCTCACCGGTTGTGCCGGTCCCTTTCCACGCATTGAGTGGTATCGGTGCGCGTGCCACCATCCAGTACCTGCGCTTCGTGGATGGGCTCGCGCGCGTGGGCGGCCGACTGCGGGCGCATGTGCCTTTCAGAGCATAGGGGTGTAGATGAGCGCGACTAAAGCCGGGATCCTGGTCGCGCTCGTGCTGGTCAACATCGCCTTCGTCATCGGCTGGATCTGGGCGGTGCGTCGGTACCGCCTGCGCGGTCGTCCCGGTCTTCCGGACATCGCGATCGGCTGCCTCACCACGTTCCTCGATACGCTCGGGATTGGCTCGTTTGCCCCGACCACGGCGCTATTCAAGTTTCGCGGCAAGCCGGCAGACGAATTGATTCCAGGCACGCTCAATGTCGGGCTCAACCCCGCGGCCTTCGTCGAAACGCTGCTGTTCGTTGCCGCAGTCACCGTACAGCCGGCGCTGCTCGTGTGCATGGTGGCGACGGCGACCGCCGGAGCGTGGCTCGGCGCCGGGGTCGTGAGCCGCATGCCACGACGCTCCATTCAGGTGTTCATGGGAGTGGCGCTGCTCATCGCTGCATTTTTCTTTGCGATGACGAATATCCACGACCTATCGATCCGGCACGGCAACTTCGCCCGTTTCCTCGATATTTTTCCCCCGGGTGGCGAGGCATTCGGGCTCACTGGCTGGCGGTTCATGGTCGCGGTGGTCGTCAGCTTCGTGCTGGGCGCCCTGATGTGCATCGGGATTGGAAACTATGCACCCCTCATGATCCTTCTCGCGCTGCTCGGCATGCATCCACTGGCCGCGTACCCGATCATGATGGCGAGCGACGGCTTGCTGCAGCCGGTGGCGAGTCTCGGCTTCTTTCGCTCGGGCCGCTTTGCCCACGTGTCGGCACTGGGCCTGACGGCCGGCAGCTTCATCGGAGTGCCGGTGGCCTTCTACCTCGTGAAGGACCTGCTGCCGCTCGCGATCATGCGCTGGCTCGTGACGGTGGTGGTCGCCTATGCGGCAGTGTCGATGCTGCGCTCAGCACGCTCGCCGGCGACTCCAGAGAGCGTCGCGCTGAGCTGATGTGCTCGAATCAGCCCATCGCCCAGCCCATGCGCACGGCAACGATATAGCGGTGCCCGGAACGGGCGGGCGGAGCGGGTGTCTGCCGGGTGGGCGCGGCCGGATGCGTCGAGCACTGCGCTGATTCCGTGGCCCGCGCCGGCAGTGACACGCTGAATACCGAGGCCATAACCAGCGCAAGCATCAGGTTGATCACCAGCGATCCCAGTATCGCCCAGGTCGTCATCCTCATGCGTCTCTCCCCACCGTTTTGCTGGGTATATGAGACGCCCCGGAGGCCTCCGGCGTCAGAGGGGTGGCATCGGATCCATCCTCGCCGCCAACGGGTTCGTCCCGCCCCGGTGTTACACTAATGCAACAAGCGGACGCATCGCCGGGAACCCAGGGAGGCAACGTGAAACCGATAGCCGCGGCCTGCGTCGCTCTTCTCGTCGCCTGCGCAGCGCAACCCCCTGTCGATAATCCGTCCGCACCTGGCGCGATGCGACCCGACGTCGATGAGAGACGCGAAGCGCGCGCGCTCGAGCAGGCAGAGTCCGAGTGCGCAAAGCAGGGTAAGCACGCGGTCTCGCAGCGCGCCGAGGGCGAGACAATCTACAGCTGCGCTGACTGAGCCCAGGGCCTGTCGCCAGCGAGCGCTACAACACTGCCACAGGCAAGGGCATACGGCTCGCCGATCGCGCGGTGATCAAATCGCTCGCGGAATGCGGCCGCTACGGGCGGCGCCTCGTGTTTCGACGAGCTCACCGACCATGAGGGTTGACACCGATGAGTAATCAGGCGCCGTTCTCCTCTGAATGTCCAAGATGCGGTCACGACCGCCTGCTCACGGGGTACGCGCCGGACGAGCTCATCGAACTGCTCAAGTCAGGAGCGGAGATCGAGGCGTACTGCATCAGTTGCGACGTGCACTGGCCGATCTCGACGGAGGAACGCGCGGATCTTTCCCGCGCACTTTCCCGACCCAGGTGAGCCGTGCCCGAGACTCGCCCGCCAGCCTGATAGAATTAACGCAACCGGCTGATTCCACTGGAACGGAGAGGTGGCAGAGCGGTTGAATGCACCGGTCTTGAAAACCGGAGGGTTCGCAAGAGCCTCGTGAGTTCGAATCTCACCCTCTCCGCCAAGAAATAGGCATTTCCTGCACTTCCGCCTTCCAGTTTGTGACAGAAAAA
>DATMPW010000073.1:0-88009 GCA_035566915.1 Steroidobacteraceae bacterium
CGCCAGGCCGATGCCAACCGCCTCGCCGCCCGTGAGTCCAAGCCGCAGGCGCTGGCGGCGCTCCTGCCGCAGTTGAACGGCACCGCCGGCATCACGCGCGACCACTCGTCCGGGTTCGAAAGCCAGATCTTCCAGGTGGTACCCCCCACCAACCCCAGCTGCAGCCCCAATCCCTCACTGCCACAGTGTCAACTGGCGCCGACCCGCACCGCCGATCAGATCGACAACACCATCCAGCAGTGGTCGCTCAATCTGCGGCAGAACGTGTTCTCGTGGTCGAACTGGATGGCGCTCAAGGCGGCCAGTCACGAAGTGGCGCAGGCGGAGGCGACCTACGCCGCCGCGGAGCAGCAGCTGATCCTGCGCGTGGCGCAGGCCTACTTCAACGTGCTCACGGCGATCGACACGCTGGACGCGGATCAGACCTCGCTCGCAGCGATCTCGCGCCAGCTCGATCAGGCCAACAAGCGCTTCGAGGTCGGGCTCATCGCCATCACGGATGTCGAGGACGCCAAGGCGGCACGCGATAGCGCCGCCTCCACCGTGATCGCCGCCAAGCGCAGCCTCGCCACCATCGAGGATCAGCTGCAGGAGATCACCGGTCAGAAGTACGACGCCCTCGCCAAGCCGGGGGCGGACATGCCGCTCAACAACCCCGACCCCGCCGACCAGAGCCGCTGGGTCAACATATCGCTCGAGCAGAACCTGTCGCTCATCTCCAGCCGTCTGGCGGCCGATATCGCGCGCGAAAACGTGCGCGTGGCGTTCGGCGGACATCTGCCGACCCTGGACCTGGTCGCAGGCCGCTCCTGGAACTACACCAGCTCCGACCAGATCTTCGACGGCACGCCCTTCTCCAACGTCGACAGCAAGGTGAATGACCGCCAGATCGGGCTGCAGTTCACGCTGCCGATCTACAGCGGCGGCTTCACGCAGTCGAAGGTGCGTCAGGCGCAATACCAGTGGATCGCGGCCAAGGAGGGGGTGGTGCAGAGCTCGCGCGCGACCGAGCGCCAGGCGCGCGATGCCTATCTCGGGGTGATCAGCGGCATCGCGCGGGTGCAGGCGCTGCGCCAGGCAGTCGAGTCCAACCGTACCGCGCTGAAAGCCACCGAGGCCGGCTACGAGGTCGGCACGCGCACCTCGGTCGATGTGCTCAACGCGCGGCGCCTGCTCGTGCAGGCGGAGACCGACTACGCCAACGCCCGCTATGACTACATCGTCAGCGTGCTGGAGCTGCGGCTCGCGGCCGGCAATCTCGATCGCACACAGCTCGTCGACCTCAACAACTGGCTGACGCTATCTGCGCCCACCTCCCCGGCGGTCGCGACCCCGGAGACGATAAGCCCGACGATCTCGCCGGCGACGGCCACGCCACCACAGCCGCCGCCGACTCCGCCGCGCAAGCGCTAGCCGGGGTCCTTGGCGAAATTGCCCTTCTTGCCGAGCGGCGCGAGCTTATCGGCGCGGCAAGCGCAATTTCATGGGGTAGTCTTAGCCGCTGTGCTCCTCGAGCAGCGGCTCGATGAGCGCAAGCAGCTTTTCGAGCGCGCCGCGGTTGCTGTCCACCGAGGCACGGCCGGCTGCGCCCATGCGCTCGCGCGCCGCCGCGTCACCGAGCAGGGCACTGACGCGCGTGGCGAGCTCGGCCGCATCGCGCACCACTTCCGCCGCACCGCGCGCGATCAGCAGGCGGGCGATCTCCTCGCTGTTGGAATTGTTGGGACCGACGAGGATCGGAACGCCGAGCGCCGCGGGCTCGAGCAGGTTGTGTCCGCCGCTCGGGGCAAGGCTCCCGCCGACGAAGGCCACATCCCCCGCCGCGTAGAAATCGAGCAACTCCCCGAGAGAATCGAGCAGCAGCACCGCGCAGTCCGCATCGGTCACACTGCCGTCCGCCGCGGAGCGGCGTACGAAACTGATGCCCGCCGCGCGCAGTGCGGCCGCAACCTCATCGAAGCGCGGCGGGTGGCGCGGGGCGAGCACGAGCAGCCCGCCGGGGTGCGCCTCGCGTACCCGCCGCTGAGCCTCGAGCACCGCCTGCTCCTCCATGCCGCCGTGAGTGCTGCCCGCGACCCAGAGCGGCCGGTCCGGCGCATATTGCGCACGCAGCCGCGCGCCGCGCGCCGCGATGTCCGCCGGCAGCTCGAAGTCGAACTTGATGTTGCCCGTCACGTGGGTATTCGCCGGGTCCGCCCCGAGCGAGCGGAAGCGCTCGGCGTCGCCCGCCCCCTGGGCGGCAACCAGGGCGGTGCGCGCCAGTGTCTCGCGGAACAGTGCTCCGAGGCGCTGATAGCGGCTCACCGAACGCGCAGAGATGCGCGCGCTCGCCAGCACCAGCGGTATGCGGCGCCGGCCGCACTCGCGATACAGGTTCGGCCAGAGCTCGGTCTCGAAGATGACCGCGAGTCGGGGCTGCACGCGACGGAAAAAACGACGCACGGCACCGGGCAGGTCGTAGGGCAGGTAGCGCACCTGGGCGAGGTTGCCGAACAGCGCCCGGGCGCGCGTCGACCCCGTGGGGGTGAATGTCGTGACCGTCAGTGGCAGCGCCGGGTAGCGGCGGCGCAGCGCGCTCACCAGCGCGGCGCAGGCCTGCACCTCGCCGACCGAGACGGCGTGCAGCCACACCCCGTGCGGGCTGAGGCGCGCGCCAAAGCCGAAACGCTCGCCGAAATTACGCCAGTAGCTGCGATCGCGCAGACCGCGCCACAGGAACACTGCGGAGACCACGGGCGCGGCGAGATAGATGGCGAGCAGGTAGAGAAATCGCAAGCTGAGGACGTCTCGATTTCAGGCCGGCGGCGGCTCGCTGCGGGCGGATGACTGTCGGTAGCCATCGAGCAGAGCGTGCCAATCGGACTCACCAAAGCGCTCAGCCGGCAAGGCCCAGGTCACCTTCTCGAGCGAGCGGCGCAGCCGAACCAGGTTGCCATCGCGCCACAGGCCCGGCGCGCGCAGCTGGCAGCGGTCGAAGTCGATCAGGTACACGCTCTCCTCGCTCAGCAGCACGTTACGCGCATTCAGGTCCGCGTGACAGACGCCGAGATCGTGGAAGCGCCGTATGCAGCGGCCGATTCCGATCCAGGTCAGCGTCGCGAGCGCGCCGGTCAGCAGGCACTCGGCGAGCGAGCCGACCACGGGCAGGCGCTCGGTGATGATGTCGCCGGTGTAGCTGGAGCGCGCGTGGCGGTAGCGCGCCGCGACCGGCGCGGGCACCGGCAGTCCCGCACGGTGCAGCCGATAAGTGAGCTGCCACTCGGTGAACGGGCGCGTGCGCTCTTCCCCGTGCCACACGAAGCGATCGGCCGAGAGGCGCGCAATCAGGCCGCCGCGGCGATAGTGACGCAGCACGTAGCGCCGCCCCTCGGCGCTGTTGATGAATCGCGCGGCTGCGCGGCCGCGCGCGCTGCCCTCGAGCGCGCCCAGCGCCTCCCAGTAGCGCGGCTCGAACCAGTCGGCACTCAAATTGCCCGCACGGGAGGTGTCATATAGCATGGCGCCCCCCGTGATGGCGCTGCGTTTCACCTCCGGTCCGAGCGCGAAGCGCCCATTCACAAAGCTGACTCCATGATGTTGCCTCTCGTCGAGCCGCCGCGCAGTGTCTGCATCCTCAGGCTGTCGGCCATCGGCGATGCCTGCCACGTCGTGCCGATCGTGCGCACCTTACAACAGGCGTGGCCGGCAACACAGCTCACCTGGATCATCGGCAGGAGCGAGGCGCGCCTGATGAGGCTGCTCGAGGGCGTGGAGTTTATCACCGTCGACAAGCGCGCCAGTCTCCGGGGATTCGGCGCACTGCGCGCGGCACTCGCCGCACGCCGCTTCGAGGTGCTGCTGCACATGCAGCTCGCGCTGCGCGCAAGCCTCGTGGCCGCCCGCGTGGGGGCGCGCGTGAAGCTCGGCTTCGACCGGGCCCGGGCGCGCGAGCTGCAGTGGTTGTTCACCAACGCGCGCATCGCGCCGCGCACCCGCGAGCACGTACTCGACAGCTTCTTCGGTTTCCCCGCGGCACTCGGCATCGCCGAGCGGCTGCTGCGCTGGGACCTGCCCCTGCCGCCCGATGCGCGGACTTACGCGCAGCGGCTCATTCCCGACAGCCAGCCGACCCTCGTCATCAGCCCCTGCGCGAGTCATCCGCTGCGCAACTGGCGCGCCGCGCGTTACGCCACGGTTGCCGCGCATGCCGTGAGCCGCCATGGCATGCGCGTGATCCTCGCCGGCGGCCCGAGCGAGAGCGAGCGTCTCATGGGGGCGGCCATCGAGCAGTCCTGTCGCGTGCCACTCACCAACCAGATCGGCAAGGACACGCTGCCGGAGCTGCTCGCGCTGCTGGCGCGCGCCCGCGTCCTCCTCAGCCCCGATTCGGGTCCGGCGCACATGGCTACCATGGTCGGCACACCGGTCATCGGCCTGTATGCGGCAACCAACCCGGCGCGCAGCGGACCGTACCTCTCCGGCCGCTGGTGTGTGGATGCCTACCCGCAGGCCGCGCGCACCTTCCGCGGCTGCGAGCCCGGTGAGCTGCCGTGGACGCACAAGATCGAGGAACCGGGGGTGATGGATCTCATCCAGGTCGATGAGGTCACCGGGAAGCTCGATGAGTTGCTAGGATCGCGTGCATGAAAGAGATCCTCGTGCCGGTTTCTCCCGGCGAGCTGCTCGACAAGATCACCATCCTCAGGATCAAGGTGGCGCGCATACAGGACGCCGCCAAGCTTGCCAACGTGAAGCTCGAATTGTCGCTCCTCGAGCAGACCTGGAAGGACTCGGGGGCCGCTACTCACGATGTGGGGCTCGATGAGCGCGCGCTCGAGAACGTCAACGGGCGACTGTGGGACATCGAGGACCGCATCCGCGACAAGGAAGCGCACCAGATTTTCGATCGCGAGTTCATCGAGCTCGCGCGCGCCGTGTACATCTGCAACGACGAACGCGCTGCCATCAAGAAGCGCATCAATCTGCAGCTCGGCTCACGCCTGATCGAAGAGAAATCCTACAAACAGTACCGGTAGCGGTATGCACCAATCTCTTTTTCGCTTGCTCGCGAGCCTCATCGGTCTCGCGCTGCTCGCGAACAGCGCGGCGGCACAGCACGCCGCTCCGGGCGTTTTCGCCGATCTCAGCTGGCGCATGGTCGGCCCGATGCGCGGCGGCCGCACCCGCGCGGTCGCCGGCGTCGCATCGCAGCCGCGCGTCTTCTATGTGGGCGCCGTGAATGGCGGGGTCTGGAAAACGGATGACGCCGGGCGTACCTGGCGGCCGATATTCGATGAGCAGCCGACGCAGTCGATCGGGGCGATTGCCGTGGCGGCCTCCGATCCCAACATCATCTACGTGGCGAGCGGCGAGGGGCTGCTGCGCCCGGATCTGTCGGTCGGCAACGGGATCTATCGCTCGCGGGATGGCGGGCGCACCTGGTCGCACCTCGGGCTCACCGAGGGACAGCAGATCGCCGAGCTCGCCATCGACCCACGCGATCCGTCGCGCCTGTTCGCAGCGGTCCTCGGGCATCCGTACGGCCCGAACTCCGAGCGCGGCATCTACCGCTCACTGGACGCCGGAGCCACCTGGCAACGCGTGCTCTACAAGGATGCGGATACCGGCGGCTCCGCGGTCGCCATCGACCCCGTGCACCCCGAGACCGTCTACGCCGGGCTGTGGCAGGCGCGCCTCGGTCCCTGGGAAGACAAGAACGAGTTCAACGGTGCCGGGGGCGGCCTCTTCAAATCGACCGACGGGGGCACCACCTGGAAACGCCTCACGGCGGGTCTGCCTGCGGATGTGTCGCAGGTCAACATCGCCATCGCGCCCTCCTCGCCCCAGCGCCTGTACGTATCGGTCGGCACCAGCGAGCCCGGGGAATATTCCTCGGCAGCGGGGCTCGGCGTGTTTCGCTCCGACGATCGTGGCGAGAGCTGGTCGCGCATCACCACCGATCCGCGCCCGGCGTTGCGCATCGGCGGCGGCGACCTGGCGGTCCTCCGCGTGGACCCGACCAATCCCGACGTGGTGTACAGCGCCAGCCTCGTCACCATGAAGTCCACCGATGGCGGCAAGAGCTGGCGGCCACTGCGCGGCGCACCGGGGGGCGATGACTACCAGAACCTGTGGATCAGCCCGAGCGACCCGCGAATCATCGCGCTGGTCAGCGATCAGGGTGCCGTCATCACACTCAACGGCGGAGAGACCTGGAGCAGCTGGTTCAACCAGCCGACCGCGCAGCTCTATCACGTGAGCGTCACTCCGACCTTCCCGTATCGGGTTTGCGCGGGGCAACAGGAAAGCGGCTCGGCCTGCATCGCAAGCCGCGGCAATGACGGCAGTGTCACGGACCGCGACTGGCATCCCATCGGCGCCATCGAGTACGGCTACGTGGCTCCCGATCCGCTCGACCCCGATGTGATCTATGGCGCAGGCAGGAGTGAGGTGTCGAAATTCCACATCTCGACCGGACAGGTACAGAACGTCACGCCGATTCCGCTGCGGGGGCCGGAGGTGTGGGTCCATCGCACCCAACCGCTGATGTTCTCCCCCCTCGATGCGCACACGCTCTACTACGCCGCGAACCGTCTCTACCGCACGGCCGATGGCGGCACGAGCTGGCAGGCGGTAAGTCCTGTTCTCGCCCGCGAAGCGGGCGCAGTCCCGGCGGGCGTCGGGGCGCTGCGCGTGAAAGGCGCGGAAGCACAGCGCGGCGTCATCTACGCACTCGGGCTCTCACCTCTCGATCGGGGCCGGCTGTGGGCCGGTACCGATGACGGCCTGGTGTGGGTGAGCACCGATGGCGGGGGTAACTGGTCGAACGTCACGCCGCCCGATCTCATCCCCTGGAGCAAGGTCACGCAGATCGAACCCTCGCATTTCGATGCCGACACAGCCTACGTGTCGGTGAGCCGCATGCGCATCGATGACCTGCACCCCTACCTCTACCGCACGCGCGACCGCGGCAAGACCTGGCAATCGATAGTCGCCGGTCTGCCGGCCGACGCGCCGGTCAATTCAGTCCGCGAGGACCCGCAGCGCCGGGGCCTGCTGTTCGCGGCCACGGAGTCCGCCGTGTGGGTATCTTTCGATGACGGCGATCACTGGGACTCCCTGCAGCTGAATCTGCCGCACACCTCGATGCGCGATCTGTGGGTTCACGAGGGGGATCTCATCGTCGCAACCCATGGCCGCTCGATCTGGATACTCGATGACATTGCGCGTCTGCGGCAGTTGCCGCCCTCGCCCATGCGCGATGCGATGCTGTTTCGGCCTGCAGCCGCTTACCGCATGCATCGCAGCACCTGGACTGATACGCCGATTCCGCCCGATGAGCCGCTCGCGGAGAACCCACCCGCCGGGGCGGTGGTCGAGTACTTCCTGCCGCACGATGCGCGTCAAGCGCTGGTGCTCGAGGTGCTCGATGCCGGTGGTGCGGTCGTGCGACGCTACCGGAGCGACGATTCTCCGCAACCGACCGCGGAAGAGCTCGCACGCGAGCTCATCCCACCGTACTGGATCAAGCCGCCGCAGGTGTTGCCCGGGCGCGCCGGCATGCATCGCTGGGTCTGGGACCTGCATTATCCCGCGCCGGTGTCTGCAACTCGCGGTTACCCCATCTCCGGGGTACCCCACGCGACACCGCGGCAGCCCCAGGGACCGCTGGCGATTCCCGGGGACTACCGCGTACGGCTCACTTTCGACGGAAAGCGGCTCGAGGCCCCTCTGACGCTCAAGCCCGATCCGCGCGTGACGGCCTCGGCGGAGGCGCTTGCGCAACAGCTGCGGCTCGCTTCGCGCCTTTCAGACCTTCTCACGCAGAGCTCGCAGACGTTCCTGACCGCTCAGTCCGAAGAGGCACAGCTGAAGTCCCTCGCTCCCGGGGCGGCGGTGGCCGATGCCGCGCAGGCGTATCAGGCCCGCCTTGCCCTGCTCACGGGGGCCGCGGAGCCGGCGGCCGGGCAGGCCAAGCCGCCGCCGCCCGCGGCTGGCGCTGGCACCACTGCCCAACCCGCCGCGCCACAGTCAAACCTCAAGGAGGTCCAGGAGCAGATCGCGGGACTGTACGCGGAGCTCATGCGCGGGGATGCGGCGCCTACCGCGGCTCAGCTCGGCGCGACCGATATCGTCCAGGCGACACTAGGGGGGCTGGTGAACGAGTGGAAGAAGCTGCAGGCGGACCTGCCGGATCTGAACAAGCGGCTGCGCGCCGCGCAGCTCGCGCCGATCCGGACGGACCTCCCGCCCCCCCGTGACGCCAACCTTGCGGATGAGGAATGACGCCGCGGCGACCCTGATTGGCGCTTCAAAACGGGGAAGCGCGCGGATGCCTCGTCCTGACAATAGTTAGGTGAATACCTAACCATCACGCAAAAGACCTTTAATTCCGCGGTCTGCTCTTGCCGCGTGGAGCGGTATCCGTCACCGGAGCAGCGTGTACTCCGCGCTGCAGTAGGGGCACTTGGCCCAGCCGGTCTCCTCTATGGCCAAGTACACGCGTGGGTGCGAGTTCCACAGGTACATCTGCGGCATGGGGCAACAGAGCGGCAGATCCTCGACCGTGACGTCGTACTGATTCTGCGCGTTGGGTTCTATCAGGGGCCGGGCGGTCGCCGCCATGGATCGTGTCGCCGATGCAATGAAACCGGCGCGATTATACCCGGGAGCCCTGGCCGTCAGCGCACAGGGTGGCGTTCCATAGCGCCGTCACGCGGGCTCGCGCCTCGGCGAACACCTCGGCCGGCACGATCGCCGGCGCAGCATCGAGCGACAGCCGGTGAATGCGGGCGCGATAAGTGCGATACGCCGCCGTCAACACATCGACACTCGCCTGCGGTACCAGGTCCCTTGAGGCGACCGACTCGAGCTGGCGGATGGTGTCGGAGAACATGGCCACGGGCGGGTGCTCGTGTGCCCACCGCAGCGCCCAGTACTGCGCCAGGAACTCGATGTCGGCGATGCCGCCTGAGTCCTGCTTGATGTCGAAGCGCCGCGCGTCGCCACGCGAGAGCTCGCGGCGCATCCGCGAGCGCATGCTGCGCACCTCATCGTGCAGTGTGTCGCGGCGCACGTGGTTGCACAGCACCTCGAGCCGCACTGCTTCGAAACGCGCGCGCAGTTCCCCCGAGCCGGCCACGGCGCGCGCGTGCAGCAACGCCTGGTGCTCCCACGTCCATGCTTCCTCTCGCTGGTATTCGGCAAATGCCTCGATGTTGGTGACCAGCAGCCCGCCCTTGCCGCTCGGTCGCAGCCGCACATCGACCTCGTAGAGCCGCCCGGCGGCCGAGTGCATGGTGAGCAGGTGCACGATGCGCTGCGCGAGCCGCACGAAGAACAGCTGGTTGTCGATCGGCCGGGAGCCACTCGTCTGCTGGTGCTCGCCGTGGGAGTCATGCAGGAACACCAGGTCCAGATCCGAGGAATACCCGAGCTCCATGCCGCCGAGCTTGCCGTAGCCGACCGCACAGATGTTCACCGTGCGCGAGTCCGCACCGTCGCCGCAGCCCGGCACACCGAACTGCGCGGTGATCTGCCGCCAGCCAAGCTGCATGGCCCGCTCGACGATCAGCTCCGCGATGTCGGTGAGCCGATCGCTCACCTGCATGAGCGGCAGCAGATCGGTGAGATCGGCGACTGCGACACGGAACAGCGCCGCACGCTGGAACTGCCGCAGAATCTCGACCTGCTGCTCCGGATCGTCCTCGCGCAGCTGCTCCATGCGGGCGTCGAGATCCGCGGCGAAACCCGCCCGCGTGGGCAGCTGCGTCAGCAAGCGCTCATCGATGAGCTCATCGAGGAGCAGCGGATGTGCGGCGATCTGGGCGGCGAGAAAATCACCGTGCCGGCACAGCCCGACCAGCCTTGCGCGTGCCGCGCCATTCTCCCGCAACAGCGAAAAGTAAGCGGAGCGTTTGCCGGTGGCCTCGATGATGGCGAGCACTCGTCGCAGCACCGGCAGCTGTGCGCTGCTGTGCGCGACGTCCGCGAGCAGCACCGGCAGCAGGGCCTGCAGCCGGCGCCGCCCGGCCTCATCGAGCTTGCGCACGAGCGCTGAAGCGCGCAGCTCGAGCAGCAGTCGCGCCGCCTCACCGCTGTCCTCGAAGCCTGCATGTGCCAGGGCCTCGGCGAGCGCCGCCGTCTCCGCCTGAGTGTCCCAGAAGCGCCCGAGATCGATACGCACCGCGCCCGCGTCGGGCTCATCGCCGCCCGAGAACACCAGCCGGAAGTGATGGCTCACGCGCGCCCGCTGCACATCGAGCTCGCGCACGAGCGCCGGCCAGTCACTCGCACCCATGGCGAGAGCGATGCGCTCACGGCCGAGTGGATCGGCGGGCAGTCGATGTGCCTGCGCATCGGCGAGCATCTGCAGGCGATTCTCGAGCCGGCGCAGGAACACGTATGCCTCGGTGAGCTCGCCCACTGCCTCCATGGGCAGCACCCGTGTCTCGCCGAGGCGCCCGAGCGCTGCGAAGAGCGACGGTGTCTGCAGGGCGCGGTCGCGACCGCCGCGGGTAAGCTGCAGCGCCTGAACGACGAACTCAATCTCACGGATGCCGCCGGGACCGAGCTTGACGTGGTCGGCTAGCTCGCGCCGCGTCACCTCGCGCTCGATCAGTGCCTTCATCTCCCGCAGGCTCTCGAACACGCCATAGTCGAGATAGCGTCGATAGACGAATGGGCGGATGGCGCTCGTTTCCACCTCCGCGTAGCGGGCAGGCGCAGTGACCGCCCGGGCCTTGACGTACGCGTAACGCTCCCAGTCGCGGCCATGCCGCGGCAGGTAGTCCTCGAAGGCTGCGAAGCTCGACACCAGCGGCCCCGAGTCGCCGAAGGGCCGCAGCCGCAGATCGACGCGCAGCACGAAGCCTTCAGGCGTCGGGGTCTGCAGCAACCGCACGATGGCTTGTCCGAGGCGGGTGAAGAATTCTTCGTTGCTGATGCGCAGCGCACCGTCGGTCTCACCGTGCTCCGGAAACAGCAGCACCAGATCGACGTCGGAGGAGAAGTTCAGCTCCCCGCCCCCAAGCTTACCCATGCCGATGACCACGAGCGGCTGCACCGCACCGCTGGCTCCGCGCGGCTCGCCGTAGCGCGCGCAGAGGGCGCCGCGCGCCGCGACGAGCGCAGTGAGGATCGCCTGATCGGCGAACGCGGTGAGCTCCGCGAGTGTCTCGGTGATGTCCGCCCAGCCGGCCAGATCCCGCCAGGCGATGCGCGTGAGCTCGCGCCGCCGCCAGCGACGCAGCTCGCTCTGCGCCTGCGCCTCGCTGACCGCGGGACCGATGCCGAGCGGGGGGGCGCGGGACAGGTGCTCCGCAGCGGCGAGCGGCCGTTGCAGGTCCCCGCTGTCGATCAGCTGCGGTAGCAGTCGCGGATCGCGCGCACACGCGTGCCCGACGAAATCGCTTGCAGCGAATACCGCGGCGATGGAATTGCGGATGGCTGCCGGCCCTGCCGAGACCGCTTCCCGCGCGGCATCGCCGAGCTCTCCGAGCGCACGTTCGACGAGCGCGCCCAGCTCCGGGCTCACCGGGCTCAGTTCCAGTTATTGCCCCCGAGATCGTGCACGACCGCGGTGTCGAGGCGTCGGCTCAGACCCTTGAAGCGCGAGGAGGCGGCGTAAACCTGGGCGCCGTCCGAGGCATCGATCGAGGCCTGCTCACCCTCGATCTGACTGTTGTCGATGTGCACGTCGGCGGCACGCGCCACAACACCGACGCCCCGTGCGCTGATGTGGCTGTTGGTGATGTGAATCTCGCAGCCATCGAGTGCGCTCACCGCATCACCATCGAACACCAGGTTGCGGTTGTCGATATGCAGCAGCCGCGGGCCCTGGCACACGATCGGCTCGTGGCGACGCTCGAGCGGTGCGCTGCTCGCCGAGTCACGCATGCGCGCAGCCGCGGGCGTGGCCGGCTGCCCGGCGGTGATGGAGTAACCGGGCCCCGACTCGAGCACGCGTCCAGGGGCGGCGCTCTGGAGACCCGCGGAGCTCTCCGAAGTCAGCACCGGCTCCGGACGCTTGTTCGTCGCTTCGCCTGCCGGCTCTCCGCCCATCGACGTGTCCGCCTGCGCCACGGCCTGCTCGCCTGGTGTGGCTTCCCGTGCTGTTGGCGGGTGGCTCTCCTTCAGGGCGTGTGCCTCGGCGGGCGCTGCGGCAGCCGGCGAAGCGACCACCTCATCCGCGCGCACCATGCGTAGCTCACCCGTATCCTTCAGCCGCACCGTGAAGGTGCGGCTGTGCTGATCGGCCGCGACGATCTCGAGCGACGTGTTGCGCTCGAGGGCCGCCCGCGCCCAGCTCATCTCATCCTGGCTCTCGCGGCTGCAGGCGGCGATCACCAGAAGCCCGATGCAGGCCATCACACCGCCGTAGCGAACCTTACCCATGGAGCCTCCTCAGGGGGACGATAAACCCCGGCAAGACTGTAAGGAAGTGCTGCGCCGGGCGCGGTCGCGGAGTGCCGACAAAATGTGACCGAAAAAAATAGGCCCCACAGAGTGGGGCCTCGAGGAATGCGCGGAATAGGGGGTCTTGTTCCGCGTCTTTCCAGGTTGACGCCCGGCAGAGACCCGGCACCAACCCGTAACTGTTATGTAAAGCGTATCGAGTGTTCTCTTTAGAATCGATACCTCTTTAGAGAGGGTCCTTACATATCCATTCCGCCCATGCCGCCCGGCGGGCCGGCATGGCTGTGATCCTCGTCCTTCGGAGCCTCGGCCACCATGACCTCCGTCGTGAGCAGCAGGCCCGCCACCGAAGCGGCGTTCTGCAGCGCAAGACGCGTCACCTTCGTCGGATCGAGGATGCCCTCTTCGAGCATGTCCCCGAACTCACCCGTCGCCGCGTTCCAGCCGAAAGAGCCCTTGCCTTCCTTGATGCGGTTCAGGATCACCGCGGCGTCCTCGCCCGCGTTGTCGACGATCTGCCGCAGCGGCTCCTCGATCGAGCGGGAGAGGATGCGCACACCGACGTGCTGGTCCTCATTCGCCGTCTCGAGCTTCTCGAGAGCGCGCTGCACGCGGATCAGCGCCACGCCGCCACCCGGCACCACGCCCTCTTCGACCGCGGCACGCGTGGCGTGCAGCGCATCTTCGACGCGGGCCTTCTTTTCCTTCATCTCGATCTCGGTGGCGGCGCCCACCTTGATCACCGCAACGCCACCGGAGAGCTTTGCGACACGCTCCTGCAGCTTCTCCTTGTCGTAATCGGAAGTGGCCTCCTCGGCCTGCTGCCGGATCGACTCGATGCGAGCCTTGATGTCGGCGGGCTTGCCGGCACCGTCAATGATCGTGGTGTTCTCCTTCTCCGCGACCACCTTCTTCGCGTCGCCCAGATCGTTCAGGGTCGCCTTCTCGAGCGATAGTCCGACCTCATCGGAGATCACCGTGCCGCCGGTGAGGGTCGCGATGTCCTGCAGCATGGCCTTGCGGCGATCGCCGAAGCCCGGCGCCTTGACACCGACCACCTTGAGGATGCCGCGGATGTTGTTGACGACCAGCGTCGCCAGCGCCTCACCCTCGATGTCCTCGGCGATGACCAGCAGCGGGCGTCCCGCCTTCGCGACGCCCTCGAGCAACGGCAGGAGCTCGCGGATGTTGGAGATCTTCTTGTCGACCAGCAGGATCACCGGCTTCTCGAGCTCGGCGGTCTGGTTCTGCTGGTTGTTGATGAAGTACGGCGAGAGATAGCCGCGGTCGAACTGCATGCCCTCGACCACTTCCAGCTCGTTGATAAGTCCCGAGCCTTCTTCGACCGTGATGACGCCTTCCTTGCCGACCTTCTCCATCGCCTCGGCGATGGTCTTGCCGATCGACTCGTCGGCGTTCGCCGAGATCGTGCCGACCTGGGCGATCTCCTTTGGGTTCTTGCACGGCTTGGAGAGCTTCTTGAGCTCCTCGACCGAGGCGATCACCGCCTTGTCGATGCCGCGCTTGAGGTCCATCGGGTTGCGCCCCGAGGAGACGGCCTTCAGGCCCTCGCGCATGATCGCCTGGGCGAGCACCGTGGCGGTCGTGGTGCCGTCACCAGCCTCATCCGAGGTGTTGGAAGCGACTTCCTTCACCATCTGCGCGCCCATGTTCTCGAACTTGTCCTTGAGCTCGATTTCCTTCGCGACCGACACACCGTCCTTGGTGACGGTGGGGGCGCCGAAGCTCTTCTCGAGCACCGCGTTGCGGCCCTTGGGGCCGAGGGTTGCCTTGACGGCGTTGGCGAGGACGTTCACACCCCTGAACATGCGCTGGCGTGCGTCATCGCTGAAACGAACTTCTTTAGCTGCCATTGTCGTGATCCTCGCTTACTTGCCTTCAATCACGGCCATGACGTCTTCTTCGCGCATGACCACAAGCTCTTCGCCGTCGACCTTGACCTCAGTCCCGCTGTACTTGCCGAACAGGATCTTGTCGCCGACCTTCACATCGAGAGGCCGAACCTGACCGTCTTCAAGAATCTTTCCTTTGCCGACCGCGACGATCTTCCCCTGCACCGGCTTCTCGGCCGCGGTATCGGGAATGACGATGCCACCGGGAGAGGTACGCTCCTCCTCCAGGCGCTTCACGATGACGCGGTCATGAAGAGGACGAATCTTCATGGTGAACGCTCCTTAAGACATTGATGATTTTGATGAAATACCCGCCGTGGCGAGATCTTGTTAGCACTCACCCCCGGCGGCTGCTAATGATATGGAGCCGGGTTCCGATTTCAAGCCGGAATGCCATCTTTTTTGGTGCCCTCAGGGTCTGGCAGGTTCCGCGCCGCGGGGTAAAGCCGGGGGGCGGCCCGATACCCGGCGGAGCGGCCTGAGGAACGGCTATATGCCGGATGGAGCGTAGTTCCTGCCCTTAATCCCCGGGCTGCGCTATAAGGGCGCGGCTAAACTGCTACCGGCCGAACTGCCACTTACCGCCATGAATTTGCCGTCTACCAGACATATTTTAGCCGCCGCGGTTCTCCTGCTGAGCCCCCTCCTGCAGGCCCAGACGCCACAGCCCCAGCCCGCGAAGCAAGCTTCGGGAATCGATGCGCTGCTGGGCTCCGCCCGCAGCGGTGGCGATGACTTCCTGTCGCCCGATCAGGCCTTTCGCTTCGATGCAGTCCCTGACGGCACGGACCGGGTACGCCTGAACTGGGAGATCGCCGAGGGCTATTACCTTTACCGGGCACGCATCAAGGTGAGGACCACGAGCGCGAGCGCTCAGCTCGGGACGCCGCAATTTCCGCCCGGACAGGTGAAAACGGATGAGTACTTCGGCAAGCAGGAGGTCTATCACCACGAGCTCGTCGCCGCGGTGCCGGTCGCGCGTTCAACGGGCGGAGAGCTCGAGCTGCCGCTCGAAGTCACCTATCAGGGGTGCGCCGATGCCGGACTGTGCTATCCACCGCAGACGAAAGCCGTCGTTGTGCGGCTCCCGGGCAGCGCGGGATCGGGCGCCGGTGGCCCAAGCGGGGCCGGTGCCTCCAACGGCGGTGGAGCAGTCGGGGCCTCTGCCCCCGCTGCCGCAGCTCATGCCACGTTTCTCTCGCAGGAGTGGTTCAGCAACGCGCTGCGCGGGAACCTGCTGATTGCGCTCGCGTGCTTCTACCTGGGGGGCCTGGTGCTCTCGTGCACGCCCTGTGTGCTGCCGATGGTGCCGATCCTCTCAGGGATCATCGTCGGCAGCGGCAGGCACATCACGGCTCGCAGATCCTTCGCTCTCTCGGTGAGCTACGTGCTCGGTATGGCGCTGACCTACGCAATCGCCGGAGTGGCGAGCGCCGCCGCAGGCAAGGAAGTACAGGCGATGTTCCAGCAATGGTGGGTCATTGCCCTGTTCGCGGCGCTATTCCTGGCACTCGCGCTTTCGATGTTCGGGGTATTCACGCTGCAAATGCCGGCAGGCGTCCAGTCACGCCTGGCGGAGCTCAGCAACCGGCAGTCGGCCGGGACATTCGGCGGAGTCGCGCTGATGGGGGCGCTCTCGGCGCTCATCGTGACCACCTGTGTCGCGCCCGTCCTGGTCGGCGCGCTGCTCGTCATCAGCCAGACCGGTGCGGTCGTGCGCGGCGGCGCTGCACTGTTTGCAGCCGGTATCGGCATGGGCACTCCGCTGCTCATCGTCGGCGCCTCGGCCGGTCGGCTGCTGCCGAAACCGGGTCCGTGGATGGACCTGGTGAAGAGGCTTTTCGGGGTACTGATGCTCGCGGTCGCGGTCTGGATGATCGCGCGCATCGTGCCCGAGCGCCTCGCACTCGCGCTGTGGTCGGCGCCCGCTCTCATTCTGGCGTGGCTGCTCCTGAGCAGTTTGCGCGATCGCTCGAGGCTCGTCTGGGGCTTGCGGGTGGCCGGCGTCGCAGCCGGAGTCTACGGTCTGGCGCTCGCCGCAGGATCTGCACTCGGGGGCACCGATCCGCTCGCTCCGATTCCCGCGTTTGCGAAGCCGGTGCCGACGCTCGCCTTCCGTGCGATCCACTCCGTAGCGGATCTCGAGCGTGAGGTCACCCAGGCCCACGCCCAGGGCCGCAGCGTCCTCGTCGACTTCTCGGCCGACTGGTGCACCTCCTGCAAGGAGATGGAGCGCTATACCTTCACCGATGCCACCGTGCAGGCGGCACTCAGCAACACGGTGCTGCTGCGAGCGAACGTAACGGAGAACGACGCCGACGATCAGGCGCTGCTGCGCCACTTCGGCATTTTCGGTCCCCCGACCATCGCGTTTTACGGGACGGACGGCCGGGAGCGCGCTGCGTACCGCGTCGTCGGATACCTGAACGCCGAGGCTTTCGTGGCCCGCACGCGCGCGGCATTACACTCGCCTTCGTGACCGATCCGCGCTTCTCTTCGCATCAGGCGCGCCGAAGCAGCCTGCTCGCCGTGGCCGCGGTGCTGCTCGCCTCGGGCGCCGTGGGATTTCTCAGTTACCGCACCCTTGTGCGGCCCGAGACAGCGCCCCTGCACAAAGCAGCGCCGCCGGTGCCACCCCCGGCTGCGGGCAGCACGGATGCGGACGGCTCCGAGGCGGCTGCGCCTTCTCCGCCGAAGGTTCCGGAAAGGCTTCCCGGGCTGCAGCTGCCTGCTGCCGATGGCAAAGTTCATCGGCTGGCGGAGTGGGGAGGGAGGCCCCTGGTGATCAATTTCTGGGCCACGTGGTGCGATCCGTGCCGCCGCGAGATTCCACTCCTGAAAGCTTTGCGTCGTGAACATGCTGCGGATGGCCTCGAAATTGTCGGCATCGCGATCGATTATCCTGATTCAGTGCGCAAATACGCTTCCGAGCAGGGAATCGACTATCCTCTGCTCGTGGGGGAGCGCGAGGGTCTCAAGGCGGCTGCAGCCTTTGGCATGGAGACCGTTCTCCCCTTTAGTGTGTTTGCCGATCGCGAGGGCCGGGTGGTGACTCTGAAGATCGGCGAGCTGCATCGGGACGAGGCGGAGCTCATTCTGGGCCGCATCCGGGACCTGCAGGCGGGCAGGCTGACCCTCGCTGCGGCTCAGGCCCAGATCTCCGCCGGAGTTCGTAGCCTCAGGCAGGCCCGGGCCGGCGAGGATTAGTGCCTCCTGGCCCGTATCCTGCACGTTCCTCGCAAATCGGGCCAAGAAGTATCCAAATGCCTGCGGATTAGGTTACATTCGCCGCCGGTCGCCGCGCGAACGTCAAACCAAGAAGTCCTAGGGTCATGGCCCGAGTGCTGTTATTGAACGGCCCGAACCTCAATCTGCTCGGGACCCGGGAACCGGCCGTCTACGGGGCAGACACGCTGGAGTCGATCGAGCAGCGTGCAGCGGCAGTCGCACGCGAGACCGGCCACGAGTTGATCGCCTTCCAGAGCAACGCGGAACACGAGCTCATCGAGCGCATCCACCGGGCACGCACGGAAGGCGTTGCCTTCCTCATCGTCAACCCTGGTGCATTCACGCACACGAGCGTCGCGCTGCGCGATGCGATCCTCGCGACCGGGCTGCCGTTCATCGAGGTGCATTTGTCGAACCCGCACGCCCGCGAGGCGTTCCGGCGGCAGTCGTATTTCTCGGACATTGCGCTCGGCGTGATCAGCGGCCTCGGTGCATTCGGTTATGAAGCGGCGGTGCGCGCCGCAGCGTTGCGGCTCGGCCGCAAGCCCTGACACCGCACGCGGTGCCGGGGTCATCGATTTCTCTCGGGGGGCAGTCCTGGCATGGACATTCGAAAAATCAAGAAACTGATCGAGCTGCTGGAGGAATCCGGCATCGCGGAGATCGAGATCAAGGAGGGCGAGGAAGCGGTGCGTATCAGTCGCATGCCCGCCGCCACGAGCGCTACGCACCCGCCGCAGGGCGCGCACCTCGCAGCCCTGCCAAGCGCCGGTGCCGGCGCGCCGGCCGCAGCTGCGGAGGCAGCTGCGGGAGCTGCCGCCGCGCCGAAGCCCAAACCGAACGAGCATGTGATCACCGCGCCGATGGTGGGCACCTTCTATGCCTCGCCTTCCCCAGGCGCCAAGCCCTTCGTCGAGATCGGCGATGAGATCAAGGTCGGCCAGGTGCTGTGCATCATCGAGGCGATGAAAATGATGAACCAGATCGAGGCCGACAGGGCAGGCCGTATCGCTTCGGTGATGGCGCGCAACGGCGACCCGGTGGAATTCGGTCAACCACTGTTCGTCGTCGAATAGGTCGGCATGATCGAAAAGATCGTCATCGCCAACCGTGGCGAGATCGCGCTGCGAATTCTGCGCGCCTGCCGGGAGCTCGGCATCAAGACGGTGGCCGTTCATTCCACCGCCGATTACAGCCTCAAGCACGTACTGCTGGCAGATGAGTCGGTGTGTATCGGGCCACCGCCCTCCTCGCAAAGCTACCTCAACATGCCGGCGATCATCTCGGCGGCAGAGGTCACCGATTCCGTCGCCATCCATCCAGGCTACGGCTTCCTCTCCGAGAACGCCGACTTTGCCGAGCGCGTCGAGAACAGCGGCTTCGTGTTCGTCGGCCCGCGGGCGGAGACGATCCGGATCATGGGCGACAAGGTGTCTGCGATCCGCGTGATGAAGGGCCACGGTGTGCCCTGCGTCCCGGGCTCTGATGGCCCACTGGGCGATGATGCGGACGAGAATCTGCGCATCGCGCGCGATTTGGGATACCCGGTGATCATCAAGGCCTCGGGCGGCGGCGGCGGCCGCGGTATGCGTGTGGTGCACACCGACGCCTCACTGCTCAATGCCATCGGCATCACACGCGCCGAAGCACGCGCAGCCTTCGCCAACGACCAGGTCTACATGGAGAAATTCCTGGAGAGGCCGCGGCACATCGAGTTCCAGGTCCTCGCGGATTCGCAGGGCAGCGTCATTCACCTGGGCGAGCGCGACTGCTCGATGCAGCGACGGCACCAGAAAGTCATCGAGGAGGCGCCGGCGCCAGGCATCACCATGCGCCAGCGCCGCCTCATGGGCGAGCGCTGCGTCGAGGCATGCCGCGCGGTCGGCTATCGCAGCGCCGGCACCATGGAGTTTCTGTACCAGGACGGGGAGTTCTACTTCATCGAGATGAACACCCGTATCCAGGTCGAGCACCCGGTCACCGAGCTGGTGACCGGCATCGATCTGGTCAAGGCCCAGCTACTGATCGCGAGCGGCGAGCCGCTGCCATACACGCAGAGCGACGTGCAGATCCGTGGCCATGCGATCGAGTGCCGCATCAACGCCGAGGATCCCAAGACTTTCATGCCTTCGCCCGGCCCCATCCGTCTCTGGCACGCCCCGGGGGGTCCCGGCATCCGCGTCGACAGTCACATCTACTCCGGCTACAACGTGCCGCCGTATTACGACTCGCTCATCGGCAAGCTCATTGCGCAGGGCGACACCCGCGACACCGCGATCGCCCGCATGAAGAATGCACTCGCCGAGATGGTGATCGAGGGCATCAAGACCAACGTGCCGCTGCACCAGGAGATCTTCAACCACGCGGCGTTCCAGAAAGGCGGCACCGATATTCACTACCTGGAGCGCCGCCTCGGTCTGCGTTGAGCGTTGCGGGCGGTAGCCCGCGGAGTGTTGTGTCGCGAACTGCCTTTCTCGAGCTGTCGTTCCATCTAGGATCCCTCGACGCGGAGGCGGCGGAAGATGCGGCCTTCGGCTGCGGGGCGATTGCGGTGACCTTCGTCGATGCGCGCGATGATCCAGTGCTCGAACCCGCTCCCGGAGAGATGCGGCTCTGGCCCGCGACGCGGGTGAAGTGCCTCTTCAATGATTCGGCATCGCACCCTGGCGTGCTTACCGAGGCACTTGCAGTAACGCTCGGGATCGATGCCTCGCTGCTCGAGGTGCAGCGGGTCGCCAACCGCGTGTGGGAGGGCGAATGGCTGAAGGACTTCCATGCGCAGCGTTTCGGTCGTCGGCTGTGGGTCTGTCCGCACCATGAGCGGATCAGCGCACCGGACGCCGTCGTCGTCATGCTCGATCCAGGCCTCGCCTTCGGCACCGGCACTCATGCCAGCACCGCGCTGTGCCTCACCTGGCTCGATGCGTACCCGCCCACCGGTGCGCGAGTCATCGACTACGGCTGCGGCTCCGGGGTCCTCGGCATCGCGGCTGCCCGGCTCGCTGCGGCCGAAGTGCATGCCTTCGATAACGATCCCCAGGCGCTCATCGCCACGCGCGAGAACGCCAGTGCCAATCAGCTCCACGGGCGGCTGCAGGTGCACGCGAGTGCCGCAGAGCTGCCAGCAGGCAGCGACCTGCTGCTCGCAAATATCCTCGCCGGTCCGCTATGCGCCCTCGCGCCCTGCTTTGCCGCGCTCCTGCGACCGGGCGGACAAGTGGTGCTCGCGGGCCTCATGGAGCATGAGACCCTGGACGTGACAGCCGCTTACGCCGCGTGTTTTGATGTCGCCCCGTTCGCCGCGCGCGATGGCTGGGTCTGTCTCTCCGGCCGGCGCCGCTGACAGCCGGCGATGAGACTTACGCGGCCATGTTCACAGTCTGCCCAAAGTGTGCGCTGACCCTGGTGGTGACCGCCGCGGACCTGCGCGTCGCGCAGGGCTACGTACGCTGCGGGCGCTGCTCGAGCGTGTTCAATGCGCTCGCCCGGCTCAGCGATGAGCGCAAGGCCGGCGCGCCCGACGGTGAGCCACCGGCTGAGGCGAGCCCCGAGCCAGTGGAGCCGGCGCCCGAAGTCGATGCGGACCTCTCCCCGCTGGAACAGGCATTAACCCGACCGGACGAGGGGACAGCGACGGAGCCGACCGGCGCGACCGAGGAGCCTGTTCCCGAGGGCGCGCTGGAATTCAATCCTGACACCACGGATGTTGGCGCGGTGTTCGTCGAGCCACCGCCGAATCCGCAGTGGACCGCTGCCGCTGGATCGTTCAAGGCCATGCGGGCAGCGAGCCAGGGGGCAGGCACCGAAGCTCCCGGAGAGCCGGCGAGCGAGCCTCGCGAGTCGCAGGTCGATGTCGAGATCGATGCTGCCTTCCTCGCCGATATGCTGCGCGAGCCGGCCACGGAGTCCGAGCCTCAAAGCTCCGAGCCTGCGCACGCGTCTCCTTCCGCCGCTCAGCCGCCGGCTCGGGCAGCGCACGATCCCGCGCCAGGGCGCGCAGCTCCGGCGCCGCCGGCACGGGTCATGCCTGTTGGCGCGAGTGCGCGCGCCGCCGCGCGCCATGACACGCCGCACACGAGGCCTCCCACGGAGGCCGGCATCCCGCCCTCCGCGGTTACAGCGCACGGGCGGCCGCCAGCGGCTGAAGCCGCTACAGTTCGCATGCCCGAAGAATCAACCTCTGTACCGCTCGACATCGCCGAAGATGAGGACACGGTCGCGACCGACGATACGGCGCAGCGACCTCTCTACGCACGACTCAGTCCCCAGGCCTGGAGCGCTGGCGCCGCGCTCGCGCTGCTCGTGCTGTTGGCGCAGATCGTGAACCACTATCGCGATGAGCTCGCGACCAATCCTCGATTCAACCGCCCCCTCAGCGCGCTGTACGGCTCGCTCGGCGTGCAGCTCATGCCGCATTGGGACCTGCGTGCGTACGACGTACGACAGCTCGGCGCCTCGGCAGATCCTGCGGGCACCGGCCTCATCACCGTGCGCGCAAGCATCAAGAACGCCGGGCCTCAGCCCCAACCCCTGCCGCTGCTGCGTGTGACTTTGCAGGATCGCTTCGGCAATCGGATCGCGGCGCGAGATGTTGCACCGCGCTTTTATGTGCCACACACCATGCCCGATTCCTCGTACCTCGCGGGTGGCCAGCGCATCGATGCCGAGATGGGGTTCGTCGACCCCGGTGCGAACGCGGTCGGGTTCGAGATCGATGCCTGTCTGCCCTCGAGCGGCGGCGGCGTGACCTGCGCCAACGATCTCGCCGCTCGCTGAAGGAACGCCGCTTGCGAATCGGACCGTACGCCCTGCCCTCGTCCGTGGTGCTCGCACCGATGGCAGGTGTGACCGATCGGCCGTTTCGCATCCTGTGCCGCAAGTTCGGTGCCGGGCTAGCAGCATCGGAGATGATCACCTCGGACCAGCGGCTCTGGCACACGCCCAAGTCGCGCCTGCGCATGAACCACGAGGGCGAGCCCGCACCACGGGTAGTGCAGCTCACCGGTGCCGATCCGTCCGCGCTCGCACAGGCGGCGCGGGCCAACGTGGCGCTCGGTGCGCAGATCATCGACCTGAACATGGGATGTCCGGCGAAGAAAGTCTGCGGCCGCTCGTGCGGTTCCGCGCTGCTCACCGATCAGCCCCTGGTCGCGCGCATTCTGGCAGCGGTGGTGCGCGCGGTGGACGTGCCGGTGACGCTCAAGATCCGTACCGGCTGGGACCGGGAGCACCGCAACGGCGTGGACATTGCGTGCATCGCCGAGAGCTGCGGCGTCGCGGCGCTCGCAGTCCACGGCCGTACGCGCGCGGACCTCTTCGAGGGAACCGCGGAGTACGCCACCATCCGCGACATCAAAGCGCGCGTTCGCATACCGGTGTTGGCCAATGGCGACATCGACACGCCGCAAAAGGCGCGCGCAGTACTTGATTTCACTGGCGCGGACGGAGTAATGATCGGCCGCGCGAGCCATGGAGCGCCATGGATATTTCGCGCTGTCAACGCCCATCTGCGCGGCGGAATTGAGACGCCGGCACTTCAGCGCACCGAGCTGCGTGATATTATCCTGGACCATCTCGACGCCCTCTACTCGTTCTACGGCGAGGAGCACGGCGTCCGGATAGCGCGCAAACATCTCGGCTGGTATTGCGAGCAATTAGTGGGGAGCTCGGCACACGTGCGCCGGGAATTGCTGGGGGCTGCGGACACAGGGGCACAGTTCGCACACGCAGCCAAGCATTTTGCCGATTGGGCGAGCCAGCCCGGGGCGTGGGCCTGAGGCAGGCCTTTGCTGGGGGAGTCGCAGAGATGACTGCCAAAAAAAAGACTCGGGCCCGTGAGACCATCGTTGCGAAAGTACATGGGCGGGAACTCCCGCTGCGCAACCATGCCGAGCGCGCACTCAGCGAGTACTTCACGAGCCTCAACGGCCATCGGCCGGCTCATCTCTACGATCTCGTTCTGCGCGAGGTGGAGGAGCCTCTGTTCCGCGTGGTACTCGACTACGCCGAAGGCAACCAGAGCCGCGCCGCAGACATTCTCGGCATCAACCGCGGCACGCTGCGCAAGAAGTTGAAGCAGTTCGGCCTCGGCAGCTCCTGAACATCTTGCCCGGCGCGCGCGGGCTGCCTACGCGTTTTGCGAGGGATGAGTCTCATGCCGCTGCCAGTGCGCCGGGCGTTGCTTTCCGTCTCCGACAAGACCGGCGTGCTCGAGCTGGCGCGCGAGCTCGCCGCCCGCGGCATCGAGATCCTCTCCACCGGCGGAACGGCTGAGCTCCTCGCGGGGCACGGCGTGGCCGTGCGCGAGGTTGCCAGTTACACCGGCTTTCCGGAGATCATGGACGGCCGCGTCAAGACGCTGCACCCGAAGATTCACGGTGGACTGCTCGGTCGCCGCGGCGTCGATGATGTGGTCATGGCGCAACACGGCATCCTGCCGATCGACCTGCTGGTCGTGAACCTCTACCCATTTGCCGCCGCGGTCAGCCGACCGGGCTGCAGTGACGCGGAGGCCATCGAGAACATCGACATCGGCGGACCCGCGATGCTGCGCGCCGCAGCCAAGAACCACGCATCGGTCCTGGTAGTGGTCGATCCGCGCGACTACCCGCGGCTGCTGCAGGAGCTCGCCGCGAACGCAGGCGCGAGCACCGCCGCCACCCGCACACGATTCGCCGCCAAGGCCTTCGCTCACACTGCGCGCTACGACACCATGGTGGCCGCCTACCTCTCGGCGCAGCATGCGCCCGATGACGAGCTCTTTCCTGCCGCCCTGGCACTGATGTTCGAGAAGCTTCAGGATCTGCGTTACGGCGAGAATCCGCACCAGCTCGCCGCCTTATACCGTGACGTGTGCGCGGTGGGTGCGAGCGTGGCCACGGCGCACGTACTGCAGGGCAAGGACCTGTCATTCAACAACATCGCGGACGCGGACACCGCAATCGAATGCGTGCGCCAGTTCGAGGAGCCGGCCTGCGTGATCGTCAAGCACGCCAACCCCTGTGGAGCCGCGGTGGCCGCCGACGTGCTCGCCGCCTACGAGGCCGCCTACCGCACCGATCCGACATCCGCGTTCGGGGGCATTCTCGCCTTCAACCGCGAGCTGGACGCCGCGGCTGCGAGCGTCATTACCGAGCGCCAGTTCATCGAGGTGCTCGCCGTCCCCGGCCTGCAGCAGGATGCCGTGCGCGTGCTCGCGGGCAAGCCCAATGTGCGTGTGCTCGTGCTGGGGGATCTTGCGGCCGCCGCCGGCGGCGAGCTCGAATACCGCGGCGTCACCGGGGGACTGCTCGCGCAGTCGCCCGATCGTGCCGATGCGCCGCAGGACGCGTGGACGGTGCCGACCAGGCGCCAGCCGACGCGCGAGGAGCTCTCCGACCTGCGCTTCGCGTGGCGCGTGTCCCGCTTCGTCAAGTCGAACGCCATCGTCTTCGCGCGCGGGGGCGCTACGGTCGGGGTCGGTGCAGGCCAGATGAGCCGGGTCTACTCGACACGCATCGCTGCCATGAAGGCGACCGATGAGAAGCTCGCCCTCTCCGGGGCGGTGATGGCCTCCGACGCCTTCCTGCCCTTCCGCGACAACCTCGACGTTGCCGCTGGCTTCGGCATCCGCGCCGTCATTCAGCCCGGCGGCAGCCGGCGCGACGCCGAGGTCGTCGCCGCGGCGAATGAGCACGATATGGCGATGGTGTTCACGGGCATGCGGCACTTCCGGCACTAGCTGCGAGCGAGCGAGCGCGGGGTGCCATGAAGGTGCTGATCGTCGGCGGTGGCGGACGCGAGCATGCGCTCGCCTGGAAGTGCGCCGCCGCTGCGCGCGTCACCGAGGTGCTGGTGGCGCCCGGTAACGCGGGCACCGCGGCGGAGCCCCGGGTGCGCAACGTCGGGGTCGACGCGGAGGACGTTGCCGTGCTCGTGCAGCTCGCGCGCACCGAGCGCGTCGGTCTCACCATCGTCGGCCCCGAGGTGCCGCTGGTCACGGGAATCGTCGACGCGTTCATGGCTGCCGGCCTCAGCTGCTTCGGGCCGCGCCGCGCGGCGGCCAGGCTCGAGGGCTCGAAAGCCTTCGCCAAGGAGTTCCTGCTCCGGCATGGCATTCCGACCGCCCGCTCCGCTACTTTCACCCAACAGAGCTTCGATGAGGCCTGGGTGCGTCGCCAGCGGGCGCCACTCGTGGTGAAGGCGAGCGGTCTTGCGGCCGGCAAGGGTGTCGTGATCGCAGCCTCGGGCGAGGAGGCGATCGCCACGGCGCAGGCCATGTTCTCGGGTCAGTTCGCTGAGGCCGGCCGCGAAGTGGTCATCGAGGAATTCCTCGCGGGTGAGGAAGTGAGCTTCATCGTCATGGCCGATGGCCGCAACGTTCTGCCGCTCGCGACCTCGCAGGACCACAAGCGCCTCGACGACGGCGATCAGGGTCCTAACACCGGGGGCATGGGTGCCTACTCCCCCGCGCCACTGGTGACGGACGCGCTGCACGCACGCATCATCCGCGAGGTCATCGAGCCGGCCGTTCGCGGCCTTGCGCTTGAGGGCATGCCGTACACCGGCTTCCTGTACGCGGGGCTCATGATCGCGCCCGACGGCACACCGAACGTGCTCGAGTTCAACTGCCGGCTCGGCGATCCCGAGACGCAGCCGCTGCTCATGCGGCTGGAGTCCGATCTCACCGTCCTGTGCGAGGCCGCGCTCGCTGGCCGGCTGGACACGGTGAGCGCGCAGTGGGATCGGCGCGCCGCACTGGGCGTGGTCATGGCAGCGGCAGGCTATCCCGAGAGCGTGCGGCGCGGCGATGTCATCGAGGGACTCGAGCGCGCCGCACGGCTTCACGGCAAGATCTTCCATGCGGGTACGCGGCTGGAGTCTGGCAAGGTGTTGACCAACGGCGGGCGCGTGCTGTGTGCCGTGGGGCTCGGCGGCGACATCGCCGCGGCCCGGCGCGCCGCTTACGCGCTCGCCGACAGCGTCCACTGGCCCGGTGTGCATTACCGGCGCGACATCGGCCATCGCGCCCTGCCCGCGGCGCGCGCATGACGGCGCGCGCAGGCCCCGGCCCCTTCGATTTTCCAGCGGCGCATGTGATCGAGCTAAGCGTGCAGCCCGAGGACATCGATGGCTACGGCCACGTCAACAATGCCGTATACCTCAACTGGCTCGATCGTGTGGCGTGGTCACATTCCGCAAGCCTCGGCGTGCCGCTCGAGCGGTGCCTAGCGCTGCGCCGCGGCATGGCGGCGCAGCGCATCGAGATCGAATACCTGCGGGCGGCGGTGCGCGGCGATCGCATCCGGGCTGCCACCTGGATCGTGAGCGCCGATGGCAGGCTGCGCGCGGAGCGGCGCTTCCAGATCGTTCGCGTGCCCGACGGGACGACACTGGCGCGAGCGCGCGTGGACTACGTATGCATCAATCTCGACTCGGGACGCGCCGCGCGCATGCCGGAGATGTTCGCACGTGCCTACGTCGTAACCGCAGCTAGTAACTGAAGCGCACGAACAGCTCCGGGCCGCTGATGGTCATGTTGACCACGCCCGGAAAGCTGCCGCCTACGCGGGTGAGATCGGTGCGGATCGAAGCGTAGCCCGCGCCAATGACGAAGTTAGGCACCCATCGGTACTGGACATCGGCGCCATTGTCCCAGTACTGGCCACTCAGGTTGTGGTGGTTGATCTTGAGAAACGCCGCGCGCGCGGTCGCCGCCCAGCGGCTGGAGATGCGCCAGGTGAGATCGAGCGGCAGCGCGGGGAACGGCGTCGCTGCGCTCACTTCCTGCCGCAGATTCTGAGCCGGCACCTGCCCGATCACATCGACCTGCAGGAAATACGCCGCGAGGCCCGTCCCGACCTCGAAGCGACTGTTGCGGATGAAAGAGTACGTGTAAGTGATGTCGAACTGCTGCAGATTGAAGCTCGTCACCGCCGTCTGGCCGGCGGGGAAGGTCTGGTTGCCGAAGATGACGTCATTCGCCAGCACCTGGCTGCCGGAACGGTTGGCCTCGTAGTAGTCGACGCGCACCTTGTTGCGCTCGCGCAGGCGGAACATGAAATCCACCCGGCCCTTGTGCTGCCGATGATCGAGCCCCAGGTCGTTCTCGGCATTGACGGGCGTACCGGTCGTGCCCGGTGGTGCGTTCGATGGATCGACGCGGAAGTTGGTGTCGAACTTCGGCGCGTAATACGCGGCGCGTATGTAGAAGTGGTCGGTGATCGGACTCGCCGGCTCGTGCTTCGCCGGCGGCAGTGGCGCACCCGAATACGGGTCACGGTCGGCCGCCAGGGCCTGGGCAGCAAGTAACACCGCGGCAACCGTCAGAAAGATCCGCATGCGCAGGATCTTACTGAGGCGCGGCCTCCTCCAGCCAGCGTCGCCGGCCGCCGACGTGACTCGCTTCGCACCTTGCGACCGCGCAGTCGCCTTAGGCAGACAACCGGGGGAGAACATCATGTCGTTTGCGCGATGGTTAGGTAAGTACCTAACTATCGGTCGGAGCACATGAGAAATCCCCGGCGCCAGCCTCGGCCCCCGAGGGCCGTCTGGCCGCCCGCGGGCTGCAGGGCCGCCTTCAGCGCTTCATCGCCTCGAAGAATACACCGTTCGACTTGGTGTCCTTCATCTTGTCGAGCAGGAATTCGATCGCCGCCAGCTCGTCCATTGGGTGCAGGAGCTTGCGCAGAATCCACATCTTGGCGAGCTCGCCCTGGTCGGTGATGAGCTCCTCCTTGCGTGTGCCGGAACGGTTGATGTTGACCGCGGGGAACACGCGCTTCTCGGAAATGCGCCGGTCGAGGTGGATCTCGCTGTTGCCGGTGCCCTTGAACTCCTCGTAGATGACATCGTCCATCTTCGAGCCGGTGTCGATGAGCGCCGTCGCGAGGATGGTGAGACTGCCGCCCTCCTCGATGTTGCGGGCTGCGCCGAAGAAGCGCTTCGGGCGCTGCAGCGCGTTGGCGTCGACACCGCCGGTGAGTACCTTGCCGGATGAGGGCACCACGGTGTTGTAGGCACGCGCGAGGCGCGTAATCGAGTCGAGCAGGATCACCACGTCCTTCTTGTGCTCGACCAGCCGCTTGGCCTTCTCGATCACCATCTCGGCCACCTGCACGTGGCGCGCCGCCGGCTCATCGAAGGTGCTCGACACCACCTCGCCCTTCACCGTGCGCTGCATCTCGGTGACTTCCTCCGGCCGCTCATCGATGAGCAGCACGATCAGGTACACCTCGGGATGGTTGGCGGTGATGGAGGTGGCGATGTTCTGCAACAGCATCGTCTTGCCGGCCTTGGGCGGAGAGACGATCAGGCCGCGCTGACCCTTGCCGATGGGGGCGACCAGGTCGATGGTGCGCGCGGTGAGGTCCTCGGTAGATCCGTTACCGCGCTCGAGTTTCAGCCGCTTGGTCGGATGGAACGGCGTCAGGTTCTCGAACAGTACCTTGTTGCGTGAGCTATCGGGGGAGTCGAAGTTGATCTCGCCCACCTTCAGCAGCGCAAAATAGCGCTCGCCGTCCTTCGGCGGCCGGATCAGTCCCAAGATAGTGTCGCCGGTACGCAGGTTGAAGCGCCGGATCTGGCTCGGGCTCACGTAGATGTCGTCGGGCCCGGCAAGGTAGGAGCCGTCCGCCGAGCGCAGGAAGCCGAAACCGTCCTGCAGGATCTCGAGCACGCCGTCGCCGTAGATGTTCTCGCCGTTGCGCGCGTGCGCCTTGAGGATCGAGAAAATGATGTCCTGCTTGCGCGAGCGGGCGAGGTTCTCGAGCCCCATGGACTCGGCCATCTTCACCAGCTCGTGGATGGGCTTCGACTTCAGCTCCGTCAGGTTCATGGAGCTGCGCGACTGCGTCAGCTCGGCGGGACTGATGATCTCGGAGTCGTCGGCGTCGAAGACCTCGGGCTCGTGCATCATCTCGTCGGCACGGCCGCCGCCGTTGCCGCGGTTGCCGTCACGGTTGCCGTGGCGCGGGCCCTTGTTGGGCCGGTTGCGGCCCTGATTGCCAAGATAGCCTCTCACAGGTTGCTGTCCAGAAATGCTGAAAGTTGGGATTTGGAGACCGCGCCGACCTTCTGCGCCTCGACCGTGCCGTTCTTGAACAGAATCAGTGTCGGGATGCCGCGGATGCCGAACTTCGGCGGGGTTTGCGGGTTCTCATCGATGTTGATCTTGGCGACCTTCATACGGTCGTGGTACTCGCTCGCGATCTCATCGAGGATCGGGGCGATCATCTTGCAGGGACCGCACCACTCGGCCCAGAAGTCCAGCAGCACGGGCTTCTCGGACTTCAGGACATCCTGTGCGAATGTGGCGTCCGTCGTGTGCACAATGTGCGGGCTACTCACGCGGTTCAACCTCCGTCAAATGCAGAGCGTGAAAAAATCCCTTGGAAAGTGAATCCGCCGCGGGGTCGGCCAGGAAGCCGCGCAAAGCGATGCCAGAGACTCGCGGTAAACGGTTACACTAATAACTCGTGATTGAGTATGAGTCCAAAAGGAACTAAGGGTAGGTACGGCAGGCGCGGACCTGCCGGCCCGCTGTCTCACGAACACTTTGTAGCGCTTCCCGGTCCGTTTTTCAAGTCTGTGTGCGCAATTTCCCCTAACCATTCAGTCTAACTGATGACCGATTCACGCTCCGATTCCATCACCTTCGCCTCGCTCGGCCTTAAGCCTCAGGTCATGGAGGGCATAAGCCAGGCGGGCTTCGTAACCTGCACTCCCATTCAGGCACAGACACTGCCGATCGCGCTCGCCGGGCGCGATGTCGCCGGACAGGCGCAGACCGGTACCGGCAAGACCGCCGCGTTCCTCGTCGCGCTCTATCAGGCACTGCTCACACGGCCGGCGCCGGCGAGCCGCTCCGCCACCTCGATCCGGGCGCTCGTGGTAGCGCCGACCCGCGAGCTGGCGGTGCAGATTCATCGCGACGCTCTGGTCCTCGGGGCCCACACCGGCCTCGCACACATGCTCGTGTTTGGCGGCATCGACTACGAGAAACAGCGCCAGCAGCTCAGTGCGGGTTGCGACGTGCTGATCGGCACTCCTGGCCGGCTGATCGACTATTTCAAGCAGCGCGTGTTCGATCTCAAGTCGGCGCAGGTGCTGGTCCTCGATGAAGCCGACCGCATGTTTGATCTCGGCTTCATCGCCGATATTCGCTATATCCTGCGCCGGCTGCCCGCTCCGGGGCGCCGCCAGTCGATGCTGTTCTCGGCCACCCTTTCCCACCGCGTGCTGGAGCTCGCGTACGAGCACATGAACAATCCGGAACTGGTGCGCATCGAGCCGGACAAGATGACGGTCGATCAAGTGCGCCAGCTCATGTACTACCCGGCGATGGTGGAGAAGATCCCGCTGCTCATCGGACTGCTGCATCAGAGCGAGGCAGTACGCACGATGGTGTTCGTGAATACCAAGCGCATGGCCGAGCGGCTCGAGGCGATCCTCAAGGCCAACGGCTTTCAGGCACAGGCGCTCTCGGGCGATGTGCCGCAGAACAAGCGCCTGCGGTTCCTGCGGGATTTCCACGATGGCAAGCTCGCGGTACTGATCGCCACCGACGTCGCCTCGCGCGGGCTGCACATTCCCGATGTGAGCCACGTGTTCAACTTCGATCTGCCGCAGGATGCCTCCGACTATGTGCACCGCATCGGCCGCACGGCGCGCGCCGGAGCCGAGGGAGATGCCATCAGCTTCGCGTGCGAGGATACGGCGGTAGCGCTGCCGGATATCGAGAGTTATATCGGGCACAAGATCCCCTTTGCCCCCATCTCCCCGGAACTGCTGGCGACCGGGGTCCTCAGCGCACCTCACACCCACCGCACCCACCCCGGTGGCGGCCGGAGCGGTGGCGGCGGCGCCGGACGGCGAGGCCGGCGTGAATCACGTCCCGAGGGCTCGCACGCGCACCGGCGACGGGGCCGCTGAGGCCACCCCAAAAAATCACGCCTGACGCTCGTGGCGGACTCGCGCCATGCGGCACCCCAGGGCGAGGCATGGCACTCGGGACGCGGCTCGGCTAAGCTTTCCTATCCTGGCGCCCACCGCCAACAGCCCCATTGGGGCACGCCCCGAAATGGCGGAAATCGAAGACAATGTCGATCGCGAGCTGTTCCGCAACGTGGAGAAGCTGCGACAGCTGCGCATCGAACACCGGGACCTCGATGAGGTCATCTCCCGGCTGTCGCTCGACCTGCACGTCGATCAGCTGCAACTGAAGCGCCTGAAAAAGCGCAAGCTCATGCTTAAGGACCAGATTGCCCGTCTCGAGAGCCAGTTGATCCCGGACCTGAACGCCTGATGAACAGCGCCGACAGCGCCGTGCGGGGCGCACTGCTGGAGCTCACTTCGCCGCCCGTGCTCGCCGCGCTCGTTGCAGCGCTGCTCGCCGCCGCCGTAGCGCTCATCGTCGCACGCGTCCTCGCTGCGCGGCGGGTGCGCACGGCGCCGGATCTGCCGCTGAGTGACCACGCCCTCGATCATGCCCTCGATGCTCTGGTGATCCTCGCGCCCATTCTGGCCGCGCTCGCGACGCTCTTTGGCGGCCACGCCGTGCTCGCGGGTCTCGGGGTCTCCACCGCTGCGGTCGATACCGAGGCGCGCATAGTCACCGTACTGCTCCTGGTGCGGCTCGGAGTATTCGTGCTCGGCCTCCTGCTCGGGACCGGCTCCTGGGTGCGCACCCGCGGCACGCGCATCACGGTGATCCTGTGGGTCATCTGCGCGATCGCGCTCCTCGGCTGGCTCGATGAGATCGAGGTCGGCCTCAACCGCATCAGCCTCGTGCCCGGCAAGTTCAGTCTGTGGGCGCTGCTCAAGGGCCTGGTGGTGGTCACGGCGTTCGTGGTGGTGGCGAGCCTGATTGCGCGGGCCATCGAACGGCACGTGATGCGGCTCGATCAGCTCGCCGTCTCAACGCGCGTCGGCGTCTCCAAGTTCACCTATTTCCTGCTGGTGGGACTCGGGGTACTGCTCGGGATCAACGCGGCCGGGGTCGACGTCACCACACTCAACGTGCTCACGGGCGCGATCGGTATCGGGCTCGGATTCGGCCTGCAGGGGGTAGCCAGCAACTTCGTGAGCGGCTTCGTGCTGCTGATGGATAAGTCCATCAAGCCGGGCGATGTCATCAGCTTCACGACCCTCGGCGGTGCCAGCGCCGGCAACTTCGGCTGGGTGCAGGAGCTGCGCGGACGTTACGTGGTGGTGCGCGACCGCGACGGAGTCGACACCCTGGTACCGAACCAGAATCTGATCACCAGCTCCTTCATCAACTGGAGTTACTCCGACCAGCGCGTGCGCCTGAAATTACCGGTGATGGTGAGCTACGAGGACGATCCCGAGGTAGCGCTGAAGCTGCTCGTCGAGGCGAGCGAGAATCATCCGCGCATCCTGCGCGATCCACCACCGGTCTCGCGGCTGATGAGTTTCGAGGACAACGGCATGCGGCTCGAGATCCGTTTCTGGATCGCGGACCCCGTGAATGGCGTCAACAACGTGCGCTCGGACGTCAACCGCGCCATCTGGCGCATCTTCCGCACGCATGGCGTGAAGATTCCCGTGCCGCAGCAGGAGACGCGCCTGCTCGACTCGCGGGCCGTGCGCGCTTACCCAGGCGCAGCGGTCCAGGAACCCGCGGCCGGGGTAGACCAGGCCGCCGATTAGCCCGACGCCCGTGCCGCTGCCGATCGCCGCAGGCATCGAGATCCCGGACGACGAGCTGTCGCTGTCGTTCTTGCGCGCTTCCGGTCCCGGTGGACAGAACGTCAACAAAGTAGCCACCGCGGTGCAGCTGCGCTACGACCTCGGGCACAGCCGCGCACTGGGTGAGGACGTCAAGGCGCGCCTGCGCGCCTTGAGCGGCCGGCGCCTGACCGCAGACGGTGCCATCCTCATCACTGCGCGCAATCACCGCACACAGGAGCGCAACCGCCGCGAGGCCGGTGAACGCCTCGCCGATCTCGTCCGGCGCGCGCTCATCGCGCCGAAGGTGCGCCGGCCGACCCGGCCCACACGTGCCGCGCGCGAGCGGCGCCTCGAGCACAAGGCGCAGCAGCGCCGCACCAAGCGACTGCGCCGGTCACCGCGCTGGGACGAATGAGCCGACGCGCAGGCATAGACCCAAGCTGATGCGGTGACGCGGCGCCGCATCGCGGCGCGCGTGCGCTATCTGCTGACCACCGTACGCGCTAACATTCGTTCGCAGTCGATCGCACGCTCTCACCCCTACGCGGCTCACAGCAGCCAAGGAGGCGTCGATGAAACTCACGTCGTTGGTGTTGATCGGGGCATTGGCAGTCGGCGGTTATGCTTACGCTCAGACTCAACCCGCCCCTGCGGGTGGGGCCAGAGGCCAGGAGGCGGTACACCCGGCCTGCAAAGAGGCAGCGCAGCGTCTGTGCGCCGGCAAGCAGGGTCAGGACGCCGCTAGCTGCCTGAAGAGCAATGCCGACAAGCTGCCTCCCAAGTGCAAGGAGCAAGTCTCCAAGTAGCGCTCTCAAAAGTAAGTGACATAGAGCGGGCCCGTCTTCGGGCGCGTCACGAGCATCGCGGCGCGCCAGCGGTGGGGTGCAGCCGGGATTACTGCGGCGCGAGGAGTGTGATCCATGTACTCATCGGCGCTGATGGCCTTCCTGCACCACGTGGCCGCCTTCACCGTGGTCGCGGCGCTCGCGGTGGAGGTGGCGCTGTTCAAGCCGCCGCTGTCGCTCACGCAGGCGCAGCGGCTGGTGCGCACGGACACGATTTTCGGCGCTTCGGCCGCGATACTTTTGGCGGCAGGCATGCTGCGGGTCTGGTACTTCGAGAAGGGCCCGGCTTACTACTGGCACGATGCGTTCTTTCTCATCAAGTTCGGCGCGTTCCTCGTCGCGGCGCTGATCTCTGTCTATCCCACCGTTACTTTCCTTTCCTGGAACCGCGGTCTCAAGGCTGGCGTTGCCCCGGAGATCCCGGCAGGGCGCACGCGTTCCGTACGCATGTGTCTGATGCTCGAGCTCACTGCGATCCTGGTCATTCTGTTGTGCGCTGCGCTGATGGCGCGGGGCTTTGGCTATCTGCAGTAACGGCAACTTGACCACAGCCGTACCCGCAGTTTCCTGGGGCGCACCCGCAATTACCCTGTCCTAAAGGGCAGTTACTGACGCCGCGGGCGGACGGCACAATCGCCGCATAAAGGATCACAAGCCTGAACGGACGCAGGCTCACCCGGCACGCGGCGGCTTAAGTCACTCGAAACGCTCGGTCCCGCCCGTCGTCGCACGCTGTCTTCCCCCCCGCGTGCGCCACGGCGGGCGGGACCCGGGGCCCCCGCGAAATTGCGCGTCTTACCGAGCGCTAATCGCTCACCGGTAACGTCAAGCGCAATTTCGTGGGGTGGTTTACCCGGGGCGCTCACCTCACGCGCGCCGCGCGGAGGCCGCACGGGTGCCGAGCGGGTGGATCAGCCATGCCGCGAGCGCCGGCAGCAACACGATCGCGGCCATCATGTTCACGAGGAACATGAACGTCAGCATGATGCCGATGTCAGCCTGGAACTTCAGCGGCGAAAACACCCAGGTCGCCACGCCGATCGCAAGCGTGATACCGGTGAAGATGATGCTGGCGCCGGTGACCCGCAGCGTGCGCTCGTAACATATGCGCACCGGCAAACCCTGGTGCAGGAACTCCTGCATGCGGCTGAAGAGGTAAATGCCGTAGTCGACGCCGATGCCGGCACCGAGCGCGACCATGGGCAGCGTAGACACCTTGAGCCCAATACCGACCAGTGCCATGACTGCGTACACCAGCACCGACACCAGCGCCAGCGGCAACACCACCAGCAGCGTGCCCACCACGGAGTGGAAAGTCAGCAGGCACATGACGATCACGGCGGCGAACACCCCGGCAAGAATCAGCAGCTCCTTCGCCTCGACGGTCTCGTTGGTGGCCGCCATCACCCCGACGTTGCCGGCCGCGAGGCGCAGCTGCGCGAGCGCCGCGGGGTTGTCGCTGCGCCATTGCTTCACCTGCGCCACCGCCCGCTCGATGGTGCCCGCACGGTGGTCGCTGAGGAACATCAGCACCGGCACCACGTCGCAGTTCTCGTTCAGGAGGCCCGTGCTGGTCTCGATGTAGCGCGTCGACTGCGTGAGCTGGGTCTGCTCCCGCGGGATGCTGCGCCACTTCAGGCTGCCCTCGTTCCAGCCGGCGATCGCTATCTTGGCGATGAACGGCAGCGTAATCACCTCCTGCACACCGGGGACATTACGCATGTGCCAGCCGAAGCGGTCCATCCAGGTCATGAGATCATGGCTGACGCACACCGGCTGCTGCGACTCCACGATCGCCGTCAGCACATCGACACCGATGCTGAACTTGGAGGTGATGACGTCGTTGTCGCGGTTGTAACGGGAGTCGGCTCGCAGCTCGGGGACGCCCGCCTGGGTGTCCCCGATGGGGGTCTCGCGCCCCTTCCACCAGCCGAGCACGGCGAGCACCGCGGCGCACACTATGACGAGGAGCGCGGTACGGCGGCGCGTGATGCGCGCCAGGCGATGCCACAGGCGCCTGAGCCAGCGCTGGCGCCGCGCTACGCGCGCGTGGTAACCGGCATCGAAATGCACATAGGACACCAGCACCGGCAGCAGCACCAGGTCGGTGAGGATGACGATGGCGACGCCGATGCTGGCCGTGATTGCCATCTCGCGGATCACCTGCACCGGGATGAGCAGAATGGTGACGAACCCCACGAGGTCCGCAAGCAGCGCCACGATCGCGGGCGCGAGCAACTGCCGGAACGTGCGCCGCGCGGCCTCCATGCTGCCGAGCCCGGAAAATGCACCGTCGCTGACGGCGCTGATCTTCTGCACGCCGTGGCTCACTCCGATGGCGAATATCAGGAACGGGACCAGCAGGCCGATGGGGTCAATCCCGTAATGCAGCAACACCAGCGCCCCAAGCTGCCACAGCACCGCAATCACCGAGCACAGCACCGGCACGAAGGCGACACGCCATGACTGGCAGTAGACGCGTACCGCGAGCAGCGTCAGCACGAGCGTGATGACCGCGAACAGCAGCACGGATGCGGCGCCATCGGCAATGTCGCCGACCACCTGGGCGAAGCCGATGATGTGCACATCGATGCCGTGGCCTTCGAGCGGTGCACGGACGCGCCGCTCGAGCTCGTGTGCGACCCGGATCGGATCGACCGGCCTGCCCTGCGCGTCGGTGTCGAGCACGATCGCGCTCACCAGCGCACCGGAGAAGTCATTCGCCACCAGCCGCCCGATGATGCCGGCCTTGCGGATGTTGTCGCGCACCCGCGCCATGTTTTCGGCGGTGGGGGTGAAGTCGGCGGGGATGACGTTGCCCGCTTCGATGCCGTCCTCGACCACCTCGAGATAGCGCACGTTCGGGGTGAAGATCGACTGCACCTGCGTGCGGTCGATGCCGTCCATGACGATGACCTCGTCGGTGGCCTTGCGCAGGGCCGTGAAGAACTGCGGCGTGAACATGTTGCCATCACGTGCGATCAGCGCGATCAGCACGCGATCGGCACCACGGAACTCGGCCACCCGGGGATCCAGGTAGGTGCGCATGTACTCGTGCCGCGCCGGGAGGGTCTTGTTGAACGAGGTGTCGATGCGCAGTCCGTGCAGCGCGGTCACCCCGAGCAGCACCGTCCCCAGTGCGAACAGCACCAGGATCGTGGTGCGGTGTCCGAAGATCAGCCGCTCGAGCCGGCCGACCAGCGTTGGAGAAAGATGCGGAGCATCGCCGCCTGTCGTCATGGCGCCGCGCTCCCGGCGCCGGTCTGATCCCCGAGACCGATGAGCTTCGCGCCGTCCTCGCCGACCAGCGCGAGCCTTTCACCGCCCACGGAGGCGAGAGCGGAGAGCCCGGAGCGATCGGCCTGCTGCAGGAGAGCGAAGCTGCGGCCGCCGTCGCGGCTCACGAGCACCACCCCCGAGAGCCCGACGATGGCGATGGCGCGAGCGTCGAGAGTCGCAGCGCCGGTCAGCATCGAGACCGTCCCGGTCTCGATCGGTTGCCAGCTCGTGCCCGCATCCGCGGACCGATAAAGATGGCCGCGCAGACCAAAGGCGAGCAAAACCTCGCCCGCGAGTGGCAGCACGCCGAAGAAAGAGCCCTCGTAGGGCGAAGCGAGCGTGCGCCAGCTCGCACCGCCATCGTCGGAGGCGTAGAGGTGACCGGCTTCGCCTGCGATGTAGAGCCGACGGCCGCTCCCCGCGACGATGCGATTGAGGTGGTAACCGCCACCCGCCGCCTGCTCGGTGCCGCTGGCCGCTGCCGGCGCGGGCGCGGCGCCCTTCACGTGACGATCACCCAGCGCTGCAGCGGCAGAGGGCGTGAACTTCACCTCGCGCCAGCTCGCGCCGGCGTCGGCGCTCGCGAAATAAGCACTGTAGGCGCCGACCGCGATGACCTCACCGTCTGTGCCGCACCACACATCGAGCAGCGGCCGCTGTGCCTGCGGAGCATAGTGAGCGCGCTTCCAGTTGCGGCCTGCATCGTCAGTGGTGAGGATCAGTTCGTCGTGGCCGACGGCCACGCCATGCTGCGTATCGAGAAAGCACACGCCGGTGAGCAGCGCCTGCGTCGGCACGTACTCGGCCTGCCTCCAGCTCGCGCCCCGATCGTCCGACAGCACGATGATGCCGCGATCACCGACGGCTACGAGCCGCCGCCCCGCGGGAGCAATCGCGATGAGGAGTCCCCGCGCGGCGAGCCGTGCCGGTTTCGCCGCACGCGGCGACTCCGCCGTGGCCTCATCCGGGGCCGTCGACTGGGGCACGGCGTTCGGTAGCGCCTGCCCCGGGAGTGCCGCGGCGGCGAGCAGCAGTGCAGCCACGAGCGCAGAGCCAGCAGCCTTGTCCATGGCAGCCCGACCTGTTTATGCGCTCGCCGAGGCGTTCACCGGATACCGCGCCGCTCCAGCACGCTCGGCTGGTAGTCCGCCGGCGCGCGCTTGATGTTGAAGTCGTACGAGCCATGCTCCTCGCTCTGCAGGCCGAGCGCGAGGTAACGGCCGTTCGAGAGGTCCATGATCAGCTCCAGGTCGTCCCACAGGGAGGGCAGGTTGTAGTAGTTCATGGCGTGCCCTTCCTGCACGCGGTACAGCTGCCCGCGTGAGTCGTAGCAGTCCACCACCAGGATCTGCCAGGAATCCTCATCGACGTACAGCGTGCGGCGGCTGTAGATGTGGCTCACCCCGGGTTTGAGCGTCGAGTCGACGACCCATACCCGATGCAGCTCGTAGCGGGCGAGATCCTGGTTGATGTGGTTCTTCTTGAGCAGATCGGAGTACCTGAGCTTGCCGTCCTGCAGGCGGTAGGCGTTGTAAGGGACGTAGATCTCCTTCTTGCCGATCAGCTTCCAGTCGTAGCGCTGCGGGCTGCCGTTGTACATGTCGAACTGGTCGGAGGTGCGCAGGTTGTCCGCGTTCGTACCGGGATTGTCGAACGCGACGTTGGGCGCACGGCGGACGCGCCGCTGGCCGGGGTTGTAGACCCAGGCGCGCCGCGCTTCCCGCGCCTGATCGAGCGTCTCCTGGACGAGCAGCACTTCTCCCGCGAGGCGCGCCGGGGCGGTGGTCTCCTGAGTGAAGAACAGCAGGATGTTATTGAGTCCAGTCTCCGTCATCCCCGGCTCGTAGTACTGGAAATAGAACTCCTCCTTGAAGTTCACCAGCGTGTAGCCGCCGGCGGCGGTCATCGGCGCCTGGCCCACGTTCAGCGCCGCGGTCACTCCTCGCCAGCGTGTCACGTGGTTCCAGAACACCTCGACGCCGCTCTGCGGAATCGGAAACGGCGTACCGGCGAGCGCGCCGGTGAAACCGTTGCCATCGGGCACGAGCTTCGCAGTGGTCGCATTGCGCTTGGTCGCCTCGTATACCCGCTCGGGCGAGGCTCCACTGCGATGCGTCGGGTAGACGATCATCTTGTAGTCGGGGTAGGTCTTGAACAGCGCCTTGTGACCCTCGCTGAGCTTCGCCGCGTACTGGCTCAGGTTGGCGGAAGTGATGGTGAACAGCGGCTTGTCGCTCGCGTACGGATCGGGGTAGTGCTCGCCGTTGTGGTAGTTCGGAAAGCCAGCATCGGCGGGGGACTTCAGCCCTCCGGTCCACGCTGGAATGCTGCCGTCGGCGTTAGCGGCCTTCTCACCGCCGAGCGGCGTGAGCTCCTGGCCGAGCCGCCCCGCCTCCTGCGGGCTCACGGCGCCAAAAGCCACCGCTGCGAACAGCGTCCACGCGGCAGCAGATCCAATCAGCATTTTCATGGCGCCCCCTCCAATGTGCGTGCGGTCCCGGCGCGACCCCGTGGCACGCTTCAGAACGACACTTTGACGCTGGCCGCGATGAAATCGCGATCGTTGAGCAGGTTGTACTGGCCGGCGCCGCCGTAGTTGCTGTATGAGACGTCGAATTCCCACCTGTTGTGCAGGCTGGCCGTGAGACCCATGGTCACATCGATGCGGCCGTTGACGAAAGCGCCGCCGGGACCCGGCGAAACCCCGTTCACGTCCTGTACCCAGGTGAAGTGCGGCAGCAGGTTCCACTCGCCGATCGCGTTGTCGTACTCGAGCCGGCCTGCGACCACGTAGCCCCAGGCGAAGCTGGTCGCAAACGTCGAGCCCGGCTCGAAGCACTGGCCGAGCGGATTGCGATAGGAGCCCTTGACGCACTGGCCGTTGACGGCGGGAAACTGCGGATACCCGCCGAGATTCGGATTGCCGCTCAGGTTCGTGCCGGGCCCGTCGTAGCGCAAGCCGAACCCCTGCGGACCCCCGGTGAGCTTGTCCTCCAGGCCCGGCACGTAGTCGGCGCCTGCTTCGAAGATGAGCACTGCCTGGGAGGCCTTGAATACATTCGCCCAGATCTGCGTGGCGGTGAAGTCGAAGTGCCACGTGTCCTTCAACTCATAGCCGTGGATTGTCTGACCGTTACCGTAGTTCGGAGCCGTCAGCAGGCCCGGCGCGACGAGCTGAACACAGTCACTGATCGGAGTGGGCGAATTCTTCGGGCACGTGCCGGGGTGCGGCTGCACTGCGCCACCGCTGAGAAGTCGCGCGGTGCCCGCCTCGAACGGCGTCAGCGACGCGTAGATCAACTCGACGTCATCGATCTGCAGCGGCACGTTGTGGCGCCAGGCAACCTCGCCCTGGAGCGCGGTGCCGGTGCTCTGGAGCTGCGTGTTGAACGACAAGCCGAGCATCTTGATGTTCTCGGGGAACTCCTCGAAGAACCCCTCGGTCGTGCTGTACTCGTGCGTCGCGAGGTTGGCCGCCTGGGCGTTGACGTTGCCTCCGACGAGGAGCGTGTTGGCGCCGATGGTGGCGTACTGCTGCGCGGTGGCGGCGCTCAGGTTGCCCCCCTGCGAGGCGGCGGCTTGTAGGCCCGCTCCAGTGCCGATTTTCACAGCCGATGCGAGCGAGTTACCGGCGGCGATCGCCTGCGCGGCTGCGCCGACCGCATTGACGGCGCCGAAGGCGTTGCCGAGTCCCGCCTGCGAGCCGGTCTGCAGCGAGAGCAGCGGCACGCGGCTGGTGTAGTTGAGGAAGTACAAGCCAAGCTGCGTGCCCTGGCCGAAGTTCGGCAGGTAGTACTTGAAATTGATGCCGTACTGGCCCCCCTCGGAGGGCTTCTGATCGGGCAGCCGCGGTATCGTCTGGAAATCCGGGATCAGTCCGCCGCCGAGGGGACTGAAGTCCACGCCCTTATCCGGAATCGCGCCGAAACCCAGGCGCACCTTGCCGCCGCCGGCGCCGGCGACGTCGCTGGTGCTGAAGTACGCCCCGGGCGGCTCGATGATGTCCGGATGCCAGGTGAACAGGTAGAAGAGCTGCGTGCTCAGGTCCTTGGTGAGCTGTGAATTGAACAGCGCCATCGTGTCCGGCAGCAGCGCCTGCTTGAGCTCCGCCCCGGGAACCTGCAGCGCAGTGACGTCGAAATAATTGACCGAGTTGAGTCCGCCCGGAATGAAGGTGCTCTCACCCCAGTCCACCACCTGCCGTCCAAGACGCAACTCGGAGGGCAAGCTGCCGAGATCGAAGCGCAGGTAGCCGAAGGCGTCGAGCAGGCGCGTGTAGCTGCCGACCACGCCCTTGGCTTCATGAGTGAGGGGTATGTGATCGACGTCATTAGCCATCACGGAGAAATCGTACAGACCCGAGGCCCGCACGAAGAATCCCGCCTTGTCGCGGTAGTTGACGCCGAGCTCCGTCACCCCGGTCAGCGCCTTGGTGTACAGCGCCTTGCGGAGGTAGTTCAGGTCGCCATTGTCGATGTTGGGGGAGTAGCCGCAGCCGCCGTTGGCGATCGCAATCAGCCGGCAATCGGGATTCACTATGCGCCAGCCCATGCCGTAGCCGATGGTGGTGTCCCAGCTCCCGGTCCAATCGCCCGAATCGCTGCGGAAACTGATGGCATGAGCGCCTGGCGATGCACCGGCCGCCAGACAGGCGGCCAGCGCTGCGATCCCAGGGGCACGCCCGGTGTGAACCTTCCTCATGTGTTCCCCCCTGCTCCCTTGCAGACTGTGGGCCGCATCCTTTCAGCCTCGACTCCGTCTGCCAGGAAGGCTGCTTGCGTCAGTTGAGCACAGTGTGCAGCGAACCCCGTCGCGTTCTTGTTTGTTGCGCAAAACAAACCCGCGTGCGGGCAGTCTATTACTCGGCGGCGCAGCGCGGCAAGCGCTGTCAGCCGTGCACAATCTGCAGAATGCTGTGACGCAGCTGCTCGCTGAGGACGAACTGTGCGTCCTGCGCCACAAGCACGAGGACCTCGTCGAATTCGAGTCGCCCGCCGGCGCGGGCGTGAATGACTCCGCGGCCACGCAGCAGGCCGATGAAGTTCGCAAACATCGCTCTGTCGAAGAACTCCGGTGAGTTGAGGCCGTAAAGCACGCTCATGCGCTGCGCGGTCTGCTGGCAGCGTTCCTCGAGGTCCGCCTGCGTGATCTCCCCGCTTCCGGCCACCACCAGCTGCGCCACCACCACGTAGTAGCGCTCGATGATCTGGAGGGTCGCCTGCGCCAATAGCGAAAGCTGCATGGCCTGCGCCGAGGCGGGCGGCGGCCGCTGCCAACCGCCTTCCGGGTGCGGCTCGATGAGTGCGTGTGCCGCGAGGCAGCTGAGCGAAGCCTCCACGACCGCGGGCAGCTCCGCTTCGCTCCAACGCAGGAACAGCTCCGCGCCTATGTAGGGATAGACGCGCCAGGCCAGGCGCTGGATGTCGGGCGTCGACACCCGCGCATTGCTCACGAAAACGCATGCGATCAGCGAGGGCAGCGCGAACAGGTGCAATACGTTGTTGCGGAAATAGGTGGCGAGTACCGCGTTCTCGACGGTCATGCGCACCATGTCCCCGAGCCGGTGCGGCTCGCGCCCGATGAGGCGCAGCGACTCTCCGTACGCGAGCATCTCGGTGCCGCTGAGCGTGGTGACGGTTACCCGGTTGCTGTAGGGGAAAGATATGAGCAGGGAGCGATAGAGCTCGAGCTGCCGCACCAGGTCCGCCTCCGGCAGTGCCTGGCGTGGCATCGCTAGCAGCGCGAGCGCCAGCAGGTTAACCGGGGTCACCGCCGCCGCGGAATTGATGTTGCGCATGATGCGCTCGGCGAGCTCATCCATCGCCGCCGCGAGCCACGGAGCACGCGCCTCCTCATCGAAGCGCCGCGTGCGCCATTCGCGCTCGTGGCGGTCGAGGATCTCTTCGAGCGCAATCGGCTCGCCGAGGTTCACGTGCACCTTGCCGAAGCGCTCCCGCAGCACCCGCCATGAGCCGAGGAGTCCCCGGATGCTCTCCTTCTCCTTGGGTCGCCCCGAGAGCTCGCCCACGTAGGTCGCACCCTCGACCAGGCGCTCGTAGCCGAAATAGACCGGCACGAACACCACCGGGCGCGCGGGATCGGCGAGGAAGCTGCGCACGGTCATCAACAGCATCCCGGTCTTCGGCTGCAGCAGCCGCCCCGTGCGGCTGCGACCGCCCTCGATGAAGTACTCGATCGCGTGTCCTCGGCGCATGATCGCGGCGAGGTACTTCATGAACACGACCGTGTAGAGCTTGTTGCCGGCGAAACTGCGGCGAATGAAGAAGCCGCCTCCCTTGCGCAGGAAGCGGCCGACGACCGGCAGGTTGAGATTGACGCCCGCGGCGGTGTGCGGCACGGCGTAGCCGTGCACGTAGATGGCGTAGCCGAGCAGCAGGTAGTCCATATGGCTGCGGTGACAGGGAACGTAGATGATCTCATTCCCTTCCGCGACCGCCGCGAGGGTCTCGGCGTGGCCGAATACCACGCCGTCATACAGCCGGTTCCACAGCCAGCCGAGCGCGTGCTCCATGAAGCGCACGAAGGCGTGCGAATAGTTGGCGGCGATCTCCCAGGCGTAGCCGCGGGCGCGCTGCAGCGCCCTGTGGCGCGGAATATGCCGCTCGCGCACTTCCTGGGCCACTGCCGCACGCACCGCGCGCGTGCGCAGCACGCGATTGACGATGGTGCGACGATGCGAGAGGTCCGGGCCAATGCGTGCGGCGCGGCGCCGGGCGTAGAGGGCGCGCAGCGTACGTGCTACGCGCTTGCCGAGCAGCGCGCCCGCGCGCTCCTCCCCGAGCAGCGCGCGCAGCGACAGCGGCTCATCGAGCTCGATGAGCGTATCGCGGCCGTTGAGCAGCACCTGCATGAACTTACGTGCGCGGCTACCGACGCCGAAATCCTCGCTCAGCAGCAGCCGCAGCCACGAGGCTTCCTTTTGCGGTGCGCGTCCCCAGTAGACAGCGGCCGGCACCAGGTCGAAATCCACCTCCGGATCGGCGCGCAGCGCGGCGATCATCTGCGCGAGCTGCCGCGGTGGCCGCCGGTCGATCCGGCGCGCGATGAATCCCCGTGACTGCGTCAGCCAGAAATAGGAGCGCAGCTCGCGCGTACCGCCCCCGAGCCGCCTGCCCGGGCGCGGGATGTGGAGCTGCGCGCACGCCTGCTGCAGCACGGCGAGGTCGGCGGCGCTGCGCTGCTCGAGCACGTAGCACAGTGGTCGCGGCCGGGCGCGCAACTGCTCGGCGGTATCCTCCGGCAGCACCTTGAATCGCACCCAGATCGCGAGCACCCGCCGCAGCAGCCAGTTCATGCCGGATATGATGAGCCCAGACGCCGCGCGGGCGGGCGCCGCCGACGCCTACTCGAAGGCGATCGCAGGCAGGTCGAGGGCAATGAGAAAATACTCGAACAGGTACTGGATCACCCGCACCTGGTTGTGCAGGCGGTGATCGCTCTCGACCAGGTGCAGCGCGCAGCGATACGCATGGGAAAAGCGCACGCTGTGCTCGTAGGGAACCACATCGTCGCGCCAGCCGTGCACCACCGCCGCGGGACAGTCGAGCACGCCGCTGCGCAGCTCCGGCAACCCCTGCATGTAGAGCGCCGGCGCCATGAGAAATACACCGCGGGCGTGCAGGAGCGAGGCCGAGGCGACCGCAACATAACCGCCGAGACTCGAGCCGACCAGCACCAGATCGCCGGTGAGCTCCTTGCAGAACTCCACCAGCCGCGCTACGCGAGCGCGGGGCTCATCGATGCCGCGGTAATCCACCGAGTGCGCGTCGTATCCTTCGGCGCGTGCCACCTCGGCGAGAGCCGTGATCTTGCGTCCCCAGGGTCCGGCTTCCTGACCGTGAGAGAAGACGACATGGCGGGAAGTCACGGGCGCGTGCATGGCAGGGCATCCGGCGCTGGGAGCTGCAGTCGCATGGGCGAATAATGCAGGCAATGGAAACCCCAAGCCAAGCGCCGCTCGTTCCTGCCCGCCGCGCAGGCTGGCAGTTCTGGATCGATCGTGGCGGAACGTTCACCGATGTGATCGGGGTCGCGCCCGAGGGTGTGCTGCATGTGCGCAAGGTGCCCTCGATCGCGATGGATGCAGCGGCCGGCGATCCGGGCGTGCGCGCGGCGCGTGCCATCCTGGCGGAGGCGGCGCGGAGCACGGGTGCTGCGCCCTCGGCTCCCGTCGCAGCGGTGAAGGTCGGCACCACGGTCGCCACCAATGCCCTGCTCACGCGCAGTGGCGAGCCGGTCGTTCTGGTGACTACCGCCGGGTTCGGTGAGGCGCTGCGCATCGGCTACCAGAATCGTCCGGATATCTTCGCGCGCAACATCGTGCTGCCCAAGCGGCTGTACGCGAGCGTGATCGAGGCGCAGGAACGCATCGATGCCGAAGGTGCGGTGCTGTTGCCGCTCGACCTGCCGCAGCTGCGCGCAGAGCTCACGCGAGCGCGCGCTGCCGGGCGTCGTGCGGTCGCCATCGTGCTCCTGCATGGCTGGCGCCATACACAGCACGAGCGTGCCGCCGCGGCGTGCGCCCGTGAGATGGGGTTCGAGGAAGTGTCGGTATCGCACGAGCTCTCGCCGCTCGTGCGCTACGTCGTCCGCGGCGATACGACAGTGCTCAACGCCTACCTGGCGCCCCCACTGCGCGGCTATCTGCGTACCCTTCAGAGCGAAGTGCGCGCCCTCGATGCCGGCGCGCGCCTCGCGCTCATGCAGAGCAACGGCGGGCTCGCTGCGGCGGAGCGTTTTCATGCGATGTCGAGTGTGCTCTCGGGGCCAGCGGGAGGCCTGATCGGCATGCGCTGGGTCGGGGAACGCCTGCACTATTCTCGTCTTATTGGCTTCGACATGGGCGGCACCTCGACCGATGTCTCGCTGATCGATGGCGAGCTGCCACAACGCTTCGAGCACACAATTGCCGGTGTGCGCCTCACGCAGCCGATGCTCGATGTGCACAGCATTGCCGCCGGCGGCGGCTCCATACTGAGCTACCGTGACGGCCGCTTTGCCGTCGGCCCCTCTTCCGCGGGGGCGGATCCCGGTCCCGCCTGCTACGGACGCGGCGGGCCACTCACCCTCACCGATGTGCAGGTGCTGCTCGGGCACCTGCGCCCGGACACCCTGCCTGCGGTGTTCGGCCCCGAGGGTCGCGCGCGGATCGACGCCCGCGTGGTCGTAGAGAAATTCGGCGCGCTCGCCGCGCGGGCGGCGAGCGAGGTCGCGGGCGGCTGTTCCGCGGAGATGGTCGCCGAATCGTTCCTCGAAGTGGGCGTGGAGTCGATGGCCAACGCCATTCGCCAGGTGTCCACGCGTCAGGGACTCGACGCCGGTGACTTCACGCTTTTCTGCTTTGGCGGCGCCGCCGGGCAGCACGCATGCCGCGTGGCACGCGCGGCCGGTGTGCGACGCGTGCTGGTCCACCCGCTCGCCAGCGTACTCTCGGCGTTGGGTATCGGTGTGGCCGACCGCCTGGCGGTGCGCCGTGCGAGTCTGCGCACGGAGCTGAGCGCAGCAGGACTCGCCGCGGCACAGCGTGCGCTCGAGCGCCTGGGTGCGCAGGCGCGTGCCGAGCTCGCCGCCGACGGCAGTGAGCCGCAGAAGGTGCGGCTCACGGAGCTGCTCGAGCTGCGCGCCGGCGACAGCGAGGTCACCCTCTCGGTGCCGCTGGCGGCGCTCGATGAGGTCCGGGCGCGATTCCATACCGAGCATCTGCGGCGCTTCGGCTTCGCCGCGCGGGCGCTCGAGGTGATCATCGAAGCGCTGCGGGTGGAGGCACGTGCTCCTTCTGTCGAGCTCACCTCGCTCAGTTTCCCGCCTCCGGCCGCGATCGCGGGCCTGCCGCAGCAGGCGCGCGCCTGGTTCGGGGCATGGCGCCAAGTGCCGGTGGTGGCACAGGGCGCACTGCGCGGGCCGCTCAGGGGACCGGCGCTCATCGTCGAGCCCAACAGCACCGTGGTGCTCGAGGAAGGCTGGCGTGCACAGCCCCTCGCAGGCGGTGAGCTGCTGCTCGAGGATGAGGGCGCGGCAGCGGGAGTGAGGACCGCGACCGCGGATCCTGCCCGCGTCGAGATCTTCAACAACCTGTTCATGCACATCGCGGAGCAGATGGGTGAAGTGCTGAAAGCGACCGCGCAGTCAGTCAACATCCGCGAGCGGCTCGATTACTCGTGCGCGCTGTTCGACCGCACGGGTGCGCTCATCGCCAATGCACCGCACATGCCCGTGCACCTCGGCTCGATGGGTGCGAGCGTGCGCGCGGTCATGCGCGCGCAGGCGGCAAACCTCGTCTGCGGGGATTCGTGGCTCCTCAACAGCCCGTATCACGGCGGCACGCATCTGCCTGACATCACGGTGGTCACCCCGGTGTTCATGGCCGCACGCGGGCAGCCTGACTTCTTCGTCGCCTCGCGGGCGCACCACGCCGACATCGGGGGGATGACACCGGGGTCCATGCCTCCCTTCAGCCGCAGCATCGGGGAGGAAGGCGTTTTGTTCGAGTGCTTCCACCTCGTGCAGGGTGGCACCCTGCGCGAGGGCGAGCTGCGGGCGCAGCTCGCCGCCGGGCCCTGGCCAGCACGCAACCCGGGGCAGAATGTCGCAGACCTGCGCGCACAGCTCGCCGCCAATGCACGTGGCTGTGCCGAGCTCGAGCGTGCCGGGCGCCGGCACGGGCTCGACACCGTGCACCAGTACATGCATCACGTGCAGCAGAACGCCGCGCAGTGCGTGCGGCGCGCCATCGCCAGGCTCTCGGCCGGGACCTTTCGCTACGAGCTGGACGATGGCTCGGCGATCGCGGTGCGCATCGACATCGACCACGCGGGGCAGCGTGCACGGGTGGATTTCACCGGCACCTCGCCGCAAGGAGTGCACAACTTCAATGCGCCACGCGCGGTGTGCACCGCTGCCGTGCTGTACGTGTTCCGCACTCTCATCGAGGAGCCGATTCCGCTCAACGAGGGCTGTCTCGCACCGCTCGACATCGTGATTCCGCCGGGCTCGATGCTCGACCCGCAGGCGCCCGCCGCCGTCGCAGCCGGGAATGTAGAGACCTCGCAGTGCATCGTCGATGCACTCTACGGTGCACTCGGCGTCCTCGCCGCGTCCCAGGGAACCATGAACAACCTCACCTTCGGCGACGCGCAGCTGCAGTACTACGAGACCATTGCCGGCGGTGCGGGCGCGGGGCCCGATTTCGACGGCTGCGATGCCGTGCAGACGCACATGACCAACTCACGGCTCACCGATCCGGAGATACTGGAGGGGCGCTTCCCGGTGCTGGTGCGGGAATTTGCAATCCGCCGTGGCTCCGGCGGTGCCGGTCGCCATCATGGCGGTGACGGCGTCGCAAGGAGGCTTCGGTTCCGAGGCGCTCTCTCCGGGGCGCTGCTCGCGAATCACCGCCGCATCGCGCCTTTCGGCCTTGCCGGCGGCGCAGAGGGGGCCCACGGTGAAGCGTTCATCAGGCGCATCGACGGCACGCTCGAGCGCCTGGGCGCAACCGCGCGATTCGAGGTAGCGGCGGGAGATGAGCTCACGATCCTCACTCCAGGCGGCGGGGGGTTCGGAGCTCCTGGCGGCTAGCCTGTCGCGGGCCTATCCACGAAGAATCGAGGTTTCGATCTCCCACTCCACGCGCTGCTTCGAGGTCGCCGAGCGATTCACGGACACCGGCCGCACACGGCTCGCGCCGGCGCGCTGAGTCACGAGCCAGGTGTTGAATTCCCCGGGCTTGCTCGTGGCGAAGCCGAACAGCAGGTTGAACTTGCCCTCCGCGAGGGTCTGTGGACGATTCACCCGCTCATCGGCGATGACGAAGTGCGATTCCTCGGCGCCCGCTCCTGCGAATGCTCCCTGCGCGGCGAGCTCATCGAGGAAATTCTCGACCTGGGCCTGGGCGCGCTTCCAAGTCGATGGTCCGTTGTGCTCCAGCGGCACCCAGCGGGTCCCCTGCTCGACACTCGCCGCCACGAAGAGCGCCAGGCGCCGCGCCGAGAGGTATCGCGATTCCGGAGCCCCGCTGCCGCCCGCGGCGAGCGTACGCGGGCTGATGCCGTTGCGCGAGCCGGTGCGCACCGCGAGCAGCGTGTTCACCCCCGCCTGCGCGAGGCGCGCGCGATCGGCATCCGAGACGGCCACCGCGGGACGCAGGCCCGGACGCAGCACCGCCTCCTCGCTTTCCGCAGCTGCCCACACCGGCCAGATCTCGTCGGAGCGCGCGATCCCCCCTGCGGCAGCACCACACGAAGCGAAGGTCTCGACGCGACCCCGCAACCGGTCGAAGGCCTGCACCCGCGGGAAGTACATGACGGCGCTGTCGCTGCGAAACGGCCAGCTGCGCAAGCCCTCGAGAGCCGCGCGAGCGGAGGTCCAGGCTGCGGGCGGGTCCACCACGAGCAGCGCGTGATGCTCGCGGCATACGCGTGCCGCGACGAGCAACGTCGAAAGCCCCACGTCGCGATCGCGCGCCAGCGGCGGAACGCACAACAGGTTGAAGCCCGCCGCCCCGCCGAGCGCGAACAGCCCGGCGCCGCTGCCAGCGGCGCCGATGATGTCGTAATCGGTGAGCGGCGCCCCGTCGTCGCCGTCCGGGTTGGAGAGTGTGTAACCGACCGCAACGCCCCCGGGGCCGCTCGCAGAGCGATCCGGACGCTGCGCGGGAGGCTCGCCCAGCACTCGTACGAGGCGCGATTCGAGCAGCACGTCCACGACGAACCGTCCCGAGGCGCGCGCCACCGATAAGCGCCGGTAGATCTCCTGGTCCTCGACCAGCTCCGAGCCCGCGGTGCGCACGCGCTGCACGACGAGGTTGAAACGCTCCGGCTCGGTCGCGGTCAGCCCGTCGTAATCCACCGAAGCACGCAGGTACTCCCGCGAGCCGGGGTTCAAAGCCGTGAGGCGCAGCGCGCCGCGACCGGCAGGCAGAGTCAGTGTCGGCGGCCGCGCACCGTTGGCGACGCGCACGATGCGCGCCTCACGGCCGCCATTCTCGAAGAACTGCTCGACCGCGTAGGCGAGCGTCGAGGGCTGCCACAGGCCGCCGAAGTGCTGCTGGTACTCGTTGAAACTGTGGACCGTGAGAGCCTGATCGACCGGCCCCTTGAGAGTGCGGCCGATGAATGCCGCGACGGCAGTCGGCACACGCTCGATCGCGTGGTGGTCACGGCTTTGTTGTGCGAGTTGTACGCCGGACGCGGGGCTGTCGGCCACTCAAGCGCCTCAGTGAATCTGCCCGCGTGATTCTAACACAGCGTGTCAGCGCGTGGTCAGACTCCCGAGCTGGGGTCGGATTGATTTGACGATGTTCTTCCCGCCTCGGTGGCCCGCAACAGCTGCTCGGCACGCGCCTGCTCGAGGTCGTCGCGCTTGCGTGCGATCTCGGCCAGCATGAGTTTCAGCCACTGCGACAGCGGTCGTTCAGGCGACTCTTCCCCAGGCGGTGAGCTGTGCGACATGCGGCCACTGCGCAGCGGTTCGTCAGCCGCCGTTCTTCTGGGCGCCGCGTTGACCGCTCGAGGCGCCCGCTGCGCCGGGGGCGGGGCTCGCGGGCGGCGCACCGGCAGCGCTTCCGGGCTCGATCTCCGAGACGATCTGCCGGAAAGATGCCTCGTCCATCGGCAGATCCGAGGTGCCGTCCCATGTCGAGCCTTCGGGCAGCACATTCTGCACCCGCGGCGCAGCGGCGAGGACCTGCTCGATGCTCGAGTTGGGCTCCGTCACCGGAACCGGCACTCCGCGTGGACTGCGCGCGAGGCTCGAGACCAGGTTCCAGTCGACCTGTTCGTGATGCGCCTTCACCTCCTGCTGCAGGCGCGTGGCGAACGAGGTCGACAGGAGCTTCTTCTGCGCGTTCTTCCAGTCGCGGGTGTCATCCTCCATCACGTCATAGGCCTGCATGTACAGCTCGCCGTCCCGCCAGCCGAACACGAATGGCTGATTGACGACGCGCACCTGTGTGCCGATGGGGACCATGTTGAAGAACTGCTCGATGTCCTCCGGGTACAGCCGGATGCAGCCGTGGCTCGAGCGCAGGCCGACGCCGGCGGGCTTGTTGGTGCCGTGAATGAGATAGCTCGGCCACTGCAGGTAGAAGGCGTACTTGCCGAGTGGATTCTCCGGTCCCGGTCCTATCACCGGCTCGAGTTCCTCGCCGTTCTCGTGATGTTCCTTGCGCACCGATTCCGGGACGCGCCAGCTGGGATCCTGCTGACGACGGACGATCTTGGTAACCCCTTCCGGTGTGCGCCAGCCGACCTTGCCGATCCCGATGGGATGGGTGATCACCACCTGCCGCTCGCCGTGTTTCGCGGGCGGGTAATAGAAGATGCGCATCGCCGGGATATTGATCACGATCCCGGTGCGCGGCGCATCCGGCAGGATGAACTGCGAGGGTATGACGATCTCGCGTCCTTCCCCCGGGAGCCAGGGGTCGACTTTCGGGTTGGCGCGCAGGATCTCCTCGTAGCCGACGTTGAAGCGGCGAGCGATGTCCGTGAGCGTGTCCTCCTTGCCGGCCGACACCACCTGCACCACGCCCGCAACGTCCTGATCCGGGTTGAGCGTGAAGCGCTCGTTGGCTACCGGCGGCGGCTGTGGCGGTGCCGCAGGCGGTGCCGGCGGTGGCGTCGGCGGCGCGGGCCGGTGCCACTGGCTGAACAGGGAGCATCCGGCAAGTGCGAGGCAGACGAGCGCGGCCGTTGCGGCACGGGCACTGGAGGTTCTCATGGCAGGCCGATTATGACCGATGTCGCCGTGGCCACCCAGCGCGTACCGATCATGCAGACGCGCGATCTTACGAGGACCCCCGGCACCGACGCTGCTCGGGCTGGTCCTTTACAGCAGCACCGGCTGGTTCGGCAGCTCGTTGTCGCTGCGGCGTTTCCCGGGAAAGTGCCGTCCAAGGAGCGCTCCGATCCCCAGAATCCCGACCACCGAGCCCTCGCGGAAACGTCCGGCGCGGTAGTGGTGCTCCATCTGGCGGCACACCGCATCCCACTCCGCTTGGCTGACGCGGGCGGCTATGCCGCGGTCCGCGACGATCTCGACGGCGTGATCCGCCATGAGCACGTAGATCAGTACGCCGTTGTTGTGCTCGGTGTTCCAGACGCCGAACTGGCCGAACAGCTGCAACGCACGCGTGCGCGCCGAGAGCTCACGCCACAGCTCCGGTATGTCGAACGCAGTCTCGATGACGAAGCGGATCTCCCCGCCGTGGCTGGATTCGCACTCCCCGACCGCCTGCTCGATGGCATCACGCACGGCCTGTGGAAAATGCCGGCGCGTGCTCCAGCGAGTAGTGGCCATGTGACGGATGAGACGCACGATGTTCATCGACCGCTACCAGCTTCCGGAGGAGCCGCCACCTCCGAATCCGCCGCCTCCGCCGCTGAAACCGCCTCCACCGAAGCCTCCGCCGCCCAGTCCCCCGCCGAATCCGCCCCAGCCGCCGCCGAAGCCACCCGAGCGTGGATTGCTCGACCAGCCGCTGCCGCGCGCCAGACCCATCAGCATGGTGATCAGAGTTCCGACGATCGCGGCGAGTATGGCGAGCCCCACCGCGTAGCCCGCGATCCACACCAGGGCGCCGGCGCCGATTCCCGTCAGGATCGAGCCGAACGTGCGCCCGAAGATCGCGCGCAGCAGCACCGATCCGATGAGCACGGCGAAGAGCAGCTCCGGCAGGATGTTGCCGCCGGAACCGTGCCGCGGCGTCTGCCACGCATGCTCGGGCGGCGGCAGCGGCTCGCCTTCGATCACCCGCATCATCTGCCCGAGACCCGCGTCGATGCCCTCGTAGAAATTGCCTTCGCGGAAAGCCGGCGCGATGGTCTCGGAGATGATGCGGTTCGACATGGCATCGGTCAGCACTCCCTCCAGACCGTAGCCCACCTCGATGCGTACGCGATGGTCGTCCTTGGCGATGAGCAGCAGTGCGCCGTCATCGACTTTCTTCCCGCCGACGGTCCCGCGCCCGAGCTTCCACTGGTCGACGACTCGTATCGAATACTGCTCGATCTCCTCCGGGCGCGTCGTCGGCACCATGAGTACGGCGAGCTGCGAGCCCTTGCGCGCCTCGAAGGCAGCGAGCTTCTGCTCGAGCGCGGTCTGCTGCTCGGCGCTGAGCGTACCGGTGAGATCGGTGACGCGGGCAGTGAGTGGCGGAACGGGCTGCAGCCCTCGCGCCGGGCCCTGTGCTCCCGCGTGGAAGCACACGCTCAGCAGCAATAGCGCCGCCACGCGCCCGCCCCGGGCGGCGCGATGCGCCCGTGCGATCATTGGGTCGGCGATTGTCCTGCAGGTTGCGCCGGAGGCGTGGCGGATCCGCCGGGTGTACTCGTGTCGAAGCTGACCGTCGGAGCGGTGGAGATCTGCTGCTCGTTGCCGACGGTGAAGTTCGGCTTCACCTGGAAGCCGAACAACTTGGCCGTGAGATTGGTCGGGAAGCTGCGCACCGTCACGTTGTAGTCCTGCACTGCCTGGATGTAGCGGTTACGCGCGACGGTAATGCGGTTCTCCGTGCCCTCCAGCTGCGACTGCAGATCGCGGAAGTTCTGGTCCGACTTCAGCTGCGGGTAATTCTCCGCGACGGCGAACAGGCTCTTCAGCGCGCCGGTGAGCTGGTTCTGTGCGGCCTGGTACTTCTGGAACAGCTCGGGGTTGTTGAGCACCTCGGGGGTCACCTGGATCGAGCCGACCTTGGCGCGCGCCTCGGTCACGCCGATCAGCACCTTCTGCTCCTGCGCAGCGTACCCCTTCACGGTGTTCACCAGGTTGGGGATGAGGTCCGCCCGGCGCTGGTACTGGTTGACGACCTCCGCCCAGGCGGCCTTCACGCCTTCATCCTTCGCCTGCAGCGTGTTGTAACCACAGCCCGACAGGGTCAACACCGCGAATGCCAGAGAGGCAACAGACCAAGCGCGCATCGGCTTCTCCTTATCGTGTAGCGCCCACCCGGCTCCCGGGGGCAGGGATTATTGTCACATGGCCGCGAAAGCGGCGTCGATCGCGCAAAAAAAACCCCAGGTTTTGAGGCCTGGGGTTGGTAAGGGCGGACCTTCGATGAAGGGAAGGAAGTCCGCCAGGGGATTCCTCAGTGCAATAGTGCCCAGTGCAGGATGCGGATATCGTCCGAATCCAGATCAAAGCTCTGTGCCAGCAGCGCACGCAGCTCCCGATTGGCGCGTGCGTGCGTCAGGGGCTGCCGTAGCTCGACCACACCACTCCACTCATTGCCGGCTGCGTTGCGCGCCCTGTCGATGTGGGTCACGAAGTGCGTGTAGTACTTGGTAGCCACGGGAAAAGGTTAGTGGCCCCGCGCGGACACGTCCGTGAGATGTTCCACAGAACCCCGGATTTCTGTAAAAGTGAGTGCGACATAATCCACAGGATTCAAGCGCATGGGACGCTTCCGGGCGCCTTCCCCGGCGGGGTCGAAATACGTGACCTCGGCGGGGGCGCGGCGACTGCGCGCCGAGCTCGAGCAGCTCTGGCGCGAGGAGCGCCCCCGGGTCACACAGGCCGTGGCCGCGGCCGCCGCGCAGGGCGATCGCTCCGAGAATGCCGAATACACCTACGGCAAGCGGCGGCTGCGCGAAATCGACCGCCGAGTGCGCTTCCTGCGCCGCCGGCTCGAAGGCATGGTGGTCGTGGACCAGCCACCCGCGGATCCGGGCCGGGTGTTCTTCGGGGCGTGGGTGGCGGTCGAGGCCGAGGATGGTGTGTGTGCGCGCTACCGTATCGTCGGCCCGGACGAATTCGACATGGCGCCCGGTTACATCAGCATGGACTCGCCTCTCGGCAGGGCGCTGCTGCGACGCCGCACCGACGAGGAAGTCACCGTGGAGACACCGGCCGGTCCCCGCGTTTACCTGATCGTGTCGATCGAGTACCAGCGCGATTGACCCCGATGTTTCCCGCAGGGGCGCAATCAGAGCCCCCGTGGGCCAGTAGTTTGGCAATTACCTAACTATTAGCTCGAGGAGGTATTTACGCCTCCTGCGGGCTGTGTGCAGTGGCCGGCCCGCACGCTGCGCGGCGCTACCAGATGACCCGCACGTTCTTGAACTGCCAGGGATCGCTCTTGTCGATGTCCTCGGGGAACAATCGCTCGCGCTCGTGCAGCGGTGTCCAGTCGGTGTACTCACCGGCCACCGGCCCGAGGTAGGGCATGCAGATCTCCAGATTGCGACGGAAATCCATGTCATCGGGCTCGACGACGCCGAGATTGGGATTCTCCATTGCCCAGATCACGCCCGAGAGCACGGCCACGCAGACCTGCAGGCTCGTTGCGTTGTTGTAAGGCGCCAGCTTGCGGGCTTCGGCGATCGAGAGCTGCGAGCCGTACCAGTAGGCGTTCTTCTTGTGCCCCGCGAGCAGCACTCCCAGCTCATCGATGCCAGCGGTGACGTCGTTCATGAGGATGCGCTGCCGCTCCTGCTGCACGTAGTTGCAGCCGGCGAGCTCGTGCACGGACATCACCGCCGCATCGCACGGGTGATACGCGTAGTGCACCGTCGGGCGATACGCCACCTGGGCCCCCTCACGCACCGTCAGGTAATCGGCGATGGAGATCGACTCGCTGTGCGTGATGCAGAAGCCATGAAAGTGCCCTGCCTTCGGAGTCCAGGTGCGTACCCGCGTGCCCGCGCCAGGCTGCGTCAGGTAGATCGCCGCCATGCAGCCGAAGTCGTGGCGCTTGCCATCGCGTGGAAAGTTGCGCTCGTGCGTGCCCCAGCCCATCTCGCTCGGCTGCGAGCCTTCGCTTACGAAGCCATCGATGGACCAGGTGTTGACGAACTCGCCCAGCTGCTTCGGCACACTCGAGACCTGCGTGTCGCGCTCGGCGATGTGTATCACTTTCACCCCGAGCCGGCGCGTGAGCTCGCCCCACTCCGCACGCGAAGCGGGATTGCCGGCAGGCGCCTCGGTGTCGCGTGCGATGTTGAGCAGCGCCTGCTTGACGAAATGCGACACCAGCCCCGGGTTGGCACCGTGCGTGAGCACCGCAGTCGGCGCCCGCGCGTTGCCCGTGCGCAGCGCCAGCGCCTCTTCGCGCAGCGCATAGTTGGTGCGGCGGCTTGCGGGCACGGTCGGATCGGTATAACCGCCCGGCCAGGGCTCGATGCAGGTGTCCAGGTACATCGCCCCCTTCTCCCAACACAGCTTGATGAGGGCGATGCTCGACACCTCGACCGAGACATTGATGAGGAAGTCGCCGCGACCGAGCAGTGGATTGAGGACCCGGCGGTAATTTTCGCGCGTCAGGCGTTCCTGCACGAATTTGATGGCGTACTTCGCCGCCTCCTCGCGGCCCCGCTCGTCCGCGGTCACGATGGTGACCCGCTCGGGCGCAATGCCGATGTGGCGCAGCAGGAGTGGCAGCACCCCCTGGCCAATGCTCCCGAAGCCGATGAACAGAATGCGTGCCGGGAACTCGACGTGAACCGGGTACTTTTCGCTCATGATGCTTGGCTGACACTCCAGGGTCGGCGGGACAGGCGAAGGGTATCAATCGGCTCCGCGCGGCTCAATTTTCCAAGGCAGCGGCCCGTCGCCTGCCGGAGTCAGCTGGTCCGCCAGTGCGGCGGATAGGTGCGTTCGTAACCGGGCAGGCCGGCGACGCGCGTGAGCCAGCGCCCGAGCGCGGGATATTGCACTTCGACCGGCATGAAGCGTGATGACAGCTCGGCGGCGCGCGGCTTCTCGAGCGCGCGCTTCAGCAACTGGATCCCGGGAAAGATGACCAGGTCCACGGCCGAACAGCGGTCTCCTACGATCCAGTCGGACTTCGACAGCCGTCCCTCGATGGTGCGCGCCTCGCTCGCTACCGCGTGCATCGCCGAGGTGATGGCATCGCTGCCGAGATCGGTGCTGCCGGAAAACACCGCCTGGACGATGACCTGGAGCTGCGGCTCGATGTACGCCTGGTACTCGCAGATCACACGCATGATGGTGCCCGCTTCCTCGGGACTGCGCCCGAAGAGCGGCGGTTGCGGATACTTCAGGTCGAGGTAGTACAGGATGGCGAGTGACTCGAAGCACACGTACTCGCCGTCCTTCAGCACCGGCACCCGCCCGCGTGGATTGAGCGAGAGCATCTCCTGGGACTTGTGCTCCTGCTTGGAGAACTGCAGCAGGTGGCTCAGGTACGGCAGGCGTTTGTATTCGAGTGCCAGCAGCACCCGCCAGGAGTAGGGACTGCCGCTGCCCCAGAAAACCTCGATTGCCATCGTTGCCTCGCCGAGGTAGTGCTCGCGATTGTAACGACAACCCCGCGACACCGAAAATGCGCACCATGCCGAGCACGCTGATCGAACCACCGGAGCTCGCCGCGCACCTCGACGATGCGGGCTGGGCGATCATCGATTGCCGTTTCGATCTCGCGCGGCCGGACTGGGGCGCGCAGGCCTACGCCGCCGGGCACATCCCACATGCGCTGTACGCCCATCTCGACCACGACCTGTCAGCGCCGCGCACGGCGCGCTCGGGACGCCATCCGCAGCCGCAGGTCGAGGCACTCGCGATCACCTTCGCACGCTTCGGCATCGACGAGCACGTGCAGGTCATCGCCTACGATCAGGGTACGGGCGCCTTCGCCGCGCGCCTGTGGTGGCTGCTGCGCTGGCTCGGTCATGCGCAGGTCGCGGTACTGAATGGCGGGCTCGCGGCCTGGGAGCGTGCCGGCCTGCCGCTCTCGAGTGCCATCGAGCCGCGCGCCCCGCGCCGCTTCCGGGCGAGTGCCGACCCGCGCCGGGTGGTGAGCGACAGCGAGGTGGCGCAGCTGGTGAGCTCGGGCGCCCTGCGGAGCGGTGAGCAGCTGCTGATCGATGCACGCAGCGCCGATCGCTTTGCCGGCGAGAACGAGACGATCGATCCGGTCGCCGGCCACGTACCCGGGGCGCGCAACCATCCCTTCGCCGCCAATCTCGACGCGCAGGGCCGCTTCCTCGATCCGGGCCAACTGCGCCAGGGTTGGGAGAAAACCCTCCGCGGCGCCTCCGCGCAGCGGCTGATCTCGATGTGCGGCTCCGGGGTCACGGCGTGCCACAACCTGCTGGCGCTCGAAGCTGCGGGACTGCCCGGCGCACGGCTCTATGCAGGCTCCTGGAGCGAATGGATCACCGATCCCACTCATCCGGTCGCGCGCGGGCCGGAATGAGCGTCGCGGCAACCGATAACTGAAACACTCTTACTTCGCACACATTTTTGATATAAACGCGCCCCGTGGCAGCCGATCCCAAGAGCGCCGTCAACGCTGCTCGCAAGTTCAATCCCGCACAGCCCTGGCGGATTGAGGATTCTCTCGATCTCTACAATGTCGCTGCCTGGGGCAAGGGCTACTTCAGCGTCAACGCGAGCGGCCACGTGGTGGTTCGCCCGGACACCACTGCGCAGCACGAGATCGACCTCTACGAGGTGGTCGAGGGCCTCAAGGCGCGCGATCTGACGACCCCGGTGGTGGTGCGCTTTTCCGACATCCTGGCGCATCGTCTGCGACGGCTGCACGAGGCGTTCGCACAGGCCATCGCCGAGAACGACTACCGCAACCAGTACGCCGCCGTGTACCCGATCAAGGTGAACCAGCAGCGCCTGGTGGTCGAGGAGGTCTACCGCTACGGCAAGGAGTTCGGGTTCGGACTCGAAGTCGGCTCGAAGCCTGAGCTGCTCGCGGTGATGGCGATGACCGAGAACGCACCCGAGCGGCTCATCGTCTGCAACGGCTTCAAGGACGACAGCTACATCGAAGCTGTGACGCTCGCCACCAAGCTCGGGCGCACCATCATCCCGGTGGTCGAGAATTTCGAGGAGCTGGGGCTGATCCTGAAGCACGCGGAAAGCTACCAGGTGCGCCCCCGCATCGGCGTGCGTGTGAAGCTCTTCAGCGAGGGGTCGGGACGCTGGAGTGCCTCGGCCGGCGAGAAGTCGAAATTCGGCCTGTTCATCACCGAGATTCTCGAGCTGTTCAACGTGCTGAAGACGCGCGACATGCTCGATTGCCTGCAGCTCGTGCACTGCCACCCGGGAAGCCAGTTGCAGGACATCCGCCGCGTGAAGGACTCCATCAACGAGCTGGCGCACGTGTACGCCGAGCTGAAGCTGATGGGTGCGGGGCTGCAGTACATCGATGTGGGCGGCGGACTCGGCGTGGACTACGACGGCAGCGGCACCAACTTCTCCTCCTCGATGAACTACACGCTGAACGAATATGCGAGCGATGTCGTCTACCGCATCGCGAGCGTCTGCAACGCGCGCGACATACCGCACCCGAAGATCGTGAGCGAGTCCGGCCGCGCGGTGGCGGCCTACCACAGTGTGCTGATATTCGATGCGCTCGGCTCCTCGGCGCTCGACAAGTTCCGGGTTACCGGCGACCGCGCCGAGGATTACAACGGCGAGGAGGAGCTGCCGCAGCCCGTGCAGGACCTGTTCGACGCCTACCGCACGGTGAGCGAGCGGCGCCTGGTCGAGTGCTATCACGACGCCCTTACCGCGCGTGAGCAGGTGCTGCAGATGTTCAATCTCGGCCTGCTGTCGCTCGAGTTCCGGGGTCTCGCCGAGCGGCTCTACTGGGCCACCTGTGCGCGCATCCGCGACGCCTGCCGCAAGCTCGAGCGCCTGCCCGAGGAGCTCGAGGACCTCGAGTCGATCCTGTCCGACACTTATTTCTGCAATTTCTCGGTATTCCAGTCGCTGCCCGACAGCTGGGCCATCGAGCAGCTGTTCCCGATCATGCCGATACACCGCCTGGATGAGCGTCCTACACGCACTGCCGTGCTCGCCGACATCACCTGCGACTCCGACGGCAAGATCGATCACTTCGTCTCGCTGCGCGATGTGAAGCGCACCCTGGAGCTGCACGAGCTTCGGCCGGAGGAGAAGTACTATCTCGCGGCTTTCCTGGTGGGGGCTTATCAGGAGACGCTCGGCGACCTGCACAATCTCTTCGGCGACACCCACGTCGTGCACGTGCGGCTGCACGATGAGGGTGGCTGGTGGATCGAGGAGATCGTCAAGGGCGATACCGCCAACAAGGTGCTCGAGTACATGGAGTACGACGTCGCCGAGTTGTATCCGGCACTGGCGCGCGACTGTGAGCGCGCGATACGCGATGGGCGCATGACGCTCGCCGAGAGCCAGGCGCTCAAACGCTTCTACGAAAGCGAGCTGAACGGTTACGCCTACCTCGAACCGGCCGGCGCCTGAGGAGACCCACCCGCCGGCCGCGCGCCCCGCCGCCAGGGCTCTGGCGCCATGGACCGACGCCCCGGCGGACTGGCGCTCGCGGCGGACGATCGGCCGGACTTATGTAAGAGGTGAGATTAGCGGCAACACCCGGCAGCGGTGACCGAAAGAGCCATGGTTTGCTTAGCGGAAAAGCCGGGAGTAGCATGGGTCGCGCGTTCGTATCCGCCGTGGATTGAGTGCGCTTTGTTCGAGTTGTTGACTTCACTTCCGCCCGCCCGTGCCCCTCTATCCGCGCGCGAACGCAGGTGCAGGCCGCCGGCCCAAGCGCTGCGCATTGACTGAAACACTGCCGATCGTGTGCCTTGAAGCCTTGACCTGTTTGACTGTTCACGCGGTACATGCGACCGACGCGTGCGGCTCGCCGCTGTCCGCTTTTCCAAGAGAGACTTACGGATGACGACGATTTACGTGGGGAACCTCCCCTTCAACGCTACCGAGCAGGACGTCAAGGCGCTGTTCGAGCGCCATGGCAAAGTGGAGTCGGTGAAGCTCATCAACGACCGCGAGACCGGCAAGCCGCGTGGCTTCGGCTTCGTCGACATGCCCCAGGCCGAGGCGCAGAGCGCGATCCAGGCCCTGAACGGCTTTCAGATGAATGGCCGCCCGCTGCGCGTCAACGAAGCACAGGAACGCCCGCAGCGCCCCCGTCAGGGGGGCGGCCCGTTCCGCCGCTGACCGCGGCGCTCGTAAGTCCAGCGGAAAAAGACCCCGCGCCAGACGCGGGGTTTTTTTATGCGACGCATGAGGTAATGTTTGCGGGGACGCTAGCGATGTCAGCCAAGCCGAAACTGGTTGCGGCCGCCACCACCGGGGTTGCCCTGGCGGCGCTCGGCTGTGTTCTGTTGGTATCGGCGTGCGCCTCAGGCAGCTCCCGCCAGAGCACGGCCGACGCGCTCACCGTCATCCTCGCAGGAGACCAGCGCCCGCCCGAGGAGCGCTCGCGCGACATCTACCGCCATCCCAAGGAAACGCTGCTGTTCTTTGGCATCCGGCCGGAGATGAAGGTGCTCGAGGTGTGGCCGGAGCCAGGCTGGTACACCGCGGTGATCGCACCGCTGCTGCGCGAGAAGGGCAGCTACTACGCCGGCGTCATTGCCGAGGACCCTTCCAGCAAGTACATCACGCACCGCCTGGAAGAATATCGAAGCCGGCTCGCCACTCGGCCGGACCTGTACGACCGGGTCACTGTCGTCACCTTCCCGAATGATGGCGGCGATGCAGTGCCGCCCGGCTCGGTCGACATGGTCGTGACCTTCCGCAACATCCACAACTGGATGGCGCGCGACCAGGCGGCACAGGCGTTCGCCGCCATGTACCGTGTGCTCAAGCCCGGGGGGGTGCTCGGGGTCGTGGAGCACCGCGGTAACGCGGCGGTGCCGCAGGACCCGAAGGCCAAGAGTGGCTACGTGAACGAGGACTACGCCATCAAGCTGATCGAGGAGCAGGGCTTTCGCCTGGTGGCGAAGTCCGAGGTGAACGACAACCCGAAAGACACCAAGGACTACGAGGGCGGGGTGTGGACGCTGCCACCGACCTATCGTCTGGGGGCGAAGGACCACGACAAGTACGCCGCCATCGGCGAGAGCGACCGTTTCACACTGCGCTTCGTGAAGCCGAGCCGCTAGGGCACCCCACGAAATTCCGCTCGCCTCTCCTGACAGCACCCGCCTGTCATCAAGATGCGGAATTTCGCGGGGACCCCGCTAGGCGCTAGGCGCCAGTCTCGGCCGGCACGCGCCGCGCGGTCCGCACCTCACCACATTTCCCGCAGCCGCGCACCGACATCCAGTGTCACCGTGGAGCTGCTGTCCTGCAGCGCATCGCCTGCGCCGGGCGCCGAGCCGTGGAAGGTGAGCGGCTCGAGCGTCTTCAGCACACGCTCGGTCATGAAACGGCTGCGGCCGCCGTAGACGTGCGCATCGCCCTGGCGTGACTGGTGGGTGAGGTGAAACTTCAACGGCACCATCACCGCGAGCTCGTTCTGCGCGCGCGTCAGCGCGACGTATAACAACCGTCGCTCTTCCTCGATCAGCTCGGGCTTGCCGGTGGAGAATTCGGACGGGAAGCTGCCATCGACCACATTGAGCACGTACACGCTGTCCCACTCCATGCCCTTGGCGGAGTGAATGGTCGAGAGCACCAGATAGTCCTCATCGAGCGTCGGCCGGCCCGACAGGTCGCTGGTGGCGTGCGGTGGGTCGAGCGTGAGCTCGGTGACGAAGCGCTCGCGCGAGGGATACTGGCCCGCGAGCAGCTCGAGTTGCTCGAGATCGCCCTGGCGCGTGTGATGGTGCTCGTAGAGACGCTCGAAATAGCGCTGGTACCACTCGCGCACCATGTGCAGCTGCCCCACCCATGGCCGCTGCGGGTCCGCGAGCGACTGCATCAGCTCGATCAGCCGCCGCCAGTCGATCTCCGGCGTCTGCTGCGGTGGAGTGAAGCTCATCAGCCTCTCGAAAGAGTGTACGCCGCGCTCGAGATGCTCGATCGCCCCGCGCGCATGCACCGGCCCGATGCCGGGCAGCAGCTGCAGCGTGCGGAAGGCGGCGAGGACATTGCGGGGGTTGTCGGCCCAGCGCAGCACGCCGAGCAGATCCTTGATGTGTGCGGCCTCGAGGAATTTCAGGCCACCGTATTTCACGAACGGCACCTTGCGCTTGGTGAGCTCCACCTCGAGGATGTCGCTGTGGCTTGCGCTGCGGAACAGCACTGCCTGGCGCTTGAGCGGGACGCTCGCTTCGCGCTTCTTCAACACCTCGGTGCAGATGAACTCCGCCTGCGTCTGCAGGTCGTCCACGGTCACCACGCGTGCGCGTGCACCTTCACCGCGGATCGACAGCAGATACTTGCGGTGCTGGCGCGGTGCCTCGGCCAGCACCGCATTGGCGACATCGAGCACCTGCTGGGTCGAGCGGTAGTTCTGCGCCAGCGTGACCACCTCGGCCGGTGGCTGGAAGTGCTCGGGGAACCCGAGGATGTTCTCGACCGCTGCCGCACGGAAGGAATAGATCGCCTGGGCATCGTCGCCCACCACCGTGAGACCTGCCCCATCGGGCTTCATGGCGTAGATGATCTCGGCCTGCAGGCGATTGGTATCCTGGAATTCATCGACCAGCACATGGTCGAAGTGCGCGCCGATGTGCTGCGCCAGGCGCGGCTCGGCCATCATGCCGTGCCAGTAGAGCAGCAGGTCGTCGTAGTCGAGGAGACTCGCGTGCTGCTTCTGCTCGACGTAGGCGCGGTACAGCCGGCTGAGCTCCGGCTCCCACTGCGCGCACCAGGGGTAGTGCTGCTCGAGAACTTCCGCGAGTGCGACGCGCGTGTTGACGCGGTTGGAGTAGATCGCAAGGCACGTGTCCTTGCGCGGGAAACGCTGCTCGCGGTCCGCGAGCCCGAGTTCCTCGCGCAGGCTGTCCATGAGATCGGCGGCGTCGGAGCGGTCGATGACGCTGAAATGGGGATCGAGCTGCAGATGCGCGGCATAGTGCCGCAGCAGGCGGTTGCCGATCGAATGGAAGGTGCCCGCCCAGCTCAGGCGCTGCGCGACGCTCTGCGTCACGCCGCCGAGCGTGTCGTTGAGCGCCTTGCGGGTGATCTCGTGGGCGCGGCGGCGCATCTCGAGCGCGGCACGGCGCGTGAACGTCAGCATGAGGATGCGCGCGGGGTCGACGCCGTTGATGACCAGGTGCGCCACGCGATGCGCGAGCGTGTCGGTCTTGCCGGTTCCGGCGCCGGCGACGATCAACAGCGGTCCGGCGCGGTACCCTTTCTCGGGTAGCGCCTCGCCATGAGTCACAGCCTTGCGCTGGGCGCCGTTGAGCCGGTCGAGTTGCGACGTCGTCGTGGCCATGGGCGTACAGGTACCAACTATACCCTTTCGTACACGAGCGCGGTCCGAGGACGCTACGATGCACGTCATGAAACCTGACAAACAGACCCTGCACTTTGCCGGGCGCGTCATCCGGGTGACGACCGATGAAGTGGTGCTGCCGAACGGCCACCGCACGGTGTTGGAGGTCGTGCATCACCCGGGCGGCGCCGCGGCCGTCGCTCTGGATGAGGCGGGGCATGTGTGCCTGTTGCGCCAGTACCGCTACGTGGCCGGAGGGTGGCTGTGGGAGCTGCCGGCAGGCAAGCTCGAACCCGGTGAGCCTGCGCTCGCCACCGCGCAGCGTGAGCTGATCGAAGAGGCCGGAGTCTCCGCCGAACGCTGGGAGAGCCTCGGCACCTGTCTGAGCTCACCTGGGGTATTCACCGAGCGGCTCCACCTGTTCCTCGCGAGCGGCATCAGGCCGGCGCGTGCGGCGCAGGAGCATGCCGAGGTCATCGAGGTTCACTGGGTGCCTTTCCGTGAGGCCTGCCGTTGGGCGATCGATGGCACCATCGCCGACTGCAAGACCGCGCTCGGCCTGCTGCGCGCGCGCGCGCGCCTTCGGACGAACGGCGGGCCGGAAGGCGCTGTTTCGTGACCTGCCTCGCGGAATCGCGACTGTGCACGTCGGTACCCTGCGACGAGGGGAATCTGGCCCTGCAGTGGGGTGCATACATAATCTGTGAACGAGAATCCGAAAAGATTCAGGCGAGAGCAGGCACAGCCGCCGGACGAGCGGCGCCGCATCGGTACGGTCGTGCACGATGACCGGGGCAACGCCTCGGTCGAGTGGCGCGCCGCGCCCACCGACCATGAGCGCCCGGTGCTCGAGGTGCTGGGCGAGGACGGGCTGACCTTGAAGACCGAGGAGCTCTCCTACGATCCGTACGCGCGCAACCGGCCGTTCCGAACCGGCGTCGGCCGACGCACGGATCTGCGCAAGCTCTCCGAATGGATCAAGAAGATGCGTGAGCTCGAGGGGCGGCAGCGCTCGGGCGGTGACCCGGAAGCGGAATGAGTCCGTCCCGGGGACTCAGCCGATACCCTCGATGAGCGCACGCTTGCGCGCGTGCGTCAGGCGATAGAAACGGCGCAGCTCGGCGAGCACCGCGCCTTCGGCCGCGGCGCCGCGGAGCGAAGCCCGGCTGCGCGAGAGCAGCCGCTCGAGACGGGCGCAGAACTTGTCCGCATAGCGACTGGCCTCGCGATACAGATCCGCCCGTCCCGCCGCCGCTGCACGCGGATCGACCCGCGTGCGCTCGAACAATATGCGCCGCAGCTCAGCCGGAAAGTGCTGCGGAAGCTGCCGCCGCAGCAGCCAGTAGCTCGCCACGTACTTGTCGACCTCCGCCTGCATCTCCAGCTCGAGCAGTGACACCGGTTTGTCGTGACCGGCGTTCCAGGCGAGATACAGAAAATGACTCACGCCCTCGAGCGCAGTGCACCAGTCGGCGACGTTGCCGGCGTGCAGCCGCACCAGAGGATCCTCGCGCGTCAGCCGCTTGAGCAGCGCCGGATCGAGGTACAACGACAGCGCGACCTCATCACCGCCATCCACAGGCTCGGCGACGATCAGCTCCTCCTCGGCGGTGCCTGCGCGCGCGCCCGGGGGCAGCCGCCGCCGGTCGGTGACGAGGAAGTCGTACACGTCGTGAGCGACGCTCACGTCGTAAATGCTGCCGATGAGATTCTGCAGCCGCGACAGCAGCATGCGATCAGTGTGTAAACGCCGTCCCGCCGGCGGTAATCGGGTCGACGCCGCAGCGCTTGAGCTGCGTGTAGCAGCGGGCGCTGCCGGTCTTCAGCCAGATCTCGTACAAGCGCAGGATGTCGCGATCGGACTGCGCACCGGAGCTCTCGCTCACCTCGTTGAGCGCATCGACCATCGGCTGGAACTTCGCCGAGAGCTCGGCGAACACCGCGGCCAGCACGTGCCCGCGGCCGCGCGAGGCGGACTGCGCGAGTGCCTCATAGGCGCGCCCGCCCATGGCGATGTGATAATCAATGTCGATGAGCTTCGTGGCGAAGCTCTGTGCGAAGAAGCCGGCGATGAACAGCGACACATCGCCGAGCCGCTGCAGGTAGCGGTGTCGCTCGGCGGTGCCCGGCGCCGCCTCGAGCGCCTCGCACAGCATGGCCACCAGTGGCTTCAGCCGCAGCCCATCGGGCGTGCTTTCGTACAGCGCCTCCGAGCGCGCGAACAGAGTCAGGAGATTCACGACGTAATGCTCGGTCTGGTCTTCGACCGACAGGTGTTGCCTCAGCAGCGCGCCGTGCAGTGTGTCGCGAAAGAACTCGCGCAGATTCGCCACCGGCAGAACACGCTTTTCAGCATCGCTCATCGTCGCTCGCCTCCTCCCCCTTAACTTATATGGAGCAGCACCAACACTGGAAGGTGGCCTTGGTCACTTTCCCTGCAACCTTTACGGATTTCCGTGACCGACTGCGCCGAATGAGCGCGCCAGCGCTGGCAGCCTCGGGGCACGAGTGCTGACAGCAGTGTCAGGGATGGGTGCTGGAGTCGTAATTGCACACTGCGTCACGCCGCGGGCCCCCGGCTGCGGGGGTGTGCCCGGCCTGAACGCAGCCATCAGGCCCGCAGCGCTGCCGCGAGCTGTGCGCAGTCGTTCACCGTCAGATCCGCCGTCGGCAGTTCCTGCGGCCAGGCGAGCGCGCGGCGGTTCATCCATACGGTGCGCAGCCCGGCTGCGCGTGCGGCCTCGATATCGAGGCGCGGGTCATCGCCCACGTAGGCGAGCGCGCCGGCCGGCAGCAGCAGCTCCTGCGCCAGCCGCTCGAAGCAGCGGCGTTGGGGCTTGGCGGCGCCGATCTGGCGGGCATTGAGCGACACGCTGAAAGTATGTTCGAGCCCGATGCGTGCCAGATCGGCGTTGCCGTTGCTGAGTGAGGCGAGCACATAACGCCGGCGCAGCCGCGCGAGCGCCGGAGCGACGTCCGCAAAGATCTCCACCTCGTTGCGCGCCGCCAGGAATACCTCGAAGGCCTCAAGGGCGAGCCGCTCGTCGTAGCCGTGCTCGCGTGCATGTGCGGCGAGCGTGGTGACGCGCAGGTAGCTGACATCGTGCGCGTTCTGTGGCTCGCTGCGGGCAAGCTGCTCGCGCGCCGCGCGCATCTGCTCGCGTGACAACCTGATACGGGGGCAGTGCTCCTGCAGCCAGGCGGCGAGGCTCTGCTCGGCGCGCTCCAGCACCGGTTCGACGTCCCAGAGTGTATTATCGAGATCGAAGGCGATGGCGCGCACGTCGCTCAGCATCGGAGGCAAGGTTACCACCTCATGGCGCCGCTCACCCTGGTCATCGGTAACAAGAACTACTCCTCGTGGTCGCTGCGGGCGTGGCTGTTCATGAAGCACGCCGGCGTGGAGTTTCAGGAGATTCTCGTTACGCTCGATAGCTCGGGTACGCGCGAGCAGCTCGATCGCTACGGCCCGAGTGGGCGCGTGCCGGTGCTGCGACATGGCAAGCTGTGCGTGTGGGACTCGCTCGCAGTCTGCGAGTATATCGCGGAAGTGAGCGACAAAGGCTGGCCGAAGGCGCGCGAGGCACGCGCAGTGGCTCGCTCGGTCAGCGCCGAGATGCACTCCGGCTTCACCACGCTGCGTTCGCTGTGGCCGATGAACGCCCGTGCACGTAACCGCCGCACGGCAGTCACCGCGGCACTCGAGGCCGACGTCGAGCGCATCGATCAGATCTGGAACGACTGTCGGGTCCGCTTCGGCGGAGACGGTCCGTGGCTGTTCGGTGAATACAGTGTTGCCGATGCCATGTATGCCCCGGTGGTGCTGCGTTTCAACACCTACGGCGCACACATCTCGCAGACCGCACGCTGGTACATGGCGAGCGTGCTCGAGGACGCCGCGCTGCAGGAGTGGCTCGCGGCCGCGAAGCAGGAGCCGTGGACGATCGCCGCCGACGAAGTCGGCTGAATCGCCCGAACGTCAAGACCATGCATCGCCCCAACCCCGCGTGGGCCTCGCTCACCGTGTGCCTGTGCGTACTTGCGGTCGCGCAGTTGCGCTGCGCGCACGCCGGCGAGGCGGGCGCGCCTTTCACGGTCGAGGACCTGGTGATGCTCAAGCGCATCAGCGACCCTCAGGTATCGCCCGATGGACGCTATCTGGTGTTCGTGCAGCGCGAGACCGACCTCGCCGCCAACAAGGGAGGCACCAGCCTGTGGCTGATGGCGCTCGCAGCCGGCGCCCATCCGCTGCAGCTGACCGATACGGGCGGCGGGGACTTAAGTCCGCGCTGGGCCTCCGACGGTCGCACGCTCTACTTCCTCTCGACGCGCTCTGGCAGCCAACAGGTGTGGCGCGTAGTGCTCACCGGGGCCGAGGTACGGCGCGTCACCGACTTTCCGCTCGAAGTCGGCGCGCTCAAGGTCGCACCAGCCGGGCACTCGATCGCAGTCTCGATGGAGGTCTTCCCGGACTGTCCGACGCTCGCCTGCACGCGCGCCCGTCTCGATGCGCGAACCAGGAACAAGGCGAATGGCCGGCTGTACGAGCGGCTGTTCGTGCGGCACTGGGACCGCTGGGCGGATGGCACGCGCTCGCACCTCTTCACCGTGGCGACAGACGCAGCCACACCGACGGCGGCCGCGGTGGACGTGATGCGCGGCTTCGACGCCGACGTACCGGGCAAGCCTTTCGGCGGCGACGAGGACTTCGCCTTCAGTCCCGATGGCCGCTCGCTGGTGTTTGCGGCGCGCGTCGCCGGGCGCGAGGAGTCCTGGTCCACCAACTTCGACCTCTACCAGGTGCCGGTGGAGGGGAACGCCGCCCCCGTCAACCTCACCGCCAATAATCCGGCATGGGACGCGCAGCCGACCTTCCTCGCCAACGGCGATCTCACGTGGATTGCCCAGGAGCGGCCCGGCTTCGAGTCCGACCGCTTCCACATCATGGTGCGCCGTGCGCGTAGCGGCTCGGTGAGTTCCCTCACCGGCGGCTGGGACCGTTCGGTCGCCCGACTCGGCGCAACGCCGGATGGACGGGCACTGCTCGCGGCGGCGGACGAGCTCGGCCAGCGCGCGCTCTATCGCATCGATCCGAGGACCGGGACGCCCACTCGACTCACCTCCAGCGGAGAGGTGGAGGCTTTCAGCGCGAGCGAGGACCGCGTGGTATTCGCGCGCGCCGATCTCGGCGGCCCGGCCGACCTGTACGTGGTTCCACTGCGCGGCGGAGAGGCGCGGCGACTGACCGATGTGAACCACGACCTGCTCGGCGCGCGCCATCTAAGCGAGTACCAGCAGTTCAGCTTCCGCGGCTGGAACGACGAGACGGTGCACGGATACGTGATGAAGCCATGGGGCTTCGAGCCGGGCCGGCGCTATCCGATCGCATTCGTGGTGCACGGCGGCCCCCAGGTCAGCATGCAGAATCTCTGGACCTACCGCTGGAACGCTCAGGCATTCGCCGGCGGCGGCTATGCGGTGGTGATGATCGATTTCCACGGCTCGCCCGGATACGGGCAGGCCTTCACCGACTCCATCAGCCACGACTGGGGCGGCAAGCCGCTCGTCGACCTGCAGAAGGGTCTGGCGGCGGCGCTCGAGCAGTTTCCGTGGCTCGATGGAGAGCGCGCCTGCGCGCTCGGCGGTTCCTACGGCGGTTTCATGATGAACTGGATCGAAGGAAACTGGCCGGAGCGTTTTCGCTGCATCGTCGATCACGATGGCCTGTTCGACCAGCGCATGATGTATTACACGACCGAGGAGCTCTGGTTCCCCGAGTGGGAGTTCGGCGGACCCTACTATCAGGATTCGCAGGGCTATGAGCGGTTCAACCCGGTCGACTTGGTCTCAAAGTGGCGCACGCCGATTCTCGTGATCCACGGCGAGCAGGATTTCCGCGTCCCCTACACCCAGGGGCTTGCCGCCTTCACCGCCGCGCAGCGCCGCGGGATCGAAAGCAAGCTGCTGATATTCCCGGAAGAGAATCATTGGGTGCTGAAAGCTGCCGACAGCATACTGTGGTATCACACTGTGCTGGGGTGGCTCGACACTCACCTGAAAGACTCACCTCACCAGCCGAGCACTCCGTAGGTGCGCGAGCGCACGGGCTCGACACTCACCTGAAAGACTCACCTCACCAGCCGAGCACTCCGTGGAGGGTCCCGGCCCACCGGGCTAGTGGGCGCGCGCCCGCTGGAACTTGTATTCACCGACGGTGAGTGCACCAGCCTCGAACTTGGCCTGCGGCACTACGCCGCCGCCAGTGCCGTCCGGACAGGCCTTCGGATCGTGGGTCGCCACGAAGCCTTCGTCCTTCTTCTTCCACAGCAGCTGACAGGCTTCGGTCTGAACGTCCTCGATCACTACGCTGGTGAACATGTCCTTGTTCTGTTGCCCATCGCGCCAGCGCAGCGGCTCGGCGAACTCATACAGCGTCTCGACGATGCCGCGCTTCTCGTCGACCGTGAAGGAATACATTTTCTGACTGAGGACCCGCCGGGGATCGTCCGCCGCTGTCTCCTGCGCGTAGTACACGTGATGGCCGACCCGCGGGGTGTACACGTGTGTAATGGTGAGTGCGACCGCATCGTGCGTGGGATTCACGTGATTGCGCGCGTCCGCTTCCGCCTGGGCAGTGTTGTCGTAGCGGCCGGGCAGCACCGCGAGCAGCTCGCTCAGCTCGGCTTCGTGGACCTTGGTCTGATCGGTGCAGCCGTGGAGCAGCAGCATCGCGAGCGCGAGTGCACCGGCGCGGACGGCGATGCAGCGGGCGATCTCAGCCATACGATGCCCGCCATTGCGCGCGGTACTTGAGGCCCAGGTCCATGAGCCGCTCCAGCAACTCACCGTACGGTGTGCCGGCCGCGCGCGCAGATTCGGCAAAATCCTCGGCAGTCTCCAGATTCGGGTTGGCGTTGGCCTCGAGCACGTACACCTGCCCCTGCGGGGTCACGCGGAAGTCCATGCGAGCATAACCCGACATGCCGAGAGCCCGGTAGATGCGGCGCGAGAGACGGTCGAGCGCGGTCAGCACCTGCGACGGCAGGTCCAGCGCAGCGTGCGTGGTGATGCCGTACTTCGTCTGGTAGCGCTTGTCCCACTTCACCTTGCGGGTGGCGATAGCCGCGAGCGAGTCGGGCATCGAGCCGAATACCATCTCCCACACGGGCAGCCTCGTGAGCCGCTCGTTGCCCATGATGCCGACGTACAGCTCGCGCCCCTCGATGTATTCCTCCACCAGTGCATCGGACTTCACCTGCTCGTGCACGAAGGCGATGCGCTCCTTCAGCCGCACCGCGTCCTCGACCACGGACGCCTGCGCGATACCGAGCGAGGCATCCTCCACCGTCGACTTCACGAACAGCGGGAACCGCAGCTTGCGCGGCACGTGGAAACGCGCGCCGCGACGGAGCACGGCGAATTGGGGCGTAGCAATGCGGTGAAAGCTGAGCAGCTGCTTGCACAGCGATTTGTCGCGCGACAGCAGCAGCCCGCGTGGGTTGCAGCCCGTGTAGGGCTGACGCATTAGCTCGAGGAATGCCACGACGTGCTGATCGTAGGTGACGATGCCGTCGAATTCCTCCAGCAGATTGAAAACGATGTCCGGTTCCCAGTCGGCAATCGCGCTGCGCAGCTCCGTCAGGCTGTCGAGCACACCGAGGCAGCGCACCTCATGGCCGAGCTCGCGCAGGTTGCTGGTGACGTCATACTCGGTGCGCCACTCCTCGATCTCCTTTTCGTCGCGCCCTTCGAGGCTCTCCGGCGGCACCAGGCTCGCGTGCACCACGACGAGCGAGCGCAGCCGCCTCATAAGGGCAAGTGAGGAGTCTCGCCCTGGGAATACACCGCGGTGAGCCGCTCGACCATCCAGCGTGAGTAGCGCAGCGCATCGCGGCGGTTGCCGCGCACGTGCAGCCGCAGCTCCGCACTGCGCTCGATCAGCATGTGCAGCACCTGCTTGACGCTGTAGCGATCGCTGCCGAGCGCCCGGACGACGCTCGCGGTGAGTGCGCGCGCATGTGTCCGCAGGAGTGTGGTGGCGCGCGACGCGCCGCGTCGCGCCGGTTGTGTCGTGAAAGCACGCTGCAGCAGCTCATCGGCGAGGCCACGCCGGATCAGACGGTTGCGCGCAAGCTTGCGCCGATAATGCTGCGCCAGAGTGCGCCGATTGTGCTCGAGCGGCTCGATGCGCAGGCGGTTGCGCACCGGCGCGCGCCGGTCACGCACGCTCGCTACGAGCTCATCGACCGCTCGCAGCTTGTGCAATGCCGGCCAGTCGGCGTAGTTCTTGCGCCAACCCGACTTGGGCGCGAGCCACACCGCGAATGTTTCGGCAAAGTCCTCAGTGGGGTGCGCCTGTGCATACCACTCGCCGAGATGATGCACGTAGCGCCGGCTGCCGGCACGCGCGCGGTAGCGTGCCGGGTACGGCCGCGAGGCGGGTCCAAACACCTCACGCCAGCGGCGTCGCCTTCGCAGACGGTAAGCGTTGTCGAGAGCGTGCCCCGCCTCGTGGCGCAGAATGCGCAGCAGAAGCCGCGAGTCACCGCCCTCGGCCTCGCCCATGATGCGCCGCTCGAGCCGCTCGAGCCGGGGATGGGCGAGATAGAACGGCACGGCGATTCCGGGCACGCCGTCCGGAGAGAACCACTCCTCCGACAGCCACACGTGCGGGCGCAGCGACAGCCCGCGCCGCGCCAGGTCCGCGTACAGCCGCCGTATGTGAGGCGCAACCGCCGAGCGTTCGATGCAGAGCCGCAGATCGCAGAAGCGCGTGCGCAGCAGCTCTTCGTCGGTGAATCGAACCCAGGGGCGAGTGCGGCGTGCGGGTGTGGCCGATGCGCGCGGGTAGCCGGCGGATGTGGAGCGCGCGGATGCGGGGCGCCTGGCGGCGCGTGGCAGCGGCATAGGCTCTGGACGAATACCCGGAGGGGAACAGCCGGAAAGCGAGCTTACCCAAGTGCCTGCGCCATGTCTGCGGGCTCGTTAAGCCCCGAGGCCGAGCAGCGCGTGCGTGAGCAGCCGGTCGGCGTAGCCCTCGAGCCCTTGCCTTTTCAGGAGGCTGTCGCGCCACAGGGCGGGTATGGCGTCCACGGAGTAGTGAGCTCCGGCGATTGCCCCGCAGACTGCGGCGACGACATCGCTGTTGCCGCCGAGGTTGGCGGCGGCCAGGACCGCTTCGCGGAAACTCACCGTGCAGTCGAAGCTCTCCAGCGCCGCAGCCAGTGCAGCGGGCGCGCTGAGCGGAGAAGCCTCGGCGGGAGGGTCGCCCGGCGTACGCGCTGCGGCCAGGATCGCGGACTTCGGCCGACCCGAGAGCGCCGCGTGCAGCGCCTGGGCGAGTGCGCGGCAGGAGCCGAGCACCAGGGGCGCCTGGCAGGTGGTGCGCGCGGCTTCGGCGGCCTGCTCGGCGGCCACCGTTGCGCCCTGCGCGAAGAAGTACATTGCGACGGGTGCGACCCGCGACAGGCTCTCCGGGTCCTTCACCGCCGGGTCATGAGTGCCGGCAAAGAGTTGCCTGCGCCACTGGGCCAATGCCAGCGCTCGCGCGGTGCCCGCTGTGATCCCAAGGCACTGACCGGTCGCGGACAGGTATCCCTCCTGCTGCCAGCGCCGATAGCGCGCCACCTGGTCATGGGCGTCGAATCCCTCGCGCTCGAGCAGGCTTTCGGCAAGGCAGAGCGCCATGGCGGTGTCATCGCTCCAGCCCCCGCGTGGGAGATCGAAGGGACCGCCCCCGAGCATGTCCCCGACGGGCGTGAAGCGACCCGGCCGGCGATATTGAGTCGCGGCCGCGACGGCATCCCCGGTGGCGAGCCCGAGCAGTGTGCCCTGAAATCGCCCACGCAGCCCGCGAGCCGCGGCGAGCGTCGCGGGCTCGAGCAGGGGGTCCGATTCGGAAGCGCCGGGTGGCGTCCAGCGGCGCACGTACTCGATCTGTTCGTGGGTCTCCGGCACGGATGGCCAGACTCTTGAGCGCGCGCACTGCCGCCAAAGCCGATTGAGCTCGTCCAGGGCCTCGACACCCAAAAACCCCTGCTCCGCGAGCAGGCAGCCCGCCACCATGCCAGTGCGGCCGATTCCCGCACGGCAGTGCAGGTATATGACGCGACCCTCGCGCAGAGCGCGGCGCACACATTCGAGGATCTCCACCATTTCCGTGGCGGCGGCTGGGGTACCGTGATCGAGTATGGAGCGGCGCAGGTACTGCACACCCGTCGGCAGCGCCGTTTCGTAGGAGACGATCTCCTGCGGCTGTGTCAGGTCGATGAAGCAGTCGATGCCCGCCTCGAGGAGCTGCGAGAGGCGCTCACGGGTGAGCTCGGCCGTTGCGCCGCCGGGATGTTCCCCCGCCAGCAGGCGGCCAGGCAGGACCCAGTATGAATTGGGCAGCGGTACTGCGAGGGCAGGCGCGGCGGGGGACAGGTTCACGGCATCGCTAGCGGGTTCCACGGCGAGCGGAATTTCGCCGGGTGCTCCAGCGCGCCGACTGTGTCCGCGAGTTCCTCCTCCTCCCGCTCACTCATGGCCGCGGCACGCCGCCTCTCGAGGCCTGCGAAGTCGAAGTGCCTCGCATCTGCGAGGTGCTCGAGCTCGACGTGGCGGAGCGCCGAGGCGATCGACTCGGTGCGGCCGGGAAATTCGCGCTCCCATTCGGCCAACATTTTCTTCACCGCCACGCGCTGCATGTTCTCCTGCGACCCGCACAAGCGGCAGGGAATGAGCGGAAACGCGCGGCCCCGCGCATAACGCGCGATGTCGCGCTCCGCCACGTACGCGAGCGGGCGAATGACGATGTGGCGGCCGTCATCGGAGAGCAGTTTCGGCGCCATTGCCTTCAGACGCCCGCCGAAGAACAGATTCAGGAACAGCGTCTCGACGATGTCGTCCCGGTGATGGCCGAGCGCGATCTTGGTGATGCCGTTCTCTGAGGCGAAGCGATAGAGCGCGCCGCGGCGCAGCCGCGAGCACAACCCACAGAGCGTGCTCCCCGCGGGAATGACCCGTTTGACCACGCTGTAGGTGTCCTGCTCGATGATCCGGAACGGCACGCCAAGCCCGCGCAGGTACTCCGGCAGTACGTGCTCGGGGAATCCGGGCTGCTTCTGATCGAGGCTCACTGCCAGGAGCTCGAAGTCCACCGGGGCGCTGCGCCGCAGAGACAGCAGCAGGTCAAGCAGCGTGTACGAGTCCTTGCCACCGGAGAGGCACACCATCACCTTGTCGCCCGCGCCGATCATGCGGTAGTCGGCGATGCATCTGCCGACCGCGCCGCGAAGCTGCGCGGTGAGGCGCGTGAGGGTACGGGAGGGCTTGGTCAAAGGCTCTTCAGGCCGCGGCGCTGCTGGCGGCTGTCTCGAGATACTTTGCCTCGACATAGCGTATGAAGGAAGCGGCCGAGAGCGGCTTGCCGGTGGCGCTTTTCAGCAGCTCCTGCACCGGCACCTTCGCGCCGAGCCCATGCACGTGAGTGCGCAGCCACCCGAAAAGGCCCGAGAACTCGCCGCGGGCCAGCTGCTCATCGAGCCCCGGAAGCTCGGCTCGCAGGCTCTCGTAGAGCTGCGCGGCGATGGCGGCCCCGAGTGCATATGCGGGGAAGTAGCCGAAGGAGCCCACCGCCCAGTGAATGTCCTGAAGGCAGCCCTCGAGGTCGTTCGAGGGCCGGATCCCCAGCCTCTGCTCCATGCCGGCGTTCCAGGCTTGAGCGAGGTCGCGTACTGCGAGCTCACCGGAGAGCAGCTGCTTCTCGAGCTCGTAGCGCAGCATGATGTGCAGCGGGTAGGTGAGCTCGTCCGCGTCCACGCGGATCAGCCCGCGCTGCACGCGCGTGAGATGGCCGTACACGTTCTCGACCTCCCACTCCGGTCCGCTCGCGCCGAAGTGCTTGGCGAGCAGCGGCTGCACGTAGCGCACGAACGGGCGACTGCGGCACACCATCATCTCGATGAGCAGTGACTGGCTCTCCTCAAGGGCCATGCCGCGGTCCTGCCCGACCGGCTGGTCTCGCCACTCGTGCGGAAGCCCGAGGTCATACATCGCGTGACCGGTCTCGTGCAGCGCCCCGAGGAGACCTGTGAACACCTCATCCGCATCGAAGCGGGTGGTGACGCGGATATCGCCGGGAACACCTTCCGTGAAGGGGTGCCCGCTCTCATCGAGCCGCCCGCGATCGAAGGGGAAACCGATGGCCTTCATCACCTCCACGGCCAGCGCACGCTGCTTGGCCGAGGGGAACTTGCCGCTGAGCGGCAGCAGGGGCCGCCCCTCCTGCGCAACAATGGCCTCGCGGATCAGCGCGGGAAGGCGGCGCGAGAGCGCTTTGAACATCGCATCGATGTCGGCGGTCGTGAGGCCGGGACTGAACTCGTCCACGAGAGCATCGTAGGGCGCAAGATTCAGCGCCTGGCCAAGGAGCGCCGCTTTGTCGCGCACCAGGTGCACGACCTCTTCGAGGTAAGGCGCGAACGCCTCGAACTTGCCCTGCGCCCGCGCCTCGAGCCAACGCGCCTCGGCGCGCGAGGCCGCTTTGGTGAGCCGGGAGACGAGCGTCGCAGGAGTCGCAATGGCGTGATCGCGCTGGCGGCGCATCTCGCGCAGGTTGGCGATCTGCCAGTCGGCGAGACCCTGCGTGTTGGCCTGAGCCCGGTCGAGCAAGCGAGTGATCCGGGGCGCAGTCAGCAGCGCGTGGTGCTCGGTCTCGAGCGCTGCCAGCTGCTCACCGCGGACGTCCGCGCTCCCACGCGGCATCATCACTGCCGCGTCCCAGCGCAGCAGTGCGAGCGCGCCGCGGAAGGCATGGAGGCGCTTGAACTCCTGCTCGAGCTGCTTGTAGGGGGAGGCAGACATGGGTCTCTTCACGGGGCCGGGGGACGGACATAGTCTACCAGTTCCGTCGCCCTCCCGCCCGCGCCATAGGACTAATTACTTATATAAATCAATTAGTTATACAATATGACACGAATTTGACGGCGCGCAGACCTTGACGCGGCCCTCTCAAGGTGGCTCGAGAGGCGCGGCGCTTTGGGATCCCCGCAGATACTTCAGTCGTTGCTGAACTATTCGGGAAGGGTGTCGAGCACCGGCTCGTGTCTGGGGAGGAGCGACCGTGGCTTGCCGTGATGTCATCTGATTGCGCGTGCGGCGGCGCCGACCGATGCGCCCGAGCCAGCTGCAGGGTGCAGGCTACGAAGCGAGGTCCAGGCGAGCATCGCGCGCTTGCGCGCTGCTCCCCAGCGGTAGCCGCCCAGGCTGCCGTCCTTGCGCAGCACGTTGTGGCACGGAATGAGCCAGGCAACCGGGTTTGCGCCGACGGCGTTGCCCACCGCCTGGGCGCCTCCTGCGACGCCCGCTGCGCACGCGAGGGCGCCGTAGGTCGTGGGACCGGCGGAGCCGAGCTCGAGCAACGCCCGCCAGACTTTGATCTGGAAATTGGTGCCCCGCGCCGCGAGCTTCAGCGGCTCACGTTCACCTGAGTCGGCGGGCGCTCTCCCCCAGATGCGACGGGTAAGCTCGGCCGCCCCGGCATCGTCGCGATGTTGCCGCGCGTTAGGCCACAGGGTGTTCAGCTCATCGAGCGCGGCGGCCTGAATACCCGGCTCCACGAAGGCAAGGTGACTCAGACCCCGCGAGGTGCTCGCGAGGAGAGCGGTGCCGAAAGGCGTGTCGCTGAAGCCGTAGCTCATGTGCACGCCAGCGCCGCCCGTCTTCACTTCCCCGGGCGTGACGGCATCGAGTGTCACGAGGAGGTCGTGGAGCCGTCCGGGTCCAGACAGGCCGAGAGTGTAGGCCGTATCGAGCACCGAGGCGGGTCCAGCCAGTGCCTCGTGTGCGGCGTGGGAGGTGACGAAAGCCAGGTACTGGCGCGGCGTAACTCCGGCCCAGCGTCGGAACAGGCGATTGAAATGAAACTCCGACAACCGCGCCGCGGCCGCGATCGTCGCAAGCCGCGGCTGCTCGCGAAAGTGCTCATCGATGTAGGCGATGGCGCGTGCCACGCGGGCGAAGTCGCGGCTGTCGACGAAGCCATCCGCTGTGCTGAGGTGCGCGTGGTTCATACGCGAGATCATAGTCAGGCAGGAGCCAGGGGCGACCCGATTCTTGCGCTCGGCCGTCCCGCGCAGCCTTCGCGGCAGCACCTTCGGTTACACTGCCCCTGGCGGCGATGCAGCCCCCGGCTACGGCTACGGCCACAGGTGGGGGTGCGGCCAGCGCGCAACGGCCACGCCCACGCCGATCGAAACAACGACCAGCAACGTGACCGTGAGCCCAATCAAGAGCCGCCGCATGGCGGCATCATAACCTGACGATTGACACCCGAAATCGCGGTCCTTCCGTGCCAGAGAAGTTAGCGATCTGCATGCTCGCCTCGGAAGTGGAGCCACTCTCCAAGACCGGCGGGCTCGCGGATGTCGCGGGCGCGCTCACCCGTTACCTGCATGGGGCAGGTCACGAGGTGCGGCTGTTCTCCCCGGCTTACGACAGCATCGACCTTGCGGCGTGTTCCGCGCAGCCGGTTGCGGGACTCGCGCAGATCCCGCTCACCCTTGGACCGCGCACCTACGTCTTTTCCGTCCTGCGTGCCGCGCTGCCGCAGGGCGCCTCTGCCTACCTCATCGACTGTCCGGCGCTCTATGCGCGCGGGGCGATCTACACCTCCGATCCCGACGAGCACTTGCGCTTCCTCGTGCTCACGCGGGCGGCGCTCACCGCCTGTCAACGCCTGCGCTTCGCTCCGCAGATCATTCACTGTAACGACTGGCATACGGCGTTCGCGCCGCTCTATCTGCGCACCGCGTACGCGGACGAGCCGCTCTTCGCACGCGCGCGCAGCGTGCTCACGATCCACAACATCGGCTACCAGGGTATCTTCCCCGCGGCGCAGGTGGCGGATCTCGGGCTCACGCCGCAAGCGCGGCGCCTGCTGTATGAGCCCGAGCTCGACGCCGGGCGCATCAATGCGCTGCGCCACGGCATTCTGTACGCCAACATCATCACTACCGTGAGCCCGACGCACGCGCGCGAGATCTGCAGCGACGCGTACGGCATGGGACTGCAGGACAGTCTGCGCGAGCGCGCGGCGCAGGGGGCGCTCGCGGGCATTCTCAACGGCGTCGACTACGATGAATGGGACCCGCGGCGCGATCGCTATCTGCCGTTGCACTACGACGTCGACAGTCTCGCCGTAAAAGCGCAGCTCAAGCACGAGCTCCTCGCGCGACGCCGCCTCGATGTTGCAGCGGGCGTGCCGCTTGCGGGCGTGGTGAGCCGCCTGGCCCTGCAAAAGGGTATCGAGCTGATGTTCGACGCCCTGCCGCGCGTGCTCGATGCCCGAGCGTTGGCGCTCGTGGTGCTCGGGAGCGGGGAGCCGCAGTACGAGCAGTTCTTCAGCGATCTCGAGCGGCGCTTCAGCGAGCGTGTCAGTTATCAGCCCGGGTACCACGATGAGCTCGCCCACTGGATCGAGGCGGCGAGCGATATGTTCCTGATGCCCTCGCGCTACGAGCCGTGCGGTCTCAACCAGATGTACAGCCTGCGCTACGGTACGGTGCCGATCGTGCGACGCACCGGCGGGCTCGCCGACTCGGTCGAGCATTACGACCCCGCGAGTGGCCGGGGAACGGGAGTGGTGTTCAATGACTTCGACGCACCGGCGCTCGAGTGGGCGCTGAATACCGCGCTGGATCTCTACACGCTGCCTGCGCAGTGGACGCGCATGGTGCGCAACGGCATGCAATGCGACTTCTCCTGGCAGCGCCAGGGGGCGCGGTACCTCGAGCTGTACCGGCGGCTCACGGGGTGAACGAGGCGTACTCGTCGAACCGAATCCGCCCGAGGCCTTCGCGCTTCACGCCCGGCCGAAGACGCGGTTGAGCTGCGCGCAGTGGCGCGTGAGCTCCGCGGTCAGCGCACCGGGTGGCAAACGCCACAGCCAGTTGCCGCGGGTAGTCCCGGGAGTATTGATGCGCGCTTGCGTACCGAGACCGAGCAGATCCTGCAGCGGAATGATCGCGAGCTCCCCGACCGAGCCGAGCGCGGCCCGTGTCAGCGCCTCGGGCATCGCCCCCGGTGTCACACACAGGTACAAGTCCACCCGCTCACGGGTGTCTGCATCGAGCGAAGCGTACCAGCCGAGTGTCGTGTCGTTGTCGTGCGTGCCGGTGTAGACCACGCACTCGCGCACGTGCCGGTAGGGCACGTGCACATTGTCGGGTGAGCCGTCGAAACCGAACTGCAGCACGCGCATCCCGGGGAGGCCGAAGCCGTTCTTGAGGGCGAGCACGTCCTCGGTGATCACTCCGAGGTCCTCCGCGACCAGGGGCATGTCCGGAAACGCCTCGCGGATCCGGTGCAGCAGATGCTCACCGGGAGTGCTGAGCCAGGCACCGCTGCGTGCATCGGGCGCGCTCGCGGGGATGGCCCAGTAAGCCGCGAGCGCCCGGAAGTGATCGATGCGCAGCAGATCCAGGCGCGCGAGCTGCGCGCGCACCCGCGCAAGCCACCACGCAAAGTCGGTGTGCTGGAGCGCCTGCCAGTCGTACACCGGGTTGCCCCACAACTGCCCGAGCTCGGAGAAGTAATCCGGTGGCACACCTCCGACCGCTGCAGGCTCTCCGCTCGGTGTGAGCTGGAACAGGCCCCGATGCGCCCAGGTCTCGACCGAGGAGGGTCCGACGTAGAAGGGAAGATCTCCGAACAGCCGCACGTCGCGACTGCGCGCGTACTCGCGCAGCCGCTTCCATTGCACGTAGAAGGCATACTGCTCGCGCTCGATGCGGTCGACTTCGGGCGCGAGCTGGCGCCGCGCCTCCTCGAGGGCATTGGGATCGCGATCGCGCAGGTGTACCGGCCAGTGCCAGAACGGAGCGCCACCATGCGCGTGGCTGAGTGCTTCGAACAGCGCGTAGTCGCGCAGCCAGGGGCTGGAGAGTGCGAGGAACTCCGCACCGATCGGCGCGTGCGGGTCGGGCAGCTCCCTCGGGTCGAGGAGCGCGCAGTCACCGGCAAAATCCGAGCGCACCCAGTAGGGTGAGCGGTCCGGGCCGACGGGCCCGACCGGCAGTATCTGCCATACCGTGAATCCTGCGTCCGCGAGCCAGTCGATGAATGCGCGGCCACCGCGTCCGAGCGCGGCATCGAGCGCCGACATCGGCAGCAGCACACCGGCGCGGCGCCGGTCGAATACGGGCAGTCTCGCGCTCACCATGACCGATGGCTCTTTCGGGGCTGGCCGCCCTCAGGCACTGGCACGCCGCATGACCCCACCGTGCTCGGGCGCGCCGCTCCCACTCGCGATGGAGAGCGCGAGCACCTCAGGCGGTGCCTGCTCCAGCCGCCGGTAGAGCGCAAGCAGCTGACGACGGTACAGGCGGTCGAACTGGCTCACGGAATCGGCGGGGTTGTAGTCACCGAACCACCAGAACCAGTCCGAGCTCTCGCACAGGGCAAGTTGCCGGCCGGCGGCAGCCCGCTGGGCGGAATCGGTCGTCTCACGCATGACGCGGTCATAGGCCTCCTTGGCATCGCACAACAGGTCCCAGGCGCGGTTCTTCGCGGCATCGCCGATCCAGGTCGCGAGCGTCCCGTGCACCCAGCTGCCTGCACACAGCCGTGGGAGTGGTGCCGGCTGGATGCCACGCGCCAGGCAGTCCGAGAGAGTGGTGAGCTCGAGGCGCGGATGGTCGGCGAGCTGAGAATAGAGTGCGCGCATGAAATAGTAACCGTTGAAGGGGTAATGCTCCCATGCATTCTCGCCATCGAGTGCGATCAGCACCGCGCGATTGCCGTCCTGCTCGTAGTCGCGCGCGAGCTGCTGCAACTCGTTCACGAGGTTGGCCGCGGCGTCATCGCCGTGCCAGGTGGCGTAGGTGAAGCCGATGAGATCCGAGAGCGCGTCGTCGCGGAAGAAGCAGCTCATCCCGGTGCCGCCAAGCCGATACGGGCGGTTGTAGGCCTGCGGGTCCTGTGCCGCGTCGGGGTCGCCGAGCGCGAGGCTGTTGCGCAGCACCCCCGCACTGCTCGCCGCCCAGCGGAAGCCACCGGCGCTCGCGAGCAGCTCGAGCGTTGCGGCGCTGATCGCGCCCTCGGCCGGCCAGCACCCAAGGGGCGCGGTGCCGAAGGCACGTGTGAACACGCGTATGGCTTCCTCGATGTGCCAGCTGGCGCGCGCGGGTCCCCCGGGATAGGCCGCATGCCGCGGCAGCGTCATACCCGGCACCGCATCGCGGGCACACCGGAAGTCGAGCAGCAGTGGGATGATCGGGTGCCCGTAGGGCGTGACCGACAGCTCGCACTGGCCACGCTCGGCGAGCTGCCGGTAGCGCGGAATGACCCGACCGACCAGCTGCCCGATCAGCTCGAGGAGCGCCCGCCGCTCGGAGAGGGTGAAGTCACGCCCCTGTTGAGTGAGATGCGCAATGAGCGGATCGGTGCGGCGCACGGTCTCGCCGAGCCAGGCGAGGTGGTACCAGACGGCAAGATCGTGGATAAACTGATCCGAAGCGTAGCTCACGCGCTCGGGCGTGCCGAGCGTCTCGGCGATGGTCGCGAGCTCGAGATAGGGTCCGAAGCGCTCGATCATCTGCATGCGCTGGGCGCGCAGGCAGCCGCGCAACAGCTCGAGCCGCGCGGCCGGATCGGTCGGCACACTCTCGGGTCCGAGCAGCGCCAGGATCGGATCGGGCAGCGCGCTGCCGCTCTCGAGGTGCGCGGCGATGTGGGCGGCGATCTCCTCGAGCTGCTCGATCAGCAGCGGGGTGAAGTTGACGACGCAGCGGGCCTCACGGTTGCCCTCGAGGTGGGCCGCCATGTCGGTGTAGTCCTTGATGGCGTGCAGGTATGTCCACGGCAGCGCGTAGCGCCCCGTGAGGGCATCACGGTACTGTGGCTGGTGCATGTGCCACAGCAGGATCACCGGCAGGCGCGGCGCCGCGCTCATCGTGTGGCGCCGCGCAGTGCGCGCAGCATATCGGGGGTGACGAGCACCACGCCTTTCTCGCTCACGTGAAAGCGACGCGCGTCCGCATCGCGGTCGACACCGATGGTGGTGGCGTCGGGGATCTCGCCACCCTCATCGACGATGGCGCCCCGAATGACGCAGTCACGGCCGATCTCCGCGTTCGGCAGGATGACCGAGCGGTGGATGTTGCTGCGCTCCTCGACGCGCACGTTGGAGAACAGCAGTGATTCGCGCACCACCGCGCCGGAGATGATGCAGCCGCCGGACACCATGGAATTGATGGCGGCACCGCGGCGGCCCTCCTCGTCGAGCACGAACTTCGCCGGCGGCTGCTGTACCTGGTAGGTCCAGATGGGCCAGTCCTCGTCGTAGATGTTGAGCTCGGGGCGCACGTGCACGAGTTCGAGGTTGGCATCGTAGTAGGCATCGATGGTACCGACGTCGCGCCAGTAACTCTGTGCCCGCGTCTTCACGTCCTGGAAAGGGTAGGCGAACACCTGGCGGTTGGAATCGATCGCCTGCGGGAGGACGTTCTTGCCGAAGTCGTGTCCGGAGGACTCGTTGGCGGCGTCGGCGGCCAGCACGGTTTCCAGCAGGCGCGTATTGAAGACGTAGATGCCCATCGAGGCGAGAATGGTGTCGGGACGAGCGGGCAGCGTGTCGGGAGTCGTCGGCTTCTCCGCGAACTTGGTGACGCGGTTCCACTCGGTGGCGGTCAGTACCCCGTAGTGGCGCGACTCCTGCGCCGGCACCTCCACCACACCGACGGTGATGTCGGCGCCTTTCTCCACGTGATAGGCGATCATCGGGCCGTAGTCCATCTTGTAGATGTGATCCCCGGCGAGCACCAGCACGTGCTTGGGCCGGTGGTTGAGGATCAGCTCGATGTTCTGATGCACGGCGTCCGCGGTGCCGCGGTACCAGACCGGACCGAGCTGCTGCTGTGCCGGCACCACCTCGATGAACTCGCCAAACTCGCCCCGCAGGTAGCTCCAGCCGTGCTGCACGTGCTGAATCAGCGACTGTGCCTTGTACTGCGTGAGGATGGAGATCTGGCGGATGCCGGAGTTGACGCAATTCGACAGCACGAAATCGATGATGCGGAACTTGCCGCCGAAGGGCGTCGCAGGCTTGCAACGGTGTGCGGTGAGATCACCGAGCCGCTCGCCGCGCCCGCCCGCCATGATGATCGCCACCGTGCCACCGGTCAGGCGGCTCACATAACGTCCGGAGGAGGCGCGTGCAGGCTGACGTGACATGAGCCGTACTACAACTCAACGGCCGCAGTCCGCGCAACACCCCACGCCGCACTCACAGCCACTTCATCAACCCGAGCTCGTAAGGATGTGACAGCAGCTCGTGCCAGGGATAGATTCGCACCTCGGTGCGGAACTGCCCGCACTCGGGCGGCTCGACATCGAGCGCGAAGATAACCGCGCCGTCCGCGTCCTGCTCGTCCGTGGCGGTAAGCGCGGCCTGCCACAGCCCCTCACGAGGTGTTTGCGTGTAAGAGGACAGCGGCGGCGGCGAGAGGTCCGCCTCCGGCAGCAGCCGCCGGGCGGCGAACTCGATCCGCACGTCCGCGGGAGCGAGGCCATTGAGAGCGGCAGCCACGCGCAGCCGCAGCCGCTCCCCGCGCGGCAGGTCGCGCGCGGTGTCGCTGAGCAGCTTAAGACTGACCTTGGGCCACGCCGTGCGCACCCGCTGCTTCCAGTCTGCGAGGGTGCGGGCTCCGGTGAAGCCGTCGGCCGCCAGACGGCGGTAGTGCGCGGCCGCGGGCACGTACAAGCCGCGGGTGTAGTCGTACAGAACCCGCCGCATGTTGAAGCGCGGGATCACGGTGATCATGGCGCGCTTGCTGCGCTTGACCCAGTCGCGCGGGCAACCGGTGTCATCGCGGTCGTAGTACAGCGGCAGCACCTCTTCCTCGAGCGTGCCGAGGATCATCTCGGCCTCGAGCGCGTCGCGGCGCTCCGGGTCCTGCACGTTGGCAGGCGGAATACCCCAGCCGTTGTCGTGCGCCCACCCCTCCGCCCACCAGCCATCGAGGATGCTGACGTTCAAGCGCCCGTTGATGGCCGCCTTGATTCCCGAGGTGCCGCTCGCCTCGAGCGGTGCAATGGGATTGTTGAGCCATACATCCACACCGGAGACGAGGCTGCGCGCCAGCTGCAGGTCGTAGTCCTCGAGGAAGATGATGCGGCCGAGGAACTCCTGACTCATCATGAGCTGGCGCAGCTCCCGCAGCACCTGCTTGCCGGGCTCATCCGCCGGGTGCGCCTTGCCGGCGAACAGCAACACGACCGGCCGCCCGGCATTGTTGATGAGGCGCGCGAGGCGCGCGCGATCGCGCAACAGCAGTGTCGCGCGCTTGTAGGTGGCGAAGCGCCGCGCAAACCCGAGCGTCAGTACATCGGGCCGCTGCGGGTCGAGGAGGCGCGTCACGTGCCGCAGCTGTGCGGGACTTCCTCCCTTACGCTCGTACTCGCGCTGCAGTCGCTCGCGCACATTGGCCAGCATGCGCGACTTGACGTCCTGGGCCGTCGCCCAGTAACTCTCGTCGGGTACCTGCTCGAGTGCCCGCCAGAAATCCGGCTCGCGCAGCCGCTCACGCCACTCACCGCCGAGCTCACGATCGAAGAACTCCATCCAGCGCTGATGCAGAAAGGTGGGCACGTGCACGCCGTTGGTGACGAAGCCCACCGGGTTGTGCTCGGGCCGCACCTCCGGCCACTCATCCGCGCACAACCGCGCCGAGACCGCGCCGTGGATGCGGCTCACACCGTTGACGTGGCGGGTGCCGTTCAGGGCGAGGCGCGTCATGTTGAACAGCCCGGGCGCGGAGGGTGCGCGCGCCAGCTCGAGGAAACGCTCCACCGGGATGCCGAGCTCGCGGATGAAACCCTCGAAGTGCTGCACGATGAGCTCGAGACTGAACGCGTCGTGGCCCGCCGCCACGGGCGTGTGTGTCGTGAACACGCATTCCGCGGCCACCGCTTCGAGCGCCGCATTGAATGGCAGTCGCTCCGTCAGGTGCTCGCGCAGCAACTCGAGAATGAGAAAGGCCGCATGCCCCTCGTTCAGGTGCCAGACGGCCGGCTGAACGCCCACAGCCCGCAGCGCGCGCACCCCGCCTATCCCCAAGATCATCTCCTGGCGCACACGCGTCGACTCATCGCCGCCGTACAGGCGATGCGTGATGTCGCGGTCCGATGGGGCATTCTCCGGGCAGTTGGTGTCGAGCAGGTACACGGGTACGCGCCCCACGCGAGCTTTCCACACGCGCGCGACCACATCGCGTGCCGCCACCCGCACGCTCACCTTCACCCAGTCACCGGAGGATGTGCGGACCGGCTCGACCGGCAGGTCGCGCGGGTCGTGCTCGAGATACTCGGCATGCTGTACGCCATCGTTGTCGACGGTCTGCGTGAAGTAGCCCTGCTCGTACAGCAGGCCTACGGCGACGAAATTGGCGCGCTCATCGCTCGCGGCCTTGCAGTAGTCCCCGGCCAGAACGCCGAGGCCCCCGGAGTAGATGGGAAAACTTTCGTGAAACCCGTACTCCGCGCAGAAGTAGGCGACCAGCGTGCCCTCGCCCGCCGCCAGGCGCAGATAAGCATCGAGTGTCTGAAGCGCAACGTGATAGCGCGCGAGGTAAGCCTCATCGCCGGCGTGCCGCTCGAGGCTGCCCTGCTTCAGGCAGCGGAGCATGAGGCGCGGGTTACCGTTGGTCTGCTTCCAAAGCTCCGGATCGAGGTCCTCGAAAAGCGCACGTATGGGACGGTGCCAGCTGAAGAACAGATTTGCCGCGAGCTCGGGCAGACGGCCGAGACTCCCCGGGATCTGGGGGGTGATTTCGAGCAGCGAGTTTCTCATCCATGGCTTTCGGCAAGGGGGTACGGCCGGAGTCTAGCAGTCCGTAAACGGGCTCCCTGACGCTAAAGGCGGCAGCGCGCGCGCATGCGAAGCGGCTCTCCGGGACCGTTAGCTGGTCGCCTGACTATCCGCAAAAGCATCCTGAGGTCTGGCTTCCTCCAAGGCGCCTCACCCGCGTCGTTGTGAGATTGCTGCGATGCATCATCAGTTACTTCATAGTGGTTGACTAACATTACTATTAAGTGAATAGTACTGGTAAATGGATGATAGCCAGGCCCGCAAGTTCCAGAAAGACCTCAATGCCGGCCTCGTCGCCTTGGTCTTGCTCGCAGTTCTCGAGCGCAGCGCGGAGGACCTCTACGGGTATGAGATTGCCAAGCGCCTGCAGCGGGAGAACCAGGGGGAAGCGCTGTTCAAGGAAGGCACGGTCTACCCGGTCCTGCGGGCGCTCGCCTCGGCCGGCCTCCTTACCAGTCGCGTGGTGCCCTCGTACTCAGGGCCACCGCGCCGCTACTACCGCATCACCGACGAAGGCCGCGCGATGCTGAGCCAGTGGAGCGACATCTGGCGCCAGACGCGCGGCTTCGTCGATCGCTTCATCGAAGGGACCGATTCATGAGTGCCAACGCTCCCCGCTCCATCGACGAGTACCTCAGGCAACTGCGTAACGCGCTCGCCGGTGAGGACACGGCCCTCATACAGGATGCCCTGTACGACGCCGAGGAGTATCTGCGCGCCGAGG
>DATMPW010000074.1:0-13131 GCA_035566915.1 Steroidobacteraceae bacterium
TCTGCGTCCACTGCTGGTCGTTCTGCATGAAGGTCCTGAAGGCCGGGACCGCGAGTCCCAACAGAATGGAGAGGACGACGACCGTGACGAGGAGCTCGATCAGGGTGAATCCGGCCGAGCGTCGGCAGATCTCGAGGAGGGCGTAGCGCATTGGGTTTCCGGGCCTCATGGGGCGGCAGTGTGTAGAGAGGTGGTTCACTGGAATGTGAATTAGCTCTCACTCGCGCGCCGGGTTCCCGCGCATCCGACGGACGGCTGCGCTAGAGGTGCAGGCGGCTGCGATTCGTCGCAGCCATGCAACAAAAATCAATATCTTATGGATCCTGCGGCACTTTGCGACGCCCCGGATCGCTGTCCAGCCGCATGCGCAACGGTCGTTCGCATCACGCCCGTGCTGATCCCCGTCGCGCGCCCCATGCGCATGCCTTATGCGCATGGCTCGTGCGCATGGCTCGTGCGCATGGCTTATGCGCATGGCTCGTGCGCACTGCCTATGCGAGCGCCTCATGCGCACCAGCCATGCGTAGGCCCCCCGAGCAGCTCCTTCTGCCCGACCCCGGAGGTGCTCAAGCTTTACCGTTGGCGCAGCCTCCCTGCTGCGGCAACCGGCGGCCGAGAAGCTTCAAGGGAAGGCCAGACGGACGCCCCATCGAGCGGTCGTAAGGGGGGCCAGAGACCGGTTTTCACCATATTCTTTTGCTAGAGCCTGCGCTATATTCGCGCCGCAGCCAATTGAGTGCGCTGGGGTTTCCGTACCACCCGAACCGAATACAACAAGAGAATCGATGCCGCCTCCGTTCCAACCAAGAACCAATAAGGACGGCACCTCTGAGGTCGAGATGAGTCCTGCATGGCAACAGCTTGAAGCCGCCGCGCTGACGCTTGTGCGTTCCGGATCGATCAAGGATCGCCTCGCCGATGCGTATCGCAATCATCTTTCGCTCGTTAGCGCCGAAGATCTTCCGGAGGGCCTGCGCGCAGAGTTTCGTGCATGCCACACCGCACTCACCCGCGAGCCACCGCTTCGCGGCGAAGATGCGGTGCGCGCGACAGTGCGCAAGCTCTCGAGTCACGAAGCGGATGAGCTCGCGTGCACCGTGGTGCGGCTCTTTGCAGCGATGGTGCGCGAGGGCACACGCGCGGGGGTCGTGGAGAATTCCGAGCTGATGCTGAACGGTGCTACATCGGGAAGCGCGCGCACTAAGGTGCTGAAAAGCGTTCCGCAGGTGATCTCGCTGCGCGCCGCAGAGGGGTGAGCCTCAACCGAGCGCCGCGCGCCCCGCGGTCGACTGCTCAGTCAAGCTTGAATTCGATCGTGTCCCAGCGCGTCGTCTCTTCATGACGCGCCTGTCGGCGAATCGCATCGACCAGCGCACGCTCGTCCCAATCCACCACCTCGTTGGCGAGATCGAGGATCGCCTTCGGCACGTCTTTGCGACTGCCGAAGGGCTTCATGAGGATGACGGGCTTGTGATTCGCCTGCGAGTACAGCAGCTGGAAAGTGAATAGCTCGCGGTGTGTGTCAAAGAGGCTCGAGAGTGCGATCACCGCCTCGACCGGGGAGATCTGACGACGCAGATCCTCCCGCAGCGCTTCCTTGTCGCCGCTCGGGCGCTGCTCCGGGGTGCTGAAGTTCCGGTAGAAGAAGTTGCGTGCACTCTCCAGGTACTCGAAAACGCGCAGGTAGTCGTCGCTCGTCTCCCACGCGTGCGTGACGAAGAGCCGAAGCGGGTTGGCCTGCGACATTGCGCCTCCAGTCTGGCATAAGCTCGTGCGCGGCGAAACTCGCACTCCTTACCCACCCCGCGCGGGGGCGCGGCCGTCGCCGCCACGCGCCGTGAGCCGCAGCGCGGCACCGCACGGTGCGCCGCAGCGCGATAGAATCGCCTTCCCGCGGCGCTGAATTCCTCGTCGCTGAAGTTTTCCAGCAAGGTGCGACTGCTCGTCTACAACATTCGCTACGCGACCGGTACGGGTCCGGCCTTTCACCTGCCGATACCGGGCGCGGGCTACCTGCGCAGCAACCGCAAGGTGCTCACCCGCATCACTGAGTTCCTGCGCGGGGAACGGCCGGATATCGTCGGCCTGATCGAGGTCGACACCGGCTCGATCCGCACCGGCATGCTGAACCAGGCCGAGCACATCGCCGGGGAGCTCGGGCACTACTCGACGTTCCAGTGCAAGTACGGCACCGACTCGATCAACCAGTTCATGCCCATCGTGCGCAAGCAGGGGAACGCATTCCTGTCCGCCCCGAACGTGCATGGTGAGCGCTTCCACTACTTCGACACGGGGATCAAGCGCCTCATCATCGAGCTCGAGCTCTCGGACGTGTGCGTGTTCCTCGTGCACCTGTCGCTGAAATTCCGCCAGCGCCAGTACCAGCTGCGCTCGCTCCACGACCTGATCCTGCAATCGGCAAAACCGGTGATCGTGGCGGGCGATTTCAACACCTTCTGGGGTACGCACGAGATCTACCTGTTCATGCGTGCCGCCGGATTGCGCAGCGCCAACACCGCGGGGCTCCCCTCCTTCCCCGCGCGCGTCCCGCGCATCGAACTCGACTTTATCCTCGTGAGCGAGGGTATCGAGGTAACCGACTTCCGCGTGCCGGATGTGCGCTTCTCGGACCATCGCCCGCTGGTATGCGATTTCCGGGTACGCGCTGACGCCAGAGAGCGCGACGGCGCAACGCCCGCCACGGACTCGGCCGCTTCCGCCGCCTCGGCAGCCTGAGAGGTTTCTGTGAGGTCCACATGAACGACGCCAGCGCCAGATCCTGGAAGCTCGAGCGCGATGCCGAGGGGGTTGCCTGGCTCACCCTCGATAAGCCCGGGACTTCGGCCAACGTGCTTTCCGGGAGTGTGCTCCTCGAGCTCGATGAGCTGCTCGGCGCCCTCGAGCAGGACCGCCCGCGCGGAGCGGTGCTCATCTCGGCGAAGAAGAGCGGATTCGTGGCGGGCGCCGACATCAAGGAATTCACCGGCCTTGCCGATGAAGCGAGCGGATACCAGCTCATCCACCGCGGACAGCAGGTGCTGAATCGCCTGGCCGCGCTTGCCTTTCCGACCGTAGCGGCCATCCATGGCTTTGCACTCGGCGGGGGTCTCGAGCTCGCCCTGGCCTGCCGCTATCGCGTGGCGGTGGGAGACGAGCGGCTCTCGCTCGGTCTCCCGGAGGTGTTGCTCGGCATTCATCCGGGATTTGGCGGTACGGTGCGCTCGGTGCAGGTGGCGGGCGTGCGCACCGCCATGGAGATGATGCTGACCGGCAAGCCGCTGCGCGCAGAGAAGGCGCTCCGCACCGGCCTGATCGACCGGCTGGTGGCGGAACCCGACTTACGCAGTACCGCGAGAGAGCTCGTGCTGCGCTCCCCTCCTCCGCACCGCGCGCCGCTCAAGGAGCGCCTGCTGAGCTTCGCGCCGGTACGGCCCTTCGTGCGCCGCACGCTCATCGCGCAGGTCGCGGCACGCGCACCGCGCGAGCACTACCCCGCTCCTTACGCGATCATCGATCTGTGGTCACGCTACGGCGCGCACGGCAGCGCCGCCTACGAGGCCGAAGCGCGCTCGATTGCGCACCTGTTCACCACCGAGACCTCGCGCAATCTGGTGCGGGTCTTCCTGCTGCAGGATGCGCTCAAGAGCTCCGGCAGCAAGAGTGGCGCCGACATCCGCCACGTGCACGTGGTCGGCGCAGGTGTCATGGGTGGTGACATTGCGGCCTGGTCGGCGCTGCGCGGCTTCACGGTGACGCTCGAGGATCGCGCTTCCGAGTACGTCGAGCCGGCGCTCAAGCGCGCGCAGGAGCTCTTCGACAAGCGCTTGCGCGACCCGACCAAGAGCGCCGCGGCACGCGCGCGGCTGCGCGCCGACGTCCAGGGAGATGGAATCGCGGCCGCAGACCTGGTGATCGAAGCCATTTTCGAGAATCTCGTGGCCAAACAGGAGCTCTACGCGCGCCTCGAGCCGCGCATGAAGCCGGGTGCGATCCTCGCGACCAACACCTCGAGCATCATGCTCGAGCCGCTCGCCGCAAGGCTGTCGAATCCCGAGCGCTTCGTAGGGCTGCACTTCTTCAACCCGGTGGCGCAGATGCAGCTCATCGAGATCGTGCATGCCGGGCGCACTGCGGCTGCTGCGGTGCAGACTGCTACCGGCTTTGCGCGGCGCCTCGACAAGCTGCCCGTGCCTTGCCGCAGCGCACCCGGCTTCGTGGTGAACCGCGTGCTGACACCTTACCTGTACGAGGCGATGCTCGCCGCACAGGAGGGAACCGCGCCCGAAGTCATCGACCGCTGCGCGGTGAGCTTCGGCATGCCCATCGGTCCCATCGAGCTCATCGATGTGGTCGGGCTCGATGTCGCTGCGCACGTCGGCGAGATCATTGCGCAGGAGCTCGGAAGACCGGTGACCCAGATCGCGCGGCTCAACGAGCTGCTCGCAGCCAAGAAATTCGGTCGCAAGAGCGGCGAGGGTTTCTACCTGTGGCGGGAGGGCAAGGCCGTCAAGACGTCCGCTCCTGACACGAGCGCACCGACCGATCTCATCGATCGGCTGATTCTCGTGATGGTGAACGAGTGTGTCGCGTGTCTGCGCGAGCGCGTAGTGGATACCCCCGATCTCGTCGATGCGGCGGTGCTGTTCGGGACCGGCTTCGCCCCCTTCCGCGGCGGCCCACTCAACTACGCACGGGCCCGCGGCGTCACCGCCGTCGTGTCGCGGCTCAAAGAGCTCGCGGCGCGCTACGGCGAGCGCTTCGGACCCGATGAGGGCTGGGTCTCATTCGCGGCCGGCCAAAAAGCGTGACGGGGCCTGAAGCGCGCGCAAATCGCTGTGCTACCATCAAAAACTCATCGCGCCGCGGCATGCGCGAGTGCGATGTAGTTCACGTCAAGCGTTGGGGAAAAATGGCCGAAGAACAGGCAGCGTCCATCCAATTGCTGCGGATGTTCGCACCGCTCGATGGCATGAAGCGCGAGAATCTTGCGGCGCTTGCCAAGAAAGTGAGCGTGCGCACTCTGTCGCGCGGGCGCGTACTGTTCAGCCAGGGGGACACCGACAAGCGCACCGTATGGTTGGTGAGCGGTGCAGTCGAGGTCGATGACGGCCAGAAAAAGGTGACCGTCCTCCGCGGCGGCACTCCGGAAGCAAAGAATCCGCTGCACCCGAATCTGCCGCGTACGGTAACGGTGCGCGCGGTCGATGACATCAGCTTCCTGTCGATCGACAGCGATCTGCTCGATGTCATGATTACCTGGGATCAGACCGGCAGCTATGAGGTCGAGGAGCTGCAGGCACAGCTGCAGGGCGCTGGCTCGGACGACTGGATGACGACGCTGCTGCAGACCAACGCCTTCCATCGCATTCCACCGGCGAATATCCAGGCGATCTTCCAGCGCCTGCAGCGCACACCCTGCCGCGCCGGTGAGGTGGTGATCAAGCAGGGTGCCGAGGGCGACTACTTCTACATCATCGTGAGCGGCAAGTGCGCGGTGACCCGCGAGACTCCGCTCTCCCGCGATGGCATCAAGCTCGCCGAGCTCGGCGTCGGCGATAGCTTCGGCGAAGAGGCGCTGATTGCCGAAGCCAAGCGCAACGCCACGGTCACCATGCTGACCGATGGTGTGCTGATGCGGCTCAACAAGCAGGACTTCCGCGAGCTGATGAACGAGCCGCTGCTGCAGTGGGTGACGGCCGAGGCGGCGCGCAAGATCGTAGCCCAGGACGGTGGCCGCTGGCTCGACGTGCGCCTGCCGAGTGAACACCAGAACCTCGCGATCGAGGGCGCGCTCAACATCCCGCTCTATCTGATCCGGCTCAAGCTCTCCACGCTCGATCGCGGCAAGCCCTACGTGGTGTACTGCGATACCGGCCGCCGCAGCTCCGCCGCGGCCTACATTCTCGTCGAGCGCGGCTTCGAGGCCTACGTACTACAGGGTGGCATGGGTGCGGGAGGCGGCCTGCAGCTCACCCGCGGGGGCGCCGCGGACAAGCCCTGAGTCGCCGCGAGCCGCGATCGACCCGCTCCGGGCTACATCGTGTGGGTCGCTTTGTCGCCCGAGAGGGCGCCCGCCAGGTAGGTCTCGATTTTCTTCTGTGTCTGCCCGCGATCCTGCTCGGAGAATTGCACGCCGATACCGACCGTGCGCTTGCCCTGGTTGCCCTGCGCGCCCTTGGGCGTTACCCAGATGACGCGTCCGGCGACGGGCAGCTTCTCGTCCTCACCCATGAGATTCAGGAGCATGAACACTTCATCGCCGAGGCGGTAATTGCTGTTGGTGGGGATGAAGAGGCCGCCGTTCTTCACGAATGGCATGTACGCGAGATACAGGGCACTTTTGTCCTTGATGGTGAGGGTCAGCAGACCCGGCTTGTTTCCACCCGCTCTCAAGTTTCTGTCCCCATCCAGCTGTGCCGGCCCTGCATTCATCCCTGGACCCCGTTACGCACCCCGCCCGTGGGTGCGATTCGCCTGAAAAGAGCTTCGAGCGCCATTCCCCTGTTCAGTGGCACGTCCAGCGTCGCACGCAGGTCCCGTACCTCGTCAATCAGCCCGAACAGCTCGCGTATATTCAAGAACGCGCCCGCGTCTGACAAGTAGGGGGCAGCCCGCAGTTCCGCCAAAAGTGCGCCGGCACGCTCGCCATGGCGAATGCGTTCTGTGAGCCAATTCTCAAAGCACCGCAGGCGCAGCGGCAGCTGCGAGCGCGTCCAGCGCTCGGCCGTCGCGACCGGATCGGTGCGCCCAGCGGCGAGCGCATCGAGCGTACCGCGGGTGTCCGCGCCCACTGCCGCGAGCTCCGCGGGGTCCGCCCCTACGATGTGCATCGGCGCTTCACCGAGGATGTCGAGCGCCGCCTCCCAGTCGGCTTTGCCTTGCTGCGCGGTGAGCCAGGCGACGGACTCGGCCCGCTCGGGCGCGCGGATCCTCACGCGCTGGCAGCGGCTCAGTACGGTGGGCGGCAAGCGCGAGGGCTCGCTCGCCACGAGGATCAGCAGGGTGCGCCCCGATGGCTCCTCCAGAGTCTTCAGCAGCGCGTTGGCGGCGAAGCGGTTGAGTGCGTCCGCGGGCGCGATGATGCCGACCTTGTAGCCGCCGCCGTGGCTGGTGAGCGCGAGCTCCGCCGAGAGCTCCCGTACCTGCTCGATACGGATCTGCCGCGAATCCTCCTGCAGCCGCAGCCAGCTTACATCGGGATGCGTCGCAGCCGACACGCGGCGGCACGCAGTGCACTGCGCGCACGGGGCCGGTTTGCCGCGCTCACACAGCACCAGCGCGGCGGCCCAGGTGGCGAGCCACTCGCCGCCTGTACCGGGCGCCTCGTGGATGAGGAGCGCGTGCGGCATGCGGCCCTGCTCGTGGGCCGCGCCGAGTGCGGCCGTCGAAGCGGTGAGCCAGGACGGTGCGGCAGTCGCTGCCGGAGTGCTCATGGTGCCGTGAGCCTCCCGAGTATGCTGGCGACGCTCCGCTGCACCTCCTCGAGCGGTGCGGTCGCATCGATCACCTGGATGCGCCCGGGCTCACGGCGCGCCAGCGCGAGATACCCTGCACGCACGCTCTCGAAGAAGTCGACCGTCTCGGCCTCGAATCGGTCTGCACCCCCTCGGTGTCGCGCGCGCGCGCGGGAAAGGCCGGCGGCGACGGGCAGATCGAGCAGCAGCGTGCAGTGTGGGGTGAGCTGCGGATGCACGGCGCGGGCAAGGGTGTCGATGAGCGCGGCATCCACCCCGCGCCCGCTCCCCTGGTAGGCGCGTGTCGCATCGGTGAAGCGATCACAGACGACCCACTGCCCTGCGCGCAGCGCCGGAGCGATGACGTTCTCCACGTGCAGCGCCCGGGCGGCGAACATGAGGAGCGTCTCGGTCACTGCCGAGAGAGGCTCATTGCCGTGCTCGAGCACGATTTGCCGCACCCGCTCGCCGAGCGGGGTGCCCCCCGGCTCACGGGTGAGACGCACCGCGATCCCGCATCCGGTGAGCCACTCAGCGACGTACTTCGCTACGGTCGATTTGCCCGCGCCCTCGATGCCCTCGAGCGTGATGAAACGTCCCGCCCTCACGGCTGATGCACTCTCGTGCCGCCAGTCGCGGCGGGCGTGCTCGATGGGGATTTGACAGCCGCGCCGCGCGCACTCGCACGTAGCCGCTCGAGATAGGTCTGCACGGCCGAATTATGCTCCTGCAGCGTGCTCGAGAAGTGATGGGCGCCATCGCCTAAGCCCGTTGCAACGAAGTACAACGCCGCCGTAGGCGCCGGCTGCACCACCGCCCGCAGCGACTCGCGGCCCGGCAGCGCGATCGGTGTCGGCGGCAGTCCCTCGCGCGTGTAGGTGTTGTAGGGGTTGTCGCGCAGCAGGTCGCGCGTGTGGATGGTGCCGTCGTAGTGCTCACCAAGCCCATAGACCACCGTGGGATCGGACTGAAGCCGCATGCCTCTGCGCAGGCGGTTCACGAACACTCCGGCAATCAAAGGCCGCTCAGTCTCGAGCGCCGCCTCCTTCTCGATCATGGAGGCGAGAATCAGCGCCTGATAGGGCGTCTCGAGCGGCAGGTCTGAGCTGCGGTCCTGCCATGCTGAAGCGAGCGCGCGCTGCATGCTGTCGTACGCGAGCGTGAGGATCGCGACGTCGCTGGTGTGCGCGGCGAAACGATAGGTGTCGGGGAAAAACTCCCCCTCGGCCGCAAGACCCGGATGGCCGAGCGCCGCCATGATCCCGGCCGGGCTCTTGCCGTTCAGCGTATGCGCGATTTGCGGGTGCTCCGCGAGGGCAGCGATGAAGTCGGCGAACGTCGCTCCCTCGACAACCGTGACCTGCTCGAGGATCACCTTGCCTTCCTCGAAGAGCGCGAGGATCTGCGCAGGGCTCGCGTACGCGGGAAGCTCGTATTCGCCGCTTTGCACGTGCGGCTTCACTCCATGCAGACGCAGGTACCACTCAACCGCGCGGGCATTGCGCAGATCGCCACTCGCCTCGAGCCGCCCGAGCACCCCGCGGACGCTTGTCCCCGGCTCGACCTCGATGCGCACTGCGGCAGGCGCAGGACCGGGCGAGCGAAACTCGTGCCCGAGCCACAGCCACGCACCTCCCGCGGCCGCACCGGCGAGGACCAGCAGCACGGTGAAGAGCCGCGCCGCGACTCGCGCCCCGCCGCGCAGCATCCTGCGCCCGGGACGCTCAGGCACTGCTGCCTCCAGGCTTCGTCTCTGCGGCGAGGTGTGCGGCGAGCTCTCGCTGCAGACGCTGTGTCATGGCGCCCCGCAGCCGGCGAGTTCCCGCGAGCTCGCTCACCGGCCGGATACCGGTGAGCGCGTTGGTGAGGAAGAGTTCGTCCGCGGCCTCGAGATCCGCCGCATCGAGCCGGCGCTCCTCCGCCGCGATACCGGCCGCAGCCGCGAGCTCGAGTATGAGGCCGCGCATGACCCCGGCGACGCCGCAGCGATCGATGACAGGTGTCAGGAGCTTCGCCCCGCGCACGAGGAACACGTTGCTCATGGTGCCCGAAACGAGTGCGCCGGAGCTGCTGAACATGAGAGCCTCGGCGATGCCCGGGTCGGTCCACTCGCGCCGCGCCAGCACCTGCTCCAGGCGGTTGCAGTGCTTGATACCGGCGAGCGCAGGATTCTCGCCCAGCCGCACTGTGGCCAGGCGCACGCGCACGCCCTCCTCTTTTCCCGCAGGATCCTCGGCCGGCCACGCGTAGCGCAGCGCGATGCGCATCCCGCGCTCGTGGCCGGTGAGCGCATAGCCGCGCGCGAGCGCAGCACCACGCGTCAGGAGCAGCTTGATGATCGACCGTGATGTGCCCTCCGCCAGTTCACGCACCTCACGCTCCAGCGTTCCCGCATCTCCCGGGTCGAGTCCGAGCCGCCCGCACCCATGGGTGAGTCGCCGCAGGTGGCGCTCGAGAAGCCGCGGCTGGCCGCCCACGCAGGCAATGGTCTCGAAGAGCGCATCGCCGTAGTGCAGGCCGCGCTCGAGCACCGGGACGCTGGCGCCAGTTACTCGCGCCGGCTGGCCGTCGATGAGGACGACCTCGAGATCTGCCATCAGCGCGGCTCCTCGAGGGCGGCAAGCAGCCCTCGGGCCTTGGCGCGGGTCTCTTCGAGCTCGCGCTCCGGATCGGAGTCCGCGACGATTCCCGCTCCGGCGCGGAACGAAAGCTCGCGCCCGCGCAGCGTCATGGTCCGGATCAGGATATTCAGGTCGAGGCGGCCGTCCCGCGTCAGGTACCCGAGCGAGCCGGTGTAAGCGCCGCGCCCTTCCCCCTCGAGCTCGGCGATGATCTGCATGCAACGGAACTTTGGACACCCGGTGATCGTCCCGCCCGGGAATACCGCGCGCACTGCGCCGAGCGGCGTGACATCGGGTCGCAGCAGGCCGCTCACGTTGGAGACGATGTGGTGCACATGCTGGTAGGACTCGATGGTCATGAGCTCATCGACCCGTACGGTGCCGGCCTCGCACACGCGTCCGAGATCGTTGCGCTCCAAGTCGATCAGCATGATGTGCTCGGCGCGCTCCTTGGGATGTGCCGCAAGCTCGCTCGTCTCGTAGCGCTCGCGCGCCGGGTCACGGCTTCGCGGGCGCGTACCGGCGATGGGACGGGTGTCGACACGCCGCTCACTGACCCGCACCAGCCGCTCCGGGGATGAGCTCAGGATCGAGACTCCCTGCCATTGCGCAAGGGCGGCAAACGGTGCGGGATTGGCGGCACACAGACGCTCATAGAGCGCGGCGGCCACGCCCGGGCGCGAACTCTCCCGGTGGACCCCGCGCTCGAGCGATGCCTGCAGCAGCACATCCCATGGGCGCGAAAGATTCGCCTGATAGATGTCACCCGCGCGCACGTACTCCTTCGCCCGGTGCACGCGTGAGAGGTACGCGGCCGGGTCCTCTTCGCGCACACTCTCAATGCGCAGGCTCTCTGCCGCCTCGCTCTGTCGTGCGGCCTCGAGCGCATCCTTGATGAGCCGTCCGAGCGTCGCGGCATCCTCTGCCACCGCCGAGACCCGCGCGGTTTTCAGATCGAGCACGATCGCACCGTGGGTGCGTAATGCGAACGCCTGCCAGGGGAGCGGAGTTGCCGGCAGCGCGAGGTTCGGCTCGATCTCCCCCGCGAGCTCATAGCCGAGGAACAGCGCCCAGCCGCCGGAAAAGAGCGGCGTACCTCCCTCACCGCTCGCGCTCGGAAGGCGCTCGCTGCGCCACCAGTTCTCGAGTGCGGTGAGGAACTCCTCCCCCCGGGGCGTCATTCCCTCGCCGCCGAGGCGCCCCGCGCGATCGAGCCACAGCGCCGCCGAGGGCGCTCCAAGCAGCAGGCACGCTTGGCTGAGTGGACCCGCAGCCGCGCTGTCGAGGAGCAGCGGGTACTGCCGCGGGTCACGCGCCGCCAGGCGCCGCAGCACGGTCGGCGGAACGTCGAGGTCGCGAACGAGCGGAGCGCGCGTGTCAGGGCCCTGGGGCAGAGCGCTCAGGCGCTGAAACGCCGGAAGATCAGCGAGCCGTTGGTACCGCCGAAGCCGAACGAGTTCGACAGGCTCACATCGATAGTCATCTGCCGGGCGGTGTTCGGCACGTAGTCCAGGTCGCACTCGGGATCGGGCGTGCGGTAGTTGATGGTCGGCGGCGCGACTTTGTCGCGGATCGCGAGCACCGAGAAAATCGCCTCCACCACACCGGCGGCGCCGAGGAGGTGTCCGGTCATGGATTTGGTGGAGCTCACCGCGATCCGGTAGGCCTGCTCGCCGAAGGCCCGTTTGATCGCCACCGTCTCCGCCGTATCGCCGAGCGGCGTCGAGGTCGCATGCGCGTTGATGTACTGCACATCAGCCGCGTTGAGCGCGGCATCGCGCAGCGCGTTGATCATGGCAGTGCGCGCGCCCTCGCCGTCTTCGGGCGGCGCGGTGATGTGATGCGCGTCGCCACTCATGCCGAAACCGACCAGCTCCGCGTAGATGCGCGCGCCGCGGGCGCGTGCGTGCTCGAGGTCTTCCAGCAGCACCGCGCCGCCGCCGTCACTCAGCACGAAGCCATCGCGCTCCTTGTCCCAGGGCCGGCTCGCTTCCTGCGGTGAGTCGTTGCGGGTCGAGAGCGCCTTCGCCTGGCCAAAGCTGCCGAGGCCGCAGCGCGTAGTGGCCATCTCGCCGCCTCCGGCGATGATGACATCCGCGTCTCCGTACTGAATCAGGCGCATGCCGAGCCCGATGGCATGCGTCGAGGTTGTGCAGGCGGTGACCACGCCGAGGTTCGGACCCTTCAGTCCATAGCGGATCGAGAGATGCCCGGCGATCATGTTGATGATGGTCGCCGGGACGAAAAATGGGGAGATCTTGCGCGGAGTCATCGCCTTCAGGTACGCCTCGAAGTCCTCCTCGATCGTCCATAGTCCGCCGATGCCCGAGCCGCACACGGCACCCGCGCGGGTAGGATCAGTTCTGGAGAAGTCGATGCCGCTGTCAGTGACTGCCTGGATGCCGGCAGCGACGCCGTAATGCATGAACTCGTCCATGCGGCGCGCTTCCTTCGGCGGGATGTACTGTGCGACGTCGAACTCGCGCACCGACCCGCCGAAGCGGGCCGGGAAGGCGGAGACATCGAAGCGTGTCACCGGTCCGATGCCGCTCTCGCCCCGCAGGATGGCACCCCATGCCGATTGGACGGTGCTCCCGACCGGGGACACCACTCCAAGACCCGTTAAGACGACCCGCCGCTTGCTCACGCGCTTCCTGCAGTGACCTGAGTGGAGTCAGGACTTGCTGCGACGCTCGTTGATGTAGTCGATAGCCTGGTGGACGGTGGTGATCTTCTCGGCGTCCTCGTCGGGGATCTCGATCTCGAATTCCTCTTCCAAAGCCATGACGAGCTCGACCGTGTCAAGCGAATCAGCCCCAAGATCGTCCACGAACGACGCATCGTCCGTGACCTGTTCCTGTTTGACGCCCAGCTGTTCGGCAACGATGGCCTTGACCTGCTGCTCGACGGTGCTCATTAGCGGTTGGTCCTTATGTAGACTGAAAAAGGGTCTCACCCGGCCGGCCGGGCCTCGAGTCCGGCAGCGGGCGCGGTATTGTAGGGGAACACCCCCCCGGGGTGCCACTCGCGCGAGTGATTGTTTTTACTGACGAAAC